>JBAZTO010000005.1:0-106205 GCA_041661865.1 Phycisphaerae bacterium | reverse complement strand
CCCGGCGACCGCACCCAATATCCGCAGGGCCACACGCACGGAAATCCGCAGGGCGCAAGCCTTCTATGAACAAAAACTCATCACTTAGTTTACGGCGTTGCATGGCACCCAACCCACAGGGGCACCCAATCTGTATGGAATCCAACGGCCGCGGTTTTGTCTACGAAAATCAGATTTCCATTCGTGACGCCGATAGGGGGTGGCCGCCGCACGTCTGGGCATTTGTTTGGCTTCGCCGCGAATTTCCCCGCCGCGATTTGGCCCGGTCGAAATCCATATCGTAGTGTTCGCATGAGTGAGTAGACGCCCGGAGATCAGGAGGCCGCGCCGCCGTGTTGTGTGAGGCTGTGCGGGAGATGATCTCCGGGCGCAGAGACCCCTGAATTGGAACATGGATTCCACGAGGAGGACAGTATGAATTGCGCGCAAATCATCACCCGTAAGCAGGTCTTGACGGTGGTCGCGTTATGCGCATTGGGCGCGGCGGGCGGGATGGCCCAGGCCTGCTTCATCTACGACGGCAACGCCGCCGGCACGCACTCGACGCTGCTGACCAGCGGCGACCGGAGCCTCGAGCAGCTGGCTTTCGTCGGCTCGCCGACCGTGATGACCGGCGCGGACTTCCTGCGGTTTTCCGACGGGTACCTGATGAAGAGCCAGGATGCCTCGCATCCCACGCCGGTTCTCTACGGATGGAATGCTCCGATCCCCCGTGACGTGTCCACGGCCGGAAATCTTCAGGACTTCAATCCCGACCGGGCCGACCTGTCCACGCCTTATGCCGGCGAGGGCGGCTCGACCGGGACGCTGGCGGAAGTCTTCGGGCCCTTCGGCAGCGGCTACAAGAACATGAGCCGGCTCCTCGACGGCGAGGAAGTCAGCCGGCGCTACTATGTCGACCTGTATTTCGGCAGCGGCATGACGCTCTCGGGCGACAGCAACAACGCGACGGTCGAGTTGGCCGTCCTGGAGCGCGGCGGGAACAGCGGTTTCAACGTCTACGGCATCCTCGCCCCCGGCAGCGGCGATATCGCCCATTATGCCCCGACACTGACCTCGGCGCTTCAGGTCGATCCGGGCAGCGGGAGCTTCAACAGCCTCTGGTCGCTGGACACACTCGAGATCGACGGCGCCCAGGGCGTCCGGGCCTACGGCATCAGCCTGGATTCCGCGTGGACCAACCTGGTCGGCGTGCGGATCGAGAGCAACGGCACGTGCTTCGCCGGCCCGGATATTGTGGGCCTTGGGGCCGTGCCTGAACCGGCCACTCTGTCGCTGCTGGCCATGGGCGGCCTGGCGATGGGATTCCGGCGGCGTCGTGCCGCCGGAAGCGGCCGAGCGGCGTAGTAATTGGAAGTGCGGCGCGGCGGAGGCTTGCCCAGAGGCCCAGCCCGGTTAGAATGTGCGGCAGGCTCCCGGCGACGACGGGCCGGCGGCGGCATGGAAAGACACGAATGAATTCAGAAACTCGCACGGTGGTGTTGTCGCCTCACATGGGCGCCCATCACTGGGTCCAGGCCTGTGCCGCCGCGGCCTTGATGCCCGACTGCGCGTTCGTGGAAGTATCCTCCTCCCAGAATCGCTACCCGTGGAAAGGTTACCAATCCGGCGAGGAGGTCAGGCACTTCTGCCTCTTTGACAGGCCGTTCGAGGAGATATCCCCCGCGGCGATGTCGGCGGCGGTCTTGTCGTGCCTGGAGCGGCTGGGGCCGAGGGCGGTCTTCACGCCGGGTTACAACGCGCCTTACATGAGAGATGCGGCGCGTTGGGCGCGGGCCCGCGGCAGGGCGGCCGTCCTGTGCAGCGATAGCTGGATGGGCGACCACAAGAGGTCGTGGCCCAGGGAACAGGCCAAGCGATGGCTGATTCCGCGCCTCTACGATGGCGTTTTTGTCTCGGGCGAGATGGCGGCGGCGTACGCGGCCAGCCTGGGATTCTGCCCGTCGCGCATCTGGCGCGGCCTGGACGTGGTGGACAACGACTACTTCGCCACCGGCGCCCAGGCCGCCCGCGCCGACAGCGGCCTGAGGCAGCGGCTGGGCCTGAGTGAGAACTACATCCTCTGCGTATCGAGGATGATCTCTGAAAAGAATCTCCACGTCCTGATCGAAGCCTTTGCGGACTATCGCAAGCGCGGCGGGCCATTTGGCCTGGTCATCGTCGGTGACGGGCCGCTGAAGGCGGAGTTGGAGCGGCAGATCGCCGCCCGTGGGCTGGCTGACGTCGTGCAATTATGGCCCTGGGCGACCTACGATCAGTTGCCTCCGCTCTATGCCCTGGCCCGCTGCCTGGTGTTGCCCAGTTGCTCGGAAACCTGGGGCCTGGTGGTCAACGAAGCGATGGCTTGCGACCTGCCGGTGCTGGTGAGCGACAAGTGCGGCTGCGGCCCGGACCTCTGTCGGCGGGGCGTCAACGGGTTTGTTTTTGACCACCGCAACCCCGTCGAACTGTCGGACGCGATGACGCGGATGTCCGACGGGTCGATGGACCTGGCTGCGATGGGGCAGGCGTCGCGCGGCATCATCGCCAACTGGACCCCGCGGGCGTGGGCGCTGAGCCTGGCCGACTGCGTCAATACGCTGGATCGCGAGCCCGGAGCCCGGAAGTAGCGGCGAATGAATTTCTGATCGCGACAGGAGATCGTGGCGATGATTCTGGACTGGCATCGGAACCTGAGCGCCGGCGCCTTGGATCGGGATGAATCCCCCGAACGGGTGCTGGTCATCAACAGCCTGGGGATGAGTACTTCCGGCAGCCTGGTCGTTCACCACAACTACTGCCGGGCGCTGGTCTTGCTTCGCCCGAAATGGCGCATGATCGTCCTGCACCGGCCTGATCGGGAGGACGTGCCGCTACCGGACCTGTGGCCCAATCTCTATCACATTCGCTGCCCGAAGGATACCATCGGCCTGGTGGGGCGCCGGCTCTGGGAGCGGCGATGGCTCAATCGCACGTGTCTGTCACTGGGGGCTCACGCCTACTTCGCCGCTTCCGGCGCGTACCAGCCGACCGTCACGATCCCGCAGTTTGTGCTGGTGCAGGATCCCAGCCCTTACGTTTTTCCGCCGTCTTCGCTGATCGAGCGGGTGCGCGCCATCGCGCTGCGGCGATTGTGGCGGCAGGGCGTGGCCAAGGCGGCGTGCATGGGCTACGCCTCGTCGTACATGCGGCAACTCGTGATCGCCGATGCCGGGCGCCAGGAGCAATTCCCGCACGTCATCGCGCTGAACGGGGTGGACGAATCGATGCTCCGCACAGCCGGCGAGCCGTGCCCCTCGTTCGAGGATCGCCAGCCGGTGATCCTGAGCGTCTCGGCCTACATGCCCCACAAGAACTTTGAGAGCATTATTCGCGCCTTCAAAATGCTTCACGCCGAAAGCCAATTCGCCCATTACCGCCTGCGGATTGTCGGACGCCTGGCCTGGGAGCCTTACTACCGCCGGATCGTCCAGTTGATCGGCGATATGGGCCTGGAGTCCGTCGTCTCGGCGGAGTGCGACCTGGCGAATGAGGACATCACCTCGGCCTACCGCACTTCGCGGCTGTTCACGCTGACGAGCTTGTGCGAGTCCTTCTGCATTCCCGCCATCGAGTCGATGGCCCACGGCCTGCCCAGGGTCATCGGCGACTGCTGCGCGCTGCCGGAGGTGGTGGGCGAGGCGGGCGTGCTGGTTCCCCCGGAAAGCCCCCAGGCCATCGCCGAGGCGTGGCGGACGCTGATGACCGACAGACAGCGGTACGGCCAACTCCAGGAGCAGGGCCGCCGCCGCGTGGGCCTGTTCCGCTGGGAAAACACCGTCAAGAAGTGGATCGACGCGATCGAGCGCATTGTCCCGCCCGCCGCCCGTTGAGGTCGGCGGATCCACGGTGGTGCCACGGCTGCGTCGTGTGCAGCCGTGCATAGCCGGTCACGTGGTCGCAAACGCCGCGACCACGGCACCCGCTAGTAGTTCTTCACAGCCAAAATTGTGAGTCGGTGCCACCCCCAAGCGTCGTGTGCTTGGGGGTGTCCGCACGGCCAAGCAAACAACGCTTGACCGTGGCACCAACAAAATTAGTTGTGAAGGACCACTAGTTTCCGCTTCCCACCTGCGTTGTGGCCGTGACGGGTTCCGCACGCCACGGGCGGAGAATTCCCTTGGAATCCAGGTAGGCCTCGCAGCGAGTCATCATGCCCGCGTCGTTGCTGTGGCCGTCGAACTGGAGCGTCAGGAACGGCTTGCCCGATGCGCGGCGGATGAAGTGCTTGATGAACGAGTCCGGCCCGCACTTGAAGTTGGTGATGTAGATGATGTGCAGGTTGTCGTGCCGGCCGACGATCTTGGCCGTGGCCAGGATGCGCCGCCCCAGGTCCCAGAACATGTTCGAGTTGACGTCGCGGATGTCGAGGCTGTCGGTGTCCAGGAAGTCCAGCGGGACGACGTTGACGCCGTAAAACTCCCGCAACTTCTGGGCCACCGAGAGATTCATGCCCGCGTCGTGGATGTTGTAAGGCCGGCCCATCAGCACCACGCCCGGCTCGCCCGTGCGCTCGAGGGTCTGCATCGCGGTGCGCCCGGCTTCGAGGATGGCGGTCTTGAAGCGGCCCTGTGCGGCAAAGGCCGCCTCGACGGCCGAGGCAACCGTGGAGGCCTTGACGCCCAGTTTGCCCAGGCACTCGGTCAACTCGCGGCGGACCCGCTTGGGCCCCTCGCGGAAGTGGAGGACCGGCGTAATGAAGCGGTCGGCGAAGTCCATCAGGGCGGGGGCCTGGCGCGTGACGAACGGCAGCGTCTGGTGCCAGGGGCACAGGTGGCTCTCGGTTTCGTTCCACTGCGACTTCATCGAGATGATGTTAGGCGCCAGGATGTAGTCGACGCCCTGCTGGGCGAGGCTGACCATGTGGCCGTGGGCGACGATGATCGGGAAGCACGGCTCGGCCACCACGCTGTCGAGCCCGGCCTGGATGATCTTCTTGTTGGAAGGCTCCGACAGCACGACGTTGAAGCCGCAGTGGGCCAGCAGGGTTCGCCAGAACGGCAGCCATTCCAGCGCGAACATCGTCAGCGGGATGCCGACGGTCTTGCCGCCATTGGCGTCGGGCAGGCCTGACTCGTCCATCATCAGCCGGGTGCGAAAGGCCATCAGGTCATCGATGATCGGCTTGCGGGCCGCCTTGACGGCCTTGCGGTAGCGGTCGGAGCACTTGTCACCCCAGTAGGTCTTGGAGCCTTCGACCGTGAATTCCTGGATCTGGCAGGTGTTGGAGCAGGCCTTGCAGGTGAACTCGCGCAGCTTGTAGTCCACCTTCATCAGGTCGTAGCCGCGGAATCGGCTCTTGAGGGCGCGGAGGCTCCTCCCGCCGGTCTCGCTGATGTAGGTGCCCATCTGCTTGTCTGGTAGCACAGGCGTCTCGCCTGTGTCCACAGCCGAGACGGCCGTGGTACCAGAGGCCGGCGGGCGGGTCATCTTGTCCCGCGCGAGCAGGGCGGCGCCGATGGCGCCGATGACGCCGTTGAAGGGCGGGACGATGATTTCCTTGCCCAGCACGCTGGCGAAGGCCGCCGCGACGGCGTCGTTGTAGGCCGTGCCGCCCTGGAAGAAGACCGTCTGGCCGATCTTTCGGCCGCGGACGACGCGGTTGATGTAGTTGTAGACCACCGAGTAGGCCAGGCCCGCCACCAGGTCGGCCTTGGTCGCGCCGCGCTGGAGATAGCTGTTGACGTCGCGCTCCATGAACACGGTGCAGCGCTCGCCCAGGCGGATGGGGCTGCGGCTGGACAGGGCCAGCTCGGCGAACTCGCCCTTGATGGAGATGTCCAGTTCCTCGGCCCGCTCTTCGAGGAAGCTGCCCGTGCCGGCGGCGCAGGCTTCGTTCATGGTGAAGTCCACCACGATGCCGTCCTGGAGCGAGATGAACTTGGAGTCCTGCCCGCCGATCTCGAAGATCGTGTCGGGCACGCGCCCGTCGAGCATCTTCCTGCCGACGTAGGTCGAGCCGGTCTTGTGGGCGGTGATCTCGTCGTTGATCGTGTCGGCGCCGATGAGTTCGCCGATCAGCTCGCGGCCCGAGCCGGTCGTGCCCACGCCGCGAATGTTGAGGCGGTCGCCCCACTGGGCCTCGATGTCCTTGAGCGCCGCGGCGACGACCTCGATGGGCCTGCCCAGCGTGCGGGTGTAAATGTCGATCACGACGCGGCCTTCGTCGTCGATGGCCACCACGTTGGTCGAAACGCTGCCGATGTCCACGCCCAGGAAGACGTCGATCTTCTCGCTGCCGTAGGAGGGCTCGTAGGGTTCGACGTGGTTCCGCAGCAGCAGCACGTTGGACATGTCCAGCGGCTCGCTGGTGGGGAAGGCGCCGGCCAGTGCGTCGCTGGCCTTCCGCAGGTCGTCGATGTGGGCGAGGTTTTCGACCTTGGCCGCATGGGCCGCGACGGCGGCGGCGCCGACGGCGGAAATGTGCGTGAAGGCCGGGGGCACGATCATCTGCGACTCTTGCAGGTCGAAGGTCTCGCGCATGGCGCGGACGACGGCGGCATTGGCGGCCACGCCGCCGATGAAGGCCACCGGCCCCTCCACCCCGTGCGAGCGGACCACCGCCGTGCGGAAGTTGCGAGCGACCGCGTTGCACAGGCCGCGAAGCACCTCGGGCGGGTTGTAGCCCTTCTGCTGGGCGTGGATCATGTCGCTCTTGGCGAACACGCTGCACCGCCCGGCCACCTGCGCCGCGCGGTCGGCCGACAGCACCAGCGGCCCGACGTCCTCGATGGCGTACTTGAGCCGGCCGGCTTGCTGGTCGATGAACGAGCCGGTCCCGGCGGCGCAGTCGCCGTTGGTGGCGTAATCGACGATGCCGTAGGTGCCGTCGGCGTTGTGGGACAGCCGCAGGTACTTGGAACTCTCCCCGCCCATCTCGAAAACCGTCCGCACATTCAGGCCCAGAGCCGACAGGCCCGTTGCGACGGCCTTGAACTCGTTGGTGACCGAGGCCGACAGCTTGGCGGCGACCAACTTGCCGGCGCTGCCGGTCAGGCACACGCCGCTGACCTGGTCCATGCCGACGGCGGCGATGATGTCTTCCAGCAGTTCGGTGGCTGCGGCCAGGGGCTTGCCGCGCGTGCGGCGATAGCTGCTGACGAAGATGCACTTGCCCGCTTCGGCGCAGCCGTCCAGCGGTGTGAAGGCGGCGTTGCCGCTCAGGGCGGCCCCTTGGCTCTTATCGATTATCAGGGCCGCCTTGGCTGAGACGGCGCCCACGTCGATGCCGACGAAGCAACTCATATCCGCACTCCCGTCCAGGGTCTGGACTTCTCACTTACGTTTCCTGCCGTGAAGGGATGGACCCCCACGGTCGTTGACGCCGCTGCCGCGTGATGTCAAGGCGGGCCGCGACAGTCGGTTCAGCACGTCCTCCGCGCGTTTCTCGCGCACGGTACTGAAGTTGTGGAATTATGCCCACAAAGAGTCAATTTTTCAAGTGAAAACGCCCGACCCGTCGCATTGGGCGTGGTTGGATTCTCTGGCAGTCCCCAAAGCACTAATCACAGAGGACACCGAGGCCACAGAGGTCACAGAGAACTGTTGAAAGAGTTGATAGGCACAAGAATGGACGGGACAGCCTTAATTCACATGCGGTTCTTCGTGGCCTCTGTGCTCTTTGTGCCCTTTGTGATAGGTTGTTTTCTTGCTGTTCAACAGTGCCGGCGGGGGAGAAAGAAGGGGCGGGGCGCTGGGATTGGGGAGGTTATTCCTGTTCCGTGCGCTCCGTGACAACCCTTTGAGGAGAGCGCAAAAAACGCCTCCGCCATTATGCCGATGTCGCCCAGGAAGAAGAACCCATTATTCTAAGTGGGTAGCTGCCTAGACGCCCCAGCGTTTTCGGACATCGCTTCCCAAACAATGGGTATAGGTTCTTTTCAACTGAGCCGGCCGTCGAGCACGGGCAGAGGCTTTTTTTCTATGACCAGTATACATCACATCTATCGGCCGAGGGCGCGGATTCCTTGAGGGGCAAAACGTTTCGGCTGAGCGATGTTTCTTACCTTCACGGCGGCCGCTTGTTACGCGCGAAGTTCGGCGGAGAATTTTTCTTTCGCCGCCGTCACGACCGCCGCGACCTCCGCATCCACTTCTTCGCTCCGCAGCGTTCCGACGCTGGAACGGTACGTCAGGGTAACGGTAACGCTCTTGCGGCCGGTGGGAATGGGCTTGCCGCGATAGGTCGTCACGTAGTCCACCGCCACCCGCATGGGCTGGGGCACGGCGTCGATGGCATCGGCCAGGGCCTTCCAGGTGACGCCTTCATCGACCACCAGCGACAGGTCGCGTTTCACCGCCGGCAGACGCGGCACGGCCTGGTACTGCCGTATCTCCTGGGCATTGGCCAGCAGGGCGTCGAAACGCAACGCCGCCGCCGTGATCGCCGAATTCAGGCCGTAGTAATCGCGAACGTTCTGGGCGATGACGCCCATCGAGCCAATTCTCTTGCCGTTGAGGAGCAGATCGGCCGAGGCCGACTCCTCCATCCCCTTGACCGCGGCGGGCACGACCTCCAGCCGGGCCCGCGGGGCGACGCGGTCGACAAGGGCTTCCAGCGTGCCGCGAAGCTCGGCCAGGTCGCGCGTGGTCACCATCGCCAGCTCGACGTGCTCGTCTTCGACGTGGCCGCCGGGGCCGGGCGGGAAGACCGCCGACACCTCATGCAGGCTCACCTCGCTGGCGCCGGCGTCCTGGTTGGTCTTGCAGGTGGCCAGCAGCGAGGGCAGCAGCGTCGGCCGAAGCGCGTTGTTGGTTCTGCGCACCAGCGGGTCGGCGCACACCGGCGCCGCATCGCCAAACAGCAGGGCCTCCTGGGCGTCGATGAAGGTCACGCACACCTGTTCGTCAAAGCCGGCAGCACTGACCACGCCGCTGATTTGCCGCCGGACGCGCTGGAAGGCGGCGTCGCCGGTGACCTTGTGCGTGACGTGCCCGCCGGAGGGGATCTTGTCGTAGCCGTGCAGGCGGATGACTTCCTCGATCAGGTCGACTTCCCGCGTCAGGTCGGCCCGGTGGGGCGGGATCGTGCAGACGATCTTGCCGCCCTCGAGTCGCGGCGTAAGGCCCAGGCGGGCGAGGATGTCCACCTGCCTGTCGGCGGGAATGTCGATGCCGACCAACGCGCTGCACCGTTGTGGCCGCAGTGAGACCACCGGTGCCTTGTAGGGGTTGGCCCAGACGTCGATGACGCCCTCGGCCAGCTCTCCGCCGGCCAGTTCCAGGATAAGCTCGCAGGCCCGCAACGACGCGGCATCCACGCCGACAGGGTCCACGCCTCGCTCGAAGCGATAGTTGCTCTCGCTCATCAGGGCCAGCTTGCGCGCGGTGCGGCGGATGCAGAGCGGGTCGAACTGAGCCGACTCGATCAGCACGTTGACCGTCTTGTCGGTCACCTCGCTGTTGAGGCCGCCCATGATGCCCGCCACCGCGACAGCCCGCTCGGCGTCGGCGATGACCAGCATGTTCTCGTCCAACTGGCAGCGGGTCTGGTCGATGCTGACGATCTGCTCGCCGCCCATCGCCCGCCGGACGATGATCTGGTGGCCCGCGAGCTTGTCATAGTCGAAGCTGTGCAGCGGCTGGGAGTATTCCATCAGGATGTAGTTGGTCACATCGACGATGTTGTTGATGCTTCGCAGCCCGACGGCCTCGAGACGTTGCACCATCCACTCGGGGCTGGTGCCGACCTTGACGTTGCGGATGACGCGGGCGGTGTAACGCGGGCAGAGGTCCGGGGCATCCACCCGCACGCCGGCCAGCCTGGACGCCAGGCCGGTGGTCTTGAGCTTGCCGATCAGCGGCGGGCGAAAGGTCGCGCCGGTGATGGCTGCCACTTCGCGGGCCACGCCGAGGTGCCCGAGACAGTCGGGACGGTTGGAGGTGATCTCCAGGTTGAGCACCACGTCCTCGCCGGCGTCGATGATCTCCTCGCAGCCCAGGCCCGAGGCCGTCAGCCGCTTGGCCAGCTCGCGAGCGTCCATCGAAACGTCCACGTAATCCGTCAGCCAGTTCAATGAGATCTTCATAGCTTTTCCAGTAGGGGGCCTCCGGGCCCGCCCATCGTTTGACGAGTCACAGAACACTAGGCCCAAAGTCGTTTTGCGAGCCTGATATCGTACCGCCAGGCCGGTGGCTTGGAAAGCTTTTAGGCGGATCGGCCCAGGGCCATCGCATCCAAAAGTGAAGTGAGTTGGTCGCCCAAAAAATCAGCCGCGAATTCCGCGAAGACAGACGCGAAAAAGGAAAGGCCCATAAGCTCGATCCAGCTTCATTATTATTTTCGCGAAATTGGCGTAATTCGCGGCTAAGGATTCTTTTTGGATGTGTCCGCCTTGCAGATCGGCCGGGTGGAGGCCGGGAAAAACAAGGGGCGACACCCGGGTGGAGGGAGACCTTGGTGTCGCCCACAGAGCCACAACCCCGACGTAGGTGGAGGGAGACCTACATCATCACGGGGTGCAGCGGACTTCCTTTGAACGGTGATCGCCGCCATTGCCGTACCGGCAACGGACCGGGCACTACCCCAAAAAGCCGGGCACGCCATTCTAGCCGCCCGCACGCATGGAATCGTCGATTAAACGGCTATCCGAGAGACGCGGTATCAGACCGCCGCCCTTTCAGCGGGCCTGATGACATTTCGCGCCTGGAATCCCTTCTCGCTCTTGACTAATTCGTAGTCCACGGGCTCGCCGTCCTTGAGCGCCCGAAAGCCGTCGCCAACGATGCATGTGTAATGGACGAACACGTCCTGGCCTTCCGGGCCAATGAGGAACCCATACCCCTTCTTCGGATCAAACCACTTGACCGTCCCCGTCGCCATGAGCCAACTCCTTTCTCAGTGACGCAATCACTAGTCGATGGAGGCTCACCACCTGAATACCCGCGGACTCGTTCCCTTTTCCGGATGTGATCATCGCCTGGCCGCCATAAAGGTTCTCCCTTTAGAACCGAGCGGCAAAGCAGAAGAAGACTACCACATTCATTTAGAAGTGCAATTCATCATGTAGGATGTCATTGTTTTCAATGACATCACAACGAAACACTATTCGCCCATGTGATGCTTACTTTGTCAAACGGCCCGCCTCGTGGTTCGACGGGGAAAGCGACCTGGCCCGCCTCTGCCGGCGTAGGGGGCAAGCGACCGACTCGCATCGCCTGCGGGCCTGTCGGAAGAAGTAGAGCAGCAAATCGTTGCGGTCCTGAACGCCCAGTTTGAGGAACAGCCGGCTCATGTGGGTGCGAATCGTGGGGACCGTCACGGCCAATTGAGCAGCGATCTGCTTATCTCCAAATCCGTGTAAGATGAGGCCCGAAATCTGCTTCTGTCGGGGCGATAAACAAGCCTCTTCGGCAAGTGCGTCCCATTCGGTCCGGCTGAATATGTCGGCAGCGGGCAGCATATTGTACCTCGCTACGTCAGCCCGTGATCGACCCAGGCCAACCATGACAATTGACGTGGCGCTCCGCCAGTTTCCTTCGGCGGCAACCCCTGATAGTGAGCCATATTAGATCAAATAATCTGGATTTGTCAAGCCAATATTATTACTGGCACCCTGTTCCTGGACAGGTCTTAAGGGGCGATGAAGACCGGCTGTCTGGGGGCAGGAGAAAGCGGCTCACGCGGGTTGATCCTCGGGCACCGACTCGCTGATCCGTGGCTCCGTCGCCGCCGCGAGGTTCAGCCGGATACCGCCGGTACCACGAATCCAGGGTCGAATCACCGGCTCCCCGTCGCTGCCATATTCCTGACAATCCGCCGACTCTATATAGCTATAACACATTGTATGTAAATAAGTTAGAAACCATACTGCCCTATAGGGAATCCCATATTTTCCCATACGACCGAATCAAACTACCTATTTTATCTATCTTTTCTATTTTGCCCTAAAGAAAAATAGTGCCGTTTCCCGATTCTACCTATGTTGCCGAAGTTATCCAGATTAACAAGAACTTAAAAACCATGATCAGAAAAATTACCCAGAATTCAAGGCAAGGAATGCCTCAAGTCAACACCGGAACCGGAAGGGCCATGGACGCGGTTCTCCCGGCCGATGAAAGGATGACCACCATGACGTTCGCCGAACTGTTCAAGCAGTACCTGGAGCACCTGTTCGCCGGCAAGCGTTGCGAGGCACGCGAGCTGATCTTCGCCGCGCACGACCGCGGCCTGACCGCCTCCAAGCTGCTGAAGATGGTCCTCTGGCCGGCGATGGAGCAGGTGGAGAAGCTCTACCGCAATGACGACATTTCCCGCGTGACTGAGCAGATGGCCACCCGCATCAACCGGATGCTGGCCGACCAGCTTTGCGGCTTCCTGGCCCGCAAGCCCAAGAGCGGCAAGAGAATGGTCATCGTCTGCGGCTCCGGCCAGATCGAAGAACTCGGCGCCCAGATGACCGCCGACCTTTTCGAGGCCGAGGGCTGGAGCGTGTGGTTACTGGGCTCGTCGGTCCCCAACGACGAGGTTCTGGAGTTCGTCGGCCGAACCAAGCCGGAAATCCTCTGCATCTACGGCGCCGAGCCGGCCTCGGTGCCTCCCATCCGCAATCTCATCTCGCTGGTCCGCGAGGTCAGCCCCTGCCCGGACATGCAGGTGCTCCTCAGCGGCGGCGTGTTCAACCGGGCCGAGGGCCTGGCCGACGAGGTCAAGGCCGACCTCTTCGCCCACGATGTGACCGAGGCCATGCAATTGGTCGAGGAGCATCCCATCCGCGTCGCCCGCCCCGACATGCCCGAGCCAGGCCGGCGTCGCAAGAGACGCAGCCCTGCCCTGGTCGGCGCCCACGCCAAGAGCGAGTTTCGCAAGTAGTCTCGACCGTACAAGACAACCCACCGGAACGGATTCCGGCGCCGGCTGCCCCCGTGGCAGCCGGTTTGTTTTTTAGAGTGCTGGTACACGATCCGTCGTTTGGCGAGTCACAGGGCACGAGGCAGGGCATTCCGCGTGACCCGGTAGGTCGTGCATACTTGCACGAGGCAGAACATTCCGCGTGCTGGTAAGCACGCCCTACCTGGCGGGCACCCGATCCATCGTTTGGTGAGTCACAGGGCACGAGGCAGAGCGTTCCGCGTGCTTGCCGCGTAGCAAGTCCATCTCCGCATAGCTCTTCCGGGACAGCCGGGCGTTGTTCCGATAGGACAGGTTGGTTACCAGCAACACGATCGGGTGTCGCATCCGCAGGACGCCCGTGGCGACGCGGCGAAGGATTTGCCACAGCGAGTAGAATCGCCGATCGCAGCGGTTCATCTCCTCCACAAGGGCCGACCAGGAGAAGTTCTTGTAGTGCGCCGTCGGGAACCCCAGCGTGTAGTATCGCCAATCGTCAGGGAAGTCGGCGGCGACAATGCGGCCCTGGCTCTTCATCTGACCCCACAGGCGAGTGCCCGGCAGCGGGGTCAGGAACAGGGCGTTGAGGACGTCCACGCCGTAGCTTCCGGCCGCCTGGGCAATCCTCCGGCCGATGCCCGGCTCATCGGCATCCAGCCCAAGGATGAACGATCCGACGACCAGTATGTTGTGGCGATGGATCCGTCGAACCGAGGCCCTGAAGTCCCGCCCTTTGAGCAGGTTGAACTTCTTGCCCACCTCGGCAAGCCCGGCGGCAGTGGGCGACTCAAATCCGATGAACACGCCCCGGCAGCCCGCCCGCGCGGCCAGGTCCAGCAACTCCTCGTCGTCGGCCATGTTGATGGTGACCTGGCCGATCCAGGCCTTGCCGAGGTCGGCCGCGATCATCGCGCGGAACAACTCCTTGGCCCTGGCGACATGCGACGCGTTAATGCCGATGAGATTGTCATCCACCACCAGAACCCACTTCTCCCGGATGGACTTGAGTTCCTCGATCACATGGGCTATCGGCCGGTGACGGTAGAGAGTGCCGTTGAAGGCCGACACGCTACAGAAGCTGCAACTCAGCGGACAGCCTCGCGTCGTCTGGATGGAGCCAAAGGCATAGCCTTCTTGCAGGAGGTCGTGGCGGGCCGGCGGAACCTCGGCCAGGTCCAGGTGCTTGCCGTGATAGATTCTCTGCAACCGGCCATACCTGGCGTCTTCCAGGACGTGTGCCCAGACGCTCTCGGCCTCGCCCGTGACAACCAAATCGACATGGCGCAGGGCTTCCTCGCTGCACATGGTGGCATGAATCCCGCCCATGACCACGCACACGCCGCGGCCGCGAAACTCTTCCGCCAGCTCGTACGCCCGGCTGGCCTGCGACGTGAAGGCGGTAATCCCCACCAGGTCCGGGCGAGGCATGGCCGAGTAGTCCGGCACGCGCAGGTTTTCATCGATGACGGTGATCTCCCAATCCGACGGCGTCAGACCCGCCAACACCAGAAGCCCCAGAGGTTTCCAGATACGGTAGCGATTCCACCGGCTTTCCTTGACCTTGGCCAGGCTGACCAGCGGGTTATTCGGGTTGATCAGATAAAGTCGCATTGGGCTCCCGCGCGTGGAGTTCAGGCGCTGGCCAGCATGACCGCCTCATCGGGGACTGCCGTGGCTTCCTCAGCCATCACTTGCCGCGTGGACACTTCCTCCGCCATGAAGTGTTCCAGCAGGCCCGCCAGAACGGTCTCGTTCATCGGTGTGCGGGCGTGCTGCCAGCCCAGGGCCTTGTCCGTGTTGGTCAACAGCCACACGGGGTCGGGATTGATGCTATAGGGCAGGAACGGAGCCGTGTAGCTCATGACATTACGCTCAAGCGAGGTGGGATTCTCGATCGTCTCCCCCACGTAACGGACTCCGCGGATCCTCATCGCTTTTTCGATGCACCGCCACAGGGCCAGCCCTTCAATCGGCCGGGCGCTGGTCAGGTGGTACGACTTCAGGACGGTCGCCGTGTCGAGAATATGCAGCATGCTGGACGTCACGTCGTCGATACAGACAAAGTTCTTGGTCGCCGCTTCGTTCCCCAGCAGCCGCAGATCCAGTTCCAGATCGCGCCCACCGCGCCACCCGCGGGCGAAGTCGATCCGTCGCCTCTTGCACTCGCGAAGCACGGAATAATAGATGCCCAGCAGGTATCCGTAGATCATCCGCCGCTCGCCCTGCGGATCGTAGGTCCGCGAGTTTCCCATGATGATGCTGGGCCGAAAAATCGTGTAAGGCAAGGGGGATTGCCGAACGGTCCGCTCCGCCTCCCACTTGGTAGCCTCATAGGCGTTCCTGAAGCCGCCGCGGGAAGGCAGTTCGTCCTCCGCAATGGGCCCCGGATTGGTCCCTGCAACATAGGCAGTGCTGACGTACACGAATCGATCGAGTTTCCTCAGGCCACAGGCGACCGCCAGCACGTTCTGTGTGCCGACGACATTGCTCTGGTGGGTGGCCGCCGTTTCCCGGTCGTCGAAGCTGGTCGATGCCGCCAGGTGCCACACCTCGTTCACCGAGGCCAGCATTGCGGACTCGCCGGAGGCCAGGCCGAGGCCCGAATGAAGAATATCGCCCTGGAGGATCTTGAGTCTGTCGCGGCCAAGCCATCTGAACCTGCCGCGGAGATCTTCAGCGGCCTGCACGGACCTGGCCAGCAGGACGAAAGAGGCCCGCGGGAACCGCTTCGCCGCCGCCTGCAACAGGTTCCGCCCCAGAAAACCTCGTGCTCCGGTTATGAAAATGCATTGAGTCATGGCACATCCTGCCTTGGTCGCTGTCAGAGACAGGCCAACGGCGGACAGCGACATCCGTCGCCCCTTCGTCGGGCGCGCCATCCGTGGCAGGGGTGGGTGGAGGCGACACGTGGGTCGCCTCCACCTTGCGTTGATCGAAAACGAGAAAACTCGTACTACTTTTTCGACTCAGACTTGTCCTTATCCGACTTATCCTTGTCTGAGTTGTCTTTGTCTGTGTTATCTTTGTCCGATTTGTCCTTGGCCGAGCGTTCATTATCCTTTGAACGATCCGTCGCATCCTTCGCATTCTTTTGTCGGGCCTCCGGATCGGCCTTGGGTTCCTTCGGCTTGGGCGGAGCCGTCAGATCCTTATCGCGCACCGATTCACGGACCACCGTCGGCGACTTGGGAATCTTCACCTTCTGGGGCTGAGCATCCCGCGCGGCAGACTGATCCCCGGCCACATCGCCCCGGTTGAGCGTCCGCGATTTGTCATCCGGCGTTACGTCCTTCACGGGTTGTTTCTGCGATTCCCTGGGGGACGTGCGATCCGGTTCCTTGGACGTTACGACGTCCCTTTGCACAGTGCGTTCCCTGGGTTCCCGCCCATCCTTGGACACCGCGGAAGTCGATTCCCACTGCGCTCGCTTGTCCTTGTAGGCATGCACTTCCTTTTCGCGACTGACGGCTTCATCGCGACGTTTTGTGTCGAGCTTCTCGTACTTGAACGGCGTGGTCTTTTCCGAGACAACTTCCCTCATCGGCCGGGCCAGTTGCACCTCCCTGCGGTCTTTCTCCGGCAGGTGGGCGGACTGAGTCCTCATGGCTTCGTAGGTCCTGGCCGGACGGAGATCCTTGTTGTCACGGCGGCGGTCATATCCCTCGCGCTGATGCTCGCCCCATTGGTGGTCATCACGATGTTCCCACCGCTGGTGGACATAGATCGGGTCATACCAGTCGTGATGATCGCGCACTTCATACCACGGACGGTAGCCTTCCCGCGAGTACTCCGCTCCGTAGTAGTCGCCGTAGTAGTAATGATGCCGCCGCGGCGAGATGAACAGGTTGAGCATCAGGGTATTCAGGTCGAGAACCATATCGGGGGAGTACCGGAAGTCCGACCGGCCATACAGGCGGGAAGGGGCATAGATCGGCAGAAACGCCACGCCTCGACGATCGAGCGAATAGTCCCAATAGCCCTCCACATAGACCCATCCGCGCGGCGTGGCGACGTAATACGCCGGCTGCCAAACCCAATGGGGTCGAGCGGGCTCCCAGAATCCCGGACGCCAGGCGTAACGGCCGTCGTGACGGACCCAGCAGCCCGGTATCCAGATGCCGCTGGGGGAACCCTCGCCGGGTGGCGGACCTTCTTCCAGAGTTGCCGGCGGCGTTGGGAGGTATTCGATCTCCTCGGCATCGGCCGTGGTCCAGAAGCCGGCGATCCACTGGTAGCCTCCCCTGACCTGGGCCCAATAGCCTGGAACCCAACTTCTGTTGGGCGGAACGGCGCGCCAGCAGCCGGAGACCCAGATGAAGTCGTTGCGATCTGTGTCCCAACTCCAATATCCCGGGATCCAGACGATGTGGTTGCCCTCGGGCTTCTCGTCGGGAACCATCTCATCCAGCGGCGCCGGCGGCCTGTTGGCGATCATGAAGGCCTCCCCCTCGTCCAATATGACGGGCTGGGCGAAGGCCTCATGAAGCGGGCCGCGTGTCAGCACCACGATTTCCTCCGGAGGGGGCGGCTGGCCCTCTCCGACGTGAACACGGACCCCGCCCACATCAACATTCACGTCCCCGACGGCCTGGCCCGCCCATTGCCCACAGACGACGACTATGAACACGCCCATCATGGCCAATGTGACACGGTTATGAGTCATAAGACATTCTCCTCAGTGCGATCATTTTCCACGCGGTGTATGTTTCCGGGCGTCCGAGGCCGGCCCTACGGTATCACCCGCCGCCCCTGGATCACCCGCACCAGCACGACGATCAGCGCCACCACCAGCAGGATGTGGATAAACCCGCTGAGCGTGTAGGACGTGATCATTCCCAACAGCCACAACACCAGCAATATGACGACTAACGTCCAAAGCATGATGACGTTCCTTTCCGCAGTTCTGCCCGTTCATCGCACAGGGTGCGATTCGGCGACGGACCTATCCGCGCTATTCATCCGGCCGTGCCGAAACGGCCTGCCGGCGATTACGGGGAGACGACCTTCACCGTGATCTCCGTCGAGGTCGCCTCTCCGCTTTCCGGCGTGCCCTTCACATAGACCTTGTATTCGCCAAGATCCGCGTCCTTGGCCGCCGTAATCCGAAGATGCACGTCCGGTGTCTCGTTCCCTTTAACCGTGGCCTGGGTCGGTTCGACGCTGATGCCCTTGGACGCATTGATTTCCAGGGTCACGTCCCGCTTGAAATACTTACCTCTGTTCACCGAGATGGTCACGCTTTCGGTTTCGCCCTGCTTGACCTGTGTGGTGAAGGTCGGAGTGCCGATCTTGAACCCTTCGCCACCGGACATGCCCCCGCCTCGGGGGCTCTCGCAACCCAGTGCGACTGTCACGGCCAGTGCCATCACGATCAGTAGTGTCGTTTTCATACTTACTTCCCTTTCTCAAAATGGACCTTGCCCAATAATCGCCGTTGCCCATCGAGGGACGGCGGCAGCGTCACTTGGCGCCGACTGTAACCTTGAACTCCAGTTCCACGGACTCGCCCTTGTCCGGCGTGCCTTTGACCATGATCTTCTGATCGCCCAGGGGGGCGTCCTTGGCGGCCGTGATCTTCAATTGCACCTCGCCCTTGTCGCCTGGCTGCACCGTGGTGCTATCGGGATCAACTTGCAGACCCGTGGGGGCTTTCACTTCCAGTTTGACCGCCTGCTTGAATCCCTCGCCTCGCTCCACCGACACGCGGACGCTTTGAAACTCACCCTGCTTGACATCGGTGGACATGGCTGGGACGACGACCTTGAACGTGTCGTTCCCGGCTCGGCCGCCCTCTTCGCTCTTCTTGCAGCCCACAAGAGCGACCGCGGCCATTAACGCTACTACCACAAGCTTGTTCATGGTGCTTCTCCTTCAAATGGGATTAGGGGAACTGATATGCGGCTTCCCGGACCGCAACTCCCGCTGATACTCGGAGTTGCCGGCGTCGTCGCCGGTCTCCAGCCGTCTAGTCCCGCGGATGATCCACAACGACGCCGTGGTCGCCACCGACCTTTACGTCAGTTCCGGAGTCCGAGCGATCCACGACGACACCATGTCGGCCGCCGACTTCCGTATGTCGTTCCGATCGATGTTCCCGCGGGCCGTCGTTGATGTTCACGCACCCCAGCGGTATCGCTACCATCAGGATCAAAAGGAGACCCAGTAATCTCTTGCCGATCGTACTCATGTGTAGCCCTTTCTGTTATGACGTCGCATTCCTCGTCACCCGGCTGTCCGGTTCTTCCCGGATCTCGCCGCGACGTTCCACTGGTCTGTCAGCCGTCAACTGATGGGCATGCCCGGTGGCACAGCCTTTCCAGGCTGTGCATACACAGGCTCGAAAGCCTGTGCCACCCATCAATCCATGCCTGACAGACCACTCTCGCCGCGCTACGTCTTCCGCGACGCGACCACGATTGCCACGCCGCCGGCCAGCGCCAACCCGCCCACGATGGCCGGAATTGGGATCGTCTTTTCCTTTTCGGCATTGACCTGGAGGCCCGGGAGGTCCACGACCTTCTCGGTCGTCGTGTAACTGATGCCCTGGAAGACCAGGCCGGCCACGCCCAGGACTATGAGAACAATACCGATAATTGTCATAGGCTTCATCTTGCACCTGTCCCTCTCATCATAGGCTTCATCTTGCACCTGCCTCTTTCGGTTTGTCCCGCATGGAACCCGGCTGATCCGTTGATCCGCTCTTGTTCCAGGTGTCCGCGGGGATGCCCTGGGCGAGTTGGAACACCTGCACCATGGTCCCGCTCGCGAAGGCGCACACCATCGCCCCCGTCGAAGGCTCGACTTCCGCGACAACTTCCCGCACTTCCACGCCGGTGATCCTCTTGATCTCCTCCCGCAACGACTGGGAGGAATTGAAGAAGAGCTGGCGGTGAAACTCCTGCACCGTCGCGGCGCCTGAGGGGCTCTTGGCCATGTCTCTCTCTGCCGGCGACAGGGCCTCGTGCAGCGTGACCACCAGAGTGTCCTGACTCAGGACCACGGTGACCGCCTTAGGCGCATGGCCGGTCATCTTCTGCTGGAAGGCCATCACAGCCTGTGCCACCTGCTGCGCCATATTTGATTGGGACGTGTCCATTGGACTCCTCATGGGTGGTCACGGGGCCCCCGTACCACCGAGTAAACAGGATTGTGGAGGTTTGAACGCTCAAGGCCGCCGACGCACACACGTAACCCGCGCTCCGCCGCCGGTATGCGACAGCCGCCTGGGCGACCTGCTGCGTTATGGTAAATCTATATGCGATCATAGGCTTCAGTCTTTTGCCACCGCGACGTTTCGCACCGGCCTGAAACAAAAAAAGAGCCGACGCGGCTGAACACCCAAGGGTGTAAAACCACGTCGGCTTACTCGTCAACGGGCCTCCCGTCACAACGGGGCTGCCCTTCATCTAGTCATCCGACCCGGAGCCGGCTCGCTTGGCCTGATCTCCAGATGTGCCATTGTAGGCAGCGGAGTCGGGTCAAAAGGGTTATTAATCAATTTAATGTTTCCGACCCTTCTACGAGACGCTCCCAGCCGCCAGCAGCAGTGCGGCATGCATCTCCACGGGCGACGGGTTGCCGCGTTGAGGACGTGGCCTGCTTCCCGACGCTGGACCGCGACGGCCGACCGCGGCAACCCGCGGCCCCGTGGTCGGTTCGGACTCGCTCATCTCGGATCGCCATGCCGGGATCGCGGGCCCCGTCCATACCTGATCGAACAACGATCGGCCCCACTCCCGGCAGATCGTTGCCAATTCTTCTTCGTTGCACCGCTCCAGCAGGCCGCTCCGCCTCACGAACAACTCGCGAAGAAATTCCGCGCTGCCGAAGGTGTCACCCGCCTGCACCGACCACCGTTCGGCGTGGCGAAGGTAGGGGTTGCGATCTATGTAGTAATCCCGTGGCGACAGGCCACCCGCGAAGACTTCCGACTCACCCCCGGCCCTGGCAAGGGCCTCCAGGTCCAGACTGGCCAACACGGCTGGAAAAGGCATGTCGCTGGAGAACACGCGGATGGGATTGGCGATACTGAAGCCCCAGTCGGAGTATTGCCGCGCCTTCGACGGATCGACCGTGGCGACGACCTGGCTGCATCCCGCGGCCACGGCGTGGGCCACGCAGCAGCGAATCATCTCCGCCGGGAGGACGCTCTTCTGAAGTGCCGGCGTGACGGCTGACATGCCCAGTTCGCAAAGCCGGCTCCCTCGGCGGCGAAGGTTGCCGATCTCGATGTAGAACGGCCCGGCGGACGGGAGGCCCTTGTCCTGTCCTTCTGGAACGGCGGCCTGGACCGCAACCAGTTTGGACCCTGCCCAGGCCAGGAAAAGCCCCGACTCCGGCAGGGTGTCCCATCGGCTCAGGTGCAAGCCTCCCGGCCTGGCCTCGATGAAGCCTTGCACGACCAGCCAGTCATGGAGGAAGCGATAGCCGCAGGTGATCTCGATGGCGTCGACAGCTCGGGCAATGGCCGCGCCGTCCACCTGGTCGCCGGACAGTTCATAAGCTTCGCTCGGTTTGAACCGAACTGGCGTGGGTTGTTCCCGCGAATCCGCGCCTTCCGCCGCCGGAACTCTTTCTGTTTCGCCTTCCCGCGGAGTCTTCGCGAAGGGTAGAGGCCTTGGCGCCGCACTCTTCCAACGCCCAGTCCTGCCTGGGGCCACGGGCGGCCCCCGCGATGGGAGGGTTCGAGTTTCCATGGTCATGCTCCTGTTGCCTTCGTGCAGGGGGCAGAACCAGCTCACCGATTAATCTCGATGACCTGCTTGTCCTTGTTCCAGAAGCTCTCATGGCAGCTCATCTTGCTGCCGAGCAGCCACGCCAGGACAACAACCGCCAGAATTGCGCCGATAACGCCGAGCCAAGTCCTGTTCATGTTTGTTCTCCTATCATCCATCGCCGCCATCGCTTCCTGGGCCATCAAGCCATAAAAAAAGCCGACGCGGTTACGCACCCAAGGGTGCAAAACCACATCGGCTTACTCGTCAACAGGCCTCCCCGCTTGGCAGGGATGCCCTTCGTCTAGTCATCCGATTCGGAGCACACGCTTCAGCATACGCCCCGCTAAACTCATGTCATATCATAGCGCGGCGAGTGACCGAAATATGCTAATTCCGGAAATCGCGTTCCGCGCCTGCTATCATGGCTATGGAATCCGGGCTGGCCGGAAAGATGTAGGTCTCTGTTCTGTCAGGGCATCGGGATGGGTGCCTCCCTGCCTCTGGTTTCTTGAACTGCGGCGCATTTGAGGTGCTTATGAAGACGCAGGGCGAGATCGAAGCGGCTATCTGCGAAGGGATCAGCCGCTTTGAACAGGAATATATGGGCCGTGGTCCCAAGGACATCCATGCCCACCTGATTGGCGGCGATCTTCTCCTGGTGCGTCTCCACGGCGTCCCGACGGCGGCCGAACAGCATCTGGTCGCCAAGCTCTCCGCCGAGAAGGGCCGCGACCTGCTTAAGCAAGTGCGGACCCAGTTGGTGGAAACCGCCAGGCCGGCCTTGGAGGCCATGATCCACGGAATCACCGGGGCCAAGGTGGTAAGCCTGCACCATGACATCAGCACCGTAACCGGCGAGGAGGTCGTGCTCTTCACGCTGGCCGCACCCTCTGTTTCTCGCGAGCCGAAGAAGCAACTGTAGGGCGGGGCTGCCTGCCCCGCGCCCAAGCTCCTGGCACGATCCAGCGGCCGCGGGCCTGTCCGCTCCCCGCGCAATCCTGTTGTTATCCATGCCCTGCACTCTATAATCCTCTCTCATTGGGCCCCGGCGGGGTCCGAGGGTCTGGCACTACAACGCCACGAAGGTGTTACGTCTTTAGGCAGTAGGGGAGTTTCCTTGGCGATTATTGCAGGCATCGACGAGGCAGGTCTGGGCCCGGTGCTGGGCCCGCTGGTGGTTTCGGCCGCCGCATTTTCCATTCCCGACGAGCCGGCCGAGGCCTCGATGTGGCAGCTCCTGTCGGGCGCGGTCACCCGCCGCGTGCCCAAGCGCCCCAGCCGCATCGCCATCGGCGACTCCAAGAAACTCTACGGCGGCATGCGAGGCCCGGCCGGGCTGTCCAACCTGGAGCGCGGCGTGCTGGCCATGCTGGGCACGACGCGCCCGCTGCCCCCGACCCTGCGAGGCCTGCTGGAGGAACTTTCTCCCGCCGCTGTGGCCAGGGCATCGGCGTGTAATTGGTATCGCGGGCTGGACCTGCCCCTGCCGCGCAGCATGTCGGCCACCACAGCCGGCCTGGCGTGCAACAGCCTGGGCGAGTCGATGCGGAAAGCCGGCGTCGAACTGCTGGCCCTGCGCAGCGAGGTCGTGCTGGAGGAGGAATTCAATCGCCTGACCGACGCGGGCAACAAGTCCACCATGCTCTTCGACGTCGCCTGTCGCCTGCTGATGTTCCTGTGGAACCTCGCCGGCGGGCAGAACATCCGCATTTTCGTCGATCGCCAGGGCGGACGCATGCACTACCTGGAGGGCCTGCAGCGGGCCTTTGCCGGCTGCTCGTTCAAGATCATCGACGAGAGCGAGACCAGCAGTTCCTATCGCATCGCCGACGGCCGGCGCTGGGCCGAGATGCATTTCTCCGTCGCCGCCGAGGAAAAGCAGCTTCCCGTCGCGCTGGCGTCCATGGCCAGCAAGTACCTCCGCGAGATGCTCATGGAGGTCCTCAACGCATATTGGGCTGAACATGTACCCGATCTCCTGCCCACGGCGGGCTATTATCAAGATGGGAACCGGTTCTTTAAGGACATCCTGCCGACGGTGCGGGCGATGGGTCTGGACCACCGCCTGGTGTACCGGATGAGGTGACGCCGTCGGGCGGAAATAAGGAGCGTTTATGGCATCACTGGTACCGATCATCTTTGCCTCGTTCATCGTCGCGCTGGCGGTTCTGGCTGCGATGTCCCTGTTTCGCGGGCTGCTGCGAAGCGGGCAACTGAGCAAGGCCCGGTTCGCGGCCATCAAGCCGGTCAACCCGCCCGAGCCTTTCACCGTTCGCACGGCGGGGGTGGAGCTGGTCGGCTGGGTCGGCATCGTCTGGGCGACGGCGCACCTGGCGATCCTGGTGGTCTGGGCGATGGCCCTGGCCACCAACCCCTCCAGCGCGGTGATCTTCAACAGTGCATCGGCCACCGGGATGACCATGGCCTGCATCCTCGTCGCCACGATCATCACCGGCTGCGGGAGCATCATGATTCTCCGCCTGATGAGCTACGGGCGGCGCATGATCGCGTGGGGGCTGATGCTCTTTGGCGTGATGGCGGCGTTCGGCTTCGCACTGTGCCTGATCCTGCGCACCTACGTGTCGGGCCCGTTTTATGACACGATGCAGAAACTGGCCATTCCGCTGGCGATCCTGCTGGCCTGCCATGTCATTCTCGACACGGCCCTGGGGACCATTGCCCAGCACGTGGCAAAAGGTGTGCTCGGCGATGAGAACAAAGAGGCCGCGATGGCCGATAAGGATGAGAGCGACCTGGGGCCCCTGGATGGTCCGGGTCTGGGCTAGCGTGAGTGAAAGGAATCGACGGCGATGGGAATTCAGAATTGGTCAGACGAGATTACCGTGGTCGAGCTGATGGAAGACCCCCAGTTTTCCGAGGACCTGGAGGCGCTGGCGTCGGCGCTGGAGGCCAAGACCACTGACGTGGTGCTGAATTTCTCGACCGTCGGCTTCATCAACAGTTCCAATATCGCCGCGCTGCTTCGCGTGCGGAAGTTGCTCCACGCGGGGCGGCGGCGGATGGTTCTGTGCGGGATCAGCCCGCACGCATGGGGCCTCTTCCAGGTCACGGGTCTGGACAAGACCTTCGAGTTCACCCAGGATGTTTCCACGGCCCTGGCGACCATTCAGTTGTCTCCGCGCCCGGAGTAGCCGGCCTTTCGGATCATCTTGAGGCCCATTGAGGCCTTGTCATCGAGACTCCCGCCCATTACCATAATGGCCATATTCAGCCGGCCGCAGGGTCCAAACCGGCCGATGCACGTAACAGGAGAACTCGATGAGAATGTGCAAGGTTTCTTACGTCGGCGTGTTGGTCCTGGCCACAGCCCTGTCGATGCTCACCGGCTGCAGCAAGACGATCTCGGTCATCCAGACACCTGACTTCTACAGTCCCGACCTCAAGACCGTCGCGGTCGCTCCCTTCCGCAACCAGACCAGCCATCAGGGGGCCGGGGATATCATCTCCGACAAGGTGTCTGCCTGCCTGGTCGGCAACGGCACGTACAAGGTCTTCAACCGTAACGACCTCAAGGCCGTCATGGATGAGAAGGATCTTCAGATCGCTCTGGGCAGCGACGCGGCCGCCTCTGCCGCCCAGCGGCAGAAACTCACCAACGTGCAGGCCATTCTCGTGGGAACCGTCGCGACCTATGACAGCACCTCCAACAGCCAGCCGCGACAGGATCCGATCTACGCCTTCGACTCCAGAGGCAATATGTACATTTCGGGGTATCGCAACTACGTCTGGACGCGCAACGAGGGGAATGTCTCGGTGACGGCCAATCTCATCCGCGTCAGTGACGGCACGGTCATTGCCACCACGGCCAGGCCGCCGATGTCGCAGGCCTGGGCCGAGGGCTCGCCCCCCTCCAAGGATCCCCACGCCTGCCTGGCCGAGGCCTCCGACGGCGTGGCCGTGCAACTGGTGGAGTGGTTCGCCCCGGTGCGCAAGCAGGTCAAGATCGACGCGACCAACACCATTCGGCTGGCCAGCGAGCTGTATGACAACCGCTGGACGTTCCAGGACACCTACAAGGTCGGCGACAAGAAAATGTTCGTCGTCGTCGAGCTGCCGCCCGTGTGCGACCGCAACCAGTTCCGGTTGACCATCGTCCGCAAGGAGGGTCGCACCGACCTGGCCGAGAGGGACATCCGCTGGAGCAAGGAGCACAAGAGCTTCGGCTATGACTTTGACCCCAGCGAGATTGCAGCCAAGGGCGGCGGGCCGGGAGACTATGAGGTCAAGTTCTACTCCGGCCCCGAGCCGGTCCTGCGACGGGCCTTCCGCATCCGCTGAGAGCGAAGGGCGGAGGGCAGGTTCTCCCAGCCGAGGGCGGCTGGGAGGCGCTCCTTCGGGCGGATCGGCGCAAAAAGAAGGCGCCGCCTTTTGAGGGGCGGCGCCCGCGTGATTCACGTTTGCTTGCGGCTTATGCCTTGCGAACGTTGATGGCCTTGGGGCCCTTGGGGCCCTGGGTCATATCGAACGTGACAGACTCACCCTCGGCCAGGCTCTTGAAGCCTTCGCCCTGGATGTCACCATGATGCACGAACGCGTCGGTGCCGTCCTCGCCCGTGATGAACCCGAAACCCTTGGTGTCGTTAAACCACTTCACTTTGCCGTTTGCCATAACAATGGCTCCTTGAGAAAAACCGGCACTTGGGATTCGCAAGCGTCATCCAAGCCGAACTGACCCGCTGTGAAGAGTTGTTCACTCACGATGCGGCTAGAACCTGGGTGCAAGCTGCAAAAGAACACGGTCGCCAACCGGATTCGCTGGTGTCCTGGGAGCACTTCTCCCAACGCCCGCCAGCCCTAACTGTCTGATTGTCCTGCTTGCGGGGGGCAAAGTCAAAACAATTAATCCGGTTGGTCGCGGTTAATTTCGCAGCCGGCTGCGTCCATTCCGGCGACGCGAACACCGGCCCGCGCGACAATTGCCTCGCCCGCGACGGCACCACTGCCACGATTACCTGAAATGCAGCCCAACCGCTCGGGGCGTTTAGCTTGACGGACCGGCAGGCGTGTGCCACAATGCCCCTGTCGGCCTTTGGGCTGAACGCACGGGGCGTAGCTCAGCTTGGCTAGAGCACCTGGTTTGGGACCAGGGGGTCGGAGGTTCAAATCCTCTCGCCCCGAGTGACATAAGAGCCGTGACCCGAAAAGGTTGCGGCTCTTTGTGTTTGTGGGGCAATTGAGCAGGTGACCTGCTTTTTCAGGTCATGTGACCTGTTTTTCGAGGCAAGTTGAGGGGGCTGTGGCCTTTCATGGCGACACACGGCGTCGCCAGGCGTATTGCCAGGAATGGGATCAAGGACACGCACGATTCAGAATTCAGACGTTTCAGTCTGCGCGGGCTACTTGTCAACGGACCGCAGGAAGTTCGCCTCCAGCGGCTTGATGGGGCCGAAAGCGGCGATGAATCGCCGGCGTAGAGACTCACTGTTCTGCGGCGGGAGCCACACCGATGAAATCTCGGCCATATACTTCTTGAGAGCGACAGGATGCCGCTCCAGCAGGTAGCGGAATAACCCCCACGATTCCGCATAGGCATCACGCGTAGCGGTCCCCTGGCCGGCGGACCACTCCGTCATCCCAACGAACTGTTCCAGCGAGATCAACCTGCCGCCGGCCTTGGCCTCGACCAGTCGCGGGCCATAGCGGCTGTCGTGTCGACCCAGGCCGACCGACTTCGGGGAATCGGCCTCGAAGTTCGTGGCCAGTCCCTCTGTGAGCCAGAAGGGATAGGTCACGCCACGCCTTTGCAGTCCAGTGTTGAAGGCCAACTGGTGGGTCAATTCGTGGGTGATGGTCCTGATGTTAAGGCTGCCGGAGGCGATCTGGCCGCCGCCCGGATCGCTGAAGGCGGCGATCTTGCCAGGGGAACCCGATGAGCGGACTCTTGCCTGTGGCGCCGGGCGACCGGCCGCCATGGCCGCCGCCACACGGTTGGTGCGGTGCGAGTAGTACGCATCCATCCACGACACGTCCGCGCCGTCCGCAGCCCGACCGTAGGCCTCCAGGGCGCCGTAGGAGTTGAGGCACACCCAGGTCAATTTGTCCCGTGGAGGCTTGGGCTCAAAGCCGGCCAGGGTGAACTGCTCGTAAAACCGGAGATAGGCCTGCTCCAGGAACTGCCCGGTCGCGGCCGCGGAGGCGTCGTTCGCGGCCGACAGCACAAGGAACCTATCCGTCTCGTGGACCTGGAGGGTCTGGCCGACTTGAGAGGCGAGGGCAGCACAGGGGGGCGCGTTGCTTGCAGGGGTGGCATTGAGCGCCTGCCTCTGGGAATCAGGCGCGCAGCCCCCCAGGGTCAGGCCGGTCGCCACCACGATCGTTGCGAGGTACAAACGCACGGACACCTTCCACGCCGGTTTACTCTCCAACGGGCCTCCCGGCCGGGCCAGGCTACCCTTCATCTAGTCATCCGACACAGAGCGTGCGAACGGCTCTATCGCTCTGCGGAAACCCCATCCTAGCGCCCAATACGCCCGAATCAAATGGAATACAGAATAAATATCTATCTGGGCCAATGTTATTGCGAGACGTTGGCCGGGTATTTGCCCGATGGCTTGCCCGTGTCGAGGGAAGTCACCGGCGCCCTCGGAACGCCAAGAGCCTGGTCCATTACCCTGCGGTAGTCGTCGAGCTCGTAGTCCCTGAGAAGGCGCCACGTCTCCTTTCCATTGACGAACAGGATCACCGTCGGGAAGAAATCGATGCCATACTGCCTCTTGAGCTCCGGCGAGGTGACCACGAAGTACGGCTGCATCAGCATGAACTTGGCGACGATTACCCGGCCCTTGTACTCCTCGGCCAGTTGGCCCATCATGCCATCCACTCGAATGCACGTCGGGCACCCGCCCTTGTAGAAGTCCACGAGGACCGGTTTGTCGCTCTGGAGAACGACCTGGTTGAATTCCGCATCATTGCGCAGGTGTGTCACCTGGCCGCCGTCGCAGCCTCCCGCCACAGCGCACAGCATGGCGCAAGCGACCATGCGACCGGCACGATTCACAAACGCGGCCAGGTGTTGGCGAGTACTTATCGTTTTCCACTCCTTGCCTGTGTGCCGTCGCCAGGGACGCGGCGCGAGGGAGGCGCCGCCGGGACGCTGGCCTGCTGTAAGTCCTTGGCGATTTCTACACGGATTCGTTGGGTCACGTACTCCGGAAGGTCCATGTGCCCGGTGGCCGGAATATCCTCGACAAGCAGCACTGTCCGGCTGGCGTCGGCGAGATTGTCAGCCGTTGGAACCACCGCGATGTCGTCGTCGTAACTGCGGCTCGTACAGAAGACCACCCGTTGCACATTCCTGGGAATCTTGCCGGGGACGTCAGCGGCCATATAGTGCGGATCCAGAAGGAACAGGATGCGGATGGTGATGCCGCGTTCGTTGCACGCCTCCGCCAGCAGCCGGGCCTGGTCGCCGCCGAGGCTGTAGCCCAGGAGATAGATCGGCCAGCCGCTCTTGTTGGCCTGTTCGATGATTGGCATGTGGACTCTATAGTTTCCCGACGTGGTGGAGTGCGCCAGACCCAACTCGTCGCCAACGGTCCCGACCACCTGGTCCGCGCGAAACCCCGAGAATGGCTGGAGGCCCTCCAGCCCAACGAACACACCACGGGTCTGGACCTCCCTGAACAGGGCGTCGAGCCTGGAGGAGGAGATGCCCGACGACGTGCAACCGGCCGAGGCCAGGCCGATCGCAGCCAGGGAGCACGCCCACAGGGCGAAACCCCGAGCCGTCGCGGTTGCGAAACAAGTCCTTCTCGTCTTGGATATGTCGCGCAATGGCATCACTGGTCCTCCGTGTGCCGGGAAACCCGCTACCGGCGGATGTTGGCCCGCACCGCCAGGCGGATTATCTTCCGTAGTGGGTCGTCGGTCACAACGATCAGCTCGGAGCCGTAAAGCACGTTAACGTCCGGCGCCTCAAAGAGAGCAACCACTCGCGCGACCTGGCCCGCGGCTATGTACTCGGGTGACTCGGCGGAGGTAATGCAGGGGCAGTCGCCTCGGATCTCTCTGATCTTCAGCGGCTTGTCGGAATCGTTGTGGATGGCGAAGATCACCCGGTGCCTGCTGCCGACCTTGATAGTGCCCAAGTCGAACTCGGACCGCTCGCCCGTGACCTGCACCACCGGCGGCGTGGCCGGGGCAGCAGGCGGTGCCGCCAGGGCACCGGGCGCCTCGACCGCCACGGAGGGAGCTCTGGCGCTCGGAGAGCACCCGGCGCAGCCCCAGAGAAGCAGAAATGCGAGCAGACCCAGTGCCATGGCGGGTCTGCTGGCCTGACCTGTCAACGGCGGATGTTTATTCATGTCGGTCCTTTTTATGACGGCGAGCCGGCCCTGGAAGAGCGGGAACAGCAGGCTCTTAACCGTCACCGGGTCGCTCAGAATCCGCGTGGGATGACGTCGAGGATCAGCAGCACAACCAGGATCACCAGCAGCACTCCGAGAATCCCAGTGGGTCGATAACCCCAGCTGCGACTGTGGGGCCAGGTCGGCAGGCCACCGACGAGCAGCAGGATCAACACGATCAGTAGAATCAGTCCCATAAAAGACTCCTTCCAATGCTGCCACGGACGCCGTCATAAGCCCGCATCGGGCTTCTTTGAGCATCCGAGGACCAATGGTGGTCTTGTGAGTGCTCAACGGCGAAGCACGAGCACAATCACCACGATGATGAGAATGGTTCCCAGCCCGCCGCCCCAGTAGATGTACGTGCCATCGGCGAGAACAGGCGTAAGAGCATTTGCGAGAGCAGTAAACATCGTAAGACTCCTTGAATAGAAGGTGCCGACATAGAGCTTTCTTGCCACTTATTCCGAGAGACACTCGGACGGGCCGCCGATCCGCGACGGCAATCGGGCCGGATCGTCACCTCCGGCTCGCCCTTGGAACGGCCTGGCTGCTTACGGAGAGCCTGTATCGCCCGTGGTCTTTGTCTCCGTCTTGACCTTATCGCCCTTGGTGTCGTAGTCGGTCTTCTTCTCGGTCACGGTGACTTTGTCGCCGTGTTCCGTCGCGGTCGTTTCCTTGATCTGTGTGCCGCCAAAGAACTTATCCTTGACCTCTGTTTTCTTGGTGGTCTTGCAGCCACTGGAGGCGCAGGCGATCATCACTACCACCAAGACCATCATGATTCTGTTCAGAAACTTTGCCATGATTTACCCTTTCTGGACTCAGCTTACTCTGCTGCCGGTTCGTCAAGCTTCACTCCTACTTGTCGATTGCACGGCCAAGAAAAAAAAGCCGACGCGGCTTAACACCCAAAGGTGAAGAACCGCGTCGGCTTACTCGTCAACGGGCCTCCCGATGCGCCGGGCTGCCCTTTATCTAGTCATCCGACTCCGGAGCCCATGCATTCATGCACGCTCCGCCACGTGGGCATTGTAGCGCGGTGGGCGCCCGAAAGCAGATAATTCAGGAAATCGCATTTGGCGCCTCCTAAGATGAATGACATACGTGAGACTGCCGGCCAGCCGTTGTTTGCTGCTACAGCAACGCGTTACGCGCGTTGGCTCGCGGGTCTTGAAGCCGCCAGTCACGGCAGGTTCGATGGTGCTCTATGAAGACACAGGGCGAAATCGAAGCCGCTATCTGCGAAGGGATCAGCCGCTTTGAGCAGGAGTACATGGGCCGTGGCCCCAAGGACATCCACGCCCACCTCTTTGGTGATCTTCTCCTGGTGCGTCTCCACGGCGTGCTGACATCGGCCGAGCAGCATTTGGTCGCCCAACTCGCGCCCGAGACGGGCCGGGACCTGCTCAAACAGGTGCGGACCCAGTTGACCGAGACGGCACGGCCGGCGCTGGAGGCCATGGTTGAAGGCGTCACAGGGACCAGGGTGGTAAGCCTGCACCACGACATCAGCACCATAACCGGCGAGAAGGTCGTACTCTTCACGCTGGCCGCCGCCCCCATCTCTCGTGAGGCAAAGAGGGGGTAGGATCGACCGAATGGCTTGCGACCGCAGTTCTAAAACTGTCCACCCACCCCGAGTCGAAAAGCCCGCGAAAGCGGGCTTTTCAAATAGAGCAGGTGAGTCGTGGAGCAGATGAACAGGTGAAAGAGGCGCAGTCGCCGACCACGTCAAGCCACAGGGCTACGACTGCGGCAGCGGGCCAACGGAGTTGTTCTGCGGGACGCTGACCCGGCGTCTCAAGGGCCACGGAATGCACTGGGACAAGGACAACGCCGAGTCGATGGTGGCCCTGGCCAGCCTGTACTACTCCAATCTCTGGCAGAACTACTGGGCCAAGCAACGCGCCGCCTGACCCCCCGCCAGAAAATCAGGTCACTCACGGCCGTCGCGAGCAAGTGTGGGCAACTTTTGTGGGCAACTTTTGGCTTGACGTTCCCGCCAGGATTGTTAAAGTTCCATCTCCTCATTGGCTTCGATTCCGTAAAAAAGATGAAGCGCCGCTAGCTCAGTTGGTAGAGCAGCTGACTCTTAATCAGCGGGTCGAAGGTTCAAGTCCTTCGCGGCGCAGTAGAAAACCGCCTGTAGGCCAGGAGCTTACGGGCGGTTTTGTTTTTGGGGCAGGCCCAGGCCGGTGCGAAAGCGCGTTAATCTCCTTGGTTGGTCCGTCGCGGCGCAGTAACATTGCGGCTTCACTACCCATGATAATGTGGAAGGATACCGCCATGAGACCGTTGTTTGCCTTGGCTACGATTTGTGCATTGTTGATGGGCTGCTCTGGGACTGGTGCCTCTTGGCAGGCTAAGGCGGGACATGGGCAGGTCAAGGCTGCGCCCGGCGGCGCCGCCACCTCCAAGCCGGCTGCATCCAGACCGGCCCAGGCGGATAACGCCCCCTCGCCGTCAACGTCGCAGCCGGCCGGCGGGCCTGTCATGGCCTACATCAACGGCCAGCCCGTTTACATGAGCGAGTTGAATGACCTGCTGGTGCGAAGTTACGGCATGGCCCTGGCCAAGCAGCTCATCGCCAGCGAACTGGTCCGCCAGGCCGCCGACGCCAAAGGCATCACAGTCAGCGAGGGCGACATCCGGGCTGAGAGCGTCGAGATTCTCCGCGAAATGTTCCCCCAGGTCGAAGAGGCCGGGCAGCGCGAGCGGCTGCTGGAACAGATGCTGGCCCAGAAGAACATGTCCGCCGATCAATGGCGGGTGATCATGCAGCGCAACGCCATGCTGCGGAAGATGGCCGAGGGCGAGCTTGCCGTCACCGACGAGGAGATCAACGATGAATTCGCCCAGGAATACGGCGGCAAGGTGGAAGTGCGGCACATCCAGGTTGCCTCGCTGGCGGCCGCCCAGGACGTGATCAAGAAGCTTCAGGATGGCGCCGACTTCGCCGACCTGGCCCGCAAGATGTCTATCAATTCCACCACCGCCGCCGACGGCGGATTGTTGCCGGCTATCGGCGCCAACACCCGCCCGATCCCGCCGGCCATCCGACAGGCCGCCCTGGCCATGAAGAAGCCCGGGGAGATTTCAAATCCCGTGCAGGTCGAGACGGCCTTCCATGTCCTGAAGTTGGAACGTCTCATCCCGCCACAGGACGTCAAGTTGTCTGATGTGCGGGAAAAGCTCATCACGACGATCACGAATCGCAAGGCCGGCGTCGCCCGCCAGCAGATCCTTGTGGACCTGTTCCGCAAGGCCGAGGACGAAAAACAGATTCGTTATGTTGACCCGGTGCTCAGCAGCCAGATGCAGGCGGCCGGGGATCGCGGCAAGGGTCAGTAGCCAGCCGCCGGGGCCGCATCCTGTCGCGGCACATGGAGACAGACGTTCTTGGCATTGATGAACCGCATCGCCGGCATGCTGTTTGATCGCTACGGCACGTTTGCCGGCGGGATCGACCTGCCCGACGAGAAACGTGCCACCCTGGGCGAGCCCATTGCCGCCGCGCGCGCCTGTGAGCGCCTCGTCCTGCCGCTGGCGCCTTGCGGCGGAAGCCTGGCCAGGCCCCTGGTCAGTGCCGGCCAGCTTGTCAGTGCCGGGCAAAAACTGGCTGAAGGAACCGGCGACAACCCGATCGATATTTATGCCCCCGCGGGTGGGCGGGTGGTCTCAGTACAGGCCCAGGCCTTGACAGCGGGCAAGGGCGAGTTCGTTTTGTCGCCCGGCATCGAACTGGCTGATCTGGCCGATCCCACTCCCCTGCTTTCCGCCCCATCCGTGACCGAATGGGCCAAGCTGAGCCGCTCCAACCTGCGGGCGGCGCTGGCCGGCGGAGGCCTGACAACTTTCCGAAACCCATTGGAACCCCTGGCCGGATGGGTCGAACGCGCCGTGCGGAAGGACTGCGACGTTCTCATCGCCAACGTCATGGAAGGCCAACCTTACGTGACGGCCGGCCATCGCCTGCTGGCCGAGCACGGAGAGGACGTCATTCGCGGGCTGGCGATTATCGGGCGGGCCATCGGAGCGCGGCGGCTGATGCTGGCCGTCGACCGTCGCTGGACCGACGACTACCGCTCGCTGATCGGCCCGGCGCAGGCCTACAAGGTCGCCCGCATCGCCCTGACCCACAAATATCCCACCGGGGCCGACCCCTTGCTGGTCAAGGTGCTCACGCGGCGTCAGATGCCCGTCGGGGCCGCGACGACGGACGTCGGGGCCGCGGTGGTCAACGCCTCGGCCTGTTTCGCCGCCTATCGCTGGGTCGCCTGCGGCCAGCCCGCCACGCACCGCGTGGTCACCGTTTCGGGAGAACGCATCGCCAAGGGAGGCAACTTCTGGACGCCGCTGGGCATGAGCTGCCAGGCGCTGGCCGGCACGGACGACCGCCTGATCCACGGCGGCCCGATGGTGGGCCTGCGCTGCCCGGCCGGCGCAGCCGTCGGCGCAACCACCGACGCGGTGCTGGCAGTCGCCGAGGCCCCGGCCAGTTCGTCCACGCCCTGCATCCGCTGCGGCTGGTGCACCGACCTGTGCCCCTCGCGCCTCAACGTGGCGGCGTTGAATGACGATTTCGAGCTTTCGCTGCTGGACCACGCCCGCCGGAGCGGCACGGTGGCCTGCATCGAGTGCGGCATCTGCTCGTACGTCTGCCCGGCCCGCCTGCCGCTGACCCGGCGCGTACAGGAATTGAAGAAGGCCATCGCCCGCGGCCCCGGCGCCACATTTCTCGACGGACACGGGGGGCGCCGCTGATGGCTGAGCACGACACGCAATCGCCCCCCGCATCCGGGCACGCTTCGCCCGCGGAGGCCACACAGCCGCGTGCCCCCTTCCTGCACGCGATGGAAGGCGTGCGGACGATTTACCTGGTCACGCTGGCTGCCGCCTGCGCGCCGCTGGCGGCCGGGGTGATCCTCTTTGGCTGGCGGAGCCTGCTGGTGGCGGCCATCTCCGTGGCCTCGTGCGTGCTGATCGAGAAGGCCTACTATCGTTCCACGCGGACGCCCGCCCTGCTGGGCCGCTCGCACGCGGCGATGACGGGCGTTCTGCTGGCCTTGACGCTGCCGGCCTTCGTGCCCTGGTACGTGCCGATCATCGCGGCGGTCTTCGCCATCGTCGTGGGCAAAGCCATCTTCGGCGGCGTGGGGCACTTCCTCTGGCAGCCCGCGCTGCTGGGCCGGCTGGCCGTGGCGGTGCTGCTCCCGGCCACCATGAACCCCACCTCCTGGCCGCTGCTGGCGCAGAACAGGCTGATGGTCGGCGACATCACCCGCGCCCAGCAGGTCGATGACTACCGTCAATGGCGTGGCCGGCCCGCGCCGGCCGGCGCCGACGCATTCCTCCTGACCCGCCCCAGCGAGACCCTGGCCGCACTGACCGCCGGCGAGACGGCCGAGTACCGCGCACTGGCCTATCCCGACGACGACAGCGGCGCCGGCGGCCAACTGCTGATGCGTCTGCCGCCCATCAATGAAATGCTTTACGGGGCCACGCCCGGGGGCATCGGCGAGACCTGCGCCATCGTGATCGTCATCGCGGGGCTGTACCTGATCTATCGCAACTACGTCAAGTGGCAGCTTCCGCTGGCGTTCATCCTGACGGCCTGGGCCGTCGCGGCGGTGGCGCCGATCCAATTGACCGGGCCGGCTGACTCGATACGAACGGTGTGGTGGCCCCTGCTGGCTGAGGGCGGCGACGTCGGCTTCACCTACGTCAACTATCAACTCCTCAGCGGCGAACTGCTGCTGGCGGCCTTCTTCATGGCCCCCGAGATGACCTCGCGCCCCGTCACTTCCGGCGGGCAGGTGATTTTCGGCATCGGCTGCGGGATCATCGCCATGCTGCTCAAGCTCTACGTCCACGTCCCCATCCCCAGCTACATGGCCGTGCTGGCGATGAACACGCTGACGCCCGCCATCGACGCGATCTGGCGGCCCAGGGTCCTGGGCCAGCGACGCATCAGCTACCTCAAGTCACGCCTTCGCTGGCGGTGACGCGGGCTTCTTCCTACTCGTCAGGCCCGCCCCGGCGGCGACTCCCAGCACCGGCAGCACGGGCAGGCGGTAACGCGGCAGGCCAAAGGGCCCCGGCAGCAGCATGGCCACGATGACTATCGCCGCCAGCAGCCAGACCTCCGCGGGCATGCGCCACGACAGCCGCCGAACGATGCAGAGCAGCACGCCGGCGTACAGAACCATCGGCACCGCCGCCAGCGGCACAGCCAGCAGCATCGCCCATTGCCGATCATCGAAGTAATGCTTCACCGCGGCGGCCAGGCCCTCCCTGTGCAGCACGTCCACCGTGCCGGCATTGCCCGCCGTCAGCCCAGCCATCTCCAGCAGGTCCGTGGCCCCGGGGAGGAAGAACCCCCAGCAGCCCTTGAGGTGGATCTTGGCGTACAGCCACGGGTGCTCGCCGATGGCTTGCCAAACGCGGCTGCGCCGCGCGCGGGCAGCGGCTCCGGGGGACAGGCCCTCGTTGTCTCGCTGGTCCTCCCTCTTCATCATTTCGCGGGCGGTCGCCGCCGGGACGCCCTCGGTGGCGGAGATCAACTCCGGGACGGCGAAGAAGTAGGCGCCGTCGCCGGCGAAGCTCGAAAAGCCCCAGTATTGCGCCGCCAGGCCGTTGCGGACCACCCACGGCGCCACGCACAATATCACGATCCCTCCAAAGGCGGCTGCGGGCCCCAGCGCGCGACGCGCGCGACGCACAGTTTGCCTGTCACGAGTCTCTGCGGCGTCCTCCGCGCCCCGCCGCTTGCGGCCTTGCACAAGCCCATCGGCCAGCAGAACCGCCGCGCACACCGCCGCCATCGCCAGCCCCACCGGGCGGACGTAGCAGGCGGCGCCCAGGAAAACCGCCGCGGCGATCAGCGGCCAGAGCCGCCGGCTCTTGAGGTGGAAGACCAGCAGGACCAGCGTCCAGGCCAGCAGGAACGCGAAGGCGGTGTCCGAGAGGATACGGTTGCTGGCGGCGATAGCCAGCGGCGAGAAGGCCTGCAGCGCCGCCGCCCACAGCCCGGCCCGCTGGCCGACCATCATCCAGCCCAGCAGGAAGGCCAGGTACACCGTCGCCACGTCCAGCAGGATCTGGAGGACGATGACCGCCCGCCACCAGCTTTGACCGAAGGGCGCCCCGAAGGTCAGCAACAGCGAATAGCCGGGCGTGCGGAATATCTCCGGCTTGTCGTCCATCGCGAACCTGGCCGAGTCGGCCAGGCTGGCCGCCAACTTGATGTACCCCTCCGAATCGGGCATCAGGTATCGCGGCTGGCCGCCGCGGGGCCCGCCGACGCCGTCGTTCCAGATGCCCGCCAGCAGCGCCAGCCGCACAATCAAGGCCGCCAGAATGATGAGGGTCAATGTGCGCGTGTTCATGCGGATCATCCTAAGGCCAATGGGCGGGAGGGAAAAGCCAAAACGGCATGACCCGGCAAGAGTCAAGAGCAGGTATCGTCCTCTTGTTTATTGTCAGGTGGTATGCCGGATTGATCGGCGTTGGCGCCGCAATCGTCGGTTTCAACATCATGGCAGCCACCTGGGATTTCGTTTACAGAGCATTGCATCTCTGATCCACGGCCGGGCCTGACAGGGGTGTCGCGGAATCGGGCTTGCCTGAAGCATGGCGCCGGACTTCATTCCGTGCGCAGGCATGCACACCCCACGCACTATCAGGGAGGTGGAGTTCCAACTCCACCTCCTTTTCGTTCGTCCCGAACATCCTTGCGGCGGAGTGGGAACTCCGCTGCGCGTCCGTGCGGCCACCGGACATACGGTTGGCCGGTCTGCGAAGCCGGGCCGATAGGCTATTGCTGCCGGGTGCGGGCGTTGCCGGCACTTCGCTCGAATGCCGCCTCCCACTGAACCGTCTTGCTCCGTTTGTTGCGGAGCGTCAGGACGGCCATCTCTCCGTACTGCTCCACGCCGTTGCCGACGGCGCGATAGCCCTTGGGCACGTGCATGCGAATGCGGTAGGCGTCGCCGCCGACCACGTTTGACCGGCCACGGAGCTTGAGCGCCTTGGCGTCCCATTCCACAGCCTCGACGTCCACCGCGCCTTGCGTCAGGTGCCGGTTGGTGCCGATGAACTGCGGATGATCTGACCGGGGCCAGACGCTCAACACGCGACACGAACAGGGCGGGACTTCGAGCGTCAGCTTGCCGTCCTTGGGTTGCTGAATCGCCCCGGCCCACACGTCCTGCCACAGGTACTCCCCATCCTCCAGGCCCAGGCGCTGGGGCGAGAGTTCCACCTTGCGGGTCTCGGTCGTGCTCCAGTTAAAGCAGGCCACCACGTCCCATCGGCCGATGCCCGGCAGGTTGACCTTCAGGTCGAATATGCCCGGCCAGACCTTCGTATCCAGCGGGTAGAGTTCCATTGGATGGATGTCGGCCACGGGCAGAATCCGGCGGAGCAGTTCAACGCGGTCCTCGGGCAATTCGTACATCTTGTCGCTGGTCATCATGAGTTGCCCGGTAATGCCCACCAGCACGGCCCAGGTTCGGGCCTGCTCGTAGGACAGGGGGTCGCGCACGCAGACGGCGTCCGGGTCGGTATAGAACGCCAGCGTGTTGAGCCACAACCATCGCAGCGTACACTCAGCCGCCGTGGTCACGCCCGACCAGGTGGCCGTCACGTCGCCGCCGATGCGAATGCCCTCGCACTGTCCCGCCGACGCCCACGCGCTGCCGCAGTTGAGCAGGAACCTCTCGGGCCCCATCACGTCCTTGATGATGTCCAGGCCCTTGCGGTAGGCCTGCTCGCCATCCAGCGAGCTGTCGGCCAATCGCGGGCGATGCTCGGCATAGAGGCCCGGAAAGGCCGACTGCGCGTCGATCTTGACGTACTGGTAGCCCCACTTATCGCAGAGCATCTCGAAGAGCTTGCGGAGATAGCGTTCGCCGGCCCGGCCTGTCGGGTCGATGAGGTAGCGGCCGCACCATTCGAACATGCGTTCGCTGACCGGCTGCATCCAGTCATAATCCAGCGGCGTGTCGCGCTCGCCCGGAGAGCCGCCGTCGGGGCGATGCACGAACAGGTCCGGTTGACGCTTGTAGAGCGCCGTGTCGCTCTGGGTGAAGGGGATGCACCAGATGCCCGCAAGAAGACCCTTGGAGCGAATGTAATCGGCGATGAACTTCATGCCGCGCGGAAAGTTCCTCTTGCACGTGACGAACCAGTCGCGATTGGTGCCGTGACCCTTGCCTCGTCCCTGCCAGCCGTCGTCGATCTGCACCCACTGGCAGCCGAACGGCTGCAAGTGCTCCGCCAGCCAGTCGGTGTTGCGGACGATCTCCTCCTCCGTGATGAGCTTGTAGTAGTAATACCACGAGCACCAACCCGCGGGCGGCTTGGGGAACGTTCGGCGGTCCATCGGCTGATACCACGGGATATTGCGGTGTACCTTCATGTAGTCGCGCATCAGCGTCACGCGCAAGGGCCCGGTGCATTCGACCCGGACCGATCCGTCGCCCTTGCTGACTTTGAGCCCGTCGGCCTGGAAGACCAGAGCCTCGTCGCGGTGGGGCAGGAAGACGGCGTTGCAGAGCCGGCTGGTAGCCGCACCGATGCCCAGTTGCACCACGTCCACGTCGGAGCCGGCGGCGACACGCCCGATCACGGCCTCGGCGCTGTCGGCGATGTCGACCGACAGACCTTTGGCGGCCGGAACGAACCATCCACTGGGAATCTCCTGGACCTCGCACTTAGGCCGGGCGCTCAGATTGACGAGCGGGCAGCGTTGCATCGAACTCTCCTTTGGGTCTTCCGGGGCGGCACTATTTCACGAAGCGGCGTCGGGTTCACTCGAGCGTCAATTGTCCCTGTAGCCCTTCATTGGAATTGGGGCCTACCCAGATCGTGAACTCGCCGGGTTCCACGATTCGCCGATTGTCGGGGCCGAAGAAGGACAACTCGTCAAAGCCGAGAACAAAACTGACTCGCTGCGTCTGTCCGGGCTGGAGCCCGATGCGGGCGAAGCCCTTCAGTTCCTTCACCGGCCGGGTCGTGCTGGCGACGCGGTCGCGAATGTAGCACTGGACGATCTCTTCACCAAACCGCCGGCCGGTATTGGTCACCTCGGCGCTGACCGTCACCGTGCCTCCGACAGGGGCCGACGCCGGCGTGATCTGCAGGTTGGCATAGGAAAACGTGGTGTAGCTCAGGCCATAGCCAAACGGCAGCAGCGGCGTGTCCGGGCAATCCTGATAGCGCGAAATATGGAGGTCATTGCGGGGCAGCGGTCGGCCGGTGAGCTTGAAGTTGTAATAGATCGGCACCTGGCCGACGCATCGCGGCAGGGTGACAGGCAGCTTGCCGCTGGGGTTCTCATCGCCGAAGAGCACATCGGCGATGGCGTTTCCGCCCTGGACGCCGGGATGGAAGACCATCAGCACGGCGTCGGCATGTTCCATCACCCAGCCCAGCGACAGGGGCCGCCCGGCGATGACGACCACCACCATCGGCAGGCCGAACTCGTGGATGCCCTTGAGCAGTTCCAGTTGTCCCGGCGGCAGGTCCAGCGTGGTAATGCAGGCGTCCTCGCCGCTGCGGCGGGGGCTCTCGCCGACGACGACCACCACCTTGTCGCAGTAGCGGAGAACCCGCACGGAATCGTCCTGTAGTGCGACTTTCCGCAAGAGTCCGCCGGTGCCCATCTTGGCCTCCACGCCCTCCGACACTGACACCACGTCCTCGGGCAGACCATCACAGCACCAGGTGCCCAGTAGTTCTTTCTTGACGTCGGTCAGCGGCCCCAGCAGCCCCAGGGCGATGTCGGTCCGAGGCAGCGGCAGCAGGCCCTTGTCGTTCTTCAGCAGGATGATGGACTTTCGTGCCGACTCGCGGGCGACGGCCACGTGGGCATCGCACAGCATGACGGTGGCGACCCGCGCCTCGTCCTTGTAGGGTTTCTCGAACAGGCCCATGCGGAACTTGATGCGGAGGACGCGTCGCACGGCCTGGTCGATTGTTGACTCGGAAATCAAGCCCTGCTTCACCGCATCGGCCAGACGATCGGCGTAGGTCTTGGAGCACATTTCCATGTCAACCCCGGCTGTCAGCGCCATCCGCGCCGCCTGCATGCGGTCGCCGGCTGCACCGTGCTGGATCAACTCTTCAACTGCCTCCCAGTCGCTGACGACGAAGCCGTCAAATCCCCATTCGTCGCGAAGAATCTCCGTCAGCAAGTGCCGATTGGCTGTGGTCGGAACCCCGCCGTTTTCATTGAAGGCGGACATGAGCGTCCCAATGCCGGCCTTTACTGCCGCCTCGAAGGAGGGCAGGTAGACATTGCGCATCGTGTTTTCGGAGATTTCCATTGTGTTGTAGTCGCGCCCGCCTTCGGCGGCGCCATACCCGGCAAAATGCTTGGCGCACGCCAGCATGCGCTCCGGATCGGACAAGTCCTCGCCCTGGAAACCCTTCACACTTGCGCGAGCCATCGCCGCGCAGAGATAGGGGTCTTCGCCGAAACCTTCCGCCACCCGCCCCCAACGGGGATCGCGCGCAATGTCCAGCATGGGGGCGAATGTCCAGTGCAGGCCGTCGGCGGTGGCCTCACGAGCGGCGACCTCCGCCCCGGCCTCCACTAACTCCGGCGACCAGGTGGCGGCCTGCCCCAACGGAATGGGCATTACGCTGCGGTGGCCATGAATCACGTCGCGGCCGAACAGTAAGGGAATGCCCAGGCGCGTCTCCTCGACGGCGACCCGCTGGATGGCGTTGAGCAATTCGGCGCGAACCCGCGTCTGACGTTCCTGGCCGGCATAGGCGTTGTCGCAATTGAGGACAGAGCCGAGATGTCCCTTCCGCACGGAATCCAGGAGATTCGGGGCATTCCCCGCAAGTTGGCTCAACTGGCCAATCTTCTCCTCCAGCGTCATCTTCTTGAGCAACTCTTCAACTCGTTCTTCAACAGGAAGGGCCATCGACAGTCTCCAAAGACAAATTAGCTATCCGGGGTTGGAAACGCAGCCACCACGGTGATGAGTTCTGCCGCCAGGAATCCGGGCATCACAGGCTGGAGCATTATCTACCGCATCAATGAATTTCGCACGAGGTTTTTAATGCGGCAGGAAGCCTGTGTGTTGGCCGCACAGGCCGTTAATGCGGGGAAAAAAGAGGACCGGGAGCATTTCGGTTTTCGGGAAAATGCTGGTGGCACAGTCTTTCTTGGCTGTGCCACCGAAAGACCCTTTTTCGGAGCTTCCCGGAAACTGAAATGCTCCCAAGAAGGCTAACGTCTCATACGGGGCAGGGACCGATCGTCTCACCCTCGATGCATTCCACGCCCACGACCATCGTTTGCGCGGCCCACTCGGTGTTTCTGATCTGCTGCACCAACAACTGGACCGCCGCCGCCCCCATTGCTTTGGCCGGCAGACGTATTGTGGTAAGAGGTTGTGGCAGGACCGACTTCAACCCATCAAAGCCGGTGATGGACACGTCCTGCGGAATGCGATAGCCGGCGGCGACCAACCGTCGGCAGACATCAACAGCCATTGGATCGTTGACGCACATCCAGGCCCGGACCCCCTCCTCGATCAGAGGGATGATCCGCTGCGAAACCAACTCGTCGTAACCGGCCTGGGTTCTTGTGGTGGCGCGGATGCAGTACCTGGGATCTTCCGGAAGAGCGAGGAAGAGTCGGGACTCCAGGTACGCGGCAAGACGGCGGCGATACCAGAGGAAATCACACGGGAAGCTTCCGGCAAAACCGATCCGCGTATGTCCCAGCGCGTGCAACCGTTCCATCAGGGTGCGAATTCCGCCGAGATTATCAGCCTCAACGTGGCTGATGCCCAGCCCTGGATATTCATGAGCGATCGCCACGCAAGGCGCCAGGGAAGCCAGGCGGCGGGCCACAGGTTCGGCAATATCATGATGGATCAGGATGGAGCCGTTGAGTCTGCCGGGTTCAAGAGCAGGGGAGGACAAAATAACGTCCGAGGGGACTGCCTGTTCACAAGGGGAGGTATAGCTGACGGTGACCAGGGCGTTAAGCTTTTCGGCCGCCAGACTGGCTCCCTGTAGATAGGTCCTGCTCAGGTCTCCGTGGTGAGGTTTGTTGGCGATAAACACGCCCAGGGTTATGCAGGATTCCGACATGGCGCGCGTGGCAGGGGGCCTATAGCCCAGTTCGCTGGCGATTTTCAGCACTTTGGCGCGGGTCGCGAGGTCAACGTCGGATTTCCCACGAAGACATCTGGATACGGTTGACCGGGACACCTTTGATAGAGAGGCGATCTCCTGCTGCCTTGCCCTTGTCTCAAGTGCATCGCTCATATATTTCTCCGCCATCATAATCAAACAAGGGCTTCTCCCTTGAAAGGAGTTTAGCCAGACTCCTCTTGGGCAACAAGCAAGATAACATTCAAGGCTCCGACCTCAATACTTACGGACTCGTTCTTACCGCCGTTCCAGCGGACCCTGCGCATTCTTCATTCATCTTGGCATCCTAAGGATTAAGGAATTCAGTATAACGTCACACACTGTATTTAGCAACGAAATTGTGCGGACAAGTGCGGTCATGTCCGGGAATTTGTGAAGCGATAGGTGAAAACTATTTTTGTAAATGTACACAACACTTTAATTTATATAATGTTATGTTTTGTATTCATTAGATTGCTGTTCAGAATACCTACTGCGTGATGACGCGATAATGGGGCTGATAGGTCCGTTTTAGTGCAATCAATTAAATTGTCTGAATTTTGTGATTGAAAAAAAGTGCGGTCAGTGCCGGGAATATTGTTGCACGAGGGTCAGTCGTGTGGTATTCTAAACCCCAGAGTTCTGGACAATCGCCTGAGTTTTGGATCTTGGCTGTTCGGTAATGAGGATTTGAAAGGATCTCTAGCGAACGGAGCGGGTGTTGATTCTGGGGTCACAAGCCCCACGGCGAGACGATGTGTGGTCGTGTCGCTGGTCCCTGCCTAAATCGGCATCCATTCTGTTTCGCAATGGGTTCTTTTCCAATGGCAAGACTTTGGCGGCCATGTCAAAGGAGCGAAACAACTGCAACACATCAAAGGAGATGGAAAAATGAGTATCAAATTATGGCTTTGCCTGGTTGCTTGTGTGGCGATGATCGCCGTGGGCAGTGGTTCGGCCCTGGCCCTTGATTCCAATAGTATTGATTTCAACACGACCAACGGCACCTGGGGCACCGCTAACTTCACCGTGCTTCCCGGCGCCCGCGGAAACAAGGTTACCGACTCCTACCTGGGCGCCGACCATCCGGAATTCCCGACGGCGACGCCTGATGCATGCGACCAGGTGTATGTGCGTAATGGAGCTTCCTGCACCATTACGTCCGGAACATCCGCCACGGCGTATTCGCCCATCGTCGGCGGCGAAAGGGTCGGGCTGATCGAAGGCTATGCCCCCGGTACCACCGACTACCCGATCCTGTATCAGGCCGCGAGCAGCCTGGTGATCCAAAGTGGCGCCAGCCTGACGGCAGGTTATAAGCTGAAGGTGGCAACCCGGTATGATGGAACGGTGACCCAGTACGGCGACGTCACACTGACTAACGGCGGCCTGTACGTCGGCGAGGGATTCACTGGGGGCGTCTATACCGGCGTTCCGGACGGCAACAGCTACTATATTCCAAAAGGCACATACAATCTCCAGAGCGGCAATCTCATCAGCGGCATGGCTGAAGCAGGCGAGATCGGCATGTCCGGCGGGTTGGGCATCCTCAACCAGAACGGCGGCAGCTTGTATGAGCCCAACGGCTTTTCCTACATTGGAAGGAACGGCGGCACCGGCATTTATAATATGAACGCCGGAGAGGCCATCATCAAATGCCCCAGTACGCCGGTGATCGGCGGAGCCGGGATGGGGAATCCGGGATTCTATAGCGGCACCGCCACGGGCTTGATCAACGTGACCGGCGGCTCGATGGTCTGGGGGCAGGCAAGCACCAGTGCCAGCCCGTGGCTAATACTTGGCCAGGTGAACAACTTCAACTATGACGGCAACGGCGCCCTGAAGATTTCCGGCGGCACCTTCCAACACGACGTCAGCGTAGGGTGGTGCGGCATAATTGTCGGCGATCACCCCACTGCCGGTGGCACCGGCATCTCCAAGGGCCTGATTGAAGTGACCGGCACCGGCACGCTGCTGACCTCGAAGCGAGTCTTCCTGGGCGTTGGCGCTTACCCGATCCAGGCCACCTTGAATGTCGGCAAGGATGCCACGGTGAAGATCTTCGGGTTGGAGACCAGTGCCAACAGCGACACCTCCGGCACGGTCAAGGTCGGTGTCGAAATCGGCAGCGCCACCGATTACTCGAACATCGACATAAGCGGTTCAGACCTTGATCTTACGGGCCTAGCCAGCAGAACGCTCGACGTGCAGATGCTGTCGAGTTCCTACGTCCCCTATGCGAACAAGGACTTTGCGGTCATTACCAACTTCAACGGGAGCGGCAGCAGCGGCAACTTCACCAATTTCACGAGCAACCTGACGGTCAACGCCAGCAACTATGCGTTCGCTGACGCCAATGGGCTGATCGACCCCAACGTGACGGCGCTGGCCTGGAACGGCAGCATCTATTGGCCGGGCGGCAGCGGCCCCACGGCCAATTACATGGTGAAGACCAATATTTATGCCCGCAAGGGTGATGCCAACCGTGACGGCCTGGTTTCCACCGGCGACTTGTCCCTGCTGGCCGGCAGTTGGGGCCAGAGCGGCAAGACCTGGACCAACGGCGACTTCAACGGTGACGGCGTGGTCGGCACCGGCGACCTGTCGCTGCTGGCCGGCAACTGGGGCTGGAACGGCCAGTCGGCCGCTCCCGCTCCGGACATGCAGGTTCCCGAGCCGGCGACTATGACTCTGCTGGGTCTGGGCGGTTTGGCGCTGATTCGTCGTCGTGGGTCGAAGTGACCATGAGGTAATCGGGACACTGGTCTCCTTTTCCAGATGTCCGGAACGGCGATGATGAAGCTGCGCTAGGGATGAGGTGGATCTTACTGAATGGGGTCCACCTCATCTTCCGTTCAGGTCAACGATATTCGCAGTTTTGTAAATGAGAGAGGCCATCAATCGCCTCACGTCATTTCGGTTGGTTATCCGCGATTAACTCGTCGTTATCACAGGCAGTTCAAAGTACGGCAGTTATGGACCAGGAAGGTTCGTTCCCCTACGGGGGGCAGCGCAGTCGGCCCGAGGCTGGATGTTGGCCAGAGAGCGGGCTCGAGTAAGGAGACAAATGCTCTTGAAGACCCTGTCGTGATTGTTGCGAAGAAACGAAGTGCCGTATCATTTTTGCGGCCAACAGGCTGCACCCACAAAAGGAAGAAGAGAATATGAAAGCTACAACTACATTTGTCGTGGCCCTGGCTGCCCTGGCGCTCGCCGCCGGGACGAGCCTGGCCGATACCCACACTTGGAACGTGGCCAGCGGCAACTGGAACGTCTCGGGGAACTGGAACCCCGCGAACGTTCCCTCCGGCGGGGATAACGCGGAGATTGCCAAGGCTGGGGGCGCCTGCACGGTCCCCAGCGGCTATTCGACCAACAGTATCTATCGTGTTTATGTCGGGCAGTCGACCATGCCCACCCTGACGGTTGCGGGAACCCTGACCGTCACCAATTTCATGAGGGTGGGGGATCCCAAGACCTCCACCGCCAGCGGAAAGCTGGTGCAAACGGGAACAGTGAATCTTGGCGGCAATCAGCTTTATATCGCTGATGGCGGCTCAAGCAGTTACAGTGGCGTCAGGGGTTACTATTACCTTAACAGCGGGACGCTAACCGCTGGATCGATCATCATGGGTGATCGCAACGCCGGCGGGTACATGTACCAGTCAGGCGGTAATGTCAATGCCAGCGGTTCGGTGGAGATTGGGTATACCAACTACAAAACCTGCGAATACAACCTGACTGGCGGGAACCTAGTCTGCACCGGGCTGAATGCGACTTGCGGCACGCTACAGGTCGGCAAAGATGCCACCTGCGACGTCAACGGCGCCATGACCGTCAATGCCAATGGCGTGTTCAAGGCGGAAGTCGCCAACGGCGACTGCACGTATGTTGACGTGTCGGGCAATGTTACGCTGACCGGCGGCTGCACGCTGGTGGTGAACCTGATTGGCGGATACGAGCCGTCCAATCACCAGGAATTCACGATTATCTCGTGTACTGGTGGCGGGACCATCAGCGGCAACTTCACCAATCTGCCGATGGGCTGGACCACCGAGCTGCGCAACAGCAACACGCAGCTTGTGGCCATCTACCACACCATGTTGCGTGCCTTCCCCGGGGCCGAGGGCTTCGGCGCCTTCGCCGCCGGCGGACGTGGCGGTGACGTGTACCATGTGACGAACACCAACGACAGCGGCGCCGGTTCGTTCCGTGACGGTATCGCCAGCAACAGGACGATTATCTTTGACGTCGGCGGGACCATCACGCTCGCCAGCACGCTCTTTATCGACCCCTGGGGCGATGGAAACCTCACCATTGCCGGCCAGACGGCCCCCAGCGACAGCGGCGGCATCTGCACGAAGAACTACAAGATCCGCCCCGGCGCCGGAATCCATGACCTGGTCATGCGATACCTGCGTATCCGTATCGGCACCAATGCAGGCCAGACTGACGATAGCCTGGATACGGCGTGCTACAACTCGATCATCGACCACTGCTCGGTGTCCTGGGGCAAAGATGAGTGCTTCTCGGCCCGGGGGACCAATCTCACCGCCTCCTGGAACATCATCAGCGAAGGCATCAACGACGCCGCGCACGGCTACGGCTCATTGATTGGCCCGCAGACCAGCGGGGTCCGGATGAGCTGGCACCATAACCTCTATGCGCACCATCTTGGGCGTACGCCCCGCGCCGGCGCCCAGAATGGCGCTAATGATTTCCTGATGGACTACGTCAACAATGTGACGTACAACTGGGGCACCACCCAGGACTGGGGCTGCTGGGGTTGCGTAGGCGCGGAATACCTCAACACCAACTGGGTTGGCAACTACGCCATCGCCGGTTCCAACACGGGAGCCGCTTCCTACTGCAACACGGTAATGAACACCAGTGCCAGCGGCGCCACCTGCCGTGTCTATCATACCGGCAACTATATCGACACCGACAAGGACACTTCCCACGACGGCGTTGCCGTGACCAACAACAACTTCAAGGGTGGCAGGACGATCGTGGGCTCGGCCTTCGCGATCGACTCGGCCTATGCCGTCACGGCCTCCGACGCCAACACGGCCTACCAGGCGGTGCTGGCCGGCGTCGGGGCAACCCTTCCGGCGCGTGACAGCCGTGACACGAGTGTCATCAACAGCGTGACTAACCGTAACGGCAGCATCATCAGCAGCACGCCCGCCTTCCCGTCGTTGGCCACCGGCACCACGCCGACCGACACGGATGCTGACGGCATGCCTGACAGTTGGGAGAACTGGTACGGCACCAATCCCAACACCGCCGACAACAACGGCGACCTGGATTCCAACGACGAGTACACCAACCTCGAGCGTTACCTCCAGTACCGTGTTGATCCCAACAGCGTCACAGCGGGCCACTAACCGCGGAAGTTGTTGGATGTGTTGAGATGTAAACTCGGACAACTGGAACCAGGAAACTGGTTCCAGTTGTCCGTTGATTTATGGATACGCGACGGCAGGCCACTGGAGGCAAAGTCTGACGCTTGTCCCTGATCTTTGCCCTCTGCTTCCCGTTCTCTGGAAGCCCTATCGCCGCCCCCATTCTCACAGTTTGGAGGCAACCGGGGAAAAAGCAGGTCTGGCGGATCTAACCTGTCGCGCCGGATGAGCCAAGAAGAACGAGCACACTTGTGCCCTTGCCGAGTTCGCTCTGAAGTTCGATGCGGGCGGCGAGACGTTCGGCGGCGTGTTTGACAATGGCCAGGCCCAGGCCCGTGCCTCGGACGCGGCTATCGCCGGTGCGGGAGGCTTCGCCCTGGAAGAAGCGTTCAAAGACCCGCGGCTGATCCTGCGGGCGGATGCCGCAGCCGGTGTCGCAAACGCGGAGGGTCACGGCCTGGCCTGCTGTCTCAAAACGGCACTCCACGCGCCCGCCCGCGGGCGTGAATTTAATGGCGTTGTCCAGCAGGTTGCGGAGGATCAGTTCCAGCAGCTTGCGATCACTGCGAAGCCGGTTGTCGCGCTGGTCGGCGGCCACTTCAAGTGTCAGCCCCTTTTCCTGGGCTGTTGTGGCAAATTGTGCCCGCACCCACTCCGCCAGGTCGCCGAGGGTGATGTCCTGAAGGCGAAGGGCGACCTTGGCCGACTCCACCATGTGCAGGTCCAGCAAGTCGTTGGTCATGCCCTCCAGTCGCGAGACGTGGCGGTCCAGCACGGCTGAGAGCTTGCGGACTTCATTACTGTCGCCAGGATCGGAGGCAGAGAGGGAATCCACCGCCGCCCGGATCGTCGCCAGCGGCGTGCGAAGCTCGTGGGAGGCATTGGCCACGAACTGGCTTTTCATGGCCGTCGCGCGGGCCAGGTCCGTCACGTCGCGAATGACCAGCACGCAGGCGACATCGGGCCCGCTGTCAGCCACCGGCATCGCGTGAACTTCAATGGATCGCCTGCCCTGGGGCGCGTCCGTATCAAACTGTCCGCTGACCGTCTTATCCATCTTGCCCGCGCGGTCATGCACGCTGATGAGCTCCGGTACCGGCACGGTTGTGTCCAACCGCTTGCCGGATGCCTGATCGGCGCTGACGGACAACAAGGCGCCGGCGGCCCGATTCATCATGACGATCTCGCCGGCTGGATTGGTGGCGATGACGCCTTCCTGCAAGCTGGCCATGACGGTCTGTAGATTGCGGCTTTGCGCGTCCAGCCGGCTGATCTGTTCGCGCAGGCGGTCGCGCATTTCGTTGAGCGACCGGGCCAGTTCTTCGAGTTCGCCGCCGCCGCCGGCTCGTGCCCGTTTGGACAGGTCGCCCGAGGCCAGTTGCCGGGCCGCGATTGCCACGCGCCGCAGTGGGACGTACCAGATCCAGTTGATGAGCAGGCCCAGCAGGACGGCCGTCACGATACCGGCGAAGGCTGCCCAAACCAGGGTTTGGCGGAGGAATGACTCGCCCTCCGCAATGGCCTTGACCGGCACGGCCAGCCGAATCGCCGCCACGACCTGCCCATCGTGACGCAGGGGCAAGGCCGCATATCGCATGGGTAGGCCCAGGGTGCCGCTTTGCCGCGTGTTGCTGCCGGCTTGGCCCGAGAGTGCCGCCAGGATCTCCGGCCGGTCGGGCGTGCGATGGTTGGTCATCGTGTGCGGGTCGGCGCTGCTGTCGCCCAGCACTGTTCCGTCAGCGACGACCACCGTGAGCCGCTCAGTCGGGTCGTGGAACATCTGCTTGCAAATGCGATCAACCCGAGGCTGCTCCAGCGGCCAGAGTTCTTCAAAATGCTGTGTCGCCAGGCGGAGGGTTCGGTCCTGGTTCTGCTGGGATTCGTGTTTGTAACCGGCGTCGAGGCGGCTGAAGGCAACCCACCCTCCCAGGGTGAGCAGGATACCCATCACCAGAAGGTTGCCCAGGAAGAGCTTCAGGAACGTGCTATGTGGCTTCATCGTTCTCCGAACCCGACAAGCCGGCCTCAAATTGGTAGCCCACGCCGCGAACAGTCTGGAGGCACGAGCGGGCGGCGCCGAGTTTGCGCCGCAAGGTTGTCATATGCACGTCGATGGTGCGGTCGGTGACGATCACGTCGACGCCAAGGGCCTGATCCATCAACTGGTTGCGATTGAGAACCCGTCCCCTGGCAGCCGCCAGGGCCGTCAGCAGGCGGAACTCGGTTAGTGTCAGCGGCAGGATCTGACCCTCCAATTCGACCGTGTGCCGGCCCTGATCGATCACGAGCGGCCCGGCCTTGAGAATGCCCTGGGCCGGAGTGGGGGAGGCCGCGGCCCGCCGCAGCACCGCGTCGATTCGCGCCACCAGCACCGACATGCTGAAGGGCTTGGTCACGTAATCGTCGGCCCCGAATCGCAGGCCGACCACGATGTCGCTCTCCTCGCTCTTGGCCGTGAGCATGATGATCGGCACGCCGGCCGTCCGCACGTCGTCACGCATCAGGCGGGCAACGTCAGTGCCGGGCAGGCCCGGCAGCATGAGGTCCAGCAGAACCAGGTCCGGCGGCGAGGAGCGAACCATTTCCAACCCCTCGCCCCCATCGTGCGCGATTTCAACCTTGTAGCCTTCGCGTTTGAGGCGAGTGGCCACCAGGTCGGCCATGTCACGTTCATCTTCTATAAGGACGATGCGCTTCTTTCCCACGGCCCCATTGTAACGGCCTGCAATCCTGTCAACAACGGTTCCTGTAGCGGCTTAGCGCAATCTTAATACGGCCGCAGCGCGGGCTTAGCGCGGGCCGGGCATGATGAACGTGGGAAGCAATGACAGAAAGTCCTACAAGGAGAGAACGATGATCAGAAACCTGGCGGTTGTGGCGGCTCTGGCAATGGTTGCGGCGTCAACGGCGGTGGCGGAAGAGGCCAAGACGGCGGCTGTCAAGGGGACACTTCAGATTGAAGGTTCCACGACAGTTGGCCCGATTGCCGACGCCTTCGCCGAGGCGTTCAAGCGGCTGTATCCTGATGTCACCATTACCGTCAAGAAGACCGGCAGCGGCGACGGCGCCGCCGCCCTGGTCGACGGGCGTTGCCAGATCGCGACCATGAGCCGGTTCATGAAGGCTGAGGAGTTCAAGAAGGCCGTGGATAAGGGAGGAATGCCTGTCGCACACGCCATCGCGATGGATGGCGTCTGCGTGGTGGTGCATCCCTCCAATCAGGTCTCCGGCCTGACCCTTGAGCAGGTTCGCGACATCTACACCGGCAAGATCGCCAACTGGAAGGAACTGGGCGGGGCTGACGCGGCGATCGTCGTCATCAGCCGCGACACCTCCTCGGGCACTTACGAGAGTTTCAACCACATCGTCATGGGCAAGGCCAAGATGTTCGAGAAGGTCGAGTACGTCAGCGCCAATCCGCAGGCCCAGGCCCGCGTGACCACGACGCCCGGCGCCATCGCCTATGTCGGACTCGGCTTCGTGGATGACAAGGTCAAGGCCCTGCCAATCAACGGCATCGCCCCCAACAAGAAGACCATTTCCACCGGCGTCTATCCGATCAGCCGGCCGCTGTTCCTGTTCACCAACGGCTACCCGGACCTGGGCTCGGCCGTGCATGCCTTCTGCACCTTCTACCTGACCGAAAAGGGCCAGGAGATCATCGAGGCCAAGGGCTTCGTGCCGGTGACAAGCTATTAAGCGTCGTACCGAGGGGTTTGGATGACGCAGATATCACAACCCGATAAGCGGGCGGCGGCTGGTTTCGACCAGCCGCTGCTGCTTACCCCCGCCCAGGATTGGGTTGGGTGGCTGGCAGCCCGCGCGGGCAAGGCCCTGCTGACACTCATCACCGGCACGTCGGTGGTGGCGGTGGGGTTGATCTTCATCTTCATCGTCCGTGAGGCCTTGCCGTTTTTCCAGTCCCGCGGCATCAGCGAGGCCCTGGGCTCGACGCAATGGTATCCGCAGGCGCCGGCCGGCCATGAAGAGTTCGGCATGCTGGCCTTGATCTTCGGTTCGCTCGATGTGACCATCGGAGCCCTGCTGCTGGCCGTGCCGACGGGCATCCTGGCGGCCTTGCTGCTGAGCGACATCGTCCCATTCCGCGCCCGCCAGGCGATCAAGCCGATCATCGAGCTTCTCGCGGCCATCCCGTCGGTTGCCTACGGATTCTTCGCGGTCCTGGTGCTCGCGCCGGCCTTGCAGCAATACCTGGGCCTGCCCACCGGCACCAACGCGTTCAACTCCGCGGTGATGCTGGCGGTCATGGCCATCCCGACGATCGTCAGCGTGGCCGAGGATGCCCTCTCTGCCGTCAGCCGTGACCTGCGCGAGGCGTCGTATGCCTGCGGGGCCACGCGGGCCGAGACGCTGCTGAAGGTGGTCGTGCCGGCCGCTCACAACGGCATAATCGCGGCGATCATCCTGGGCATGATGCGGGCCATCGGCGAGACGATGCTGGTGTGGATGGCCTCGGGCAACGCCTGCCAGATCCCCACGCCCTGGTGGGACCTGAGCCAGTCGGTGCGGACCATGACGGCCACCATCGCCGGCGAGATGGGCGAAACGCCCAAGGGCAGCGACCACTATCACGCCCTGTTCGCCGTCGGCCTGATATTGCTGGTGTTCTCCTTCGCCACCAATCTGCTGAGCGAACACCTGCTTCGTCGCTCGCACGCGAAGGGGGGTGGGCACGCATGAACGTGGCCCTTCGCCAATGGCTCAACCGCATCTTCACGATGGCAGCGATACTGGCGGTGGCGATGATCGTGACGGCCCTGGTGGCCATTCTGTTGCCGATGATGTGGCGTGGGGCGGGCGCGGTCGTGTTTGGCGGGACGGTGGAGTTCCGCCGGATGCAATTGGAGCAGTTCAATCGCGGAGACCGGGCTGCCCTGGCTGCCCAGGTCGAGGCCACAAACCAGGTCCGCGCGCGGGCCTATGAGATTCTCGACCGCTTCGTCTCCGGCATCGACACGACGGCGCTTCAGACCCGCGTGCGGCAGATTCACCGCGAGTTCACCCTACAGATGAACAATCGCGATCTGCCGCCCCAGACGCTCGCCTCCTCGCGGGAAACATCCAAGCAGGTCCGCGATCAACTCCTGGCCGCCCTCGAGACCACGGACAAGGCCGTCGCGTTGGCCGCCCTGGACAGCGTCGATGCCCATGCGACAGACGGGACGCTCAAGGACACTGCCGCGTCCAACTACTTCGACGTTGCCCGGCAGTACCGGCAGATCCTGATCAGGATGGACCCGGCCTATCGGGGCGAGTACGCCGTCGCCTTGGGTGAAGTGCAGGAGGCCGTGAAGCGTCTGTTTGGCCCCCGGCCTGGCGATCGCCTGCCGGCGGTGGTGATGGACCAGTATGGCGCGACGCGCTGGGACCAGGCCGGGCAGCAACTGGATCGGCTGCTGTGGGCGGAGAAGTGGGAGAGCCCAGGCGATGGCCAGCCGGTACGAAAGGTGCGTATCAGCCGGGCAGACCAGTTCGCCGGCACGGAGATGGCGGAACTGTTCCCGTATGTGTACAAGAACCTCCGCGCCATGCTGCTGCCGGAGCGGACCTTCTATTGGCAGTTCTTCACCGACGACAACATCAGCGGCCATTATTTCGGCGGCGTGGGCCCGGAAATCATCGGCACGCTGCTGGTGACCCTGCTGGCCATCGCCTTCGCGTTGCCCACCGGCGTGGTGGCGGCCGCCTACCTGGTCGAGTGCGCGAGCGACAACCTGCTCACGCGGGTGCTGCGGACGTGCGTCAATACGCTGGCCGGCGTGCCGAGCATCGTGTTCGGTCTGTTCGGGCTGGCGTTCTTCGTGATCTATCTGCTGCCGCGTCTGGGTCTGCCGGAAGGTTCGAGCATCCTGGCCGGGGCGTTGACGCTGGCCTTGCTGGTCCTGCCGGTGGTCATCCGCGCCAGCGAAGAGGCCATCCGCACCGTGCCGCGCGCGTACAAGGAGGCCTCGTTGGCCCTGGGCGCCAGCCGCTTCCGCTGCTTTGTGACCGTGACGCTCCCGGCGGCCATGCCGGGCATCCTGACGGGCCTGATCCTGAGCATGAGCCGGGCGGCCGGCGAGACGGCGCCGATCCTCTTCACCGCCGGCGTGGCGATGGGGCCCATCCCGACCTCGCTGGCCCAGCCGACGCGGACGCTGGCCTACGGCAGCTACGACATGGCCGTCGGCGACAAGATGGCCGCCCTGGCCCCGCACAACCAGTACGGCATCGTCATGACGCTGGTGGGCCTGGTGCTGGTGCTGAACCTGGTCGCGATTGTCGTGCGGGCGAGAGTGTCCAGGAGGCTGCGCGGCCAATGATAATCGCATGAGGCGGACCATGAACGATGAGAGGATTCCCAACATGTTGAGCCTGGAAGAAGAGCAACTGGCCGAGGCCACGCTGGCAGGCATTGGCGAGACCCCGGTCAATCAGGCCTTGCCGCCCCTTCAAGACGGCGCCTTTCAGCACGAGCAGGTAGCCATGACACCCATCATCCGCTCGGAGAAATTCTGCCTGTACTACGGAGCCAAGGCCGGCGTGCGGGACATCACCATGGACATCTACCCGCGCTCGGTGACGGCGATCATCGGCCCCAGCGGCTGCGGCAAGAGCACCTTCCTCCGCGGCATCAACCGCATGAACGACCTGATCCCCGGTGTGCGGACGCAAGGCACGCTGGCGGTCAACGGCGTGGACGCCTATGACCGTCGGATCAATCTGGTCAATCTCCGCCAGCAGGTGGGCATGGTCTTCCAGCGGCCCAACCCGTTCCCCAAGAGCATCTACGACAACATCGCCTATGGCCCGCGGTTGCAGGGAATTCGCGGAGGCAACGACCTGGATGAGATCGTCGAGAATTGCCTCAGGCACGCAGCCATTTGGGATGAGGTCAAGGACACGCTGCGGAAGAGCGCCCTGGCGTTGTCCGGCGGTCAGCAGCAGCGGTTGTGCATCGCCCGCGCCCTGGCCACCAGGCCGCAGGTGTTGCTGATGGACGAGCCCTGCTCGGCGCTGGACCCGATCGCCACGGCCAAGATCGAAGAACTCATCACCAGCCTCAAGAACGAGTACACCATCGTCATCGTCACGCACAACATGCAGCAAGCCGCCCGCGTCAGCGACCGTGCCGCGTTCTTCTGCCTGGGCAATCTCATCGAATACGACCTGACCCGCGTCATCTTCACCAAGCCCGTCCACAAGCAGACCGAGGACTACGTCACCGGCCGGTTTGGCTGAGGATCCTTTTTCGACCATTTCAACTGGGGCTGCCTGGACGTCGACGCGGCCAGGGTCTCGTAACGCTGTGCCATGCGAAGGGAAACGCTTTCGCGCCCCTTTCTCGCCGCCTTAATCAATACCAAGCAATGAGCGGGCACAATCGAGGGCAGAACGAGGGCTACGAATCAGCATGATTGGGAGAGAACCCATGCAGGCACAACAGGAAACGCTGAGAGCTTTTCGGCCCAGTTGGTATGCGGATGTCAACGATCGCAACATTCTTGCCGACCTCACGCGTCGCGAAAACATTCGGCGTTATGCCCGAATGGTCAGCGAGGGCCTGCGATTGTTCGAGCAGGGCCTGGTGCCCAGCGGTTCGTTCGATGACGAGGAATAGGTCTTCATCATGATCGGGAGTTAGCGCAATCTTCAAGCGGGCATCATATGAATCACATCGACATGAAGCATGATGAAGGCCCAGACACGCAAGACGAGTGTCGGGGCGTTGCAGACCCTCTCGCGTAGCGGCGGGCAGGTCTTCACAACCGGGAAGTGAACGAACAGTGGTTTCATTAAGGAGCAGGCTCATGAAAGGAATGAACGTGGCACAAACTGAAGAATGCGTTACGGCATCGGCATTCACACTTGTCGAGTTACTGGTGGTCATCTCGATCATCGCGATGCTCATCGCCATCCTGGCGCCCTCGCTGGCCGGAGTGAAGGACTTGGCCAAGGCTGCGGTATGCTCCAGCAACCTCCGCAATGTCGGACTGGCGGTGAATGTCTACTCGACGACTTACAAAGTCTTCCCGGCCTCATACGTGTATCCCAACAACCCCGACGGCAGCTTTAACCTGCTCGACCAGCCGGCGGACCATCCGTATGGTTATCTGCACTGGTCGTATGCCCTCTACAACATGGGGCAATCCACCAATTTCAACGCCTTCCAATGCCCCGGCATTACCAACGGCGGGGCGCCCCGGACCAACCCGGGCCCTCAGGCAGGCGATTGGGGGGACGGCCAGGTTGACCAGAACGGCCAGAGTACACCCAACGCGCTGACCGACTTCCAGGCACCACGCGTCGCCTTTGCCGCCAATGCCGCGCTCATGCCTCGCAACAAGTTCACCACGGCCTTGTCCGGCGGGCAGCGGATCAATCAGTTCGTCTCGCCTGACAGAGTCGGCGGGACCAGCGGCGTGATCCTGTCCGCGGAGATCGAAAGCTGGCCGGCCATGGCAATCCAGGAAGGTGGCGGACTCCTCCTTAAGAGCCACCGCCCGATCAATCCTTTCACCCATGTCGGAGCGGGCACGAATGAATACGCCGCCCCGCTGAATACGCCGGGATTCATCTACGGCGCCGCCGGAAGCACCGACTCCGGCCTGCTGTCCTACGACCAGACCAAGGAAATGCAGGGTCTCATCGACGGCAGCGCCGGCGCGGAGATCAACACGGTGGCGCGCCGGCATGCCGGTGGCAACGACAAGTACGGTGGCGCAGCCAACTTCCTTTACTGCGACGGCCACGTGGACCGGAAAACCGTCAAGGCAACCCTGGCCGGCCGGGAGTGGGGCGACCGTTACTACTCGCTGACCGGAGCGAACCAGGTTCTTCCGTAATAGAAATCAGAAGATAACCACCAGCCGCCCCTGGCGGCGAAAGGAGGTCTCGAGGTCTTAACACATAGAAGCGTAAGACGAGGATACCGGAGAGAACTTTGCAATCAACCAATCAAGGAGAAGCAACGTGTTATCTAAGAACAATGGCATTCTGGGCTTGATTCTGGCGGCGGCGATGCTGACCACCGTCAGTGCGGCCCGGGCATCGGACCCAAATTACGTCAACACTGGCCAAGTGAACATTGGCGGCGCGACTTTGTTCCAGAACTTCTTCAAGTCCCCCGCCAGCACCAACGACTTCATCGACGTCGACACTGACGGCAACAAGGGCTTTTGGGGATCTTCGCCCTACGTCGACCAGTTGGCCGACAGCAATTACCTTGCCAGCCCGTACTGGACAGTCCAGTATCGCGCGACCGGCTCGGGCAACGGCCTGGACGAACTGGTGGCCTATTACAACACCCAGCCGGTTGAGGCCAATGGTCCGCCCGCGCTCTTCAAGCCGGCGACATCCTTCGCAATAATTAACCGCACGCAGTTCGCCGCGGGTGGCACCATTGCGAGTCCCCCGGGCGTCACGGGCGACCCCAACAATCACCCCGGTGGCACTCCGGTCACGCCCAACAACGTGGACATCGCCGTCATGGACGTGCCGACCACGTGGTTCGTCAAGGCGGGTTCTTCCTCCAACGCCGCCTGGAACAAGAAGCCCACTCAGGACGGCTACGGGCAGAACACCAAGACCAGCAGCACCGGTTTCACCAACCAGTTGGTCAGCCTGGGCGCTCTGAACCTCAACGCCGTGGACACGGACTCCAACACCGTGGCCAATTCCACCTCCGTCTATGACACCACGGTGTCGTGGGTGGCCACCGCCTTCATGGCCAACCAGGGCACGGGCATCCAGGACGGCAACGTCAAGATGACCGAGTTGCAGCATCTCTACGTGACGGGCAGAATGCCCAACGGCGAGAACCTGGTGGCCGGCACTCGCGAGTCGGCTTCCGGCACTCGCAACGGCGCGATGAACAGCATCGGCGTCGACCCCGCCTTCGGCGCGGGCGAGAACATCGGCAACCAGACCACTTCGAGCAGCTCGGGCAATATCGGCAAGAACACGCAGACGAGCAACTACGGTAGCACCAGCCATATGGTTGCCGGCGTCAAGAACCACCGTTTGATGGTGGGCTATGCCGGCTTGGATTCCGCCGCCACGCCCGCCAACGGCGGCAGTTTCGACATCCTCAATGTCCAGAAGGACATTGACGCCAACGGTGTGAAGGATGCCAACCGCGGCAGCGCTCCCTATGTCCGGCCGACCGTGTCCACCGTTCTGGACAATTCTGACCCCAACACCGGCTACCAGGTCGGCGGCCCCGAGACGTTCGTGACCGTCGGGGATCCCCAGGCCACCGCCATCAACAGCACCTACGGCGCGCTTAACAGCAACCCGCAGATGAGCAACCGCGCCGCGGCGGCCTACATCCGCAACATCACCGAAAGCATCGCGGCCTTCGCGGGCAATCCCGATTCCAATCTCAGTTACAACATGCCGGGCGAATACCTGGCTTACAGCTACTTCCCGATGGCCGCGATCGATGCAGTGCCCGATGCGACGAACCCCACCAGTTTCGGCGCCAACACCGTCAATGAAGCCCTACAGACGTACACCCAAAACAACAGCACCATCGTGGTCAACGACATCGGCACGAGTTCGGCCCCCAACGGGTATATCCCCGTGCGGACCACCCTCACCGGCGGCACGTTGTACAGCGACGGCAGCACCAGCGCTTACACCGACGCCAACGGCAGAACCTATGCCGGCGGCTTGAAGCTGGCGGAACGCAACAAGATCGCGGGCGATTTCGATGACAACGGCGCCAGGAATCTTGCTGACGCCAATCAGATGATGGTGGCTCTGAACTCTCCTCGCACCTTCGAGCAGAACATCAACCACGGCGGCAACCGTGGCGACCAGGCCGGCGATTTCGCGATCACCGAGGTTCTGGGCGATTTCAACGGCGACGGCAACTTCGATTCGCTGGACATCCGCTATTTTGCCGACGGCCTGGCGATTGACGCCAACGGCAAACTCAACCGCAAGGCGGCCTTCACGCAGGTCGATCAGAAGTGGATGGCCCTGAAAGGCACCTGCTTCTTCGCCGACGCCAACTACGCCAAGCTGGCCGTGACCGATCCCAACTTCACGGCCAAGGGCACGACGCTGAGGACCGGCAAGCCTTACACCGCCGGCGCTGCCATGGCCGACGTGGCCGGCAAGACCACTGCCGCCGGGGCCGATCCCCGCGGCCATGACTACTCGGTGGATGCCAATGACATCAACTATGTCACTGCCAACTTCGGCGACTGGGCCAACCTGGACCAGGCGGTGAAGATGGACCTCAGTTGCGATATGAACGGCGACCTTAAGGTCGATGCCAACGACGTGAATGAAGTTCTGGGCGTCCTGGGCACCGTTCGCGGCGACTCGAATCTCGACGGTGTTGTCGGCACCGGCGACCTTTCCCTCCTGGCCGGTAGCTGGGGCATGAGCGGCAAGGGCTGGGACAATGGCGACTTCAACGGCGACGGCGTCGTTGGCACCGGCGACCTGTCTCTGCTGGCCGGCAACTGGGGCTGGAGCCATCCCGCCTGGGCGCCGGACATGCAGTCGGTTCCCGAGCCTGCGACCATGACCCTGCTGGGCCTTGGCGCGCTGGCACTGATTCGCCGCCGCAAGTAGTTGTAGCCGCACAGCCGTGTTTGTGAGAAAGACGTATCCGTTGTAGGTTGCAAGAGTTTTAGAAGAAGCAATTCCCTGCCTGAATGAGCCCTGACTCGGTGTCAGGGCTCTCTTTTTGCGCGGAGGGAGAGGAAGGATGAAATACTGGACAACGCCGGAACGTGCGGGGGCTGCAAGAGAACCGTTACGGCTGAGAGGCGGCGGCGAGTGGAAGAATATCCCCGAGGCTGGGTTTGGAGTGGACTTGCTCTAGATGACGACCGGATCGTCTCGAACTATCTCCGGCACGAAGTTGTTGAGGGCGGCCAGGTATCCGCGCGAAGCCTCGACAAAATCCCGGGCGGCCTCGGCGGCGTTTTCTCCCCGGCCCATGCAGCCGGGCAGTTCCACGGACCATGCATCGAAAGATCCGTACTTGTTTCTGGACACTCTGACACAGAGCTTCATGTTTACTCCTTTGTGCTCGCGGCAGGAACTATTTGACCGCTGCTCAATGACATGATGCGACGATAATACTATGTGGGCATGAAAGCCCGGTTCAAATAGCGCTAAGTTGCCCCCGGCCACCTGTCGATGGCGAATGATTAAGACTACAATGCTGTGGACACGCCCACAGAAAGGAAGGACTGGCCATGAAAACGATCTCAATGGCGGCCTGCTTGGGACTGATGATCCTGATCGGTTGCTCGCAGAGCCAGGTTGGAACCGTCCAGCCTCCCAAAGAGATATATCTTGGCTACCACGTGCCGGACGTTCCGGTGGCCCGCCCGGACGGCAGGTTCACCACGTTCAACAAGATGCGTCTGGATGTGACTATCGTGGCCTTCACGACCAATGAAGGTCGCGGCGTGGCCGAGTCGGTGCTGGTAGACCTTGCCAATGGCCTGAAGTTCGTCGATCTTCCCGTCGATGTCGTCCAGATCGTCCCGGCAGAGTCGCGTAAGAGTCCGAGCGGATGGATATTGGAGAAGGAATCCAGCCCCGCCCGATACCTGACGGTACTCCGCGACCCCAGCGGCATCGCCTCCTGCGCGTACCTGAATCCCAAGCCGGGCGAGGTCTTCCTGCTCGACTGGAACAGCCAGGTGGTGGCCAAGGGGACGGTCGAAAATCTCGGCGACATTCCGCGGCTGGCCGAGCGCCTCGGCCAGACCATGTACCAGTTCTATCTCCCCAGTACTTGGGGCTTCTGATTCCCTGCCCCGGCAATCTCCAGGACTGGTTTCATAACCTGCACGTGATCCCGCGAAGGTCATGAAGCGGGGTTCTGCGCGGTTACACAACAACTGGGATATTTCCCGGCAGGCCCGCCTCATATACTAGCGTTGTTAATATTCTTAGCGCGATCTTCATCTCTTCTTCACGCCCCGTTATCTCCCGGCCGCAACACTCTCCCTTGGCAGGCGCGACCGGTGTAGGTCAAGCCGACCCTCAACGCGAAAGGAGCTTGCATGCAAAGGAGATTGTTGATTGGAGCAGCAATTCTGATGTGGCTCTTCTGCCTGGCCTCGCCGCTGCTGGGCGAGACGGCGGAGGACAAGGAGGACATGGCCACCACCATCGCTGCCCTCAAGCAGCGGATCAAGGATCAGGATCGCCGCCTGGCCGAGGTGGAGAGCAGGCAGACAACCTCGCAGGCCTCGACGCAGGCGTTGCAGCAGGAGGAGATGCGGCGGGTCTTCAAGGAGCTCAATGACGAGGCTGCCAAGAATCGGCCCCAGATGCCCGGCTGGCTGGACAACCTGAAGTTTGCCGGCGACCTGCGGCTGCGGTACGACGGGCAGTTCTACAACTGGGGCAAGAACCAGGGGGATGACAAGAAGAATCGCAATCGTGCCCGCTTCCGCCTGCGCGCGGGCTTCGTCAAGACCTGGCTGGAAGACCAGATGGAAGTCGGCTTCCGCCTGGCCAGCGGCAATGGCGACAGCACCTACAACAAGAACGGCTCAGACCCGACCTCGACCAACCAGACCTTCGACGGCGACTGGTCGAAAAAGCCCGTGTGGATCGACCTGGCCTACGCCAAGTACTCGCCCAAGCAGATCAAAGGCCTGGCGATCATTGGCGGCAAGATGATCAAGCCGTGGGTTGAGAACGAGATCTTCATGGACACCGACGTGAACCCCGAAGGCTTCTGGGCGGAATACACGTTGCCCAAGATGGGGCCGGTCACTCCGTTCGTCGGCAGCGGCTACTTCCTCCTGCGGGAGTCGGCGGATGTTTACGACGCCACGATGGCTATCTACCAGGCCGGCGTGAAGACCGCCATCACCAAGGACGTGAAGTACACCTTTGCAGCCAACCTGCAGGACTTCGACCACTACGACGACAGTGGCGCCTCGGCCAACGGCAACGACAGCCCGCTGACGAAAGTACCGGGCTTCCAGGTCATCAACCTGTCCAACAACCTGGAATTGCCCGTCGCGGGCAAGCCCCTGGCATTCATGGGCGACTGGGCGCACAACTGTGGCGCCACCGACTCCAGCAACGACTACGACGACCAGCGGAACGCCTTCGCAACCGGCGTGAAGTGGGGCCAGAACAAGAAAAAGGGCGACTGGTCGCTCAAGTACCGCTACGCGGTGGTGCAGGCCAATGCGTTGCCGGGACAGTTCGTCGACAGCGATTTCGGCTTCGCCAACCGCAAGGGGCACGTTATCGGCGGCGAGTACAACCTGATGGACAACCTGACCATCGGCGTGAACGTCTTCCTGACCCAGCCGGTCTTTTCGCCGACCACGACCAGCGGGTCGAGCCCTTACGAAGACATGACCGCCACCGTGCTGGCTGACCTGGTCTGGAAGTTCTAGCTGCTAACGGCCGCTCAGCGGCAAGCGACGGAGGCGTCGGAGGACCAGACGGTAGCCGGTCGGTCTGAATAGTGGACCGGACCGACCGGCAAGGCAAACAAGGGCAGATGACAACGATAAGGAGACGGCGATGCTGAACAAGGCACTGGACCTGGGCGCGAACATCTTTGAAGTACTCGTATTCCTGGCCGGTGTGGCGACGCTATTGGCCGCAACGATAACGGTTCTGTGAGGTGTTTGAGTGATGATTGATGCTGATGTCCCGCCGGCTTTACGCTGGTAGTCATGTCTTGTTCCTCCTCTGGTCATCAATTCACGCTTCATTCCAAGATCATCTCGCATAGATAAAAGTCATAACCTAATAGATGATAAGTACCTATGTAGAGGAAGCCCCCATGCCGCCCTAAGGGTTTCCCCCATATAACAATAGTGGTGTAACATAGGCATGTTTTCGTTATGCCCCGATTGCCCAGAATAGGTTTGGACGTACCATAAGTGTGCAGATGGAAGCTGGGGCGGCCAGCGGAACAGGAAGCCGCTCCGGCAGCAGCGAAGATCCGGCACTGCACAACAGATGTCCTTAAGAAAGGACGGAGTGCGTATGAGAGCTTTGATGACGACAACTTTGCAGAAGGCTGAACTGACACTGAGCATGACGATTCCCGGCCTGAATGAACAGGAGCAGGCCACATATAACCGCATCCCCGTGAAGGTGGACTGCGTTCGCAACAAATTGTTTGAGTCCGCCAAGGCGGAGGAGCAGTTGTTTGGCCCGGACGTGCCGGAGATCGTGGTTCCGGCCTGGACGCATTTTCCGGAGGTGGTGGAGGACATTCCGCAGGCGCGGTCCCAACGGACGATCTTGGGCGCTCGCGACGAGGTGAAATTGTTCCTTCAGTACAACTACGCCCGCTACCGTCTGGGAAAGCTGCTTGTGGCCCAGAGCCGGCGTCGTTCCACCGGCCGGGCCCGCCAGATGGTCATGTGGTATGGCCGCGTCGTGACGACCCACGCCAAGTTGATCGGGGCGAACATGGCCCTGGTGCTGGCGATGGCCAAGCGGACGCGGATTCCCAACGTGGAGTTCAGCGAGTTGGTCAGCGAGGGCAACATGGCCCTGCTTCGCAGCGTCGACAAGTTCGACGTGGCCCGCGGCTTCAAGTTCTCCACCTATGCCTGCCGCGCGATCCTCAAGAGCTTCAATCGCCTGGCCACCAACACCGGCAGGTATCGCCAGCATTTTCCGATGGAGTTCGACCCGGACCTGGAGCGTAGCGACTACGACCTGCTCAAGCACGACATGCAGCGGGAAGACTCCGTGGACGCCCTGCGCGAGATCCTGGCCCAGAACCGCGCGAACCTGACCGACGTGGAGCGGACCATCATCATGGAACGGTTCGCCATTCCCTCCGGGGGCAAGGGCAGGACGTTGGCGGAGGTGGGCAAGATGGTCGGCCTGACCAATGAACGGGTGCGCCAGATCCAGAACTTAGCCCTGGGCAAAATTAGATCGGTTCTGGATGAGGACTTCCTGGCTGCCTGAGTTTGTTCATAAATGTGCACGCCGCGCTGAGACAAGATCCAGTGCGGCGAAGTAGGCGCAAAACTGCCGTCACAGCCGTGGCGGCAGCTTTTTTTATTGATCTGCGGACACGACTAACGAGAATGGTCACCTTCACCGCCGCCCCGTGCGGGCGTGCTTGAAGGAGACATTCGATGGAGCAGCCGGCCGACCTGTTGAGTGCGTGGCAAAACCCGCCTTCCATTTACCGCAGTGCGCCCTTCTGGTCGTGGAACGACAAACTCGTCCCCGACCGCCTCTGCCGCCAGATCCAGAGCATGCACGACGCGGGCATGGGCGGCTTCTTCATGCACAGCCGCTACGGCCTGAAGAACGAGTACCTCTCGGAGGAGTGGTTCCGCTGCGTATCGGCGTGCGTGGAAAAGGCCCGCGAACTGGGCATGAAGGCCTATCTCTACGATGAGGACCGCTGGCCCAGCGGCGCTGCCGGCGGGTTGGTGACCCGCCCGCACCCGGAGTTCCGCAGCGCGTACGTGACGCTCAGCGCCGAGCCTGCCCCGGCCGAGGGGGCGCAGCGGCTGGCGAGCTTCGAAATTCAGACGGCCTCCGACGGCAAAGTCTTGGCCTACGCGCCGGCTGCCGAGGGCGCGCCGACCCCGGAAGGCTTCCGGCGCGAGGCGTTCGACCTGCTTCGTGACCAGCCCATCGGCTGGCACAACGATGGCACGTACCTGGACACGATGAACCCCGCCGCGGTGGCTGAGTATATCCGCGTGACGCACGAGGCGTATGCCCAGCGATACAGCAAGGATTTCGCCAATCCCGGCGGCGTGATCCCGGCCATTTTCACCGACGAGCCCAACTTCGGCCAGGTTTGTCTTCCCGGCACCCCGTCCGGCACGCGCCTCCCCTGGACGGCCGCCTTGCCGCAGGAGTTCAAGCGCCGCCGCGGCTACGACCTGCTGGCCCACCTGCCCGAATTGGCGTACGGCTCGGTGGGCGGCGGCTTCAGCAAAGTCCTTCGCGACTACTTCCTGACCATCACCGAGTTGTATGTCGAGGGCTTCTCGGTGCAGATCGGGCGGTGGTGTGTCGAGCACAACCTCGCACTGACGGGACACCAGTTGGCCGAGGGCGGGCTTCGCTACCAGTCTACCTACGTCGGCTCGTGCATGCCGCACTACGAGCACATGCAGTGGCCGGGGATCGACCTGCTGAGCGATCAGGTTGAGGAACTCATCACGGCCAAGCAGTGCACCAGCGTCGCCGACCAGATGGGGCACGATCGCGTGCTGACGGAGTTGTACGGCTGCACCGGCTGGGACTGGCCGCTGGAAGGCCACAAGTTTACCGGCGACTGGCAGTACGCCGTCGGCGTCAACTTCCGCTGCCCGCACCTGTTCCACTACAGCCTGGCCGGCGGGGCCAAGCGCGACTATCCCGCCAGCATCTGCGACCACAGCCCGTGGTGGAAGCAGTACAAGATCGTCGAGGACTATTTCGGCCGCCTGAGCCTGATGCTCGCCCAGGGCGCGCCCGTTCGCGACGTGCTGGTGCTGCATCCCATCGAGAGCGCCTGGGGCGTGATGGCCCCCGCGGCCAAGAAGACGATGGACATGCTGGAGGAATCGCTCAACACCATCATGTACGGCCTGCTGGGCGAGCACTACGACTGGGACTTTGCCGACGAGTCGCTGCTGGCCCGGCACGGCAAGACCGCCAAGGACAAGATCAAGGTCGGCAAGATGGCCTACCGCCTGGTGGTCGTTCCGCCGAGCCTGACGATCTGCAAGACGACGCTGCGGCTGCTGGAGCGCTTCATCGCCGGGGGCGGCAAGGTCGTCTTCATCGGCCAGCGTCCCGATCGGATCGACGGCCAGGCCGACCCGGCCTGCGACGCGCTGGCGGCCAAGGCGATCTGCTGCGGCGCCCGCGTGGAGGAATTCATCCCCGCCATCGAGGCCGTCCTGCCGCGGCGCGTTTCAATCTCCGCCGCCGACGGCAAGCAGGAGCGTAACGTCTGGGCCATGCTGCGCACGATCAAGGGCGGGCAACTGCTGTTCGTCCAGTCGCACGACCGCAAGGCCGCCAGGGAGGTGCGCATCTCGCTGGCTGGGCGAAAGCCGGTAGTGTTGTGGGACGCCGTCACGGGCCAGCGCAAGAGACTCAAGGCCGACAGTGCGGCAGGGCGGGTCGAGTTCGATCTGCACCTGGACCCCACCGGCTCGGCCCTGATCAGCCTGGGTCTGGCCTGCCCCGACGCCGCCGCGCCAAGGAAGGAAACGGTCTGGCGCGAGGCCAAGTCCCTGGCCGGCCCCTTCGACATCGAGCTGGCCGAGGCCAACTCACTGCCGCTGGACTACTGCCAGTACCGCATCGGCGAGGCGGAGTTCTCCCAGCCCGTGCCGACGCTCAAGGCCGAGGAATTGATCCGCAAGCACTTCGGCCTTGGCGTGCGCGACAACGGCCTCTGCCAGCCGTGGTATCTGTACGCCACCGGCGTCCTGGACACCAAGCCCCGCGGAGCGGTCCAGTTGCGATGGATGGCCCACGTGACCGTCCTGCCGCGCCAGTGCAAGCTGGCGGTGGAGTGCCCCGGAAACTATCGCATCACTGTCAACGGCAAGCCGGTCGGGGCCATCGATGGGTGGTGGATCGACGAGGACATCAAGACCATCGACATCGCATCGAGCCTCCAGGCCGGCGACAACGAGATCGTGCTGAGCATGGACTACCGGGCCGACATGGAGATCGAGGACCTGTACCTGGTGGGCGATTTCGGCGTCGCCAGGCGAGGCCAGGCTTCCCCGGCCCCGGGCAACATGACGCTGGTGTCTCGGCCGGGGCAACTGAAGCTGGGTTCCTGGCTGAACCAGGGGCTGGACTTCTACGGCGGGGCGGTGCGATACAAGCTGCGGGTGACCAAGCCCGCCCGCGGCCGCGTGCGGATCAACCTCAAGGACGTCGCATGCACGGCCGCCGAGGTGCATGTCAACGGAAAGGTGCTGCCCATGCCGTGGGCGCCTTTCGTGGCGGAGATCACCGACGCGATGGCCGAGGGCGAGAACGAAGTGGTCGTCGAGGTCATCGGCGGGCGCAAGAACATCCTGGGCCCGCTCCACACGCCCTGGACCCGCTGGACCGGCCCGGAAAACTTCATGCCCAACGAGAAACATTGGATCACCGATTACCAACTGACCCCTCATGGCCTGATGTCGCCCGTGACGTTGGAGGTCGCGCCCAAAGGGTAAGCGATCGGTGACTCAAACGATGGATCGGGCGCCACTGCTGCGGTGTTTGCAGCAGTGTCTGCGTCAAGCACGGCTGCACACGACGCAGCCGTGGCACCATCGCACCCAAATCGCAGGTTCAATACTGACGCCGCTAGGGAACTTGCCGGGCCGGTTGCGTCTGTGGTCGTCCCTCTCGATAGGGCCGATGCTGGCGGTACAGTTCGATCCGCGCGGACACTTCCCCGGCCAGGCTGGCCTTTCCGGTTTGCTGGGCGATCGAGCGGGCCTGGTTGGCGGTCTGCACAGCCTGGTCGAATTGCCCCGTCTCGGCCAGGGCCATGGCAAGGGTGTCCAGATACATCGGGTTCTGATACTTGTTGACCTGGCAGGCCCGCCGGGCCCATCGCAGCGCCTCGGCGCCGTTTCGCTCGGAGGGATCGTCGGCGCTGGCCAGGATTCTGGCGAAGTTGGCCATCGGGCGGGCGAGCCAGTTGGAGGTCTGGCGGCTTAGTTCGCGGTACTGCCCAGCCGCCTCCTTCGTTCGTCCCAGATCGCACAGGGTCTGGGCGAGGTTGAAACGGGCCTCGATGTTGGAGGGATTGAATTCCACCGCCCTGGCGAAATGCTCTGCCGCCAGCTCCGTCATGCCCAGCGTGACGTAGTCGTACCCGAGGTTGTTGTGGGCCTCGGAGTATCGCGGGCGGAGCTCGATGGCCTTGAGGAAGTAAACCACCGAGCGGTCGGCTAGGCCGGAGGTGCTGATGCTTCGGCCGAGGTCGTAGTAGGCCTCAGGGCAAGCGGGGTTGGCCTTCAGCGTGTCGGTCCACAGGGCATTGGCGTTGCGGTAGGCCAGTCCCTGCCGCCAGGTCAGCAGCGTCAGGATCGCGACGATCAGGCTAAATCCGGCGACGCAAAGCAGACGGAGACCCTCGCGGGGCAGTCGCGAGGCGAAACGCCACGCCGCCGCCGACAGCAGCGCGATGGGCCCCAGGATGGCCAGGTATTGCCAGTGGTCAGCCACCAGCGAGTGCTCGTGGAAGGACATCTGTAGGAAGCCCAGCACCGGCAGCAGGCTGAGCAGGAAGTACACCGCCGCCAGCAGCGTCGCGCGGGCCCAGGGCTTTTTGCGGAGCATCACCAGGGCGGCCAGGCCCGCGAGGATGGCCAGGCCGGGGAGAAAGTCCCTGACGCTGTCCCCGGCGACCGTCCATCGCGGGTAGATCATCGCCAGGTTCGTCGGCAGCAGGTCTTTGGATAGGTAGAACCACGGGGCCATGCCCGCCACGGCCAGGCGCGAGAGGAACCCCTCAGGCCGGGGCGTGCTCTCGCCGATGGCCTGGGTGTTCTGGAAGTGTACCGTCACGATCGCGCCCGCCACGGAGAGCAGCAGGAAGGGCGCGACGGCCAGCAGACCGCGCCAGGCGAGCCGGCTGTGACGCCACCACAGGATCGCCGCCAGCACCAGCGGGGCACAGACCACCGAGCTTTTCGACAGCAGCGCGGCGGCAAAGAGCAGCAGGGCCAGGCCGTAGTCGGTCCATCGACGCCGATCATCAAACCGCAGGAACGCCAGGATCGTCAGCAGGTACAGGAGCATCGAGAGCGTGTTCTTCCGCTCACTGATCCAGGCCACCGAGGCGACGTTGACCGGGTGGACGGCGAAGATCGCCGCGGCCAGGATCGCGCCGGGGACCTTGAGCCTCCGCAGCAGTAGGTAGACCATGACGACGCTGGCGGCGTGGAGGAGCACATTGGTCACGTGGTAGCCGGTGGGGCTGGCGCCCCAGGCCCGCCACTCCAGCCACAGCGTGCTCCAGGTCAGCGGGAGGTAGTCGAAGGACTTTCCGGCGGCCCAGAACAAGCCCAGGCCGTCGGGGGAGGCGATGACGCGGTTCTCCGTCAGCAGGAGGTTGTCGTCCCAGACAAACCCGCCCCAGGCCAGCACCGAAGCGTACGCAGCCAGCGTCAACGTCACCAGCGCCGCCGCGATCACGACGGTTCTGGGGCCTGTTTGTGGCACGACCTGCAATGTGTCGCTGTTCCTGGGCACGCACACCTGGGTATCGTGACGCCGCGAGCGCCTTTGGTGCTCTGTCGCAGATGAAGCGATGGGTGCCACGGCTGCGTCGTGTGCAGCCGTGCATAGCGTCGACACTGCTGCAAACACCGCAGCAGTGGCACCCGATCCATCGTTTGACGAGCGACAGAGCTAGTCGCTATTACGGCCAACCGGCCGCGCGTGCTGATGATATCCCGCCGCCGCCCGCCTCGCTACAGGATCGACAGCGTCCCAAGGACTTCATCCAGCGTGGTCAGACCGGCGGCGGCCTTTCGCACACCGTCAGCGGCCATCGTGGTCATTCCCTCACCGACGGCGATGGTCCGCAACTCGTCCAGCGACGCTTTCCGCCGCAGGGCCTCGGCAATCTGGGGGGTCATCTCGAGAACTTCGGCGATGACGTTGCGGCCCATATAACCCAGCTTCCTGCACTTAATGCAGCCGACGGCCTTGCGGAAATCATGCCCGATGGCGTCCCAGTCGACCCCGCCCGAGCGTGCGAGCGTTTCGGCCTTCCGCAGTGTGGCCGCGGGCGGTTCCGCCTTCACGCTACAGGAGGGGCAAAGCCTTCGGACCAGACGTTGGGAGATGATAAGTCTTGTGCAGTCGGCCACCAGGAAGGGCGGGCTGCCCATCTCCAGCATCCGCTGAAGGGCCTTGACGGCATCCTCGGCGTGCAATGTCGTCAGGACCATGTGGCCGGTCAGCGCCGCTTGCTGGCAGATGCCCAGCACATCGAGATCGCGGATTTCTCCTACCATGATGATGTTGGGCGCCGACCGCAGGAACGCCCGTATGGCCGAGGCGAAGGACACGCCCTCCTTTGGATTCACCGACACCTGCTCCATCCAGGGGAAAGAGAACTCCACGGGATCCTCGATGGTCATGATCTTGACTTCGGGACTTATGTAATGCGAGAGGCATGAATACAGCGCCGTGGTCTTTCCGCAGCCGGTAGGCCCGGTGACGAGGATTAGTCCCCAGGGCCGATGCAGCGCGCGGAGTATTTTCTCGCGGTCGCGCGGCGAGTAGTCGATCTTGTCCAATGCGATGGCTGTGGCATCGGCGCGCAGGACTCGCGCCGTCAGCGAATCGCCCATCTGCGTGGGCACGATACAGACCCGCACGTCCACGGGTTTGGACTCGCCGGCCACGTTGAAAGTCAGCCTTCCATCCTGGGGCCGCGACTCGTGAAGATTCATGCGTGCGGCGATTTTCCATTGTTCAATAATGGGCGGCAGCAACCGCACATCGAACTGTGCGATGGTGTAGAGAACGCCGTCGATGCGGTAACGCAGGTGCGCGATACGGGTGTCAGAGGATTCCGACATGTGCGGCGAGAGATGGAAGTCGCTAGCCATGGCCGCACCCAACTCCAGCATCAGCTTCAGTGCCCGCTGGACATCGTTGTCCGCCGGCAGCGAGGTGGCCTTGATGCCGTGCGTCCTGGCACGATCTTCCAAGGTCTTGAGCAGGGGCTTCATGTCGCCGCGCAGCTCGATCCGCGGCTCCTCGCCCCGCAGGAAGCGATCAATCTCGCCTCGCTCGAAACGCCACTGTCGCCCGACCTTCATGCCGCGGAACCTCCCCTCGCGCAGCCAACGGTAGAACGTCGGCCGGGTCGTCTTGAGCATGGCGATCGCGTCGGCCATCTCCAGCAAGTCGCCGGACTTGGCAGGCGGCCCACTGTTGGCGACCTTGGCCGGCTTGGTGGGGGGCTGGGTCGGTGACTGCCCGGATGCTTTCCTGGCGGGTTTCTTGGCGGCCATGACGTTCTCCCTTTGTGTTTGCACAGTAGACTATAGTAGTAACGATACACTGTGAGAAAATACTATAACGTATAATAGACATCATGAAACAGAGCGTCAACAGGAATGTCGAGAAAAATGTTCCTCACTCTTGGGCCGCAGTGCCGGGGAATGTTGCCAGCCCACAGACGGCCGCGGAGGCGTTGGGAGTTCGTCGGACAGCGTCCTTTCCGACCTGCGGTAGCTTCGCCACTGGCGACATTCCCAAACCCGCCCCTTGTTTGGGCGCGTCGCGGCTGTACAATGGCCGGAATGGACCAGAAGTACATTCGCAACTTCAGCATCATTGCCCACATTGACCACGGCAAGAGCACCCTGGCCGACAGGATGCTGGTTCGCACCGGGGCCATCACCCAGCGTCAGATGCGCGAGCAACTGCTGGACGACATGGACCTCGAGCGCGAGCGGGGCATCACCATCAAGGCCTCGGCCGTCACCATCGCCTACGAGTCGGGCGGGCAGACGTACATGCTCAACCTCATCGACACCCCCGGCCACGTGGACTTTCACTACGAGGTCAGCCGGGCGCTGACGGCCTGCGAGGGGGCGCTGCTGGTGGTCGATGCCGCCCAGGGCGTCGAGGCCCAGACGGTCGCCAATGCCCACCTGGCCGGCAAGAACAACCTCAAGATCGTGCCGGTGATCAACAAGATCGACCTGCCCTCGGCGCGCCCGGAAGACACGGCCATGCAGGTCGAGCACCTTCTGGCCACGCCGGCGGAGGATTGCATTTTCGCCTCGGCCAAGACCGGCGCGGGCATCGACGACATGATGGAGGCCATCGTTCATCAGCTTCCGCCGCCCTCGGGCGACCCGGACGGGCCGACCAAGGCCCTGATCTTCGACAGTGCCTACGACGATTATCGCGGCGTGGTGGTTTACGTCCGCGTTTTCGACGGCCAGCTCAAGGTCGGCGACAAGATCAGGATGATGGGCACCGGCGGGGTCTACCAGATTTCCGACATGGGCAAGTTCTGCCCGTTCGCCACGAGCGTGCCGTCGCTGGGCTGCGGGGAAGTGGGCTTCATGGTGGCCAACATCCGCACCATCGCCGACGTGCACGTGGGCGACACGGTCACGCTGGCCAACCGTCCCGCCGGCGAGCAGTGGCCCGGCTATCGCCCGCCCCAGCAGATGGTCTTCTGCGACTTCTATCCCGGCCCGACCACGCAGTTCCCCCAACTGCGCGACGCGCTGGAAAAGCTCCAGCTCAACGACGCCTCGCTGACCTTTGCAGCCATTAACTCCGAGGCCTTGGGCTTTGGTTTCCGCTGCGGCTTTCTGGGCATGCTGCACATGGAGATCGTCCAGGAGCGGCTGGAGCGCGAGCACAATGTCGAGGTCGTGCAGACGGCCCCGACGGTGCCCTACGAGGTGCTCAAGACCGACAAGTCCACGCTCATGGTGGACTCGGCCGGCGAGCTGCCCGAGCCCAACTACATCGAGGAAATCCGCGAGCCGATGGTCCGCGTGGACCTGATCGTCCCGGGCGATTCCATCGGCTCGGTGATGAAGCTGGCCGAGGAACGCCGCGCGACCTACAAGACCCAGGAGCACCTCTCGGCCGACCGGGTGATCCTGGCCTACGAGTTCCCGCTGGCGGAGATCATCTACGACTTCTACGACAAGCTCAAGTCCGCCACGCGCGGCTACGGCACGATGGATTACGAGCTGATCGGCTTCCGCGCCAACGACCTGGTGAAGCTGGACATCCTGGTCAACGGCAACCGCGTCGACGCGCTGTCGTTCATCTGCCACCGCGACATGGCCGAGGTGCGCGGGCGGCGGCTGATCACCCGCCTGCGGAAGGAGATCGCCCGCCACCTGTTCGAGATCCCGCTCCAGGCGGCCATCGGTTCGCGCGTGATTGCCCGCGAGACCATCAAGGCCGTGGGCAAGAACGTGACGGCCAAGTGCTACGGCGGCGACATCAGCCGAAAACGCAAGCTGCTGGAGAAGCAAAAGGAAGGCAAGAAGCGGATGAAGATGGTCGGCAACGTCGAAATCCCGCAGAAGGCGTTCCTGGCCGTGCTGGAAGTGGGCGAAGAGTAGAATCGCGAGTTGGGGTTCGCAAACTGCCGTCAGTTGACTGACAAGACACCGCTCGCTTTACGCTCGCGGCTAGTTCGCCCAGGCGCCGACCTGCTAGAACTCGTCGATCTTCTTGCCCACCGCGGTTTTTCGCAGGACTTCGTCCATCTGGGCCTGGGTGAGCGGGGCGGCGGCGTCATTGGCTGCACGCATGGCCGCGTAGAGATCGTCCGGCTCGGTTCCTTCCATCCTGGCCTTCACATCCGCCACTGCCGCGTCCAGCGCCGCCCGCTGCGGCGCGGTGAGTACCCCCGGCGCGCCGGCCAATGCCTTGTCGATGGCGGCCAGCACGCGATGGGCCTCGTTGCGAAGGTCGATCATCCGGTGGGCCGTCAGGTCCTCGACGGCGTGGACATAGGAGTCCTTGACCATGGCCGTGACCTCCTCGCGCGTCAGGCCGTGGGCGGGGGTGATCTGAACCGCCGCCGCCTTGCCGCTGCGAAGCTCGCGGGCTGAGACGTTGAGAATCCCGTTGGCGTCGATGAGGAAGGCGACCTGGATTCTCGGCATGCCCGCCGGCATGGCCGGGATGCCCTTGAGCTGGAAACGCCCCAGGCTGCGGCAGTCGCGGGCCAGTTCGCGCTCGCCCTGGAGCACGTGGATATCCACCGACGTCTGGCCGTCGACGTAGGTGGTGAAGGTCTCACCGGCCTGGCAGGGCACGGTGCTGTTGCGCATGATGAGCTTGCCCATCGCCCCGCCGAGAGTCTCGATGCCCAGCGACAGCGGCGTGACGTCCAGCAGCAGCGTGTCGCGCTGCAGGCCGGCCAGGATGCCCGCCTGCACGGCCGCCCCCAGCGCCACCACCTCGTCGGGATTGATGGCCGTGTAGGGCGTGCGGCCGAAGAAATCGCCCACCTTGGCCAGGACCAGCGGGATGCGCGTGCAGCCGCCGACCATGACGACCTGGTCGATCTGGCTGGGCTTGACGCCCGCAGCCGCCAGGGCGGCGCGACAATGCCCGAGGGTGCGGTCGATCCACTGGCCTGCCCGGGCCTCGAACTCCGCCCGCGTAATCACGCGCTCGAAACGCCGGCCGCCGCCCAGGTCCACTTCCACCGTCGCGCGATCCTCGGTGGACAGGCGAATCTTGGTCGCCTCGGCGAAGTTCCGCAACGCCTGCCGCGTGGCAGGGGGGAACTCCAGGCCGGCGCCGAAACGCTTGCGAATCTCGCCGATAATCAGGTCCATCAGTTCCATGTCCAGGTCGTCGCCGCCCAGGTGCGTGTCGCCGTCGGTGGAGAGCACCTGGAAGACCCCGCCGGCCACGCGCAGGATCGAGACGTCGAAGGTCCCGCCGCCCAGGTCGTACACCGCGATGGTGGCGTCGTCCTTGCGGTCGAGCCCGTAGGCCAGGGCCGCCGCGGTGGGCTCGTTGACGATGCGGCGGACGTCCAGCCCGGCAATCCGGCCCGCGTCGCGGGTGGCCTGCCGCTGGCTGTCGTCGAAGTACGCCGGCACGGTGATGACCGCCTGCGTGATGGTCTCGCCCAGGGCCGCCTCGGCCCGCGACTTGACCTCCCGCAGAATGATGGCTGAGAGTTCCTGCGGCGTCATCTCGCGCCCGTCCACGTTGACGCAGACGATCCCGCCCCGGCCGCTGGTCACCGGGTAGGCCAGGTATTTCAGGTCGTCGTGAATGTCGTCGATGCCCTTGCCCATCAGCCGCTTGACCGAGTAGACCGTCCGCAGGGGGTTCTCGACGGCGTGCGCGCGGGCGCCGCTGCCGACGGTCACGCCGGAGGCGAAGGCGATCACGCTGGGCACCAGGGCGTTGCCGGCGGCGTCGCGGACGATGCGCGGGCCGGCGGGCGTCATGTAGGCCGCCAGCGAGTTGGTCGTGCCAAGGTCGATTCCGAGGATGGGGGGCATGTCAATTCACCTGCGACAGCAGCTTCTTGACGTAGGAGACGGCATTGATCTGCCGGCGGAGTTCGCTCAGCAGATCCTGGCGCACGGCAGGGCAGGCGGCGGCTTCCTCCAACTCGCCAAAGAGCCCGGCGATCCGATGCAACAGCCCGTCATGCTGGGTGCGGAGCACGGCGCCCATCCGCTCCAACTCGGCCTGGTCGCCGCCGGCCTTGGCCTCGGCCAGTGCCTCCTGGAGCATCAGGATCGTCGAGAGGAAACCCTCGGGCACGGACTTGTCGTCGGCGGAACTCTTGCCGCCCAGCAGTTCGAGCATGTAGGCCGCCCGCGAAGCCGGCTCGCGAAGGGCGCGGTAGGCGTTGTTGATGGCCGAGGACATCTGCATGGCCAGCAGTTGCACCTCGTCGGACTGATCCATGTGAAAGTCGGGATGGGCCTCGCGATTGAGGGCCAGGAACTTGGCGCGGATCGTCTCCTCGTCCAGGTCGAACTGGCGGGGCAGGCCCAGCAGCGTGAAATGGTCCATGGTGGCTGCGTCGGGATTGAGGCTGTGGCAGTAGTCGCACACCAGAACTTCGGCCATGGGCTTGCTGCACAAGCGGCACTTGACGAGCGGAGCCTGGCGGTCGGTTTCATCCATGCTGTTTTCCTCGATCATCAGGCCGAGAAGCTCGCCCCGCACGAGCAACTGTTCTTGGCGTTGGGGTTCTTGAAGACGAATCCGCGGCTCATCAGCGAGTCGTCGTAGTCGATCTCGGTCCCGTTGAGATACAGGTAGCTCTTGGGGTCGCACAGCAGCCGCACCTCCTGGCAGGTGAAGACTTCGTCCTCGTCGGCCGGCGCGGTGGCCACGCTGAGGAAATAATTGAAGCCCGAGCAGCCGCCGCCCTTGATGGCCACGCGAAGGCAGGACTCTTCGGGCATTCCGCCCTCGGTGAAGAGTCGCTTGACCTGCTTGACCGCACGTTCTGTCATCGTGATCGCCATGATGCACTCCTTGGATTACTCATGCCCGGCATCGGTCCCGGGGATGTCTATTCTTTCTTCGTTGCCGAGGGCTCGGCTGCGGCGGCAGGGGCCTGCGATGCGGCGGCCTTGCCGTTCTTGCGCTTCCAGTCCTCGATGGCTGCCTTGACGGCGTCCTCGGCCAGCACCGAACAGTGAATTTTCACCGGCGGCAGCGACAGCTCGGTGGCGATGTCATTGTTCTTCAGCTCGGTGGCCTGCTCGACCGTTCTGCCCTTGAGCCACTCGGTGGCCAGCGAACTGGCCGCGATGGCTGAACCGCACCCGAAGGTCTTGAACTTGGCGTCCAGAATCCGCCCGTCGTCGCTGACCTGGATCTGGAGCTTCATCACGTCCCCGCACTCGGGCGCGCCGACGATGCCGGTGCCCACGTCCGGAGCGTTCTTGTCCATGCTGCCGACGTTACGCGGGTTGGTGAAATGGTCCATGACCTTGTCGCTATACGGCATAACTCACCTTGTCGTTTCTAGGCCCCGCGGGCCTCGTCATAAAGCGGGCTCAGTTCCCGAAGCTCCCGAACGCCCTTGACCACCTGTTCGATGGTGTAGTCGATCTCCTCGGCCGTGGTCCAGCGCCCCAGGCCGAAACGGATTGAACTGTGGGCCAGGTCGTCGCTGACGCCGATGGCCCGCAGGACATAGCTGGGCTCCAGCGACGCGCTGGTGCAGGCCGAGCCGGAAGAGACGGCGATGTTCTTGATCTTCATCATCAGCGCCTCGCCCTCGACATAGGCGAAGGACATGTTCAGCGTGTTGGGCAGGCGCTGGGTCGGATGGCCGTTGAGCCGCACGTAATCCAGACCGGCCTCCAGGCCCCGCTGCAGGCGGTCGCGCAGGGTCGTCTCGCGGGCGGCCTCCTCGGCCATCTCGCGCCCGCAAATCTCCGCCGCCGCGCCCAGGCCGACGATGCCCGGCACATTGAGCGTGCCGCTCCGCATGCCCCGCTCGTGCCCGCCGCCGTCCATCTGGCAGACCAGCCGCACGCGCGGGTTGTGCCGCCGCACGTACAGGCAGCCCACGCCCTTGGGCCCGTACATCTTGTGGGCCGAGACGCTCAGCAGGTCGAGGTTCATAGCCTCGACGTCGATCGGAATCTTGCCCACCGCCTGCGTGGCGTCGCTGTGGAACAACACGCCCCGTTGGCGCGTGACCTGGCCGATCTCGGCCAGCGGATTGAGCGTGCCGATCTCGTTGTTGGCAGCCATGATGGTGACCAGGATGGTCCTGTCGGTGATGGCGCCGGCCACCTGGGCGGCCGAGACCTGGCCCGTCGCGTCGGGCTTGAGCCAGGTGATTTCATAGCCCTGCTCGGCCAGTCGCTTGCAGGGGTCGATCACGGCCTTGTGCTCGATGAGGTTGGTGATGATGTGGTTGCCCTTGTCGCGGTACATGCCGGCAACGCCCTTGATGGCCAGGTTGTCGCTCTCGCTGGCCCCGCTGGTCCAGACGATGTCCTTGCCCGTTGCCCCGATCAGGGCCGCGATCTGTTCGCGGGCGCTCTCCACCGCCGCTTCCGCCCGCCACCCGAAAACGTGGTTGCGGCTGGCGGCATTGCCGAAGTCGCCGGTGAAGTAGGGCATCATGGCCTCCAGCACCCGCGGGTCCACCGGCGTGGTGGCGTTATGGTCCAGGTAAATAGGCAACTTCACGGTCATGGTCATTCCTTTGTCTAGCTGTGCAAGGCCGGGCCTTGGGCGATCTCGGCCAACGTCACATTCTTAAGAAAGTCACGCAACTTGCGTTGCACCCGATGCACCGGGTCAGCCACCGGGCAACTGGCCATCGCCGACCCGCTGCACTGATGATCGCCCATCGAGCCCAGGATGCAGTCCGACTGCCGCAGGGGCCCCTCGATGGCCGTCACCAGGTCGGCCAGGTTGATCTCCTCGGGCAGGCGCGACAGGCGGTAGCCGCCACGTGAGCCTCGGGTGCTCTCGACATAACCGGCGGAAGCCAACTGCTTTAGGACGTTCATCAGCAGCGATTGTGAGATGCCGAACAGGCCGGCGATCTCGCGGGCGCTGGCGACCTGCTCGTTGCCCAGGGCGGCCAGATGGGCCATGGCCACCAGGGCATATTCGGTCTTTTTGGTAACTGCCAGCATGCTCTGCCTTCCCTGCTACGACCTCAATATAGCACCGTTATTGTACTATATCAAGTCAAAAAAAGTCGCCTCGTTCTCACAGCGATCCCACGGCCTGGCCGACCTGTGCCTGGCTGAGGCAACTGGCCAGCGTGACCGACGAGAGCTTGCCGCGAATGAAGTCCTGTAGCTCCGCCCAGATCGGCCGGACGGGGCAGGCAGTGTTGTCGCACTGTGGCGGGACCTGCTGGCAGAGGTTCAGCACGATGGGGCCCTCGACGGCCTCGACGATGTCCAGTAACGAGATGTTATCGGGCTCGCGGGCCAGGAGAAATCCGCCCTTCTTGCCGCGGACGGGCGTGACCAGGTGCGCCTTGGTCAGGGACGCGAATATCTTGACCAGGTACTGCTTGGGCAGGTCGCGTTCGGCGCAAATGGCGTCAAGGGTTGTTGGACCCTGTCCATGGCGCTGAGCCAGTACCAGGACGCCGCGAATGGCAAATTCAGCGGCGGGGGAGAGTTTCATATCCGGCACCTGTCCTGTTTGCAGGCCTGGCCGACACTACGGCGCTAGCCTCCTAGCGAACTGTAGGCGGAAGGGTACTGAGTATCAACCTAATAGGGAAGCAGGGATAGGCGCTAGAGCAAAGTCGAGAGTCTAATCGTGTTTCCTTCCAAGTCCCCAGCCTCCGAGAAAGCCACTCACCAACCCACCAAGCCCTGTCAGAATAGGGACAAGGACATCAGGCTTGTCTTTGAACAGGAACAACACTATTGAGGTGATGGTGGCAACCACGAGGAATGCGGCGAAACAATAGCGGCGATTGGAATTCCCTTCCGAATGAGCGTTTTCCTGAGACTTCTTATGGAGATCATACTGCCGTTCGTCATGCTTGGCCGCCAACTCCAAGACCTTGGAGATATGCTCCTCGTTCATCTTGTGGTGCAACGGGTTGCCGACGGAACTCATCTCCATCGCCATGACTTCAATGAGTTTCTCTGGCCTCTTGTCAGCAAGTTTTCGCACCGCATTCTGTAGGGCATTAGGGGTTCCGACAGCCTCATCCGGTGCTTCCTCTTCTCGATCAGTTGGAAGGTCTTTCCTGTCGTTATCGTTCATTTCAGCGTTCCCCTAATGCCGCGAAAGCTATATTCTCCGCGTGCTTCAGGTTCAAAAACCCGATTCAGAGTCACGCAGAAACGCCGCTCGACAAACTTTGATACCAGAAACTGAAGCAGGGCGTTAGACTCTGCCTCCGTCAAAATATTCTCCTCTGTCGCCTCAACAAGAGCAGAGATTGCCTTGTTCATGACGTCGAGATCCTTGTTTTCTGACAAAGATCGCTCCGGACATGCCACGAACGCCGACATCAGGCAACCTACAACTCGATCCTCATCAAACAAAGGAAGCTCGGGTTGGTGCATGGGGCGGTGTGCTTGCCAATGCCTCGCGCCGACACCTTCGTGCCAACGCTTGAGCAGACTCTCCCATGTCGAATGTCTCGTCGTCTCTGTTAGGTGGCGTGCCATGTCTCCGACCTCAAATTACCTAGTCTACGCGGTGCTACCACGCAATCAAGTCCAAAACCAGCCTTGCATCATCTTAGGCGACCTCACCACATGATCCGCTGTCAGGACTGGTGTTCGATGGCGCGGCTGAGACTGGGCAGGAAATATTCGTTCACCACGTGTTCCCAGCTCATCTTGGTCGCCAGTTCGTGCCCCTTGGCGATACGACGCTCGATGGATGCCTTGTCGCGGGGCAAGTGATCGAGAATCACCCGGGCCAGGCGAAGGTTTTCCTCGGCTTCAATCCGGTCCCGCTCGCTCATGGGCAGGGCATGGAGTTGCTCAAGACTCAAGCCTTCGGCCACCTTGAGGTAGTCGGCCTCGATGATGTTGTCCTCCAGCGGCCAGGAATTGCCCGTGCGACGGGCAAAGCCCATGCAGCCGCAGACGTTGGACACCACGCAGAGGGCCCCGAAGCTGAGAGGCTCGAACTGGCTGATGCCGTAGGGCTCGTAGACGCTGAGGCCGAACTCGACATCGGTGCCGCAGCGGATGTCGGAGAAGTCCATCTCCGCGGGCATGCGCTGCCCGCAGAAACGGTTGTTCCAGTCCCACTGGTTGACCAGCACGGCCCGCACCGCGCTGTGGTTGCGGTTGAAGTTGTCGAACATGTCGCCGAGGACTTCCTCGCCGCCGCAGAGGTCGGGGTAGCCGATTTCGTGGCTGACGGGCCAGCCGTAGACGCGTTCCATGTGGCGGATGTCCTGCGGGCGGCGCTGCCCGCCCAGGGTGCCCAGCATGAAGTACACGCCGCTCTCGCCTCGCTCGGCCAGCAGGCCGTCCAGGTGGTGCAGCACGCCCAGATCCCGCCAGATACCCTTGCTGAGCACCGGCCGGCACACGTGGCTGAAAATCCACCTCGGGCGGTTGCCAAAGAGGTTGGCCGCATAGGTCTGCATGCGCTGGATCGAGGCCTGCTTGCGGTCCATCGATAGCGGCATCGTGGGCACGCCGTTGTAGACCAGGTCGATGTCCATGGTGCGGAAGTGGGGATCGAGGAAACGAAGCTCGTCCTCGATGTAGTCTCCGACGGCGAAAATGTGGTCGCAGTACCGGGCGGCCTTGACCAGCGGGTGCTTGTAGTTGGAGAAAACCTCGGGGAAGACCTGCTCGAGGGTCTTGCCTTCCCGCATGGCGGCCTTGAGGACATTGTAGAACATCGTGTCGTGGCCGGGGGTCTTCTCCACGATCGGGCGGACTGAGGCCACCTCGTGCGCATAGAAGACCGTCCGCGTGTTGGGCTTGCCGTCCAGGATCGCCTTGAGGGCGGTGGGCATGCCCATGTACTCGTGGGCCAGCAGCACGACCTTCTGGTCGTTGTCGAAACAGCCCAGGGCGCCCAGGGCCTCGATGGCCGGCTCGGCCAGGCGGACGTATTGCTCGTATTCCCAGATCTTCTCGAAGTCCTGGGAGGGCACGTTGAATTTCTTGAACAGCTCGCCCTTGAAGAGGTTGAGCCGGTCCTTGTTGGAGTGGAAGACGTCGATGACCAGCACCTCGACCTCGACGGACTTGCCGTTGCAGGGTTCATGGACCATCCGCGTGCCATAGATGATCCCCACGTCGAAGGTCCGCTCGATGGCGTGGAACTTTTCACGCCACGGCGAGGTGTAAACGGCGTCCAGGGAACTGTAGATGATCTTGCCCCCTTCGCCCAGGCGAAGGTTGACGGGGCGGTCGGTCTGGAGCAGCGGGCCCACGAGAATCGTGCGATTCACGACCTTGGCGTAGGCCTTGGCGGTCACCAATCCCGCGACGACGGCGCCGATCCCGCCGATCTTCTCCGTCGCCTCGTGCGTCACGTGAACAACATTCATATGAATCCTTTCGTTACGACTATCCGGTAAGAAGTCTATTCTACATCGGACAATTCGCTTTCGGAAATGATACTGATGCTCAAGAACTCTTTTCCCGGTTTTAGGGATTCATCCCACCGGCATGTTGCCAGCCGGCGCCCGTGGCCTACAATAACAACGGCTGCCACAAGGAACGCCGGCCATGCCCACAAGACACAAGGCTTGCCATGCCGTGTGCGTTGCTCTCTTGCTGGTGGCGATGCCGGTACTGGCCTCGTGCGACCGCGCCCGTCCGCAGCCGGAGCAAGCCGCCGCCAAAGGAGAAACCGCCATGAGTATTACGCTGACCAGCACCGCTTTCGCCGGCGGGCAGCCTATTCCCGCGCGTCACAGTGCCGAGGGCAAGAACATCTCGCCGGCCCTGCGGTGGGAAAACCTGCCGCCGGGCACGAAGGAACTGGCCCTGATCTGCGACGATCCCGACGCGCCGACTCCTCAGCCCTGGGTGCATTGGGTCATCTACAAGATCGCCCCCGACGCGACGGGCCTGGAGGAAGGCGTGAGTACCGAGGCCAAGCCGGCCGGGGCCATCCAGGGCAAGGGCACCTCCGGCGAGATCGGCTATAGCGGACCCCTGCCGCCCAGGGGCCACGGCGTGCATCATTATCATTTCAAGGTGTATGCGCTGGGCAAGGCCCTGGACCTTGGGCCTGGCCTGGACAAGGAGGGGCTGCTGTCAGCCATGAAAGGGCACGTCCTGGCCGAGGGCGAGCTGGTCGGCACCTACCAGCGGTAAGGAACGGCGGGGGTGGCAGGAGCGGCTATCCGCGGGGGCGGGTCTCTTCCGGCCAGCCGACCTTGCCGATGAGCTTGACGAATCGCACGTCGCAGATCTCCCGCCGGCGAATCGCATTGCCCTGCCGATCCAGCACCAGCAACGTCTGGGCGTCCTCGCCGCCCACGGGCAGGACGATCTTGCCGCCGTCGGCCAGTTGGTCGATCCACGGCTGGGGCACGCCGGGCGCCGCCGCGCCCGAGATGATGCGGTCGAAAGGCCCCTGCGCGGGCCAGCCCAGGCTGCCGTCCTGCGTGGCAAGCGTGACGTTGGTGACGTTCAAGGCCCCCAGCGTACACATGGCTTGTTCGGTCAGGGCGGGCAGCCGCTCCACGGCGTAGACGTGACCGGCCAGGCGCGCCAGCACGGCTGTCTGGTAGCCGCTGCCGGCCCCGATCTCCAGGACGGTGTGGTGCGGCTGCACGTCCAGCACCTGCACCATCAGCGCCACGATGTACGGCTGGGAAATGGTCTGCCCGTGACCGATGGAAACGGGGTGGTCGGCGTAGACCTCGGCCTCGCGCTGGGGCGGAACGAACATCTCGCGCGGCAAGACCGCAAAGGCCTCCAGCACCCGCGCGTCGGTGATGCCCCGGGCCTTCAACTGGTCGCGGACCATCTCGGACCGCTGGATCTCGTAATGAACCTGCTGCTCGGGCATGGTTAATTATAGAGTTGCCGACGGCGGCGCGGCGACGGGCCGACAGGTCATTATTCCCGCCGGACTTGCCGCCGCCGAGAGCTGCGCCCCGGATCTTTCATTTCTCGTAGCATGGCCATCTTGGCCATGAGTATCACGGCCGTCCCGGCCGTGCGATATACGAAAACTCACCGACATGGGCAAGATGCCCATGCGACTCACGGGCGAGACGCCCGTGCTACGCCGAGAACTGAAAGGCCTTGGGCTGCGCCCCGGATTACTTGATCGCCTTGGCCGCGATGTCGTGGCGGTAGTAGCAGTCCTGCCAGTGGATCTTGGCCACCGCCTCGTAGGCCCGCTTCTGGGCGTCGGCGATGGTCTTGCCCAGGGCCGTCACGCCCAGGACTCGCCCGCCGGCGTTGACCAGCCGCCCGTTCTGCATGGCCGTGTTGGCGTGGAAGACCTTCACATCCGGCATGGCGTCGGCCTCCTCGATGCCGGTGATCTCGAAGCCCGTGGTGTAGGGGCCCGGATAGCCGCCCGAGGACATCACCACGCAGACCGCCGGGCGAAGGTCGAACTCCAGGCTCGCCTCGTCCAGGCGGCGCTCGGCCGTGGCGACCATCGCCTCCACCAGGTCGCTCTTGAGACGCATCATCAGCGGCTGGCATTCGGGGTCGCCGAAGCGGCAGTTGAACTCGATGACCTTGGGCCCGGCCGGCGTGAACATCAGCCCGGCGTACAGCAGGCCCTCGTATCGGCCGAAGTCGCGCCGCATCGCGTCGACGATGGGCACCAGGATCTCGCGCTCGATGCGGGACATCACGTCGTCGCCGATGAAGGGCACCGGGCTGTACGCGCCCATGCCGCCGGTATTGAGGCCGGTGTCGCCGTCGCCGATGGGCTTGTGGTCCTGGATCGGCTGCATCGTGAAGATGTTCTTGCCGTCGCACAGGGCCAGCACGGTGGCCTCCTGCCCGGTGAGCAGTTCCTCGATAATCACCACCTCGCCGGCCTTGCCGAAGACCTTCTTCTCCATCATTTCTTCCAGCGGCTTGACGGCCTGGTAGGGCTCGTGGCAGATCACCACGCCCTTGCCCGCGGCCAGCCCGCAGGCCTTGACCGCCACGCCGTGGTCGCGCGACAGCACGTAGTCCTTGGCCAGTTGCAGGTCGGTGAAGATGCGAGCCTCGGCCGTCGGGACCGAAGCGGCGCGCATGAGGTTCTTGGCGTAGGCCTTGTCGGCCTCGATGCGGGCCCCGTCGGCGCTGGGGCCGAAGCACAGGATTTTCTCGGCCCGGATCGCGTCGGCCAGGCCCGCCGCCAGCGGCTCCTCGGGGCCGATCACCACCAGGTCCACCTTCTTGGCCTTGGCCAGGTCGACGATGGCCTGCTTGTCGCTGGCCTTGACATCGACGCACTCGGCGTACTGGGCGATGCCCGGATTGCCCGGCGCGGCCCACAGCTTGCTGCACCGTTTCGACTGCGAAATTTTCCAGGCCAGGGCGTGCTCTCTGCCGCCGCCGCCAACAAGCAGGATCTTCATCGACTTCGTCCTTTCCTCTGCGCGTAACCGCAATGGCTCTGCCGTCCGCCGATCCGGCGTGCAGCCGAGGCCTCGGCCGTCGCGGCAGGGCGGCGAGTCTACCCCAACACCTCGGGAATAGGGAAGAGGGAAAAGGCAAGAGGGAAAAGGCAAGAGGCGGAGGGAAGAGTGCGGTTCTACCAGCCGCGAGCGCAAAGCGAGCGGGAACAGCAAGAAGGGACCAGGGACCAGCAGCTCCACTAGCCGCGAGCGCAAAGCGAGCGGGGCCTCGCCTGGCCCGCCCCGGCGGCCTTGCCACGGTCGCCGCGAGGGCCTCCCGATGGCCCTGAACGGATATGTGTAGATTCCCTGGCACTGCCGTTTCCTGGCTCGAAGAGCGTCTGGCAATAGCACGACAACGCTAGTTTCAACGGAATTGCTGGACTTACGGATGTCCTGCGGGGAAAACTGCCTACGGAAACACAAGACTTACAACTAGCGCTGTCGTGGTAGCCCCGTCTGGAGCGTAGAGCGAGGTGGACAAGTCATTGCTACATAGTTTCGGATAGGGCGATTGAACCACACCCTTGGGTAGTGAGTGACATTATTTTCTGGCAGGCGGCAAGTCGTTATCTGGATGATTGTTGCAACCAAAAGAGAGTAGGCAGTTGAGAGTAGACCGCGGGAGAAGTTTCGGCCGAGAGCTGTAGTGGTTCGTTTGGGGCGGCGTCCGCCGCATTTTCTCCTTTCTACTCACTACTTTCTCCCGCTCTGTGAGCGACCTTCTTTTCTGCCAGAAAAGAAGGTCGCTCACCTTGGGTAGCGGTGTGGATTATTTTGATTGACTGGGAGGCGGGTTTACCTATAATTTGGCAGATTAAGTCCACGAGGGCCGAGATATCGGGCTGTGGCTGGTGGAGGGAAGTTTTTCCACGAGCCTCGGGCCCGTTTGTTTATTGCAGGATCGGCCGGGTGTGGAGGCAGGCTTGTTTGGTTTTAAGTTATTGTGCCGCAGGAAATAAGTGTTAATTCGGTTTTGGGATACGAGTAGGAAGTTTCAGGCTTGGAGTCACCGCTGTGATTGACTGCCTGACCATAGGCCCTGCCAGTGTTCTGGCATAGGCCCAGGTTGGATGTGCCTCGAAGTGAGGCATGGAACGGACCCAGTCCGCCCGGGGCGTTTTGCACGATCCCCGCGAGCTGCGGCCGGCTGAACATTGAGTCTGGAGGGACCTTGTCAGCGGGCTGAAAGCCGCGTGGTCCGAGCATAACGTTCTTGTTTTGGCGCGACAGTGGGTCCTGGGCCCACTTTTTTGTTGGCTTGCGACGCTGGCGGCGGCTGAAATAAGGAACCGTATGAACCAGGAACTGCTACGCATCGTGGACGGGTTGGCCCGGGACAAGAACATCGATAAGGAAACGGTGTTTGAGGATCTGGAGGCTGCGATGTTGTCAGCCATCCATAAGGCCAATCCGCAGTCCGAGGACATCAGCGTCCAGATGGACCGCGCGACGGGGGACATCACAGCCAGCATCGACGGCAAGGCCCTCAGCGTGCGCGACTTGGGACGCATTGCAGCCCAGACGGCCAAGCAGGTCATGATCCAGCGGATTCGCGAGGCCGAGCGCGGCAGCCTTTATGAGGAATACCTCGACCGCAAAGGCCAGATCGTCACGGGGAAAGTCGCCCGCTGGGAAGGCGGATCGCTCATCGTGGACCTGGGCAAGGTCGAAGCCATCCTGCCGCGCGGCGAGCAGATCCCCGGCGAATCGCACCTGCCCGAGGAGCGCATCCGGGCGATGATCCTCGAGGTCCGCGAGCAGCCCAGCGCGGTCAAGATCGTCCTGTCCCGGACGCACCCGGACTTCATCGTGGCCCTGTTTGAGCTGGAAGTGCCCGAAGTGGCCGAGAAGATCATCGAGATCAAGGCCATCGCCCGCGAGGCCGGCTACCGCACGAAGGTCGCCGTCATCAGCTCGGACCGCAAGATCGACGCGGTCGGGGCGTGCGTGGGCATCCGCGGCAGCAGGATCAAGAGCATCGTGGACGAACTGGGCGGCGAGAAGATCGACATCGTGCCCTGGCACGAGTCGTCCAAGACGCTGATCGCCTATTCGCTCAAGCCGGCTGAGGTGGCTGAGATCGCCCTGTGCTTCGAGCTGGGCCTGGCCACCGTGGTGGTGACCGACGACCAGCTTTCGCTGGCCATCGGCAAGCGCGGCCAGAACGTCCGCCTGGCGGCCAAGCTGACCGGGTGGGACATCAACATCCTGACGCCCAACGAGTTCAACATCGGGCTGGACCTGCTGGAGAAGGCCCTGCGGAAGGTCGAGGGCGTCGATTCGACGATTGTCGACCAGGTCGTTGCGATGGGCATGGTCAACGTGCTGGACGTGGAAGAAGTCGGGCCCGACCCGCTGGTCAACGAGTTGAGCATGACGCGCGAGATGGCCCAGAAGATTATCGTCTCCTGCGCCGAAGAGGCCAAGCGGCATGCCGAACTCCAGGCCGCCGCGGGGGCCGAGCGCAAGGCCAACGCGCGAGGCGCGCACGCCGAGGCGTCGCCCTCTGCCGCGGAGGTGAAAGTGGCCCCTAGCGTCGAGGCCATCGTGGAGGCGCCCCCCGCGGAGGCCCCCGTGGCCGATGCCGGCGCGGATGTGCCCCCCGCCGGCCAGGGCCAGGACGATTCGCAAGCGAACATATAGCAGCCGTTGCCGAGGGCCTTTTCCCTTGTCACAGGCTGGCCGGGCGAGCGCCTGGCCGGTTCGGAATGAAGGAAAAGGTTTCTTGCGACGGGCATGAGTTTTCGGGCCGGCCGAACGTTTCGACCGGCACATGAAGCGTGGTTGCATTGCCAGGAGTTATCTTTGGCAACTCGAGTATTTGAACTGGCCAACGAGATTGGCGTTACGAGCAAACAGATCCTCGGCAAGTGCCGAGCCGAGGGCCTGGAGCTCAAGAACCACATGGCGGCCCTGTCGGCCGGGCTTGAGGCGACCATCCGCGAATGGTTCAGCGAAGCGGCTGGCGCCACGGCCGTTGAGACCTCTGACCATGTGGACCTGAAGATTGCGCGCGAAGAGGCCAAGAAGACCCGGCGCCGCCGCAAGGGCCCTGCCGAGGGAGCAGCTCCGCAAGAGCAGGAACCGGCCGAGGCCGTGGAAGCGGCCGTCGCCGTGGTGGCCGAGGAGGAAGCGTCTCCGCTCCCGGTGGCCGAGGTCGAGACGGCCACGGAAGTGAGCGAGCCGGCCGAGGCTATCGTCGCAAGTGACGTCCCGGCCACTGCGGTCGCAGAGGCCTCCGCGCCTCAAGCTCCTCCGCAAGAGCTTGCCAAGGAGGCTGAACCCGAAGCGCCTGCGCTGCCCGAGGTCGTCAGGAGACCCCTGCACAAGACCCCCGTCAAGGCGGCGATCAGTCCCGCCGGGCCGCAAGTGGTTCCGCGGCCGGCCGTGATGAAGGGCCCGCGGGTTGTCCGCGTGGAGAAGCCCGACGTGATCCGCCAGCCGACGCGCCGCCCGCCGATGGCGCCGCCGGCCGAGCCGACCATGGGCGGTGCGGGGCGAAGGACCAGCGTCAAGTCCGGCCCGGTCACCGAGACCGAGGAAGAAGCTCGCAAGAAGGGCAAGAAACGCACGCCTCGCCGGCGCGGCAGTCGCACGGCCGACAGCGGCGAGCAATTGAAGGAATGGCGCGAGAAGGACCTGGCCGAGCGCTCGCAGCGCTTGGCCGCCGCCAGCGGCGGCACGCTCCGCCGTCATCGCGCGACCGTGGCAGGCAAGCCCACGGAGGGTGGCCACGCAGCCGAGAAGTTCGGGCCCGTGGAGATCGAGGAGCCCATCACGGTCAAGAACCTCTCCGCGGCCACCGGCATCAAGTCGTCGGCCTTCATCCGCAAGCTGATGGAGAAGGGCATCCTGGCCACCGTCAACCAGGTCATCGACCGCGAAATTGCCGAAGCGGTCCTGCTCGAGAACAACATTGAACTGGTGATCAAGCGGGCCAAGTCCGCCGAGGAGCAATTGGTGGAAAAGCTCGACCAGCGTAAGCGCGAAGAGCCTTCTCCCCGTCCGCCGGTGGTAACGTTCCTTGGCCACGTCGACCACGGCAAGACCAGCCTGCTCGACCGCATCCGCAACACGGGCGTGGCCGCGGGCGAGGCCGGCGGCATCACCCAGCATATCGGCGCCTACCGTTACGACGTGGGCGACAAGCACGTGGTGTTCCTGGACACGCCCGGCCACGAGGCCTTCACGGCCATGCGGGCCCGTGGGGCCAACATGACCGACGTGGTGGTGCTCGTGGTGGCCGCCGACGACGGCGTGATGCCCCAGACCGTCGAGGCGATCAGCCACGCCAAGGCCGCCAAGGTGCCCATTATCGTCGCCCTGAACAAGGTGGACGTCCCCAATGCCAACGTGCAGCGGGCGATGGGACAGTTGGCCGAGTACGGGCTGACTCCGCGCGAGTGGGGCGGCAACGTTGAAGTGATCCAGACCAGCGCCGTCACCGGCCTGGGCGTCGATTCCCTGGTCGAGACGTTGAGCTTGGAGGCCGAACTGCTGGAGTTGCGGGCCGAGAAAAATGCCCCCGCCAGCGGTTTCGTCATCGAGGCCCACATGGACCCCGGGCTGGGCGCTGTCGCACGCCTGCTGGTTCTCAACGGCACGCTGAAGGTCGGTGGCGTTCTGCTGGCCGGGTGCGGTTATGGCCGCGTGCGGCAGATGACCGACGACCACGGACGGGTCATCTCCGAGGCCGGCCCGGCCACCCCGGTGGAGGTTTCCGGCCTGGACGAAGTGCCCGCCGCCGGCGACCGCTTCTACGTGGTCGAGAGCATCGACGATGCCCGCGTGGTGGCCGAGGACCATCGGGCCAATGCCCGCACCGCCTCGCTGGGTAGTTCGCGACACATTACGTTGGAAAACCTGTTGAGCGAGATCCAGGCCGGCAATCGCAACGAACTGGCCCTGATCGTCAAGGCCGACGTGCAAGGAACGCTCGAAGCGCTGGTGGGATCCCTCAAGAAGCTGGGCACCGACGAAGTGGGGCTCAATGTCATGCACTCGGCCGTCGGAGGCATCAGCACGGGCGATGTGGCGCTGGCCGAGGCTTCCGGGGCGATCATCGTGGGCTTCAACGTGGTGCCCGATTCGATCGCCCGCCAGCAGGCCGAGGCCAAGGGCGTGGACATCCGGCTTTACCGGATTATCTACGACCTGCTGGAAGACGTTCGCACGGCCCTGTCCGAAGGCCTGGCCCCCGAGATCCGCATGAACATCCTGGGGCACGCGCTGGTGCGCCAGGTGTTCAAGGTTTCCAAGGTCGGCACGGTGGCCGGCGCCTTCGTCACCGACGGGTCGATCAATCGCAACGCCAAGCTCCGCATCACGCGCAACAACATCGTCGTCGAGGACGAGCGGACGCTGGAGAGCCTCAAGCGATTCAAGGACGACGTGCGCGACGTGCGTTCGGGCCTGGAATGCGGCATCAAGGTTGCGGGCTACGACGACATCAAGGAAGGCGACGTGCTGGAGTTCTACCAGCAGGTTGAGGTGGCGCGACGGTTATAACGTGATGCGGGTGCGGCGATGGTGACGGTGTTGGGCCTGCTTCATCTGACGCTTCGCATCCCCCAGGCCGCGAGCCTGAAGGACAAGCGGCGCATCGTCAAAAGTTTCAAGGACCGCACGGCCAACGCGCACAACGTGTCGGTGGCCGAAGTCGGTAGCCTGGACGACCACCGCGCGGCGGTGCTGGCGGTGGCGATGGTGTGCAACGATCGTCGCTACGCCGAGGGCGCGTTGCAGCAAATTATCAACGCGGCGGCCGCCCACCGCGACATGATCCTGGTGGACCAGGACATCCAGTGGCTCTAGCCGCCCTCCGCGAGGGGGCGCGAAGTGGTGCAAAGGTCGAGTGTGTCATGAGTCGCCGAACTGAACGCGTCGCCCACCTGATACGCAACACGATCGGGCAGTTGCTGCTGTCCAAGATCGCCGATCCCCGGATCGACCCGGCCCGCACGTCGGTCACGCGGGTGGAGGTGCCCGAGGACCTGCTGACGGCCAGGGTGTATATCTCGGTCCTGGGCAGCCCGACCCAGCAGAAGCTGACGCTGCAGGCGCTGCGGCATGCCGCCGGGCACATCCAGGATCTGATGGCGCGTCAAGTCCAGCTCCGCAATACCCCGATGCTGAACTTCGTGGCCGACGAGAGTTTCAAGAAGACGCTGGACACGTTGGGGGCCATCGAGCGGGCCATGACGGAGATCCGGGAGAAAGAAGCTCGCCAGGCCGAGCAGGCCGGCGAGGGCGTCGATAATCCAGGCCAGGCCGAAGAATCCTCCGGTGAGGATGCCCCCGATTTACGTGGGCAGGAAAAAGGCCCAGGCCCAAAGTGAGAAAAGAGCAGGATGAAGAACGTCAAGACGTTTGAGAAGAAGCTTCGCAAGTTCCTGGGCGACCTGCCTAAAGTGCGCCCGGTGGAGATTGAAGCCGGGCTGGGCCGGGTCTACTTCCTGATCGAGGCCGTGCTACAAGCCGACGCGACACGCAAGCAGGCGGCCGCGGCGGTGGCGGCGATTCGGCGGGAGTATGTCGATCTCAACGAGCTGCGTGTTTCGCCGATCAAGGACATCATGGATTGCGTCGGCCGGGACATGCCCCGCGCCCGCGAGAAGGCCGAGGAACTGGTGACGGTGCTCAACCAGCTCTTCCTCGATCACAACCAGGTCTCGATGGACAAGCTGGCCGAGGTACACAAGCGCGAGCTGCGGCGGCGCCTCCAGGAGCTGGACCTGGACTTCTATGCCGAGTCGGTGGTGCGACTGATGCTCTTCGGCCACCACGCCATCCCGGTGGATCCGACATTGGCCGCCTGCCTGGAGATGGACCAGTACATCGGCGTCGGCACGCCCCTGATGGAAGTGCAGTCCCTGTTGGAGCGGCTGGTCTCGGCCAAGGATGCCCTGGCGGCCCATGAGTATCTCCGCTCCTACGCCGAGAAGCAGGCCCGGCACCTGCCCAAGCCTCCTCCTCCGCCGCCTCCGCTTCCCGCGGTGGCCAAGCCCAAGCTCGCGGCGCCGCTGCCGCCGCTGATGGACGAGGACGAGGAAGAAGGCCCCGGGCCGTCGCAGGTCCGCCCAAGCGCCGGCCAGGCCGCCAAGGTCAAGGCTGCCAAGGTGCGGGCCGCCAAGATCAAGGCGATCAAGAAGACCGCCGTGACCCGCGCCGCCGGCCAGGCCGCCAAGACGGCGAGCAAGGCGGCCAAGACCTCCAAGCCCGCAGGCAAACCCGCAGGCAAACCCGCGGGCAAGGGCAGGAAATAATAAGGTTCCGGGGTCACAGGACCGGGAACCACAGCAACATAGAAACGTAAGAGGCAGAGGCAATGGCGAAGACATCGGGCAAGAAGCTGGTTCTCGGAATTCCAAAGGGTTCGCTCCAGGAGAGCACGCTGGACCTGTTCGCGCGGGCCGGCTACACGATCACCGTGCCCTCGCGCGCTTACGCGCTGGGCTTTGACGACGACGAACTGGCCGGCACGATGTTCCGCGCCCAGGAGATGAGCCGCTACGTCGAGGACGGCGTGCTCGACGCCGGGCTGACGGGCCAGGACTGGATCGAGGAGAACAACTCCGACGTGGTGGAGGTCGCCGAACTGGTCTATTCCAAGATGCAGCTTCGGCCGGTGCGGTGGGTCCTGGCCGTGCCGGAAGAAAGCAAGGTCCGCCAGGTCGCCGACCTGGATGGCGGGATGATCGCCACCGAGCTGGTCAACGTGACGCGGAACTATTTCGTCAAGGCCGGCGTGAACGTCAAGGTGGAGTTCAGCTACGGCGCGACCGAGGCCAAGGCCCGCCTGCTGGACGGCATCGTGGACGTCACCGAGACCGGATCGAGCCTGCGGGCCAACGGCCTGCGGATCATCGAGACGATCATGACCTCCTCGACGCGGTTCATCGCCAACCGCAAGGCGATGGAAGACCCCTGGAAGCGCCAGAAGATCGAGAACATCGCGCTGCTGCTCAAGGGCGCCATCGAAGCCCGCGAAAAAGTGGGCCTGAAGATGAACGTGCCGCGCAAATGCCTCGACGCCGTTTCGTCCATCCTGCCGGCTGAGAAATCCCCGACCATCTCTTCCCTGGCCGACCCCGAGTGGGTGGCCCTGGAAGTCATCGTCGAAGAGAAAATCGAGCGTGACCTGATCCCCCAGCTCAAGCGGGCTGGGGCGACGGGCATCATCACTTATCCGCTGAACAAGGTAATCCCATGAATCGCGAATCGCGATTCGCGAGTCGCGGATGGCCAAGGGCAACGTGCGGGACGCGAGGAGCCTGGGCTCTGGCCCTCAGCGTTTTATCATGCGCTGTATGCCTGGGCCTGGCCGGTTGCCATTCGGCAGGCAAGGTCGGCTCCTTGCCCGGTGCGGGCGCCAGCCAGCCGGCACTGCCTGAGCGGGCCAGGGTCTCCCTCGATGCGCTGCCTCCGCCTCCGGCCACGCTCGCGAGCAATCCTTCGCAGGCGAAGCTGACCGGGCCGGTCTTGCTGGCCATTGTGGAGGCTGAACGCTACATCGGCAAGAACCAGTTTGCCCAGGCGATCGCCCGGCTCCAGGAGGTCCTGGACCAGGCCCCCGACAACCCGCGCCTCCGCAAGGCGATGGGCCTGGCCTACACCGGCTTGGGCGACGCGCCCCATGCGATCGAGAATTTCCGCGCCGCCGCGCGTTTCGCGGGCGACGATCTGCCGCTCCAGGTGCTGCTGGGGCATTTGCTGGCCGGGCAGGGACAAGGCGATGAAGCGATCGCGGCCCTGCGCGTAGCCCTCAAGTGTACCGCGGCCAAGAGTAAAGATCCCACCACCGCCGAGGCCCTGCTCAGCCTAGCCGAGGTGCTCGAGCAGCAGGGCTATCTCGCCGCGTCGCTCGAGTGCTACACCACGCTGTACGATTGGACCGGCCGTTATGGGCGGGAGTATTCCCAGCGCCAGCGGCTTCGCCCGCTGGTGGTGCAGAGCGAGATTCTCCTGTTGCGTCGCGGGCGGCTGCTGCTGGAGCTGGGGAGGCTCAAGGAAGCCGAGCAGGTCCTGCGGCAGGCGAGGTCCCGCAATCAGTCCGATTCCGAGCCGGTCGAACTCCTGATGCGGGCGCTGCTGGCGGGGAAGGATTTCCCCGCCGCCGAAAAACTGTTGTTGGAGGTGGCGGGCAACCCGGAAGACCAGACCCTGCCGGCCAGGATGGCGGAGTTGCTCTGCGATTCGGCCCGGGACCGGACCATGCCGATGCGACTGTGGACCAGCATCCAGAAGAAGAATGGCGCCAACGGTCCGCTGGCGGTGGCGCTGGCCAAGTCGGCGCGGAAGATGCGGGCGACGGCCGATGCCGCCGCCATCATGGATTCGGTCCTGGCCAAGATGCCCGGCGACGTGACGGCATCGCTCTTTGTCGCGGACCTGGATGTGCAGGAAGGCCGCGGGGTCCAGGCCCTGCGGCGGCTGGCCCGCCTGCTGGAGGCCAACCACGACGCCGCGCCGGCGGTCAAGCAGGCGATCGCGCAACTGTCGGCAGCGGGGCGACTCTCTGCCGGCGTTGAAAGTGAATTTGTGCAGGCGGCCGGTGAGGAATCGAAAGCCACCAGCCAGTCGCGCCCCGCGCCATCGTTCGAGGCCTCGCTGCTGTACGTGGCCGGCCAGTTGGCCCTGGCCAAGTCGCAGCACGGGACCGCGCTGGAGATGTTTGACCGCTCGGTGCGGGCCGACGCCCGGTTTATTCCATCCTACGAGGCCCTGGTGGACTTGGCCCTGAGCCGGGAGGCCTTCGATCGGGCCCAGGCCGTCGCACAACAATTGGGAAAGGCCGCCGGCAGCGATGAGAAGGTCAAGGCCTACGCCCTGTACCTCGAAGGCAGATCGCTGTTGGCGCAAGGGGAAATCCGGTCGGCCGCGGAGTTGCTCCAGCAGGCCTCGGAACTGGACGAGCGGCACCTGCCGACCCTGTTGCTGCTGGGCGAAGCGTTCACGCGCCTCAGCCGCCACGGCGAGGCCATCGGGGTCCTGGGCGAGGCAATCCGCTTGTCGCCCCAGCGAGCCGATCTCTACCGGCGACTCTTTGACCTGTGCGTGATGGCGCGGAAGTACGACCAGGCCGAGGCCGTCGTCGCCAGGTCTCTCCAGGCCGCCGGCGGCAGCGCCGCCAGCCAGGCCATGGCGGCTGAGCTGCTGATCCTGACCAAGCGGCGGGATGAAGGCATGCGCGTCCTGGCCCAGTTGCGGCAGCGATCCGGCGACGACCCGGCCGTGCAGATCCTGGCCCTGCGCGTGGAACTGGAATCCACCGCGGGCGTGATGACCAAGGCCGCCTTTGACACGGCAGTGCAGAAGATCGGCGGCTTCCTGTCCATCCCCGAACTTAACATTCAGGCGCGGCTGCTGCTGGCGGAACTTCTTTCCCGCACGGGGCAGGACGCCCAGGCCTCGGTCGTTCTTGCGTCCCTCTACGAAGAGACCGGCGGAATCAGCCATGTGGCGCGGGCCTATGCCGCCGCCCTGGCCAAGTCGAGGCAGTATGCCACCGCCGCGGCGGTGCTGGAGTCCCTGCCGGCTGAGGAGGCGGAAGACGCCGCGATTCGGCAGGTTCTGCTGGAGATGCTCGGCAAGCAGGGCCGCATTGACCTGGCCGCGGAGAAGCTGGCGTCGTGGCTGGCCAAGCCGACAGACGCCAATGCCGCCAATGTGCAGCGGGCGCAGTTGCTGGAGATCTTCGGGCAGACCCGGTCCTATGCCGTCGCGCTCAAGTTTGTGGATGAATGGCTGGCCAGGCCCAAACTGGAGGGAGACCTCCAGGCCAAGCTCCAGGCCGCCCGCGTGCGATTACTTTGTCAGGCCGGCGAAGTGAAGCAGGCGATTGTCTATGCGGGCAGGCTGGCCGAGAAGGCCCCCACGCCGCTGGACGTCAAGCTTCAACTCATCTCGGCCCTGGCCGAAGCGAATCAGTACGCCCAGGCCCAGGAATTGCTCAACGAGTGGGGCCAGAGAAAACCGCAGCCGACGAGCGCCACCACTCGGGCGTCAGCCACTTCGAGCCGATCGGCGACGGCGACAAGTGCCGCTTCAGCCTCGGTGCTCGATGACGTGCGAAAGGTCCTCTCTTCGGCGGAGCTTTCCGTGCTGTGGGAGACCAAGCTGGCGCTCCTGATCCGCGAGGGCAGGATGGACCAGGCCCGCGAGGTGGTTGATCGGTGGCTGGCCAGTCAGCGGGCGGCGATTGGGCCGCGACAACTGCTGGTGATGGCCATGATCGGCGCGGGGCAACAGGACGAGGCGCTCAAGCGGGTCGACCAGTGGATGGTTGACCTGGCCAGGCCGGCCCGTCGGGCCCGCGATAAGGATCGACAGCCCGCGACTCGAAGGGCCCGCGCCGTGGCCACATCTCGGACGACGGCCCTGGCGGTGCTGCCGGTGACTCGGGCGGCGGCCACGATGACGGCGACTTCGGCGCCCCATGCTTCCTCCGCGCCTGCGTCGGCCACGTCGGCTGCATCGGCGACCTCCACGGCAATGAGCGGCGCCGCCACGACGTCGGCCCCCGCCAGCGCGCAGGCCCAGTGGCCCGAGCCGCCGTTTCCAACCCAGGAACTGGACCCCAACGCGGCGATTCGCTGGTGCCGCGAGACCGCCGTGCAGATCCTGATGATGCAGCAGAAGACCGATCAGGCGTTGGCGCGATGCCGCGAATACCTGGTTGCCGACGGTGAGAATCCCCAACTCCTGAGCACGCTGTCCTCGCTCCTGGGCGAGATGGGCAAGGAGCAGGAGGCGTTGGCCGCCCTGGAAAAGGCCGTCGCGCTGGGCAAGGATGATCCAGGGTTGGCCAACAACCTGGCCTATCTCTATGCCGATCAGGGAGTCCACCTCAAGAAGGCGGAGTCGCTGATTCACCAGGCGATCTCGGCCCGGCCGGAATCGCCGGCCATTATCGACACGCTGGGCTGGGTGCTTTACAAGCAGGGGCGGGTGGCCGAGGCGGCGATGGTGTTGGATCGCGGCCTTCAGGCCGGCAAAGCCAATGCCGGCGAGCAGGCGACCTTCCTGTATCACGCCGGCGACGCCTATTACCGGCTGGGCTGGAAGGACCAGGCCGTGGAGCGGTGGACCAAGGCGCTGGAGTTGACGCGGCAGGAGAAGGTCATCAACTCTGATATGCGGCAGATTCTCCGCCAGGTGCCGCTGAAGGTGCTGGCCGTGGAAGTCGGCCAGGAGCCTCCGCTGGCCCCGATCGGCGAGACCCGGTAAGGGCGCGGGCGAGCGAGAGTTTCGCAACGAGATTTGGAGAGCATTATGTCAGGACATTCACACTGGGCAAAGATCAAGCGGGCCAAGGGCGCCAACGACGCCCGCAGAGGCCGCGAGTGGAGCAAGCTGGCGCGCCGCGTCATCGTGGCAGCCAAGAGCGGCGGGGGCAATCCCGACGAGAACCTCTCGCTGCGATACGCGATCGACGACGCCAAGGCCGCCAACATGCCCAATGACACGATCGACAAGGCCATCAAGAAGGGCACGGGCGAGCTGGGCGCCGAGGCCTACGAGTCGGTCATGTACGAAGGTTACGGCCCCGGCGGGGTGGCCTTCATGGTCGACTGCCTGACCAACAACCGCCAGCGGACGGCGCCGGAGATGCGCAAGCTCTTCGAGCGCGCCGGCGGGCAGTTGGGTTCGACCAATTGCGTCGGCTGGATGTTCCAGCAGAAGGGCACCTTCGTGGTGGCCGCCGACGCCGCCGACGAGGAAACGCTGATGGAAGTGGCGCTGGAAGCAGGGGCCGACGATGTCCAGGCCGACGGCGACGCCTTCCAGGTCACCTGCGCCCCGGTGGCCTTCGGCAAGGTCAAGGCCGCCCTGGCCGCCAAGAAAATCCCCACGATCTCCGCCCAGATCGCCATGGTCCCGACGACCACCATCGCGGTCCCCGAGGACAAGGCCCAGCAGGTCCTGACGCTGATGGAAAACCTCGAAGACCACGAGGACGTCCAGAACGTCTACGCCAACTTCGACATCGCCGACGACATCCTGGACAGGCTGGCGAAGTAGAACGCTGCGCCGCCGGATACCGGAATACCGCAAGACCGGAGACCGATTGGGCGCCTGGGCGCGTTCGCTGGGGAACCAGTGCGAGGTGCGTAGTGCGAAGTGCGAAGCAAGAGGGTGCCGGAACGCTCTAGCCGCGGGCGCGAAGTGAGCGGGAATTGCTTCTGTTGGATGACGATCGGCAGCGGGTGGGGCCGGCACGGCCCGCCGCTTTCGCAAGGTTTCGAATTCGTCGAGCGATATCCGACTACTGGTCCTTCACAGCAAAAGTTGTGAGTTGGTGCCACCCCCAAGCGTCGTGTGCTTGGGGGTGTCCGCACGGCCAAGCAAACAACGCTTGACCGTGGCACCAGCAATATTCAGTTGTGAAGGACTACTACCTACTGTTCCCTCTTGCCTGTTCCCTGTTCCTTCTTCTCGCATTGACTCCGCGAGCATCGGCGCGGACAATGGCCGCGATGGCCCAGGCAAACAGACCACCGGAGGTCAAGCTCATCTGCGGGATGATCTCGGCCGATCGCGAACTCTTCGAGGAGGCGCGGGCCGCGATGACGCGCGTCTTTGGCCCCGAGGACCTGGTCAGCGAAGTGATGGACTTCGACTTCACGCACTATTACGACACGGAGATGGGCAGTCCGCTCTATCGCCGCTTCGTCAGTTTCGCCCGGCGGGTGCAGCCCGACGCGCTGGTGGAAGCCAAGTGGCTGACCAACGCCTTGGAGTGCGACTTTGCGACCCGCCGCGGCGGCCACCCGGCCCGGCCGATCAACCTCGACCCCGGTTATATCGAGAACGCCAAGCTGGTCCTGGCCAGCATGAAGAACTTTTCGCACCGCGTCTACCTGGGCAAGAGCGTCTTTGGAGAGGTCACGTTGACGTACCACAAGGACGGCTGGAAGGGTTTTCCCTGGACCTTTCCGGACTTCGCGTCAGGGCGGTATGACCCGTTTCTGCTGGGCGCGCGCGAGTGCCTTCGCGCGGCGGGGGGGGAGGCGAATTCATGATAGGCGCGATGATCGCGATGGGGTTGCTGGCGTTGGGGCTCTCATACCTGGCCACGCCGCTGATGCAGCGTTTGGCCGCGGCGACGGGCATGCTCGATATTCCCGGCCGCCACAAGGTCCACGCCCAGCCGATCCCGCTGCTGGGGGGCTGCGCGATCCTGGTGGCGATCCTGCTGCCCAGTCTGCTGGCGATGTCGCTGGTGCGGTACTGGGCGGCCACCGAGTGCCCCGCCTGGCTGGAGCGGACGGGCCTGGCCATTCACGTGCCCGGCGCCGCGGCCAAGTCGGGCCAGGCCATGATTATCCTCCTGGGCGCCGTCGCGATGCACATGCTGGGACTCATCGATGACCGCCGGAACCTGGGGCCGTGGATCAAGTTGCTGGTGCAATTCGTCATCGTCTCCGCCGTCGTCCTCATCGCCGATGTCCGCGTGCTGACCCTGGCCGGGCCGGCGGTCAGCGCCGTCGCGTCGGTGATCTGGCTGGTGGCGATCGTCAACGCCTTCAACTTCCTGGACAACATGGACGGCCTGTCGGCGGGCGTGGCGGCGATCTGTGCCGCGGCGCTTCTGGCCGCGGCCGCCAGCCTGGGCCAACTGTTCGTCTCGGCCTGGCTCTGCCTGCTGCTGGGCGCGCTGCTGGGCTTCCTGCCCTACAACTTCCACCCGGCCCGCACGTTCATGGGCGACGCCGGCTCGCTGGTCATCGGCTATTTCCTGGGCGCGCTGACGTGCCTGACGACCTACGTCCCGCCCGACGGCGCCTATTACGCCTACCACCTGATCGTGCCGCTGGTGCTGATGGCCGTGCCGCTGTACGACACCGCCAGCGTCATCCTCCTCCGCCTCCGCGAGCGGCGAAACCCGATGGTCGGCGACCGGCGGCACTTCAGCCATCGCCTCCTGCGACGGGGGATGAAGGTCCGCACCGCGGTGCTGACGATTTACCTGTGCACGGCGGGCACAGCCATCTCCGCCTCGCTGCTGCCCCACGTGCGCGACAACGTGGGGGCGGTGCTGGTGCTGGCCCAGACGGTCATTATCCTGTTGATCATAGCCCTTCTCGAAGGTGGCGACAGCAAATCATGAGCGTGCCGCGCGACCCGCTGAGTCTGCCCGGGGCGACGGGTTTTGCCCATCGCGCCGGGCGGCTGCTTCAGGACCTGGCCCTGCCGGCGCTGCTGGCGGTGCTGGTGGCGAGGCTGTTCATCAGTGAGCTGCCTTACCGCTGGTCGTTGATCAGCGTGGGGGACGGCTCTCTCGCCGGGGCCGGCGGCGACCGCGACGAACTGGCCCGCGTCAGCTTCGCGATGATCCTGCTGGGCATCTGGGCGGCCTGGCTGGCAGGGTCGGCCTTGCGGGGCGGCATCGTCCTGCGACATCGCCTGGCCGCGGGGCTGGGGGCGGCCTTCGTGATCCTGAGCCTGCTGTCGGTCTTCGTGGCCGCCGATGCGCGAAGCGCGTGGGACGTGTGGCTGGAACAGACCTCGCTGATAGCGAGTTTCCTGCTGGCTGCGGAGGTGTTCGCGGCGCGGCGGAATCTGCTTTGGCTGGTGGTGGTGCTGGCGGCGGCGGGGGCCTGCATCGCCTGCAAGGAGTTGTGGCAGGTCCTGGGCGAGATCCCCGATCGCGTGGCGGACTTTGAGGCCCACCGGGCCCAGCGACTGGCGACGATGGGCTTTTCGCCGGGATCAAGCGAGGCTGGAGCCTTCGAGGCCCGCCTCCGCGCCACCACGGCCACCGGGTTTTTCACGCTGTCCAACCTGGCCGGCTCGGTGATGCTGGTGACGGCGATGGCGGCCCTGGGCCTGGCCATAGACAAGACGGCCGGGGCGATCCGGTCCTGGCGTGACAGCCGGGCCGCGCTCAAACGTGGTGAGCTTCACACGCCGCTGCTGGCTGCGGCACTGACGATTTTCGCGGCGGCCCTGGCGGTGACGGGCCTGGTGCTGACGCGCAGCCGCGGGGCACTGGCCGTCGCGGTGCTGGCGGGCCTGGGCTTGCCGGTCCTGCTGCGATGGCGGCGACCCCTGGCGGCGCACTGGCGAAAGGCAACCCTCGTCGCCGCCTGCGTGCTGGCCCTCATGCTGGCCGGCGCGGTCGCCTTCGGCCTGCGATATGACCGCCTGCCCAGCAAGTCGATGACCTTCCGCTGGTACTATTGGACCGGCTCGGCGGAGATTATCCGCGAGCATCCGCTGCTGGGCGTGGGGCCGGGCAATTTCCCCGCGGCGTATCTTCAGCATCGTCGGGCCGCGGCGGAGGAGTCAGTCAAGCTGCCGCACAACATCATCATGCACGCCCTGACGCAGTTTGGCCTGCCCGGCGGCCTGTGCTACCTGGCGGTGGTGGTCGTCGGCCTGGTGGGCATGTGTCGGCCGGGGCGACGGATCGATTCCCCGCCCGATCGTGTCGGTCGGCCGTCCAGCCGCCGCGTGGCGGCGATGGTCCTGACGCTCTGCCTGTCGGCTGCGATGGCGCGGAGTGTCTTTGCCAACGCGCTGGTCAGCCCGTTTCCGTATGTCTTTATCCTGGAAGCGGCCTTGCCGGCCTGCCTGCTGGCGGCGCTGTTGGTGGCGGCCGTCTGGTCGGGCCAGGCCCTGTGGCGAGGGTTGGAACTGGCCCCGCTCGCTTCCCGCATCGCCCTGGCTGTCGGGGCCGGGGCCTTCTTCCTGCACAGCATGATTGAGTTTGGCCCCTGGTCGCCGGGGGTGGCACTGGTGTTCTGGATCGCCTGCGGTGCCTGCCAGGGGACCGGAATACCGGAAGACCGAAAGACGGGCGCGCCGGAAGGCCTCAATGGCTGGGTCATCTGCCGCCTCCGATGGGTGATGGTCGGGGCCGTCGCTGTGGGCCTGGTCGCGGCGGGCGTTTTCCTGTGGAGGCCGGTATTTTCTCGGACAGTCAGCAGTGAACTGGCGATGATGTTTTCTGACAAGAACAAGGCCACATTGATGGCGGTGCGCGCGGCGGAAGATGATCCGCTCGATGCCTTCTCCGCTGCCGATGCAGCGATTGCTATCGTCTCTTTGACAAACGAGGAGCCGGGCAATGGTCTCTTTTCCCCAGCCGACGCCCTGGCCTGGGCGAAGATAGCCATGCGGCGCGACCCCAGCAGTTATGCCCACGCGCGACTGGCGGCCCAGATCGCCCAGCGGCTGGGTGGCCCGGCCGCCGGAGAGGCGCTGGCCCTGCTGGCCGACGCGGTCAGACTCAACCCGATGGACGCCCGCTTGCGAATGGATTACGCCCGGCTGCTGTTGCAGGCTGGACACGGGGAGCAGGCACGGGCCCAACTGGCGGAGGCTGAGCGAATCGACCGGGCCTTGAACCCCGAAAGTCTCGTGCGACTGAACGGCGACGAGCGGGCCCAACTGCAATCGCTTCTGCGCCAGGCGGGGGCAAATCGGCCTGTAGACGCCCCGAAGCAAGACGATTAGGATAAGGACATGATCGACATCAAGACATTGCGTGAGCAGAGCGAACGGTTCATCAAGGGCGCCGCGGCCAAGCGGATCGCCGTGGACATCCCGGCCTTGCTGGCGATGGATGCCAGGCTGCTGGAGGCCCGGCGCGAACTTCAGGAAGTCCGCACGGTCCAGAACACCGCGGGCAAGAAAATCGCCAAGCTCCAGGGCAGCGAGAAGGACCAGGCCATCGCCGAGATGAAGGCGGCCAAGGACCGCTCCAAGGAACTGGACGACCTGATCGCCGAACTCGAGCCTCGCTTCAACGAACTGCTGCTCCAGGTGCCCCAGCCGCCCGACGACGACGTGCCGGTGGGGGCGGGCGAGGCGGACAATATCGAACTCCGCCGCTGGAGCCCGTCGTGGTTTGACACGAGCAAGAGTTTTGCGGCCAACAAGGGGTTTGCCCCCAAGACGCACATCGAACTGGGCCTGAGCCTGGGCCTGATGGACTTTGAACGCGGCGTCAAGATGGCCGGCACGCGCAGCTACGTGCTGACCGGCTACGGCATGCAACTCCACCAGGCGGTGCTGCGGTGCGCGCTGGACTACATGGTCTACGAGCAGGGCTTCTGCCCGGTCTCGGTGCCTGACCTGGTGCGCGAGGAAGTGATGATCGGCACGGGCTTCTTCCCCTTCGGCAAGGAGCAGGCCTACCAGGTCTGCGAGACCCAACGCGGCGGCGGGCAGGACCTCTACCTGACCGGCACCGGCGAGGCGGGCCTGATGGGCCTGCACATGGGCGAAATCTTCGAGGGCGCCACGCTGCCGCGGCGCTATGTGACCCTGTCCACCTGCTTCCGCCGCGAGGCCGGGGCCGCGGGCAAGGACACCGCCGGGCTCTATCGCATCCACCAGTTTGACAAGGTCGAGCAGGTCGTGCTCTGCCGCGCCGACGAGGCCGAGAGCCGCCAGTGGCACAAGACGATGCTCGGCTTCGTCGAGTCGCTGATGCAGCGCCTGGAGTTGCCCTATCGCCTGCTGCAATGCTGCACAGCCGACCTGGGCGCCAAGAACGCCGACATGATCGACATCGAGACCTGGATGCCCGGCCGCGGCAAGGTGGACGCGGACGGACGGCCCGCCGGCGAGTACGGCGAGACGCACTCCGCCTCGCGCCTGTACGACTACCAGTGCCGCCGCCTCGACCTGCGCTACCGCGATGCGGAGTCCAAGAAGGTCACCGTCTGCCATTCGCTCAACAACACCGTGGTGGCCAGCCCGCGCATCCTGATCCCCATCATCGAGCTCTACCAGAACGCCGACGGCAGCATCACCGTGCCGACGGCATTGCGGCCGTACATGGGCGGGGTGGAGAAGATCACGGGCGAGAAGAAGATCTGACGAAACAATGACGAGACTCGAATCTTGCGAATGAACGTTCCACGGGTGATTCTTGTTGGTGGGGCACCCCTGTCAGGAAAGACCGCGGTAGCCTGCAGGCTGGCGGCTCGGCTGGGTTACGCTTGCCTTTCAACCGACGATCTCGGAACGGCGATCACTGCGGTGACCTCAAGCCAGTCGCACCCGGCACTGCACCCGATGGCCGGACAGGCATTCGCCGAGTACTATTCGCAACGTGACGATGAGGAGTTGCGATCAGACGCCCTGCGTCAGTTGAAAGCTACCTGGCCGGCGGCGGCAGCAGTGATTCACGCCCATGCAACTTGGAGGTGCCCGGCGGTGATCGAGGGTTGGGCTCTGCTGCCAGAGTATCTTGCGGAGTTGAAACCGGGGGCGATTGCCCCGGTATATCTTGCGTCGGACGAGCAGACGTTTCGTCGACGGCTTGAGGAGGACGAGGATTTTCGGCGGGCAGCCTCCAGCCACCCAAAACTGATCGAACGCTTCTGCCAACGAAGTGCCTGGTACAATCGCATGGTCATCGACTCTGCGCGGCGACTAGGGTTGCCCTTGGTGGAATCTCTCTCCACAAACTCTCTAGATGAGGTCACGGGCGCGTGTTTACGGGCAATTCAGTCCGAATAGCATACACAGATCACGGGAGCCGAGATGTATTTGCCATTCGGGTTTGATTCGTCATTCGAACTTCGTCATTCGTCATTGGCCGGCAGCTTTTGGGGGCGTTATAATGCGGGGCCTGCGGAACCTGTTTAGTCTGACGACTGCATATTGGAGTACGCCATGATCGTCGTAATGAAACCCGGCGCCGCGCCCGAGCAGGTCAAGCACGTGGTGGACCTGATCCGCGAGTACGGCTTGAAGGATCACGTCATTACCGGCACCGACCGGACCGTCGTCGCCTGCATCGGCGACAAGCGAATGCTTGACAAGTCGGCCATCGAGAACGCCCCGATGGTGGACCGCATCGTGCCGATCCTGGCGCCTTACAAGATGGCCTCGACCGAGGTCAAGGCCGCCCGCAGCGAGATCGAGATCGGCCCGGAGAAGTTCCCCATCGGCGGCAACAAGATCGGCGTGATCGCCGGCCCGTGCTCGGTGGAGAATCGCGACCAGCTCTTGCGGACGGCCGAGGCGGTCAAGGCCGCCGGTTGCATCGGCCTGCGCGGCGGGGCCTACAAGCCACGGACCAGCCCCTACAGCTTCCAGGGCCTGGGGCTGGAGGGCCTGAAGATGCTGGCCGAGGCCCGCGACCGCACCGGCCTGGCCGTGGTGACCGAGGTCATCGGCATCGAGCAGGTGGACGTGGTGGCCCAGTACGCCGACGTGCTCCAGATCGGCGCGCGGAACATGCAACACTATCCGCTGCTGGAGGCGGCGGGGAAATGCGGCAAGCCCGTGCTGCTCAAACGCGGAATGTGCGCGACGCTCGAAGAGTGGCTGCTGGCGGCCGAGTACATCATCAACGCCGGCAACAAGCAGGTCATTCTCTGCGAGCGTGGCATACGGACCTACGAAGATTACGTTCGCAACACGCTGCCGCTGGCCTCGGTGCCCGAACTCAACGACAAGACGCACCTGCCGGTCATGGTCGATCCGTCGCACGGAACCGGCCACGCGCACCTGGTGCCGGCGATGTGCCGCGCGTCGGTGGCTGCCGGGGCCGATGGCCTGCTGGTCGAGGCGCACCTGGACCCCGAGCACGCGCTGTCCGACGGGGCCCAGTCCATCACGCCCCAGGCCATGGGCGAGATGATGGCCGTCCTCCGCCGCATCGCCCGCGCCATCGGACGAGATATCTAACAACAGGGAAAAGGGAATAGGAAAAAGGCAAAAGGGAAGCAAGAGGGAAAAGGGAAGAGGGATGGGTGCCGTGGTCGCGGTGTTTGCGACCACGAGGGAGCAGAACGATTCCGCGTGCAACCAGTTGCACGCCCTACCGTCTGCGCAAAAATCGCGACACGAAAAATGAGGGCCGCGCGACAGGGTTTGCGCGCAAGAGACGGGCGCTTGCCCTCGCCCGCAACGAAAACGCGGGATATTTCCCTTTTTTGCCTCCTGCCAGGGTCAGAAATATTGGCGCACAAATGTTGATTGTTCCACGTGGAACATTTTGAGATCGATTCTCGGCAGCGGCTAGAGCGGGGATCTGAGGTCCGCAGGACCGTTGAGAACTTAGCCGGGGCCGTGAGGCCCCGGAAAGCGTCCTTCTTGACGTTGGAGCCCCGACAGATACCATGTAGCAAGAGAAGCCAGTCTCGGCCAGGATGAGAGAACGTTCAGTTAGGTTCGTGCGAACTGTTCCTCATGACCTGAAGGCGACTGCCGATGGCAAAG
>JBAZTO010000004.1:0-107155 GCA_041661865.1 Phycisphaerae bacterium | reverse complement strand
ATGGAGCGGCTGATCCGGACGCTTCGGATGCGTCTGCAGCCGATGGGCTGCTTCCACGACGGGCCGGCCATCGAACGGGCCGTCTTTGGACAACTCGCCCGTTGGCACCTGCTGGGAACTTACACACAATAGTTGACACTATCGAATTCTGAGCGGTAAGGCCTTGACGGGGCCTGGGGTTCCGGCGTGTCCGAAGATTTTTAGCAGATTCGCATTCGTTTTCTTCGTAGACTACTGGCTTACGGACGAGCCGTGTTGAAGTGGGACGCTCCCCTGGAGGCGATCCGGGACGGGCGGTCGCAAGGACGCATTCCCACCTCGGTCGTTGTGCGCGCGGTGCTGGCGATGTGCTTCTGCCGCCTGGGCAAGCCCCCAACGTACCGCCGCTGCCACGGCCCCACCCAGTCCCTACCCCAAACCAGCCCCAAAAGCCCATCCGAAGCTGATACCCCCGCCCAAACGCTCTAACTCCAGCCTATTCATCCTCCAACATCCCACCTTGAGGAATCGCTGCCCGGACAAAAATGCTCTTGACCGTACGGCGCCATCGGCTATCATAGCTCCTCTGTTGTTACGCGGGCGTAGCTCAGTGGTAGAGCGTCACGTTGCCAACGTGAATGTCGTGCGTTCAAATCGCATCGCCCGCTTTTGGGAAGGCCCGGTGTCAGTTGATGCCGGGCCTTGCTCATTTATGCCAGGTTGTGCCATAGCAACGAGTTGCACGGGCATTGACTTGGTCTCAGGCACGTTCTCCCCCGTGATGTCGCCCATTCGTGGAGAAGCTCAAGGTATATCTCATTTTTTTCTGCTTTTTCAGGTAACACTCTGGATATTCTTCAACAATATACGACGGGGGGACGAGTAGAGACTTGGTACCCCGCGGGGCATTGCCGATGATGATGCGGGCGGCGGGGCATCGGGCATCGCCGAAATGCGGGGGATGTGCTATGATTAGGTCGTGGTTGACGGGTTCAAAGAACAGATTGCCGAGTTGTACGAAGATTTCTTCGGGGAAATCTACGCGTATTGCGTTTATCGGTTATACAGCAGGGGGTTAGCCGAAGACGCTACTTCTGCCGTGTTTCTGCGATTGGTCGAGAAATACCCCGCCTTACGGGGAAAAGACAGGAACGCCATACGGTCTTGGTTGTACGGAACGGCCAGCAATTTTGCGGCCGGTTACCTGCGGGATGCTGCCCGCCACAGAACGATTATGGAGGGACTGCTTCGCGACAGGCAGCGGTTTCTGCGGGACAAACGTATAGAAGACTATGGAACGGATTGGCCCTCCGTGTATGAGGCGGTTGGCAGGCTTGGGGAGAAAGAGCAAGAGATCGTGATCATGCGATACTTGCACGGTCTTCAGAGCCCCCAAATTGCCGCGGCTTTAGGGATGAGCCGCGTCGCGGTCCGCGTCCGGCTTTCTCGGGCAATAAGAACCTTACGGTTAGCACTGGACAAAAATCATGGTCGATCACATAGAGATGAATGACGACGAGCAGGTTGTGCGGCAGATCTTCGATGCCGCGGCGCCTGACACTACGCCCCGGCCGGGCTTTCAGGAAGAACTTTCGTTTCACCTGATGAACGCCTGCGATGAAAAATATGGCCCGGTTTCGAGCCATCGTCGCCGGCACCGTCGCGCCTGGGCCGTGTCGGTCGGATCTGTCGCGGTGGCGTCCCTGTTAGCGCTGGCCGGTTGGTGGCTGTTTGTGGGCAGCGTTGGCACGGCCTCGGCGGGCTTTGCCGAAGTGATCCGCCATGTCAACAGGGCAAGGACCGTAATGTATGATTTGGTTGTTCAGCTTCCTGGTCGGTCGGAGTCGCAAGCAACTGTCCTGGAGGCCGAGTCTGGGCGAAGTCGTAAGACCTGGTCGGACGGCCGGGTTCACATCGTGAACCTTCTCGAGCAGAGGTTCCTGACGCTGTCGCCCGTGAAGAAGGAGGCCAGGCTGTCGTCAGCTCAAGGGAAGGCCTCGGGCGATCCCCTGGACAAACTACGAGCAACGAAGGAATCAGCGGGGCAGTACCTGGGCAGGGACGTGCTGAACGGGAAGGAAGTGGACCTCTATTTTGTGCCTACTCCGGGTGGGAAATTCAAGGTATGGGTCGATCCTCAACCGGAACTACCCATCCAGATCGAGATGGAGATATCTTCGGAGAGCGGGGGCAAAGGAGTCATGCGGTTACTGAATATGCGGTGGAATCAGCCGATTGACGATTCTCAGTTCTCGTTGACTCCCCCAAACGGATATTGCCTGAAGAGGCTTGATGGCCCCGCGCATGAAAGCGATTTGGTGGATTTGCTGGAGATCTGTGCCGGCTTGGGAGACGGAAAGTTTCCGGCCTCATTGGACGTGCCGACGATAATCACTCTAGCCTCCGGCCATAATGACCAAAATGCCCTGTACACGGCGGAAGCGGGAGACACGCATGGGTTTCTCTCCGCTGATGAGGGCGTGAAAGAGATAATGAGAGACTGCCTGCGAGGGCTGGCGTTCGTCACCCAGCTTGCCATGAAAGATGCATGGCATTATGTCGGAAATGGCGTGCGGTACGGAGATGCCAATTCGCTGGTATGTTGGTGGGTCTTGCCAGACTCGCGGGGTTGCCGAGGAGTATATGGCGACCTGCATATCGGCAACCTGACAGAAGCAGACTTGCCGCCGCAAAGCGGGGATCGCCTCCCGCGGTCAATGCGGCAACCGGAAAAGAAGTAGCCGCACGATGCTATAGGATTACAGACTTGCCGGGACAGACCTCTGAAAGACCGGCCCAAGCTGGAATCCCGGTTGCACCGCGCGGCTAGCGTTCTTCCTTCTTTATCGAACCCCGATTTACCAACACATCATGGCAAAGAGCAGTTCAGTCCGGCCATCCTGACCGGTCGGACTCATGGCTGGGGCATGCCCGCAAAGAGGTCCGCGGTTGTCATTTGGCTACTGGACACCTTGGTTAGGCGACTTTCGCAAGGACATGAACAATAACAATCCGAATCGGGTTCATCGGCTTGCACTTCCACCATTTTGCCATACCCGAACAACGTGTCTTCGATGACGGGGGGTTCTAAGAGATTATTGATACTCATGTTGTTCTCCTTTGTTCGTGAATCGACGTTGTAGAGTTCCTTTCCCGTTCGGTCGCTTGTCCTCTTACCCCATAGACCTCCTTTCCCGGCCGTTGCCTTGCCCCAGGAATTGTTGTCGGACCTATTCCGTTCGGAAGGAGTCGGCGTTACGAGAACTCCACATTTTCAGAATAGTCAAACGCATGAGGGTTCTCTTCGAGAATGGCGGCATACTGACAGAGGATCCCGTGCAGTTGCCGCCGACACATCGCACAGGCGCGGGTCTTGGCTTCTCGGGAGACCTGGCCATCCTGGCCCACGGTGGCCAGGCATCCCACATGGCAATGAGACACGCACCAACAAAAGCGGCACTGCTCGGGGCTGGACTTCGTCCAGTTACCGAGCAACGCCATAACCTTGTCCAGTTGGACTCCTTGGCGAACATCGCCGATCTTCTGCGCCTCGCAGGGGACCACGCGCTCGCAGGCGAAATAATCGCCCTCGGTATTGACGAAGACCCTTCGTGCGCCCGGCGTGCATGTGGACTGGAGGACCATCTTCTCCGGCAGGTGCGGTGTCAGATAGTCCCGCTTGTGGAACAGCAGAAAAGGTCGCTGGAACACTGACGCCTCGACCCAGCGCTGCTTGTCGTGGTACTCCCCTGCCCAGGATCCTTGTTTCAACGCGGAGATAAAGTCCTCGTGAAGAAGAGGTACGGTCATTGCCAACGGACTCTCGGGTGGGAGCGGCCTTGACTCTGCCTCCGTCGGCCTCTGCCCACTGATTTCCAGCCCCATGGCGTCAGTGAAAAGCCCGCAGGAATTCCAGAAATCCCGGATCTCACGAAGATCCATCGCCGGTGTCGCGACTGAACTGAATCGGAGCATGCCGTTCGTCTGATATTCTGGAAAGTCCTCCAGAAAACGGCGGAGATTGGAGGTCACTCTCGCCCAAGAGGGGGAATTGGAGGCCGTGCGGCGATTGAGATCGTGGATGGCTGCCGGGCCGTCCAGACTGACCAGGATCGCGAAACGTTCGTCGGCAAGAAATCGAGCCGCCTGACCCTTGAGCAGCATCCCGTTGGTGGTCAGGGAAAAACGCACCGGCAGATCGGCGGTCTTTTCCTTGGCGTAGGCCACGCTTTGCCGGATCAGTGGCAGGCTGAGCAGTGGCTCGCCACCATAGAAACTGATGACCCTGCTCTCATATTGGCCTGAATGCATAAGAAAGTCATCGATGGCGGCCCGGGCTACGTCCCATGACATGGTCTTCCTGGAGTGCTGGCGGAATTGCTGGTACGAGCTTCCGAAGACACAATAAGAACAGCGGAGATTGCAGTCTTCGGTGACATTCAGGATCAGTTGCTCTCGTTCATCACCGAGTTTCCGCTGTAGGTATTCCCGGCTGGGGGGCAGGATTTCCGAGGGACGCACCGATAGGAGCAGGCCTTGCTGACGTGTCGACTCGATGTGAGCGATGGCGGCCGCGATATCACTGGCGGTATGGGGGGGAGAATACTTGAGGAGAAGTTGTTCCGTATCCAGATGGCCGTAATCCTCGATGATATCCCACGCGAGAGACGATACTCGAAGTATGCGGCGCGTGTTGACGTCATAGACATACTTCTGGCCGGGGGTCTGAAACCGATGGACGAAGGGGGTTGCGTCGTTCGTGGGAATGGTCCGCCAAGGCCTCAGGCCTTCATCATAGAAACGCATCACGTCCTGATGACAGGTGTTGGTCATATCCCCTGACCGGCATACCGCCCAGATTTTTCTGGAGCAACACGGGTGGTGTCCACTCAGAAATGTGGCTAGTAAGTATAACAAGGGGGCACTCGAGGATCAAGGCTCATTCGTAGATATTCATAGATATCGTAAGTATCGATGGGATGACGACGCTGTCGTATCGCGCGGGCTTGACAATATATGAAAAACATGGTAGTCTCTTCTTCTTGGCTGCTCGGTCCCCCCCCGCCGGGCAGTCTCAGGACCGGTTTGGGCGCCCAAGCCGGTCCGCTTTATTTGGATGGAAACCAACAAGGTATTCAACGGGTTATTAATGCTCAGGTTACAGGAATAAGCTGGACATTTTTGCCAAGTCATGGTAGAGTTCGAGCTTCGGCCTCACATTGTGCTGGGTCGGGCGTCCGCTTAACGCCTGCGAAAGAGAGGTCGAGGAGGAGTTTCATATGTGGTCAGTTGGGTACTGCTTTTCGTTTGTCGCCCTTCTTTGCGTTTTGGTGGTGTGTGCTGCTGCCCCTGCCGCTGAACCCGCCGTTGTTTACGATAATAGTCTTACTCCCACCAGCGGCGCGTTTGCCCCTCATGGATTCAGAAACATCAATGCCCTCGACGACCCGACCGACCCGACTTATCCCGACCAGCCGATAGGCGACCAGGTCACCCTGGCCGGCACGGAGCGGACCGTGGTTCGGTTTGACCTGCTCCTGTCGTCATCCGCACCGACCACGTTGACCGACCTGGACTTATTCTTCTTTGACTACAACACGACAACGCATATTCCTGGACCCTCCCCGCTTTGGTCATCCACCCTCCACAACGTAGCCGTGGATGGGCTGACGCGCGTGCAATTCGATCTTCCGAATGTGACCTTCCCAGATACCTTCGTCTGGGTCGTCGGCGCCGACAGTGACATAGCCGGGCTGGCGACCTTTAACCCGCCGACTGTCGGATCGAGCGAGAACAATTACTGGAATTGGGATCGATCTTTTGATTATCCGGACAGCTGGTGGAGGCTGAGTCTGGGTCAGGACATGCAAGCTAATTTCGGCGCGACGATCTACGCCGTGCCTGAGCCGGCGAGTATGGCGATGCTGGCCGTGGGCGGCCTGTTCATGCTCCGCGGGAAGCGGCACGCATAACGGCGTCCGGTCGCCGGTTTTGCCCCGCAATTGACGCCCTCAGTTCATGTCCCATATACAGTCAGACTGGCCGGTCACCATGGCATCGAGTTTGGGCGTGTCGAAGGCCGAAACGTGCCCGTCCACGAACAGGCAGTTTGTGCCGTTGTGCCGGTCGGAAAACCGCCGGGCTCGGATGACGTCAAGATAGCCGGGATCGGAAGGGGGAACGATGGCGGAAGTGCCATATCCCTTGTAGCTTTGGGTGGGATACGTGATCGGGCCGCTGGTCAGGGAGGCATCCGCGATGTAGACGCTGTTGGCGGGGTCCGCCCAAGCCATGCCGGCGACCGCTGGGTAGGCCTGGCTCCACGACGGGTGCCCGCGTGCCATGACATCGTTGAAGTTGACTGTCTTGAACGACGCTCGCGACTCCTGATACATCACGCCGTAGCTGCCGGCGCAAGAGGTTCCCAGCCAATCCATTCCCGTGATATCGTTCTCGGTCCGAAGAAATGCCGCCTCGTTGCCGGCGGTCACGGCGGCACAGTTGAAGGCGCCCACGCCCGGGGCAAAGGGCAGCAAGCCGGCCCGCCAACTTTTCCAGGGGTGCGCGTAGGTCGGTTCAAGGTTTTTCCAGCAGATTGGGACGTACTGGCGGTATACCGTCTGATAGGTCGCCGCCGCGATGCCCAGCGTCCGCAGGTTACTACCGCAGGCAGCCCCCGCCGCCAGCAACTTGGTCTTGATCAACGACGGCGACAGTATGGCCACCAGAATGCCCATGATGGCTATTACCAAGAGCATCTCGACCAGGGTGAAAGCGGGCCGCGGGGAGGCGCTGATTCTCCCTGGGGTGTGACGTTTAATCTCTCTGGTCTGCCCGTTCATGGGTCGGCCGCCTGGAAATGCCTCTGGCTTGTGATTATACCCTATGCAAGCCGAGCCGATCGAGCAATCCCCACTCCTGATTGGTGTATTGCGGGATTGAGTTTGCAGGGCACGTGGATCCGCTTGCTCCAGCCGATCAGATGGTGTAATTGGCGGCGGTGACGGACCCCAGTTCCGCCTCCCTATCCACCAAATCCTGGAAGGTCGTATTGTCGTAGACTTCCTCGACGGCTTGCTTGGCCCGCTGCCACAGTTCGATCATGGAACAGTGTCCCTTGAGCGGGCAAGGCTTGCCTCCCTCGCCGACGCACCTGACCGGATCGAAGGGGCCATCGATGACGCGCATGATCCTGCCGACGGTCAGTTGCCTGGGCTCGACCAGCAGCAGGTAGCCGCCCTGCACACCGCGACGCGAGCCGACAAAGCCCCCTTGCTTCATCTCGTTGAGGATGATCTCCAGGAATCGCTGAGGCACGGCCTGGCTGGAGGCGATCTCGCTGATCGACGTTGGCCCCTGGCCGAAACGTTTGGCCAGCTCCAGGATTGCCCTCACCGCATACTGGCATTTCTGTGAAACTCGCATAGGCCACACTCCGCACAGGTCTGACTGAATCTACCGTCCATTATTCAGGAATCAACCCGAATTGTCAATTGGATTAACGGAGTATACCGTGGACATGCTATTGCTTAAATGTAGTAATAACAATAAGATATGACGCAGTAATGCGTACTTGAATAAAACAATACAAATCCTATTGACAATCACAATGAACATAGTACACTAAATCGATTGCGATTATGTAGCTTCAATAGCCGATAGGCGGACTTGGTCGCCGGCGGTGACAGGAGAGGCTTATGTCGAACATCAGTGAAGACATCACCCAGACAGTCGGCCACACACCGCTGGTGCGGATTCGCAAGCTGATTCGCGGCGGGGCGACGGTCCTGGCCAAAATGGAGAGCCACAACCCGCTGGGCTCCGTGAAGGACCGCATCGGCGTGGCCCTGATCGACACGGCTGAGCGCGACGGCAAGATCAAGGAAAAGACCCTCATCATCGAGCCCACCAGCGGCAACACCGGGATCGCCCTGGCCTTCGTGGCTGCCGCCCGCGGCTATCGCCTGCTGCTGACCATGCCCGACTCGATGAGCATCGAGCGGCGGAAGGTGCTCAAGGCCCTGGGGGCGGAGCTGGTGCTCACGCCGGCGGCGGAGGGCATGAGGGGCGCGGTGAACAAGGCGATTGAAATCGCCTCGGCCGAGAAGAATTCGTTCGTGCCCCAGCAGTTCGAGAACCCGGCCAACCCGGAGATCCACCGCCGCACGACGGCCCAGGAAATCTGGCTGGGCACTGATGGGAAGATCGACTTCCTCATCAGCGGCGTGGGCACGGGCGGGACGATCACCGGCGTGTCGGAGGCGATCAAGGCCCGCCGGCCGTCGTTCAAGGCCATCGCGGTTGAGCCGGCCCAGAGCCCGGTGCTGACCCAGACGCTGGCGGGCCAGGAGGTCAAGCCCGGGCCGCACAAGATCCAGGGCATCGGCGCGGGCTTCGTGCCGGGGGTGCTGAACCTCAAGGTGGTTGACGAGGTGCTGCCCATCGACCAGGACGAGGCCATCGAGTGGGCGCGTCGGGCGGCGCGGGAAGAGGGCCTGTTTGTGGGCATCTCTTCGGGTGCGGCGCTTCGAGCGGCAAGCATCGTGGCGGCCCGGCCGGAGAACAAGGACAAACTCATCGTCGCGATCATCCCCAGTTTCGGGGAGCGGTACTTGTCGTCGCCGCTGTTCGCGGACATTACGGGTTGAGCAGGCGGCAGAAAGGAGCATGGGCTTGACGTGAGCGAAGGAGTCGCTATTATGTGTATCCGTTGCAATACATCGAGAGTGCGCGAGGGTACTGGCCCGAAGACCGCACGGCAACCTGCCTGGGAGTCCAACCGAAGGGTAAGGTGCCAAAGCCAGCCAAGCCGGGTGCATCGTGCAGCCCGGCGATGGGACGATGCGGCCCGACCCGTGGCAATCGAGAGTTCCCCGCGAACCTCCCCACCTGTCTCGGCGTCCTTCGTGATCCCTGTCCGAAAGTCTCTGCATAGACAAAGAGGAGTCCAGCAATGACCCGCACCAGCAACGAGTATCGTATCGGAACCTTGGCCCTGCACGCCGGACAGGTGGACGACCCCACCACGCACGCCCGAGCCGTGCCCATTTACGCGACGGCGTCCTACAACTTCACCAGCACCGACCATGCCGCGAACCTGTTCGCGCTGAAGGAATTCGGCAACATCTATTCGCGGCTGATGAACCCCACCAATGACGTGCTGGAGAAGCGTCTGGCGGCGCTGGACGGCGGCGCGGCGGGCCTGGCCTTTGCCTCGGGTCAGGCAGCCATCACCGCGGCCGTTCTGACCATCACGCACAGCGGGCAGAACTTCATCGCCTCCACCAGCCTCTACGGCGGGACGTGGACGCTGTTTACCCAGACCTTCAAGAAACTGGGCATCGAGGTGCGGTTCTTCGATCCGCAGAAGCCCGAGCAGATCGCCAAGCTGACGGACGCCAACACGCGCCTAGTCTATCTCGAAAGCGTGGGCAATCCCAAGAACGACGTGCCCGACTTCCGCAAGATCACCGACGCGGCCCACAAACAAGGCCTGCCGGTGGTTGTGGACAACACGGTTACGCCTCCGCCGCTGCTGCGGCCCATCGAGCACGGCGTGGATATCGTGGTGTACTCGACGACCAAGTTCCTCGGCGGCCACGGCGTGCATATCGGCGGGGCGATCGTCGACAGCGGGAAGTTCCCCTGGGCCGACAATCCCAGGAAGTGGCCGGAGTTCACCGAGCCCGACCCGGCTTACCACGGCATGGTGTTCACCGAGGCGCTCAAGCCCATCGGCAACATTTCCTACATCATTCACATTCGCACGCACTGGCTGCGTGACACGGGCGGCTGCCAGAGCCCGTTCGGGTCGTTCCTGACGCTGCTGGGCATTGAGACGCTGCACCTGCGTCTCCAGCGCCACAGCGAGAACGCCTTGGCGGTGGCCCAGTGGCTGGAGAAGCACCCCGCCGTGGCGTGGGTGAACTATCCGGGCCTGCCCAGCCACCCGCAGCATGCCAACGCGCGGAAGTACCTGCCCAACGGGCAAGGCGCGATCGTGGGTTTCGGCATCCGCGGCGGGGCAGCGGCCGGCGTGAAGTTCATCAACAATGTCAAGCTGGCCAGCCACCTGGCCAACATCGGCGACGCCAAGACGCTGGTCATTCACCCGGCCTCGACGACGCACTCGCAGTTGACGGCCGAGGAACAGGCTGCCACGGGCGTCACGCCGGAGTTCATCCGCCTATCGATTGGCATCGAGGATGTTCAGGACATCATCGCCGACCTCGACCAGGCATTGAAGGCGTCGCAGGGCTGATCGCGGGCAAGCAGGAGAACGAGCATGGAAACCCACTCGCGCACGATCGTCAAGGCCCTGACCTACCGCATGATGGGGCTGCTGCTGACCGTCCTGACGGCATGGGCCATCACGCGCCGGGCCGACGTAGCCGCTTCAATCGGGATCGCCGACACCGTGATCAAGATTTTCGCCTTCTACTTCCATGAACGGCTGTGGTTGAAGATCGAGTTTGGCAAGTTAGGGTTAGCGGCCGCACCGGCCGCGGAGGAGTCGCGCCATGAGCAGCCGTGAGGAGATTTCGGCTCTGCAACGCCAGACGCGCCTGATGGATGCGGGGGCACTGATCGCTCATGCCATCAGCCGCTTCGGGCAGCGCGTGGCTCTGGCCTCCAGCCTGGGCGCGGAGGACCAGGTCCTCACCGACATGCTCGTGCGGCTGACGCCCCAGCCTCGCATCTTCACGCTCGACACCGGGCGGCTTCCGCGGGAGACCTACGACCTGATCGACGCGACGCGGAAACGCTACGGCATCGAAATTGAAGTATTGTTTCCCGACCGGGCCGACGTGGAGCAACTGGTCACCGAAGGCGTGAACCTGTTCTACGACAGCGTCGAAGGCCGTAAAGCATGCTGCCACGTCCGAAAAGTCATCCCACTGCGGCGTAAGCTGGCCGAATTGGACGCCTGGATCACCGGCCTGCGGCGTGAGCAGGCCGTCACGCGGGCGGACCTGGCTTCGGTGGAGTGGGACCAGGCCAACGGTCTGACGAAGATCAACCCGCTGATCGATTGGAGCACCGAGCAGATATGGGACTACATCCGCCGCCACGATGTCCCCTACAACGCGCTGCATGATCGCGGCTATCCGAGCCTCGGCTGCGCGCCCTGCACGCGGGCCGTCCAGCCGGGCGAGGACATCCGCGCCGGCCGGTGGTGGTGGGAGCAGCCCCAGCACAAGGAATGCGGATTGCACGTGGTGAATGGACAACTGACGCGAAAGGTCAGGTGACGCCAATGGACCGTCTGAAGGAACTGGAATCGCAGAGCGTCTACATCCTGCGGGAGGCCTACCGTGACCTCAAGCAACTCGTGATGCTCTGGTCGATCGGCAAGGACAGCACGGTCATGCTGCACCTGGCGCGGAAGGCTTTCTTCGGCCACGTGCCTTTCCCGCTGATGCATGTGGACACGCATTACAAGATCGCCGAGATGATCGAGTATCGCGACCGCCTGGCCCGCCAGTGGAAGCTGAACATGATCTACGGCGAGAATAGCGACGCCCTGGCCGCCAAGGCGACCTTCCCCGACGGCAACGCCACGCGGCTCCAGTGCTGCGCCGCCCTGAAAACCGAGGCCCTGAAGAATACCCTCAGCGGCGCCTGGCCGCGATGGGTGCTGGACCACGCGACGGGCCGGTACGTCAAGACCACCGGCGGCGAGCCCTACACCGGCGTGATCGTCGGGGCCCGCGCCGACGAGGAGGGCAGTCGCTCGAAGGAACGCTACTTCTCGCCGCGCGACCAGCACAGCGAGTGGGACGTGGCCGACCAGCCGCCGGAACTGTGGAACCAGTTCAAGACCGACTTCGCCCCCGGCACGCACATCCGCATCCATCCGCTGCTGGACTGGACGGAACTGAACGTCTGGGAATACATCGAGCGCGAGAGCATCCCGGTGGTGAGCCTCTATTTCGATCAGGGCAAGGGCAAGCGATACCGGTCGCTGGGCTGCTGGCCGTGTACCAAGCCGGTGGATTCGACGGCGCGGAATGTCCGCGAGATCATCGAGGAGCTTCGCAGCGGCAAGTTCGTCAACATTGCCGAACGCAGCGGCCGCGACCAGGACAAGGAAGACGGCTACGGCCTGGAGAGCCTGCGAAAGGACGGGTACATGTGATGAGCCCCGGACAGGCAATCAGGAGAATATGGAACTGGCTCCGCAAGGCGGCGGCCACGCTCGATCGCTACTACGAAGAGATCCCGCTATGACAACGCAAGAAACAGTTGCCGTTGGTTCCGCCCACGAGGCCTCCGGGCACGCGGGCGGGCGGCAGAAGATGAACATCGTGGTCATCGGCCACGTCGATCACGGCAAGAGCACGCTGATCGGCCGGCTGCTGGCCGACACGGGCTCGCTGCCCCAGGGCAAGCTCGAATCGGTGCGGGCGCAGTGCCTTCGCAACGCCCGGCCGTTCGAGTACGCATTCCTGCTCGACGCGCTGAAGGACGAGCAGGCGCAGGGCATCACCATCGATTCGGCCCGGTGCTTCTTCAAGTCCGCCTCGCGGGACTACATCATCATCGACGCCCCCGGCCACGTGGAATTCCTGCGGAACATGATCTCCGGCGCAGCCCGCGCCGAGGCGGCGCTGCTGGTGATCGACGCCAAGGAAGGCGTGCAGGAAAACTCGCGCCGTCACGGCTGCCTGCTGGGCCTGCTGGGCGTTCGCCAGGTGGCCGTGTGCGTCAACAAGATGGATCTGGTCGGCTACGACAAGGGCGTCTTCGATACCATCGTGGCCGAGTACAGTGATTTTCTCCGACAGGTGCGGATCGAGCCGGCCGGCTTCATACCCATCGCCGCGATGGAGGGCGTGAACATCGTCGCCCGCGGCGGGCAGGTGCCGTGGTATCACGGCCCGTCCGTTCTGGAGAGGGTCGATAGTTTCCAGAAAGAGCCGCCCGAACTGGGCAAGCCCTTGCGACTGCCCGTGCAGGACGTCTACAAGTTCACCGAGGCGGGCGACGAACGGCGGATCATCGCCGGTCGCATCGAGACCGGCAGCGTGGAAGTGGGGGACGAGGTGGTGTTCCTGCCTTCGCTCAAGCGGTCCACCGTTGCGAGCATCGAGGAGTTCCACGGCTCGGCGCCGCCGCGCGCCGAGGCGGGTCTCTCGACGGGGCTGACACTCTCGACGCAGGTTTACGTCCGGCCGGGAGAATTGCTCTGCAAGGTCGGCCAGGAACCGGCGAAGGTGGCCAGCAAGCTGCGCGCGTCCATCCTGTGGCTGGGACGGGCCCCGATGATCCAGGGCAAGCGGTACAAGCTGAAGCTGGGCAGTGCCCGCGTGCCGGTCTGGCTGACGGCGATCCACTCGGTCCTCGACGCCGGCACGCTCAATCGCGAGGTCGGGCGCCAGCAGGTCGAGCGCCACGACGTGGCCGACTGCGTCCTGGAAACCCTCAAGCCCATCGCGTGCGACGCGGCGGCCGACATCCCCGCGACCGGGCGGTTCGTGATCATCGACAACTACGAGATCGCCGGCGGCGGGATCATCCTCGACGCGATGACCGACGAGAACTCGCTGATCGACCGCCACGTCGCCCAGCGCGAACGGGCCTGGGATCGCAGCGCCATCACGCCCAATCTGCGGGCCTCGCGCTACAATCAGCGGGCGACGCTGGTGCTGATCACCGGGCCGACGGGCGCGGGCAAGGCCCGGCTGGCCAAGGCGCTGGAGGAGCGGCTGTTCGATCGCGGCAAGGCGGTCTATTACCTGGGATTGTCCAACGCCCTGGGCGGCGAGGCGGGCCTGAAAGACTCCGCCGAGCGTGACGAGTTCCTCCGCCGCATCGGCGAGGTCGCGCACCTGATGATCGACGCGGGATTGATCCTCATCGCCGCCGTCTCCGACCTGGACGACGAGGAACTCAAGCTCATCCGCGCGCTCAACAGCCCCGGCGAGCTGCTGATCATTAACGTCGGCGAGACCCGCCTCTCGCGCACCGAGTCGGACCTGGAGCTGGCCTCGGCGCTGGAGGTTGAGGCTGGGCTGGCCTCGCTGGAGCAGTTGCTCCAATCGAGAAACTTCCTGCCGGAGTACTATCTGTAGTCGCCGACCTTGGACTAACATGACCTTCACGCGAGACTAAATCATGACTTCTTCCGACATCAAGTCCACCTTTCCCTGCTGCCAGGTGCCCGATGCCATTCCGGTTGCCCGCGTGCTGGGCATCTATCCGCAGGTGCAGGAGGGCCTCTTCATGCAGCGGGTGCGCGTGCCTGGCGGCGTGCTGGCCGGGCCGCAGTGGCGGGCCCTGGCGGAGGCGATTCGCCGTTTCACGCCGGCCACGCCTCTGCACCTGACGACGCGCCAGGAGTTCGAGCTGCACGACCTGCGAAGCGAGCAGATTCCGCAGGTGCAGGAGGCGCTGGCCGAGGCGGGCCTGACGAGCCTGGGCTCCGGCGGCAACGCCTTGCGCAACGTGACGGTCTGCCCGTGCTCGGGCACCAGCGGCCCGGACCTGTTGCCGCTGGCGGGCCTGATCCAGGAGGTGCTTCAATCGCGTGAGGAGTTTTTCACCCTGCCGCGCAAGTTCAAGGTCTCGCTGTCGGCGTGCGGCGAAGGCTGCGGCCAGCCGTGGATCAATGACCTCGGGTTTGCCGCCCGCCAGCAGGAGGGCCGCCTCGGCTTTGCCGTGACCGTCGCCGGGTCGCTCGGGCCGCGACCGGCAACGGCGATGCTGCTGGCCGACTGGCTCGACGCGCGGGACGTGGTCCCGCTGGCGCTGGCGGCATTGCAGGTCTTTGCCGCCCACGGTGACCGGCAGAACCGCTCGCAGGCCCGCTTGCGACACGTGCGGCAACGCCTCGGTGACGAGGCCTTCGCCGCGTTGATCTGGCGGGAGCTTGACCAGGTGCGTCAGCAGCAGGCCTGGCCGGAGGTCATACTGCATCCGGCAGAAAATCGCCTTGCCGGCCGCGCGACACTGACCTTCCACAATGGAGATGTCTCCGCCGGCCTGGCCGACTCCATCGGTCGCCTGGCCGATGATCCGTCCCTCAAGGTCCGAATCGCCAATCACCAACACGTCATCGTGTTCGGGCCAGATGCGGCGACCGTAACCGCCGCCGTCGCGGGACAGAAGTCGCTGGCGACGGCCGCGTTGCCGCAGCCTGCCATTGTGGCCTGCCCCGGCAAGCGATGGTGCGGCCGAGCCTTGACCGACACCAACGCCCAGGCCGATCGGTTGCGGGCGGACCTGGCAGGCAAACTGCCCGCCGACAAGACTATCTGCATTTCCGGCTGTCCCAACGGCTGCGCGCACAGCAGAGTGGCTGACATCGGCCTGGTCGGGCTGGTTGACTCCGTCGGCGGGCAAAGACGAGATGTCTATGATCTTTACGTGCGCGGCGGCATGGGGCGCGATGCCCGCCTCGCCGAGCCGGCCGGCCAGCGTTTGTCTCCTCAGGAAGTGCTGACGAGAATATTGGCCGAATCGGGAAGCGCACATTGACCGTGGCGCAGTTTTCGTAGGGCGTGCAACTTGTTGCACGCGGAATACCTGTGCTACCAGCCCTTGTGCAGGTATGCACGACCTGCGATCGTGGTGTGTCCACAAAATCAGATGTAACAGACCGCTCGAAATTGCGACAGGTCTCTTGGCAGATCAGGAATGACAATGACTGACAGTCAATCGACAACGGAGATTCGTCCGCTGGATGACAGGCTCGCCGCCTGCAAAGCAATCCTGACCGATCTCGGCCGCGTCGTCGTGGCCTTCTCCGCCGGCGTGGATAGCACGTTCCTGCTGGCCCTGGCGGTCGAGACGCTGGGGACGAGTAATGTCCTGGCCGCCACGGGTGTCTCGCCGTCGCTGCCGCAGCGCGAACTTGACGAGGCCCGCAAGTTAGCGGCAAAGATCGGCGTCGAGATGGTTGAGATCGTCACCGACGAGCAGGACGACCCCAACTATGCGGCCAATCCCGCGCGCCGATGTTTCTTCTGCAAGAGTGCCCTCTTCACTCGACTGACGGACCTTCAGCGGGAGCGGGGCTTCTCGGCCGTGGTCAGCGGGGCCAACGCCGCCGACCCCGGCGATTTCCGCCCTGGCCTGGAGGCCGGCAGAAAACTGGGAGTCCGCAACCCGCTGATGGAAGCGGGCCTGACCAAGGCCGACATCCGCGCAGCCTCCCGCACGCGTGGCCTGCCCACCTGGGACAAGCCGGCGATGGCTTGTCTGGCCAGCCGCATTCCCTACGGGGAAGCGATCACGCCGCAGCGCCTGGGACGCATCGAGCAGGCCGAAGATTACCTCAAAGACCTGGGCTTTGGGCAATGCCGCGTCCGCGACCACGACACCGTGGCCAGGATCGAAGTCCCGCCCGACAACCTCGTGCGGTTGCTCCACGAGCGGGCCGGGATCATCGAACGCTTCAAGTCCCTCGGCTTCACATACATATCGCTCGACCTCCAAGGCCTCCGCACCGGGTCCATGAACGAAGTGCTGACGTCACCCTCCAGAGATGCCTCCAACAGCCAGGCCCGCCTAGAATTGCCTTGTCTTGATCCCCCGGCCGCGTAGAATCCAATCTTCATGGGACACACGGCATTCGAGAGAGGATATTCATGGCGAGCGAAGTAAAGAAGATCGTGCTGGCGTATTCCGGCGGGCTGGACACGTCGGTGATTCTGCCCTGGCTGAAGGAAAAGTACGGCTGCAAGGTCATCGCTTTCGCGGCCGACCTGGGCCAGGGGGCCGAGGAACTCGACGGCATCGAGAAGAAGGCGCTGGCCAGCGGGGCCGACAAGTGCGTGGTGGCCGACCTGCGGAAGGAGTTCGCCGAGCAGTATTGCTTCAAGATGCTGGCGGCCGGGGCCCTCTACGAGCACCTGTACATGCTGGGCACCTCCATTGCCCGCCCGCTGATCGCCAAGGCGCAGGTGGAATGTGCCCTGAAGGAAAAGGCCGACGCCGTCGGACATGGCGCCACCGGCAAGGGCAACGACCAGGTCCGCTTCGAGCTGACCTACATGGCCCTGGCGCCGCAACTGCAAATCATCGCCCCGTGGAAGGATTCGTCCTTCGAGCTGACCAGCCGCGAGGCGGCCATCGAGTACGCCAAGGCCCGCGGCATTCCTATCGCCCAGACCAAGAAGAAGATCTACTCGCGCGACCGCAACCTCTGGCACATCTCGCACGAGGGCGCGGACCTGGAAGACCCCGCCAATGAACCGCAGGACAACCTGTGGGTCATGTCGGTACCTGTGTCCAAGGCGCCGGCCAAGCCGAGCTATGTGCAGGTGGACTTCAAGGCCGGCGTGCCGGTGGGCATTGACGGCGTGAAGTTGCCCGGGCACGAGCTGATCGCGCGGCTTAACGCCATCGGCGGCAAGCACGGCGTGGGGCAGACCGACCTGGTGGAAAACCGCCTGGTGGGCATCAAGAGTCGCGGCGCCTATGAAACCCCCGGCGGGACGATCCTCTACGCCGCGCACCGCGCGCTGGAGTCGATCACCCTCGACCGCGACACGCTGCACTACAAGCAGGGCGTGGCGCTGAAGTATGGCGAACTGGTCTACAACGGCCAGTGGTTCTGCCCGCTGCGGGAGTCGCTGGACGCCTTCGTGGCCGCCACGCAGAAGAACGTCACCGGCTCGGCGCGGGTCAAGTGCTTCAAGGGCTCAGCCACCGTGGCCGGCGTGAAGAGCCCCTACTCCCTGTACTCGGGCAGGCTGGCCAGTTTCACCATGGGCAGCGAGTACACGCCCTCGGACGCCACCGGCTTCATCAAGCTCTTTGGCCTCCAGATGCGCGGGCGGGGAAAAGCGTAACAACCGGCTGATCAGACGCCAGGATTCGGCTCGCCCTAGAGCCAAGAGGTCCGATGGATATGACGATGGACATCTGCTGGCTGGTGTTTTTCCTGGCGATCGGGGCCTGCGTCGGCAGCTTTCTGAACGTCGTGATCTATCGCCTGCCCCGCGGCGAAAGCATTGTCTTTCCCGCCAGCCACTGCCCCTCCTGCGGGCGGGCCATCAAGTGGTATGACAATATCCCGCTGGTCAGTTGGCTGGCCCTGCGGGCCCGCTGCCGTTTCTGCAAGGCGCGAATCTCGCCGCGCTACATCCTGGTCGAGGCAGCCACCGCCATCCTGGTCGGCGGGCTGTATGCGTGGTACTACCTCCTGGACGCTCGGCGAGGGGCCGGCGATTTCGCATCCTCCTGGCCGATGTTCGTCGCCCATGCCACGTTGCTCTGCGGGCTGCTGGTCTGCTCCCTGGTGGACCTGGAGCGGTGGATCGTCCCGCTGGAGGTCTGCTGGGTGGTCTCGGCCGTTGGGATGATCTCCGCGGCGGCTTCCCCGCATCCGTTCTGGCCGATCGTTTCGCCCGTTATGGGCGGCATGGCCGTGGCGGCGGCGGCGGGATTGATCCTGGCGACGATCCTGCGGCGTTACGGCCTGATCCGGCCTAGTTTCCAGGACGTCGACGAGAAGGCGCTGCTCAAGGCTGCGGAAAAACCCGTGGCCGACCGCAAGGGCCAGGGAGATTCCAAGTCGGGCCAGAAGGCCAAGACCAGGATCACTTCGGTGGCCATCGGCAAGGAACACGGCGTCAATCCGCGCAAGGAGATCCTGCTGGAGGCGGCGTTCCTGGCCCCGGCCATCCTCCTGGCCTGCGGCGCGTACGCGCTGCTGACGAGGCGGCCCGATGTCGCGAAGGTCTGGTCGGCGTGGCTGGACCCGGCCGGGACCGTGGGGCCACACGTCAACGCCCTGCTGTCGGCGCTGCTGGGCTGGCTGGTGGGCGGGCTGTGGATCTGGGCGACGCGCATCCTGGGCACGCTGGCCTTCGGCAAGGAAGCCATGGGCATGGGCGACGTGGATATCATGGCCTCGGTGGGCGCGGTGACCGGCTGGATCGTGCCGTCCATCGCGTTCTTTGTCGCGCCGTTTTTCGGATTGGCCTGGGCGGTCGTGCTGCTGATCCGCGGCAACCAGCGCGAGCTGCCTTACGGCCCCTGGCTGGCGGCGGCGAGCCTGCTGGTGATGCTCTGGCACGACGATTTCGCACGGCTCCTGCGCCCCTTCGTCGAGCCGCTGCTGATGGCGACGCGATAGAATGCAATACCGGGCAGCAGGGAACCGGATCGCAAGCCTACTGAATAAGGGTGCATTTCCCGGAGACTTCGCGTCCTTGTGTGAAAACCGTAGACCCGTACAGAGGACAGGCTTATGAAAATCTCGACAGTGATCGGTTACGTGCAGATGGTGATCGGCGGGGTGTATGTCCTGATCGCGGCGATTCTGGTGGCCTTGCAGTGGGGCAACAGTTGCAGTTTCTCACTGTTCGGGCAGAACCGGACGCTGAACACCGCCCACCTCATCCTGGCGGCGGCCGTGACGGGCATTCTGTCCGTCTTCATGTGCAAACTGCTCTATCGCGGGGCGGTGACGGTCCACAAGTCCAGGCTCTGCGAGCCTGGCCCGGCCGAGCCAACGCCTCCGGCCGCGTGAGGCGGCGACGTTGCGCGCAGGGCTCGACATCGCACTTGCAAAAGCATTTTGGCATCGGTAGTGTTAGCGGCGGTGTCGGCGGTAGCGGGCAAGACCCGTCCCCGAAGCCGGCACGGACCGCTGGATTGGCAACTAAAGGAGATTGCTGCCATGAAACAGGCAAAGCTTGGGGCATGGATTGTGTTGGCCGTGGCGATGGGTTTGTCGACCGTGGGTTGTGCTCAGAAGGATAAAGATCAGATCCAGCAACTGACCCAGCGCAACAACGAGTTGGACGGCCAGAACAAGGAACTGCGTGACCAACTGGCTGCCGCCAAGACACACGAAGAGACCTTGGGCATGCAGTTGGCGGCCAAGCAGACCGAGCTGGATGCCGCCTTGGCGCGGCTGCGGGATCAGGAAAACAAGCCTTCAGCCAAGACCCCGCCCTCCGCGGCGCCCGCCGCCGGCTGGCAACGCGGCGACCTGGGCGACATGGCCACCGTCGGCAGCGATATCCTGTTCGGCCCCGGCAAGGCCACGCTGACGCCCGAGGGCAAGAAGCGGCTGGACAAGATCGCCGCCGACCTCAAGAACACGTACTCCGGCAGCTCTATCCGCGTGTACGGTTACACCGACACCGACCCGATCCGAAAGTCCAAGGAGCTCTGGCAGGACAACCTGGACCTTTCAGCCAATCGCGCGATGGCCGTGACGCGGCACCTGATTTCCAAGGGCATCAACGCCGGCAAGATCGAGACCGTGGCGATGGGCGAAACACACCCGGTGGCGAGCAACAAGGATTCCGCCGGAAGAACGAAGAACCGCCGCGTCGAGATCATCGCATTGAGGAAGAAATAGCAGAGCGAAGACGGATTTGCGCCGCGACCGCCGGCGGAATCGTCCCGTTCGGGGATCGCACTGGCCATGATTGGAATCGTTGATTATGGAATGGGCAACCTGCGGAGCGTTCAGAAGGCGCTCCAGCAGGTCGGCGCCGATGCACGGCTGATCACCACGCCGGCCGAGCTGGCCGCGGCGGAGAAAATCGTTCTTCCCGGCGTGGCGGCCTTCGGCGACGCGATAGCCCAGCTTCACACCATGCGACTGGTCAAGCCGCTGGCGGAGGCCGTCAGGCAGGGCGTGCCTTACCTGGGCTTTTGCCTGGGGCTACAATTGCTCTTCGACGTGTCCTACGAGGGCGGCCAGCACACCGGCCTGGGCATCCTGCCGGGCAAGGTGGTGAGGTTCGAGTTCTCCCCAGCCGTCACCGCCCAGCGGCTCTCGGTGCCGCACATGGGCTGGAACCAGATTCACCAGACTAAGCCCGGCTGCCCGATGCTTCAGGGCATCGACAACGACGCCTATGTCTATTTTGCCCACAGTTATTGCGTCGTCCCAGCCGATCCTTCCATTGTCGTCACGACGACGGACTATGGTTACAGCTTCGTCTCGTCGGTCTGGAAGGACAACGTTTTTGCCACGCAGTTCCACCCCGAAAAGAGCCAGAAGGTGGGCCTGCAACTGCTTGAAAACTTCGCGAGGATGTAACGGGTAAACTCAGTTCGGCGGCAACGGATGGACATTCTCCCGGCAATTGATCTCCGCGACGGCAAGGTGGTGCGCCTGCTCCAGGGTGATTACGCCCAGCAGACCACCTACAGTGACGATCCGGTCGCCGTGGCCCGGCAGTTCGTCGAGGCGGGGGCCCGGTGGATCCACATGGTGGACCTGGACGCCGCTCGGACCGGCCGGCACGCCAACACCGAGGTGGTGCGGGCGGTGGCCGAGGCCGTCGATGCCCGGATCGAGCTGGGCGGAGGGGCCCGCGACGACCGCGCCGTGGAAGCCATGCTGGAACTGGGCGTCTCCCGCGTGGTCGTGGGCTCGGCGGCCCTGAAGGACTGGGCCTGGTTCGAGCGGCTGGTGCAGCGGCCGGAGTTGGCGGGCAGGATCGCCTTGGGTCTGGACGCCAAGGCAGGCCGCCTGGCCATCCACGGCTGGACCGAGCAGGTCCAGGCCACGCCCGCTGAGCTGGCCGCCCGGGTTTGCGGTTGGCCGCTGGGCGCGATCGTGTATACTGATATCGGCCGGGACGGTATGCTTGAAGGCGTCAACGTGGAGGCCACGGCCCAGGTCATCGCCGCCACCGACGTGCCGGTGATCGCCTCCGGCGGCGTGGGAAGCATCGACGACGTGGTTCGCTGCAAGCAGGCCGGCTGCGGCGGAGTCATCATCGGCAAGGCGTGGTACGAAGGTCGGATCGACCTGCGACAAGCCGTCGCTTTGGCCCGCGGCTAGTGGCCGACGCGGCGCCGGGCAAGACACAAAATCCCGCCCGATTACGCCAAAGCGGGATTGAAAAAGGATTGTATTCCCCCGCGCATGGGCTATACTTAGCTGAAGCGCAGGGGTGCGTAAGCTCTAGGTTTTCTCCCGCGGACACGCGTTTCGCGGGCCCAGCAGGCAATTTGAATGTGTTGTCTCTTTGTTAAGGAAGGTTCCCGAGAATGAACGACGCCGCGACATCAACAAGCGACCAGGCCGGCCTCACGTACAGTTCAGGTGTCCTGGAGATCACCGACAAGGGATATGGTTTCCTTCGCGAGGCCAGGAACAATTACAAGGCCACGCCGGGCGATGCGTTTGTCGGCAAGGATTTCGTTCGCCACTTCGGACTGCGGACCGGGCTGTTCCTCGAGGGCAAGGTCCAGCCGCCCACCAAGCGAAAAGGCGGCCCCAAGCTCGAAGAGATCGTCACCGTCAACGGCAAGCGGGTCGAAGAGTACACCGACATCATCCCCTTCAACGAGATGACCGTCGTGGACCCGCATCCGCAACTGAAGCTTGAGACCCCCGGCGGGCCGATGGAGATGCGCGTGCTGGACCTGATCTGCCCCATCGGCAAGGGCCAGCGCGGCCTGATCGTCGCGCCGCCCCGTTCGGGCAAGACGATCCTGCTTCAGCAGATTGCCAATGCCATCACGACCAACAACCCCGAATGTTCCCTGCTCATCCTGCTGGTCGACGAGCGGCCGGAGGAAGTGACCGACTTCAAGCGCAAGTGCCTCAAGGCCGAGATCGTCGCCTCCAACAACGACCAGGAAGTGGCCAACCACGTCCGCGTGACGGAATTCACCATGGAGCGGGCCAAGCGGATGGCCGAGTTCGGCCAGGACGTCGTGATCCTGCTGGACAGCCTCACCCGCCTGGGCCGGGCCTACAACCGCTACATCGAAGGCAGCGGCAGAACCATGTCCGGTGGCGTGGACATTCGCGCGCTGGAGATCCCCAAGCGACAGTTCGGCGCCGCCCGCAAGATTGAAGGCGGCGGAAGCCTGACCATCATGGCCACCGCGCTGGTCGAGACCGGAAGCCGCATGGACGACCTGATCTTCGAGGAGTTCAAGGGCACCGGCAACATGGAATTGCAGTTGGACCGCAAGCTGGCGGAGCGACGCATCTGGCCGGCCGTCTCCATCCCCCAGACAGGCACGCGGAAGGAAGAACTCCTGGTCGAGCCGTGGAAACTGCCCAAGCTGCACACGCTGCGCCGCTTCCTGTCCACGCTGAATGTTGACGAGGAACTGCCCCAACTCATCAAGGCGCTGGAGAAGTTCCGCAGCAACGACGAATTCCTCCGCCACCTCGACGTCCGCGACTGAGGACACAGGCTGAAAAGCCTGTGCCACACACCTTCTGAAATGGGTTCCAGATTGCAGGCGGCGACATCCCGCTGACGAGGCGATCTGCCAGTTGTTCGGACAAAGGTTCGGTCCAAAGACTCTTGGCCTTGCCCGCCCCGCCGCTTACAATGTGCATCGCCCGAGGGAGTAGCTCAATCGGCAGAGCAACGCACTTTTAATGCGTAGGTTCTGGGTTCAAGTCCCAGCTCCCTCAATGAAGAAGACCTCTATGAAACAGTGTTCTCGGAGTGGAGGAGTACGGTAGTGGCCGCCAGTCTTAAGATTCGCGTCATCCTGCATTCCGGCAAGACTGTCATGTTCGAGGGCGTCATCCCGGGCAAGGCCTGTTCCGCCGAGCAGGACGGCGTATGCCTCACCGTCGGCCGGGGGTGTCCCGCGCCGGTGACGGTTGTTCCGCCCAAAAGTGACGGGCCGATCAAGAGCATCGAGTACGAACTCTCCACCGATATTGCCAATTACCACCAGGTAATCACTCCCGACAGCGGACGGGGATACCCGGAGTTGATGCAACTGGTATCGTTTTGGAGGCACAAGAAGGAGTCCTTTGCCGGCGACTTCAAGATGCCGCTGTTCATCTTCACCGGCCAGGATCTGAACATGGCGATGGCCTTCGGCCTGATCGGCCCTAATTACGAGACGGCGTTTCGTTGCCTGGAGCCCAAGCGCAGTCGCGCGCTGCTGGCTTACATGCGGCGTCTGACAATCATGATCAAGCGGGGCACGGACCTTTATCCCATACCCGACAGTGTCGCCCGCAAGCGCGCCGACGGGGCCATTACTGAATACCTGTACTTCCGCACGTCCAGGGACGCCAAGGCCCAGCCGTGGGCGCTGACACTGCGGAATTTCGCCGAGCATCAGAAGTGCCTCTACAAGATCCCCGACGTCGGCAACCAGGCGTCCATGGCCCCGCTGTGGTGCAGTTGGACCGACTGGTTCAGCGACAACGTGACCGACACGGTGGTGCTCGACAATGTCCGCGCGGGCGTGAAGCTGGGCATCCGCAATTACATCATTGACGACGGCTGGTTTGGCCCCGGCCTGGACAACGATTATGACGTGGCGCTGAACCTGGGCGACTGGGAGCCCGACCCGGCGAAGTTCAAGGACATGGGCAAACTCGTCCGTGACGTTCGCGCCGAAGGCGGCGTGCCGATGATCTGGTGCGCTCCCCACGCCGTCGCGCCGGGGGCCAAGTGCTTCCAGGACCGCCGCCGGTTGCTGCTCGTCGATGGCACGGGCGAGTTGGTGATGAGCGACAACCTGTTTCACATGATGTGTTTCATGTGCCCCGAAGCGCGACAGGTGATCGCTGACATCTGCGCCTCGTTCATACGGCAGTGGGACTTCGACGGGGCCAAGTACGACCTGTTCAACTGCGTGCCCGCGATCCGGTGTTGCAGCCAGGAACACAGCCACGACGTGACGTCGATGATGGAAGGCCTGCACCTGACGCTACAGCAGATCGATCGCGCGACGCGGAAGCTGAAGAAGGACTATATTGTCGAGTTGAAACAGAACTACGCCACGCCGTTCCTGTCACAGTTCGGCACGATGACCCGCGCCGGTGACACGCCCTACAACAGCGAGGGCAACTTCCTTCGCACGCTCTACGTGCAGGCCTATTCGCCCTTTGCGATCAACGATTACCAGACCATCACCGACGGAGACTCCCCCCAGGCCGCCGCCTGCGTGGTGCTGAAGATGATGGCCGTTGGGATTCCCACCTACAGCATCGACTTCGACCGGCTCGGCCAGGCCAACAAGGATGTCATCGGCCACTACAACCATTGGTACAACCAGAACATCAAACAGTTCATGCGATATCGGATTCCGCTGGACGCCCAGCACAACATCTTCAAGCTGCCCGGCCGGGGCAAGCAGCGCGACCTGTTCTTCCTGGTCAATGGCGGCGGTGACCTGGAAATCACCCGCCCGTCAACCATTCTCAACGGTACGTTCCGCCAGGGACTGGTTGTCCGCGGCAAGGGCCCAAAGGCCGTCAAGGTCACATCCTTCGACCCCTTCGGCCGCCAGCAGGGCCCGGCGACAAAGGTCAAACTGGCCGACTGGACCCGCGTCGGCCTGCTGCCGGGCGGCATGACCCAGTTCGATTTCTGATCTGACCGTTCGGGGCATGCCTGCGTGGAGGGTTTATGGCGTTAATCTGCCACCGCTATGTAGCCATACCTCGCGCGGACAAAATGTTGATTCCATGCGGAAAATGGACATGATGTCGAGTAGGATTCTTTCATGGAACTTCCCCCCAGAGTTGATGGCGACCGGCTGCTGAAGGCCGGCGAGTGCCTCGACATTCGCGCCCGGCTGCGGCGCGTGGCGGCCCGGCATGATCTGTCGGCCGTGGTGGCCTGCGCCTTTGACGCCCGGACGCGGGTTCTGCCCTTTTTCTATTCCAGCACCCACATGGCCCCCGCCGGCGCGCGGGCCATCGGCTCGGCCCTCTACGACGCCGGGATCACCCGAACGCGCATCGTACTCCAGCATTGGAACCCTCGCTTCCGGCCTTCGCGGATGATGCTGGAGGGGCGCATGCCCGATCTGCTGCTGGTATCGAGCATGCAGATTCACTCGGCCGCCTGCGACGGCCTCCTTCGCGACGCCTGCCGGATCGACCCGGCCTCGCGCCCGCTGATTATCGCCGGCGGACCCAAGGCCATCTACGAACCCTGGACCCTCTTCAGCCCCGACCCCGCCGACCCGTGGGGCGCCGACGTCGTCGTCACCGGCGAGGAATACGTGCTGCTGAACCTGCTGGAAGTCCTGCTGGCGGAGCGCGCCCCCGGCGAGCCGCTGCGATCGGCCTTCGCCCGCGCCCGCGACCAGGGCGCCCTCGACGCCGTGCCGGGACTGGTCTACCCGCGCGCCAACGGCGGCGGGAACGTCGAAGAGCTGGTCGATACCGGCATCCAGCGTCTCGTGGCCGACCTCGACGAACTGCCCCACCCGGCCCTGGGCTACCCGCTGCTGGAAACCCCCTCGCGCGGGACCGACCTCGCCTCGCGCCCGCTGGACAGCGGCAAGGTTCGCCGCTACAGCCCCCTGGGCTCGCTGGTCTTCACCGCCGGTTGCAGGTTCACCTGCCCCTACTGCCCCATCCCCGCTTACAACCAGCGCCAGCACCGCGTCAAGAGCGCCGCGCGTATCGCCGACGAGATGACGCAGTTGTACCAGCAATACGGCTTCCACTTTTTCTTCGGCACCGACGACAACTTTTTCAACAACAAGGCCCGGACGTTGGCCATCGTCGAGGCCTTGGGCCGGGTGGAAATCGCCGGCCGGCCGCTGCGCCGCGTGATTCACTGGGGCACGGAAGTCACCGTGCATGACACGCTGGCCATGAAAGAGCACCTCACCACCGTGCGGAAGGCCGGCGCGATGGCCCTGTGGCTGGGCGTGGAGGACATGACCGCCACGTTCGTCAAGAAGGGCCAAAGCGTCGACAAGACCACCGAGGCGTTCAGGCTGCTTCGTCATGAGGGCATCGCGCCGGTGCCGATGCTCATGCATCACGACGGCCAGCCGCTCTACACGCGGAAATCGCACTACGGGCTGCTCAACCAGATCCGGCTGCTGCGGAAGGCCGGCGCCGTTGATGTGCAGGTGCTCACCATGACCCCGGCCGTCGGGTCGCGCATTTATGAGGAGCCCTTCAACGCCGGGCAGATGATCCAGGCCGCCGCCGGCCGGCAGGTCCAGCCGTACATGCTGGATGCTAATTATATCGTCGCCACGACCCAGCCCCATCCGTGGCGAATGCAGCTTCGCGTCGCGCTGGCGCTGATGTACTTCTACAACCCCCTGCGGCTGCTGATCTCGCTGATTCGGCCCAAGAGCAGCCGCTACCTCATCGATGCGAGCGTCCAGGTGATAGGCCTGTTGGGCCTGCTGTACACCCTGCCGCGCATGCTCGGCTGGGCGATGCGCCTGATGATCGGCCCCATCCGTCGGTACACCCAGGTGCCCCAGCCGCACACGCGACTGGTGGGCCCCAACGACACTCCCCCCTGCCACGGCGTGGCGCCCGCGCCGGCTGCGGATTCACCCGCCGCCGGGGACGCGCCCGACCCAGCCCGCGGATTGCTGAAACGCTAGCCTGTAGGCGTGCAACCAGCCCGTAGTAGTAGGGCGTGCAACTTGTTGCACGCGGAAACCGGCATCCAAAACCCCGTGCAACAAGCCTGCCTGTGCTTGCAGCAGTGTCGACGTCAAGCACGGCTGCACCTGCCTACCGTCAGGCAGGCACGACGCAGCCGTGGCACCAGGCAGTGGTTCGTTTGAGGCGGCATCAGCCGCATTTTCTCCTTTCTACTCACTACTTTCTCCCGCCCTGTGAGCGACCTTCTTTTCTGGCAGAAAAGAAGGTCGCTCACAAGGCCACCCATGCGCCAACTTGTTGTGGACGTCCATCCCGCCGGCCCTTACACTGGCGTACACGTTCTTCATGGCTGTCCCCTTCCCGTCTTCCGGGTCTAAACCAACTTCAGAAGACAGGCTCTTGAAGGCAGCCTTTCATGGGATTACAAGAACTGTCCAAGCGATAGACGCTGACAACGCAAAGAGAGACGTGACCCAGATGACGCGAGAACAGCATCTCAAGAAGCAGATTTGCGAGGTCGGCCGGCGGATGTTCGCCAGCGGCTTCGTGGCCGCCAATGACGGCAATATCACCTGCCGCCTGGGCAAGGACCGATTCCTGTGTACCCCGACGCTGGTGTCCAAGGGCTACATGAAGCCCGCCGACATCGCCGTGGTCGACGGCGAGGGCAGGCAGATCCGCGGCGCGCGACAGCGGACCAGTGAGATCATGCTACACCTGGAGATCTACCACGAACGGCCCGAAGTCAACGCCGTCTGCCACGCCCATCCGCCCCATGCGACGGCCTTCGCCGCCGCGGGCGTCACCCCGCCCTCCAACATCCTGACGGAAGTGGAGATGAGCCTGGGCGCCGTGCCGCTGGCCAGGTATGAAACGCCCGGCACGCGGGAGTTCGCCCGCTCGGTCGTGCCGCACCTGCGGAACAAGGCCAACACCATCCTGCTGGCCAACCACGGGGCCGTCTCGTTCGCCAAGTCGCTGGAGCAGGCGTACTTCCACCTCGAGACGCTGGACATGTACTGCCGCATCGTCCTGCTGGCCTCGCACATCGGCGGGGCCAAGCCGATCCCCGCCGACAAGGTCATTGAACTGCGGGCCATCAAGAAACGCCTGGGACTTTAGAATCGGTTTCATTGCTAAAGGATCAACGATGAGTCTGTCGAGATTTCCCGTCCTGCTGGCTGTACTGTCGGCTTTGCTGTCGGCTTTGCTGTCGGCGACCGTGGGCTGCGGCGGCGCACAGGAGGTCGTGGTCAAGCCCAAGCCCTACGACCAGGCCATCCGAAACCCCATGAAGGGCTTCATCGACAAACCCGACGGTATCGGATACGTCACCCTGTCACGGCCTTACGTTGCCTGGAGCGACCTCGAAAGTAGCGCCGGCGACGGCGCGGACAAGATCGTCCGATACTCCAACGCCATGTGGAAGGACATCCCCCAGCGTAACGTCAAGGTCATCCCTCGCGTGTACCTGGAGTGGCCCATCGGCTCACCCGGCGACGAGTATTGGCCCATCCAGTCCTATTACCCCTCCGACATGACCGTCCGCGACTTCACCAGCGCCAAGTTCAAGGCCCGCGCGGTGCGGATGGTCGAGAAGATGGCCCAGGCCTGGGACAACGACGACCGCATCGCGTTCATCGAGATGGCGATGATCGGCCCCTGGGGCGAGCATCACGATCCCGCCCCAACCGAGGCCATACAGAAGGTCCTGGGCGATGCCTTTACCGCCAACTTCAAGCACAAGCTGGTGATGGTCCGCTACCCGTGGCATTTCGAGGACTACAAGTTCGGCATCCACTGGGACTCCTTCGGCAAACCCGGCTGGGAAAGCCGCACCCACATTCCCCTGCTGGAAGGCCCGCTGGCCGACCGCTGGAAGATAGCGCCGATGGGCGGCGAGATGGCCTACCACAAAGGGGAGCCCGCCAACACGCAGTTGGGACTGGATCCCACCGACACGGCGGCCAACTACGCCGATACGGTCATCCGCTACATCCATCGTTGGCACTGGACGACCCTGGGATGGATGGGCAATCACGACGCCAACAATGCCGCCGCCAGTGCCAATGCCGAGCGCTTCCAGAAGGCCTTCGGCTATCGCTACGTGCTGGACGAGTGCCGCTACGACGGGCGCGTGCGCGGCGGGGGGAGACTCAACGTCTCCTTTACCGTCCGCAACGTCGGGTCGGCCCCCTTCTACTACACCTGGCCCGTCGAGGTCAGCCTCCTGGACGCCAACACGCACCAGCCGGCCTGGAAGTCCACCTTCAAGAACGTCGATATCCGCACCTGGCTGCCGGGCAACTTCTCCGATATCGGCAAGGGCAAGATGATCGGGCAGGACAAGCAGACCCATGTCTTCCAGTGGGCAACGGGCATCGACTATGACATCCCGCCCCAGCCGACGACCGTCAGCGGCAGCTTCCAACTGCCCACCAGCCTGCCGGCTGGGCGGTACATCCTGGCCCTGGCCATCCTGGACCCCGCCGGCGACCTGCCCAGCCTCCGCTTCGCGACGGCCAACTACTTCACCGGCGGCCGGCACCCCATCGGCTGGGTCGGCCTGGACAGCGACAACCCCAACCCGCAACTGGATGACAAGATGTTCGACGACCTCCGCGCCGACAAGACGCTGCACTACGTCGTCGACCACGAAGTCAAGTAGCGGCGGCGTTACAGCCTAAAGGAGCTGCACCATGATCTGGCCAACGCTGCTGTGCGACATAATCATCACTATCCCCGAGCATTGGGTGATGCTTGTTCTTACTGGAGGGCCCCTGCTGCCAATCATCGGGATTGTATTGATCCTTCCATGGCTCGACGGGGTTCTGGCCCGCCGTACGCATCGTCAGGTACTGTCGCGCGCCAACCGATTCTTGTGGGCGTTCATAATGTCCGTTCTCGGCGTCATCGTGGCGTTCTTGGGTCATATTCTCGCGCAACAAGTCACAGGGATGCTGGGGGAACGAGTAGGTGAGCGCACATTCCATCTCTTGCTGATTCTCAGCTTCCTGCTTACGGCCATAGCAGCCTCAGCTATCGCGGGCGCAATCGCTGATCTGAAAAACCGGTCACGATGGCAAGTGTTCTGGCTCCAATTTGTAGCCGTTGTCCTGGGGGTCGCCGCGCTGATGAGTTTCGCCACCGGCGTGGAACGAAGCTTTCATTGGGTGGGGCGACACAAGGATCAGGTCAACCTTCGCGGTATCGTCTGTTACCTAGACCTATATCGGGACGAGAAAGGACATTATCCAAGCAATCTCCGCCAGCTCGTGGGCGACATGGGTATCGATCCTCAGCTCCTTATCGCGACCTCATCATACGATGCGTGTTACAATACTCTGCGTCAGCGCCCCTACCAAGGGCCGATTGACTGGGTTTACTTCCAGTTGCCCGAAAATGCACCGAGTGATGCGATCTGGATATTCCAAAGTCCCAGGTTCCATGATGGCGAGGGCGCTTGGGTGTTGTACAAATCGCGTAATATAAAATGGCTCACCGCTGCTGAACTGGCGGACGCACTTGCCAACGCGGCTTCCCAAGACAGACCCACAACCGCACCGGCGAAGTAGCAGGCTGCGCGGCGGCGACATCGAATTCCGCACCCCGGCAATCTACGACCTCCGACCTACGAACTATGACCTGTTTCAGCGGAAAACCTTTGCTCACAACCGCGATGGCTCATAGCATTGCCTTGTTCCGCCCGGTCGGAAGCCTCATAATTGGAGTGTCGTCGTCGTGAGTCACAGCAGTCATGGATCGCCCGACCCCGCGTCGCAGGGTATTAGTTTGGCCCAGAGACGGCGCGGGGTCTTCTTTCTGGGCCTGGCCTTCGCGGCCATGGGCGTGGCCCTCTTCATCCAGATGGGCCTGAACGCCAACTACGTGGCCCAGGAGCTGGGGCTCTCGGGCACGCAGCAGGGCTTCCTCGAAGCGGCGCGGGAAAGCTGCGGCATCTTCGCCTTTGGCCTGCTGGCGCTGATGGCCGGGTTGGCTGAGCCGCTGGTGGGTGCCGCCGTGCTGGTGCTCTACGCCGTGGGCATCAGCGGCTACGCCTTCGTCCACCAGTACAGCGGCGTGATCCTGATGAGCATGGTCTGGAGCCAGGGCCTGCACATCTGGATGCCCCTGCCCAATTCGATGGCGCTGTCGCTGGCTGAGCCAGGCCGGGCGGGCCATCGCCTCGGACAAATGCAGGCTGCCGGCGCGATCGGCTCATTCCTGGGCCTGGGCGGGGCGCTGGTGCTGGTGCTGGCCAAGCTGCCGATCCGCCCGATCTACTTCGTCGCCGGCGGGGCTGCCCTCGTGGCCGCCGCCGCCTGCCTGGCCATCCCGCGCAACATCAAGACTCCGGGGCAGCGCCTGGTCTTCCGCCGCCGTTACGGCCTGTATTACTGCCTGTGCTTCCTGGACGGCTGGCGGAAGCAGATCTTCCTGGCCTTCGCGGGCTTCCTGCTGGTCAAGCGCCATGGCACGTCCCTGACGGTCATGCTGACGCTCTGGTGCATCGTCCAGGCCATCAGCTACATCACCGCCCCGCGTGTGGGCCGGCTCATCGACCGCATCGGCGAACGCAAGATCCTGATCTTCTACTTCAGCAGTCTCATCGCCGTCTTCGCCGGGTACGCCCTGGTGGGCAACAAGTACATCCTCTACGGCCTGTTCGTGATGGACTCGGCCTTCTTCGTCTTCGCCCAGGCCCTGACGACCTATGTCGGCCGCATCGCCCCGCCCAGCGAGCACACCTCGACACTCTCGATGGGCGTGGCCATGAACCACGTCGCCTCCGTCTCCATGCCGCTGCTGGGCGGACTGGTCTGGAAGTACGACTACCGCCTGACGTTCCTGCTGGGCGCTGCCGCCGCCGTCGGAAGCATCTTCGTGGCGATGAAGCTGCCGAAAAAACCGCAGATGGCAGAGGCCCGAGAGATCGACCAGCCAGCCGGTTGACTGGTTGATCGGTGAATCGGTTAATCGGGGAGGCGTGCGCCGGATGCCGCGGCCTCCCGCCGCCCACTGACGGCAGAGTTTCCGCTCGCTTTGCGCTCGCGGCTAGTCGGTCAAGGACACCCTTGCCAATCTAGGGCTTCTTCAGAATTCTCCGCAGGAGCAGTTCCTCGCCGGAGCGGTTGCCCTCGATCCAGTGGCCGGCGAACTGGAGCACGTATCCGCCGGCGAAGCACCAGGCTGCCCATTCCCAATGCCGCAGGAGCAGCAGGATCGGGGCGGCTACGAAGCAGGCGGGAATGCCCACCACATGCAGGGCGAAACTGACGGCATTGAGATGTCGCCCGCGCCAGTTGCGATAGGCCTTGAGAAAAAGGTTAGTCATGCACTTGGTTTCCTGGGCGGCCTGTCTGCGAGACATCAAACACATCTAATATGATAGGTGCCACGGCTGCGTCGTGTGCAGCCGTGCATAGCGTCGACACTGCTGCAAACACCGCGGCAGTGGCACCCGATCCATCGTGTGACGAATGGCAGAGCACTAGAGCACCACTCGCGTGCCGTAGAGGCTTTCGTAGATTGTGTTGAGGAACATGCCCAGGAAGAAGTCCAGGGCCAGGACCGTCATGCAGCTCGCGACGAAGCTCTCGGTGCAGGCCCGGCCGACGCCGGCGGCCCCGGGGGCGCAGCGAAAGCCCTTGTAGCAGCAGATCAGGCTGATGGCCATCCCGAAGAAGACGCTCTTGATGGGCCCGTAGAACACGTCGAAGTTGTCCACCGACTCGGCGGCGTGACGCCAGAACTCCGTCCCGTTGAGGCCATAGAGATAGACGCTGACGACGTATCCGCCCAGGATACCCATGAAATCGGCGTACACCACCAGCATGGGGATCAGCAGCACGCAGGCCAGGAATCGCGGCACGACCAGGACCCGCAGCGGGCTGGCGCCCATGGCCGATAGCGCATCGATCTGCTCGGTGACGCGCATGGTGCCCAGCTCGGCCGTCAGTCCGCCGCCGACCCGCCCGGCCAGCATCACTCCCGTCAGCACCGGCCCAAGCTCGCGAAGCACCGAGAGGTTCACGATCGTGCCCATCTGGGCTTCCATGCCGATGCCCTTGAACTGTAGGACCATCTGCACGGCCAGCACCATGCCCACGAACGCGCCGGTGATCATAACCACTGGGATGCTCTTGGTGCCGATCTCGTAAAGTTGGACCGTGAGCATCCGCAGGTTGCGCATGCGACACAGACCTTCGGAGACCCACGAGAACGACTGTCCGCAGAAAATGCAGAAGTCGCCGAAGATCTGGATATTGCGCACGGTGCGCTGGCCGAGATTTCCAACCAGTTCCATCATGTCATTGAACGTTCTAGCCGCCGATGGGCCGAAGGTCAAGAATCCTCGTCGGCGTCGGGGGGCGGCGGCGTGCGGAGCGAGAGGCGCAGGACGCGGCGGGTGGAGTCGGTGATCCTGACGCGAGCGTCGATGCGGGCGGGGTGGACATAGACGATTCCCTGATCGTCGCAGATGCACAGCACCTCCCGCCGCGCCGCGGCAGGCCACTTCAGGTTCGTCAGCAGGTCGCTCACGGTCTGACGTCCGCCGCAGCCAAGGGGAACAAACGCGTCGCCGGTTTCCCGCGGGCGACAGCGCAGCGGGCCGACGATCCGGTCGGCGTCGATCATCTCCACTCCGGCAGGCCGGGTGCGGCAGTGGAGGTCGAAGTCCGCCGGGGCAAAGGCCAAGATCTGGCAGTCGACGCTGCGGCCGTCAGGCAGGAGCGTCCTGCCGGGGCAGGCCAGCGGCACCGCCGGCCAGGATGGCTCAGCCACGAGGGGAATGGACGGCTCCACAATGAGCAGCGCCTTCTCGCGGCGGGCGATCCAGCCGCCCGGCAGATTCACCGGCCCTGACGCGCCCGGCCCTGCCACCAGGTCCGAGAGCCGTTGGATCTGCTCGGCGCCGACGGCCTGGAGCGGCAGGCCCGCCTGTTCCATCGCCCGACGCAGGGCCACCTGGCGAACCAGTTCGTCGGCCTCGGCCAGGGCGGGAGCGTCCAGGGCGATCGCGCCTTGGCCGGCCGGTCGCCGCGCCCGGGCCAGCAAGGCCTCGGCCTGGCCCGCCAGAAGAATCTCAGCATCACCCGCCGCCGACGCCAGTCGCAGCAGCGCCTGGTCGCATCGCGGGTTGACTTCCTCTCGCAGCAGCGGCAACAATTTGTGGCGAATGAAATTGCGCCGATACGCCGGGTCGAGGTTGGATGGATCGTCCCGCCAGGCCAGGCCGCGGAAGCGGAGGTAATCGACGATCTCGCCGCGGCTGGCGCACAGCATGGGCCGGACCAGCGTCACGTCCTGTGACAACATCCGCCGGGCCGGCATGCCCGCCAGGCCGCGAAGGTGCGTGCCGCGGAGGATGCGGTAAAGGACGGTCTCGACCTGGTCATCGGCGTGATGGCCCATCGCCACCTTCGTTGCCCCGGCTTGCTCCGCCGCCCGCGTCAGAAAATCGTAGCGGATTCTCCGGGCAGCCTCCTCGATGCTCTCCCCGCCCAAGGCCGCCTCGCGCACGTCCACCCGCTCCCGGATGCACGCAAGAGACAGGCTGCCTGCCAGCGATTCGACAAAATCGGCATCGGCGGCTGAATCTTCGCGCAGGGCGTGATCCAGGTGCGCGACGCTGAGGCGATAGTCACGCCCGCGTTGCTGGGCCAATTCCAGCAACACCGCCAGCATCGCCACACTGTCAGCCCCACCCGAAACCGCCGCCAGCACGTGCTCGGACGGGGCCAGCAGCTTCCGCTGGTCGATGAATCGCCCCACGCTCTGGACGAACGACCGGGCATTGTTTTCCGAAGTGTCCATCGTGCCCTGGGTTTTGTAGCCGGGGTTAGTTCTTGTCACCGCCGGGCCCGCGCATATACTATCAGCTTTGCCGTTGCCGGGAAACATACCATGCAACCAGTTGTCCGTCCGCGACATATCTTGGCGGTGGCAGTGTTCGCGGTAGTGGCCGCGGCATACGGCTATTTCGCCGCCTTCGACGATCACCTGGCCGACGCGCAGATCGACCAGGCCGCCTCCGTCCTCAAGCTCCACGATAGCGGGCTGTTCCCGGCCGACCCCCTGTTCGATCAGAGCGGCGCCTGGCATGGCCGAAACGGGACCTTCCTGGGAATCATGGGCCTGCTGGGGCGCTTTACCGGCCTGGACGACCCCCTCCTGCCTTTCCGCATACTGGCCGGCCCCCTGGCGATGATCTACCTGTGCGGGATGTATGCCCTGCTCTACCAGCAATGCCGAAGCTCCTCGGCGGCAACCCTGGTGGCCGTGCTCAGTTCCGCAGTCATACCGACAGTGGGAGACTCCACCTGGGGTATGGGGCCGCTATCCACCGTCACGCCGGCAGGCATGTGCTATGCCCTCTGCCCGCTTCTGATCCTGATGGCCCTGCGTTATATCCGGACCGGCCACAACTTGCGCCTGACGATGGTATTCCTGGCCACCGGACTGATGGGGAACATCCATCCCCAGACAGGCATCAATCTCGGCATCATCCTGCTGGCGGTGCTGCTGGCGTCGCGGAAGCCCTCGGCCAGGTCTTGCCTGCTGGCCACGCTGTGCCTGGCCATGCTCGTGGCAGGGCTTTCACCATTCCTGGCCGCCTACATACGCAGTGGCGCATTGTCGCAACTGGCATGTCAACCGTCAGTTATGGACGATATTTACTCCGCCCTTCACAACCGCGACCTCTCTATTCTGTATCCTGAGCTCTTGCGTCCGCTGCCGGCCTGGCTGGTACGAGTGGCCGCACTGGCCATTCCGATTGTGGTTGTGCTGACGCAGGTGCGGCGGGCCGGGGCAGCCAACCTCAGGTACTGGGTCGCCTTCGCCTCGGCCGCGGTGGTGGTGGCCTTCGTCTTCCAGGGGCTGATGCAGATCGCCGGGCGGGCCTTCCATTTCGCTCCGCCGCTGCTGGGGTTTTTCGAGGCAGCCGACTTGGTCATGATCCCGCTGTACGCGCTGTTCGCCCAGGCCCTGACCACCCTCTTCCGCCTGACGCGAGGGCGCACGCGGCTGGTCATGCGCTGGGCGTGCGCCGTGGTGCTGGTGGTCTGGCTGGCCCCGTCGGAAAACTTCCTGCAGGCCCGCCAGATGGTCGTCCGGGCCGTCGGCGCGAGCCTGGACGAAGACCAGAGGCCTCGTGGCATCCAAAGGATCCTGGAATCCTCCAGCCGGCGGGCAGAACTCCTGGCTGCGGCCCGCTGGGCCCGATTCAACACCGACAACCGCGCGGTCTTCCTGAGTTCATCCAGCGAGTTTCGCCTCTTCGCCCGCCGCTCCATCGTCGCCGGCCAGCAGGACGACAATTTCCTCTACGCCGCCCAGCCCATCGCCCTGCCGCCGTGGAGACAACGCTTCAACGAGCAGAGACGGTGCCTGTCCCCTGCCCAGCACAGGGCCGACTTGTGGTCCCTCACGCATTTTATTGAGGATCTCCTGCGCCAGGAGTCCTTCGGACCGGCCGGCGCCTGGTATGTCATCCTGCCCGTATCGTCGCTGCTGGAGAGTGACAGCAAAGACGCGGTGGAGATAACCGGCTCCTGGGGCCGATATTATCGGCTGTACCGCGTTCGTTGATATCCGCGCAACAGGCGCCTATGAGGTAGCAGGCGAATCCTGTCACCGCCCTGCGGAATGCGCCGGGGAAAACACAGGATTCAGGCCGCTGGCTACCACCTTGAAAGGAGACTTTGATGAGATACTTGAGTCTGATCACGCTATTGGCCTGCACCGTTGCCTTCACCACCGGAGGCTGCCTCAGCCGGGCCATCAAGGAAGGCATGGGCAAGGCCCGAGGCCCCGCCGGCATCTACATGCCCATTCAGCCGCTGTCGCCGATAAAGAACGCCCCCGTCCTGGCCAGCTACCGGAACTTTGAGATGGGCAAGATCACCGACGATATCGGCAGCCGCGCGCCGGGCGAACTGATGTACTACCTGCCCAGGGCCTTCGACACGCAACTGGGCAAGAAGAAGCTGCCCATGGAGCGTGGCGGTAAGACCCTCATCGTTCGCGGCGAGATCATCCATTACGAATCAGCCGGCACCGTCGCCAACGTCATGGGGCCGCTGGAAGAGGTCATCTGCCGCACCGAACTGGTGGACAAGGATACCGGCAAGGTGCTGGGGGTGGCCAACTGCATCGGGCGGACCCAGGAGACCGTCAACCAGGGCGTCGAGAAGAAAGCCCAGGGCCTGGCCAAGGCCATGGTCAGTTGGATTGACGCCCATTATCCCAAGGCCGGGCGGGAGAATCTCGAAGAAGAAGAATAGCACCACCGCTATCAACATCTGTTCAAGCCCGCCGCCCTGTGCCGCGGGCTTGTTTTTTGCGCCGAGGGATCGGCCAGGGACGGATTATTTTGAATCCGCCCGGCGGATTGGCTTAAACCCCTGCTTCAACTTTGCCGATAGATGACCGTGGCGGCGGACTGTGAGTCGCCACGGAAAGCAGGAGAGTAAACGTGTGCCCTTTCCTCGATAAGGCTATGACGCGATGTGCGACCCACCTGACCTTGCGGAATCTCACGCAGGCCATTGCCCAGTGCGCCAATCACTATACCGCTTGCCCCATCTACAACGACGCCATCGAGAATGATTCAAGACAGCAACAGGGCCAGTGCCCCCTCAGCGTGCTGGCGGCATCTTGACGCATCGTCGCATTCGGTCGCCTTTACGGACTACCTCCAGGCCGAGTGCGGCCTCTCTCTCAACACGCGTAAGGCCTACAGCCGCGACCTGAGGCGGTTCTTTCAGTACCTTGACGGCCGAGGGCTGTCGGGCCTGGCTGGCCTATCCACCTCCGACATTGAAGGCTTTCTCCCCCATTGCCGCGAGGAGGGTCTCTGCGTCGCCTCGGCCGCCCGGGCCCTGGCCGCGGTCAAGACCTTCTGCAAATACCTGGTCATCGAGCACATCCTGGCCAGCGATGTCTCCTCCAGCGTCGAGGCGCCCAAGATGTGGCACCGCCTGCCCACCGTCATGGACGACGCCACCACCCGCAACCTGCTGGGCAGTCCCGACCAGTCGCAGGACGGCTATGCGCTGCGCGACCGGGCCATCCTGGCCCTGCTCTATGCCACGGGCATTCGCGCCAGTGAAATCTCCGGCCTGGCGATGGGCGACCTGAACTTCACCGTCGGCGTGGTCCGGGTGCTGGGCAAGGGCTCCAAGGAACGCATCGTCCCGGTGGCCCGCGAGGCGCTGGCGGCGGTGGAGCTCTACCTCCGCCAGCTCCGACCCATGCTCGCCGGCGCCGAGCCCTGCGACGCCCTGTTCCTCTCCCGCACCGGCAGGGCCCTGGCCCGCGAGGACATCTTCCGCATCGTCCGCAAGTACGTTCAGAGGCAGGCCCTGCAAGGCCACGTTTCGCCCCACACGCTCCGCCACTGCTTCGCCACCCAGCTGCTCTCCCACGGGGCCGACCTGCGAAGCGTGCAGGAAATGCTCGGCCACGCCGATATCGCCACCACCCAGATCTACACCCACGTCGACGCCGACCGCCTCAAGGCCGTCCACAAACGCTTCCACCCGCGCGGGTAGCCGCACTCTATTCCATATCCTCTCTACGACCGCTGGTCGGCAGAGGCTGTCAAAACGCGCCGCTACAGGTGGCATAAACGGCAGAGTTTGGCAGCATCGGAAGAAGGCCTTGAGGGGTTATATTATTCTAAGTCTTTCATAAATAACATTTTGCAAATGCAGGCACACTCATTGCTATCAGAGACGGCCGGGATGTTGTCTGCCGGCCCCAAAACAGGGGCACGGCGGGCGACTCCGGGCGTCGGCGTTTGCAGGATCAGCAGGATTTGCAGGCAAGAAGGCCAAGGACAGAAAGAAGGAGAAACTCCTTATGGCGGCTAAGAACGTATTGATGGAAAGCAAGTCACGAGAGGCACTTCTGATCGGCGTGGAGAAGCTCGCCCGCGCGGTCAAGAGCACCCTGGGCCCCCGCGGCCGCAACGCGATCATCGCAAAGAGTTGGGGCGCCCCCACCGTCACCAAGGACGGAGTGAGCGTGGCCGAGGAGATCGAACTGGCCGACAAGATCGAAAATATGGGCGCTCAGCTTGTAAAACAAGCTGCATCCAAGACTTCCGATGTGGCAGGCGACGGAACCACCACCGCGACGGTGCTGGCCGAAGCTATTTTCAAGGAAGGTTACCGCAACCTGGTGGCCGGGGCGGACTCCATGGCGCTGGCCCGCGGCATCCGCAAGGCCGTCGAGGCGGTGATGGAAGAGATCAAGCGAATCGCCGTCCCGGTCAAGGGCGACGGCGACATCCGCAATGTGGCCGCCATCAGCGCCAATAACGACACCGAGGTCGGCACGATGCTCGCCGAGGCCATGAGCAAGGTCGGCCGCGACGGCGTCATCACCGTCGAAGAGGGCAAGAGCATCGAAACGACCGTCGAGGTCGTCGAAGGCATGCAATTCGATCGCGGCTATCTCTCCCCCCACTTCGTCACCGACCCCGAGGCGATGGAGTGCGTGCTGGAGAAGCCCCTCATCCTGATCCACGAGGACAAGATCTCCAGCGTCACCAAGCTGGTTCCCCTGCTGGAGAAGGTCAGCCAGGGCAAGAGGCCGCTGTTGATCATCGCCGAGGACATCGAGGGCGAGGCCCTGGCCACGCTGGTGGTCAACAAGCTTCGCGGCATCCTGAGTGTCGCGGCGGTCAAGGCTCCCGGCTACGGCGACCGCCGCAAGGCCATGCTGGAGGACATCGCCGTGCTGACGGGCGGCAAGGTCTTCAGCAAGGACCTGGGCATCGACCTGGAGAGCATCTCGCTGGCCGACCTGGGCACAGCCAAGAAGGTCAGCATCGACAACGACAACACGACCATCCTGGAAGGCGCCGGCAAGACCGCGGCCATCCAGTCCCGCATCGAGCAGATCCGCAACGAGATCACCACCACCACCAGCGATTATGACCGCGAGAAGCTCCAGGAGCGTCTGGCCAAGCTGGCCGGCGGCGTGGCGCAGATCAACGTCGGCGCAGCCACCGAGAGCGAGATGAAGGAAAAGAAGGCTCGCATCGAGGACGCCCTGCATGCGACGCGGGCAGCCGTCGAAGAGGGCCTGCTGCCCGGCGGCGGCGTGGCGCTGGTTCGCTGCCGCAAGGTGCTGGACGGCCTGAAGGTCAAGGGCGACGAGGCCACCGGCGTGGCCATTATCCGACGGGCGGTGGCTGAGCCGCTGCGGATGATCGCGAAAAATGCCGGCGAGTCGCCGTCGGTGGTGCTCCGCAAGGTGGAGGCCGGCGAAGGCGGGTTCGGCTTCAACGCCGACACGATGGTCTACGAAGACCTCTTCAAGGCCGGCGTGCTCGACCCGGCCAAGGTGACCCGCGCCGCCCTGCAAAACGCCGCCTCGGTGGCGATGCTGCTGCTGACCTGCGGCGCGTCGATCTCCGAGAAGCCCAAGTCCGACGACGATGACGCACACGCCGGCCATGGCCACGGCGGCATGGGCGGGATGGGCGGCGGCATGGGCGGAATGGGTGGCATGGGCGGCATGGGAATGATGTAACCGCCGAATTGCGATGAGCTACTAACCGTGATCGCAAGCAAGACGGCTGTTAGGGTAGACGACGAGGTTAATATGGATCAGGGAACGCTTAAGGACATGGTTGCTGGATTCTCTAGGCAACTCGAAATTGGCAAACCGCCTGCGAGCGAGGTTTGTCTTCCAGCCGATCCCGACATCGTCAGTACCTATAACCAACTGTTGGGGCATGCGAGAACACTGGATGTAAAGGGCATCCCGGCAATACTGGGAGCCAGAGAAAACGGCGAGAGACCTTCTTACACTGCGGTTATGGCTAATGCAGGAGTTCTTTTCGCCGTGTTATCACCACACGAGACATTCGAGGATGCGCTTAGAAGATTAGAAACGAAGGCAAAATCGATTTAACAGAACAAGGAGAGTCGCAGATGGCAGTGAAAACACTGGACGACAGGGTGCTCATCAAGCAGTGCGAGGCTGAGGAAAAGACCGCCGGCGGGATCGTGCTTCCCGACACCGCCAAGGAAAAGCCCCAGCGCGGCAAGGTCATCTCCGTGGGCCCGGGCAAGATGCTCGAGAGCGGCAAGAGAAGCTCGATGATCCTCAAGAAGGGCGACGAGGTTTTCTACGGCAAGTACAGCGGCACCGAGATCAAGATCGACGGCGAAGAGTACGTCATCATCCGGGAAAGCGACGTCCTGGCGGTCATCGAGAAATAGTGAACGGGTTAATCGGCGAATCGGTAAGTGGCCCGGAAAAAGTTATGGGCCCACCTGCCAGCCGATGGACCCGCCAACCGAATAACCGATCAACCGATTAACGGGTTGAAGGAGATACAGAATGGCTTCAAAGCAAATGCTATACGACGTGGATGCCCGCAACGCGATGTTCCAGGGCGTGGCCAAGCTCTCGGCGGCCGTCAAGGTCACCCTGGGCCCCACCGGCAGGAATGTCCTGCTGTACAAGTCCTACGGTTCGCCCAAGGTGACCAAGGACGGCGTGACGGTGTCCAAGGAAGTGGAACTGCCCGACCCGTTCGAGAACATGGGCGCGAAGATGGCCAACCAGGCCGCCTCCAAGACCTCCGACATCGCCGGGGACGGCACGACCACCGCGGTGGTGCTGGCTGAGGCGATCATGCGCGAGGGCCTCAAGAACGTGGCCGCCGGGGCCAACCCGATGGCCGTCAAGCGAGGCATCGACATCGCGGTGGCCGCGGCGCTGGAGTCCATCAAGGCCCAGGCCAAGAAGGTCAGCGGCACCGAGGATCTCCGCAAGGTCGCGACCGTTTCAGCCAACTGGAACGCCGACATCGGCAACCTCATCGCCGAGGCCTTCGCCAAGGTCGGCGCTGATGGCGTCATCACCGTCGAAGAGGGCAAGGGCACCGCCAACGAGCTGAAGGTCGTCGAGGGCATGCAGTTCGACAAGGGCTACACCTCGGCCTACTTCATGACCAACCCCAACACCCTCGAAGCGGTGCTGGAAGACCCCTACATCCTGCTCCACGAGAAGAAGATTTCCTCCCTGCGGGACCTGATTCCCGTGCTGGAGAAGATCGCCTCGTCGAGCCGGCCGCTGCTGATCATCTCCGAGGACGTCGAGGGCGACGCCCTGGCCGGCCTGGTGGTCAACAAGCTGCGCGGCGTGCTGCACGTCTGCGCGGTGAAGGCCCCGGCCTTCGGCGACCGCCGCAAGGCCATCATGGGCGACATCGCCGTGGTGACCGGCGGGCAGTTGGTCAGCGAGGACCTGGGCCTCAAGCTCGAGAGCGTGGAACTGAACATGCTCGGCACGGCCAAGCGAGTGGTCGTGGACAAGGAAACCACCACCCTCATCGAGGGCGCGGGCACGAAGAAGGAAATCCAGGCCCGTTGCGAGACCCTTCGCGGCCAGATCGCCAAGACCACCAGCGACTATGACAAGGAAAAGCTCAACGAGCGCCTGGCCAAGTTGACCGGCGGCGTGGCGGTGATCTATGCCGGCGCTGCCACCGAGGCGGAGATGAAGGAACGCAAGGACCTCATCGACGACGCGGTGCATGCGACCCGCGCTGCCAGCCAGGAAGGCATCGTCCCCGGCGGCGGCGTGGTGATGCTGCACGCCATCGCGGCGGTCAAGAAGTCCCGTGACAAGGCCAAGGGCGACGAGAAGATCGGCGTGGACATCGTGGCCCGGGCCCTGACGGCCCCCACCGAGCAGATCGTCGCCAACACCGGCGAGGACGGCGACGTGATCGTGGCCGAGATCCTCGAACGCGGCAACAACATCGGCTACAACGCCGCCACCGGCGAGTACGTGGACATGATCGCCGCGGGCATCATCGACCCGGCGAAGGTTTCCCGCACGGCCTTGCAGAACGCCGCGTCGGTGGCCTCCATGATGCTGACGACCGACCTGATGGTGGCCGAGTACGACGAAAAGGCCGACGTGCAGAACGCCGCCGCAGTGCATTAAAGCGATTGCCAACTCCCGTGGCCATCGATCGGATGGCCGCAGGTGCCGTGGTCGCGGCGTTTGCGACCACGTGAACAGCAATTAGCGAAGAAACTCAGGGGCGCTGTGGCCAAGGCCGCGGCGCCCCTGAAACGTCATGGGTAGCACAGGCGTCTCGCCTGTGAGTGTGGTAGCACAGGCGTCTCGCCTGTGAGTGTGGTAGCACAGGCGTCTCGCCTGTGAGTGTGGTAGCACAGGCGTCTCGCCTGTGAGTGTGGTAGCACAGGCGTCTCGCCTGTGGGTGTAAGGCCGTAAGACTACAAACAATCGCCGATAGGGTTCCAGAGCACAGGCGGGACGCCTGTGCTACCAGAACGCAATGAGAGTGCAAACCGCCGGGCGACGTTGTAGACTGTTTTGCTCGCGAGGCCGGAAAGTGTCGCCAGGATTTCCGCTCGCTTTGCGCTCACGGCTGGTTTGATCTGGGCACCCGCGGCGGCTGAAATCGAAAAATCAAGAAACCGGAAGTCGATAACCAGGTAATGTCTCAGAAGCGTGACTATTACGAAGTGTTGGGGCTGGAGCGCTCGGCCGGCGCCGACGAGATCAAGCGGGCCTACCGCCGCGGCGCGCTGAAGTTCCACCCTGACAACTGCAAGGGCGACAAGAGCGAAGCCGAGTCCAAGTTCAAGGAGCTGGCCGAGGCCTACGAAGTCTTGTCCGACCCGGGCAAGCGGGAGCAGTACGACCGCTTCGGCCACGAGGGGCTGCGCGGCGCGGGCGTGCACGATTTCTCCAGCATGGGTTTCGGGGACATTTTCTCGATGTTCCAGGACATCCTGGGCGGAGGCTTCGGCGGGGGCGGCGCGCGATCCGCCATGGACCGCGGCTACGACCTGGAGACCGAGGTCGTCCTGACCCTCGAACAGGTGGCCACCGGGGTCGACCAGACGCTGGAGTTTGAGCGGATGGACTTCTGCGAGACCTGCTCGGGCAAGGGCGCCCGGCCTGGGACGTCGCCCCAGCGATGCGCCAACTGCGGCGGCTACGGCCAGATGCAGCAGCAGATGCAGGGCTTTTTCGGCATGTCGGTGCGGATCGTTCCCTGTCCCAAGTGCAAGGGCAAGGGCACGCTGGTGAGCGACCCCTGCACCGATTGCCGCGGCAGCGGCCGCAAGCGCAAGAAGCGCATCCTCAGCGTCCACGTGCCTCCCGGCGTGCAGGAAGGCCAGGTCATTCGCGTTCGCGGCGAGGGCGAGCCCAGCGCCAACGGCACCAGCCGCGGCGACATGCACTGCTATATCCGCCTCAAGCCCCACCCGCTGCTGGTCCGCCAGGACGACGATTTGTACTGCCAGGTGCCCATCAGTTTTTCCCAGGCGGCACTGGGCGGACGGATCGCCGTGCCCACGCTGGGCCACCAGCCCGAAGAGATCGACATCGCCCCCGGCACGCAGCATGGCGACGTGTACATGCTCAAGAAGCGCGGGCTGCCCTCCATCGGCCGAAGCGGCAGGGTCGGCGACCAGCACGTGCAGGTGCTCATCGAGGTGCCCAAAAAGCTCACCGGCAAGCAGCGCGAGCTGCTCGACGCCTACGCCAAGACCGAAGAGGCCCACGTGACGCCGCAGCGGAAGGGCTTCCTGGACAAGCTGAAAGATTATTTCGCCCCTGACAAGCCCTAGCATGGTCATGGGGACATCACGAATCGGTGCGACATGAACAAGAAACACAAACAGGACGATTCGGCTGAGCCGGCCTCTCAACCCAGCCCCGACCAGCCCGCAGCCGCCGCGCCGCGGGAACCGGCCGGCGATCTGGACAAACTCCAGGCCGAGCGGGACGACCTGCTAGCGCGCCTCCAACGCGTCTCGGCGGAGTTCATGAACTACCAGAAGCGCGTCCAGCGGGACATCACCGAGGCCCGCGAATACGCCAACGCCGACCTGATCAAGAGTTTCCTGGTCGTGCTGGACGACATGGACCGGGGCCTCAAGGCCGCGATGGTCAACCACGCCGCCGACGATCCGCTGCTGGTGGGCATGGAACTGGTCTACAACAAGGCCTTCGAGATCCTCGGCCGCTACGGCCTGAGCGTCATCAAGGCTGAGGGCGAGCATTTCGACCCGGAGAAACACTCGGCCCTGATGCAGCAGCCGTCGGACAAGTGCCCGCCCAACACGGTGCTGACCGAGCTTCAGCGGGGCTTCCAACTCAAGGGCCGGACCATCCGCCCGGCAGCGGTGGTGGTTTCCAAGCTGCCCGATGAGGCCGGGGAAACGGCCCAGGAGTCCGGCGAGAAGTGATACAAGACGATTGGGTATTTGCCGATCGCAAATTGCAAGTTAAAGAGTTCTCTCCTCAGCGTTGAGCAATGGGCGATTTGCAGTTCAACAATTTGCAATCGGATGGAGTTGTCTATGCCGACATACGACTACGAGTGCCAGGCCTGCGGCGAGAAGTTTGAACAGTTTCAATCGATCGTCGCACTGCCTATCCGCAAGTGCCCCGCCTGCAAGAAGAACAAGGTCCGCCGCCTGATCGGCACGGGGGCGGGCATCATCTTCAAGGGCAGCGGCTTCTACCAGACCGACTATCGCAGCGATTCCTACCGCAAGGGCGCCGAGAAGGAGAAGAGCGATTCTTCCGGCTCGTCCTCCTCGTCCTCCTCCTCCGCCGCCTCGACGGGCGATTCCAAGGCCAAGGACTCCACCCCCGCCAAGCCCAAGAAGAAGGACAAGTAGGCCCGCTTTCATAGGCTGGGCTGCCAAAAAGCGTTGCAACAAGGGTTGGCTCACCTATAATCCTTTGTCAACGGGTCGCTGTCGGCGCTGATCGGGCGCGGCGGCGTCCGGGAAGCTCGCGTCGCGGGCGACTCAGGATCCGAGGCGGGAACAGAAAAGAAAGGACAGACCATGGCCAATGACCCCCATGAGCTACGCGGCATCAACTGGAATGAGGTCTTTCCCTTCACGCACATCTTCAAGAGCTTCCGCATCGCCATGCACCCCAGCAAGCTGATGCTGGCCTTGGCGGCCGTCGTGCTGGTGTACTTCTGCGGGCGGGTGATGGACGGAATGTGGGGCGCCGCCGGCAGCCGGGCGATGCGCGGCGAGATCGACAAATACCTGGCCGTGCCCGCCGGCGAGTTTTCCGCGGCCAAGGCCGACTGGAAGAACGGACGAATCGAGGCCGTCGCGCGCCTGGCCGCCGACGCCCACCGCGAGGCGCATGACCTGACGGCCTTCACCCAGAGCCTCCCCTATGGCCCGTTCAGCGATGCTTTCCGCGAAAAACTGGCCAAGGCCAACGCCGACGAAAAGGCCGGGCAGTACGAGAGCCGCAGCGCGTCCTTCTATCTCGAAGACGCCAGGAAGAGCTGGCGGAAGGTGTACGTCGCGGCGAGGAGAGATGCCGACGACGAGGCCGACAGGATCAGCGACCTGCTGGCCCAGACCCGCAAAGAGAAGAAGGAATACGACGCCGACTACAACAAGGGCATGCAACTGCTGACCGCCCGCGAGAAGGCCTTCACCGAGCAGGCCCAGGCCATCCGGGGCAACGGGATCTTCCAGTCGCTGCTGATCCACGAAGCCACGTGCATCAATAATGCCATTTCGTCGGTCTGGCATGCCAATCTGCTGGGCGGCCTGATCGTCGAAGGCGAAGCCGGCGGCTTCCTCTACTGGGTCATTCGCGGCGTCAAAGGCGCCGCCTGGATGCTCTCGCAGCATTGTGTGTTCGGAATCATCTTCCTGGCCGTCGCACTGGCCGCGTGGGCCCTGTTCGGCGGAGCCATTCACCGCATCGCCGCGCTCCAGTTCGCCCGCGATGAGAAGATGTCCATGTCCCAGGCGCTGAGATTCTCCTCCGGCAAGTTCATCAGCTTCTTCAGTGCCCCGCTGATTCCGCTGGGCCTGATCCTGCTGCTGGGTCTGCTGCTGGCCATCGGCGGGCTGGTCCTGAACCTCTGGGGCGTAGGGGCCTTCATCGCAGGGCTGCTGTTCTTCCTGGCCATCATCGCCGGCTTCGCCATCGCGTTCCTGATCGTGGGCCTGGTCTGCGGATCGAGCCTGATGTACCCCGCCATCGCGGTGGAGGGCTCGGACAACTTCGACGCCATCAGCCGCGGCTTCAGCTACGTTTTCGATCGCCCGTGGCGGGCCGCGTGGTACGGCCTGGTGGCGGTGGTCTTCGGCTCGGTCTGGTACCTGGTCGTCCGCGTGTTCGCCTGGCTGGCCCTGGCCTCGGCCCACTACTTCGCCAACTGGGGCGTCTTCACCGGCGGCAAGGGCCTGGGCGAGGGCGCCACACGCCTGGACGTACTCTGGAGCGCCCCCACGCTGATGGACCTTCACGGCCCGTTCAACTGGGCGATCATGAGCGGCGGCGAGAAGGCCGGCGCCTTCCTGGTGGCCTTCTGGGTCTACCTGGTCAGTGCCCTGCTGGGCGCCTTCCTGCTGTCCTACATCGCCAGCAGCACGACGATCATCTACTGCCTGCTTCGCCGCAAAGTCGACGCGACGGAGATGAACGAGGTCTACATCGAGGAAGATATCCAGCAGGCCGCTCCGTCTGACGCTTCCTCCGCCACTGAGCAGGGCAATCCGCCCGCGCAGAGCCCCGCGCCCCAGGACGCCACTCCTCCGCCCAGCGAGGACAAGCCCGCCTGAGGCAGCCCAGGCCAAAGCCCGAATTGAGCGACTTGACTTTGGCCGGCAAGTAGAATAGTTTAGCGGGTTCACCCAAGGCCCGGGTGGCGGAATTGGCAGACGCGCCAGCTTGAGGGGCTGGTGGGACTTTGTCCCATGCAGGTTCAACTCCTGTCCCGGGCAGTCAGGTCTTTTGTGAGGTTGTTTGGCTGGATTTACATGGCGTTTTTTCGGATTTTCCTTGAATTTTCGGCCATTTTGCGTGATAATGCCCATTTGGACGAGGGGTATGCACCTCTTGAACATTGTGGATGGAACCATGGACATGGCGGCCGCGGAAATCATCAATCCCTCCGTATCGCTTCTGGCTGGCCTGGAACAGCAACTGGCCCAGAAACTCGCCGAGACCACCGATGAAGTCCAGCACGTTGAATGTTTCGATGACGAGCAGCGGGCGGAGGTTTTCGCCATTCTCCAGGCCCTGCGTCTGGACAACGAGGCCCACCGCAGTGCCGTGGACCTGCTGTCGCGGCGGCTGAAAGGCGGGATCGGCGATGCTTGAGCAGGCCTTGCTTCGCGAGCAGTTCTCGCAACTCCTGGCCAAGGCGCAGGAAGCCGAGCAGGCCTACGCCGGGCTAATCCATGCAGGTGTCCGAGACCCCCACGCCGCGCAAGAGCTGGAGCAACTCCTGGCTGACAAGCAGCGCCACGTCCGCCTGGCCCAGCGTCTGCTGGAAATCGTCGAGTAAACCACTCGCACCCCCCGCTGCCCCCGCCCGCCAGATCGATTTTGCGCGCCGCCATTACTCAGCGACGCTGCCCTGGGCTACAAGGCTCCGATCCCTGTAGCCCAGGGCGCAAACACACACTCTCGCAGCCCGCCCGCGCCGCTTATGCCGGCAGCGGTGGGCTGGTGGGCCGCTCGATCTCTTCGACCAACGTCTTGGCCGACAGGGCGAAAACGATCTGCGCCGACCCGACCAGGATCGCATACACGCCGATCAGCCACAGGGCCGCCAGGGCGCCTTCCAGCGGGTAGGCGAACACCAGCAGGCCGAAGGCCACCGACAGCCCCCCGCCCAGCGCCAGGAGCCACTCGCCCCGAATCCTCTTGTGGTAGTGGATGGCTGCGGCAATCTCCAGCACTCCCGCGAAGATGGCGCGAGCCGCAATCACCAGCAGCAGCACGATCGCGGTGATCCCCGGCCGGGCGAACGCGAGCACGCCGATCGCGATGCTCAATATGCCCACCAGCGGCACCAGCCATCCTTCACGAAACACTCGCGTGCGTCTTTGAAACGAAGCCACCAGGGCAAAAAGACCGTCCAGAATGGCATAAGCCCCGAACAGGGCCAGCAGCACTATCACGGTGATAGCCGGCCAGGTGAGTGCCAGTATGCCGAACGCAATTGCGGCCAGTCCGCGTAAGGCTGACGCCCATCGAAACTTCCCCAAAGTCGTCGCCATGTGTCACCTTGTCTTCTTTCCGGGAACCAAGATCCAGGGCCCGCACCTATCCCAGGCCTGTTCCCTTTTGTCGAATTCTAGGCACACGGCGGCAGCGAAAAACCCAAGAGGTGGAAATATAGCTCTCATTGACGTGTGCGCCTATATTCCTCGCAATCGGCCCTGTTTGGACTTGCCCCACGCCGCCAATAAACAGGGCCAGCCACGTGGTCGCAAACGCCGCGACCACGGCACCCGCCCTTGCGCCAGGCTAGAACCTGGTCTTGGTCGCGTCCTGGGGGCACGGATGCTCACATACGAGGATGCGGCGTATGGCGTCCGCTGAGCCCCATGATAAGGGTCGCCAGGAACATGGCCAGGAATACGAAGAACAGAACCTGAGCAACCATGGCGGCGCCCATAGCGAACCCCGTGAATCCGAATATCGCTGCGATGATCGACACAACGAAGAATACAACGGCCCAGTACAACATGGTTCACACTCCTGGACCCAAAGCACGGAGATGCGTCTCCCGTGCGGTCACTCCATTATAGGGTCGCGGGAAGTGAAAGCCTTGCCGCGGCGGCTTACCGGCGGACTCGCACGGCGATCAGGGCCAGGACCGAGGCGATGGCAAAGGCGAGCATCGCCGAAATGACCGCGGCCCAGACGCATCCCATGCAACTTGCGACGCCGATGAACACCGACGCCACCAGCAGGCCCAGGCCCCACAGCGTCACGATGGCCGCCATCACGGTCAGCAGGATCGCCGGCCCGACGCTTCGGACCTTGTGGACGGCCTGGCAGTAGTGGGCCTTACCCACCTCCACAAGCCCCAGGAACAAGTCGCTCCAGATGGTCATTTTTGTGCTCCCTGGCCAGCCGCACCCCCGCCCCAATGCCGTGGCGGCCGATTCGCTGGTGCGACATTCTAGGCAGGACGGATAGGCAGGGCGGGGCTATTGTCCGCGAAGGTGACCGTGGCCGGTGACGATCCACTTGTAGGTGGTCAGGTCCTCGGCGCCCATCGGGCCGCGGGCGTGGAGTTTGTCGGTGCTGATGCCCACCTCGGCCCCCAGGCCATACTCCCCGCCGTCGCTGAAACGCGTCGAGACGTTGACCATCACGCTGGAGGAGTCCACCGCGGCCACGAACCGCTCAGCCGCCGAGAGCGACTCGGTGACAATGGCGTCGGTGTGGCCCGAGCCATGTGCGTTGATGTGCTCGACGGCCTGGTCCAGGCCATCGACCACGCGGACGGCCAGGATCAGGTCCAGGTACTCCGTCCGCCAGTCTTCCTCGCAGGCGGCCTTCATCGAGGGCACGATCCTGCGCGACCGCTCGCAGCCGCGGAGTTCCACGCCGGCGGCGGTCAGCCTGGCTGCCACGAGGGGCAGGAACTTCTCGGCCACCGCGGCATCGACCAGCAGCGTCTCGGCGGCGTTGCAGACGCCGGGCCGCTGGCACTTGGCGTTGACGGTGATGCGCTGGGCCATCTCCAGGTCGGCCTGGCTGTGGACGTAAACGTGGCAATTGCCCGCGTAGTGCTTGATGACCGGAATGGTGGCCGCCTGGACGACGGCGCGGATGAGCTGCTCGCCGCCGCGCGGAATAATCAGGTCGATCAGCCCCTCAGCCGTGGCCATCGCGGGCACCACGGCGCGGTCGGTTGTCTCGATGACGGTGACGGCGCCGGCGGGCAGGCCCGTGGCGGCCAGGGTCTGGGCGAGGATCTTGCCAATGGCCACGTTGGAGTGCAGGGCTTCCTTGCCGCCGCGCAGAATGCACGCGTTGCCGCTCTTGAGGCACAGGGCCGCCGCGTCGGCCGTCACGTTGGGACGGGACTCGTAGATGATGCCGATGACGCCGATGGGCACGCGGCGCTTCTCGATCCGCAGGCCGTTAGGCCGATTGTAAGCGGCGATGGCCTGCCCTACCGGGTCGCTCTGGGCGGCGATCTGTTCGACGGCGGCGGCCATGGACTCTATCCCCGCCGGGCTGAGGCGCAGACGATCGACCATGGCGGCGGGCAGCTTGGCCTCCTGCGCGGCGGCCAGGTCTTTGGCGTTGGCCTGAACGATCGCCTCGGCCCCTTCGCGCAAGGCCTTGGCACAGGCGGCCAGGGCGGCGTTGCGCTCGGCCCCGGCGGTGCGGGCCAGTTCGGCGGCAGCCTTGCGGGCAGAGCGGGCAATCGTGTTGATGTATGCGACGGCATCCATGGCGTTCTCCTGCGAGACCGGATTATACCCCAAGGCCCCGAAAAAAGGGAAAAGGAAGAGGTAACGGGAAAGCGGCAACCAGCCCGGCGGCCACATCTTCCACCGCATCGAAAAATCGGCGATTGCTGAATTCGTCGTCGGCGATTCGCCACTGGCGATCAGGCCCCCTACCATTGTTTAGAGGCGAGAGGTCCATAGGGCAACCCCGCCGGTCAGGAGACTATGATGCTTCGCAGCGTCAAGGAAATCATCGGGTATCGAATCGAGGCCACCGACGGCCCGCTGGGCCACGCCAGGGACTTCCTGTTTGACGATCATTCGTGGGCCATTCGCTATCTGACGGTCGAGTCCGGCGGGTGGCTGACCGGCCGGCAGGTGTTGCTCTCGCCGCTGGTGATCAGCCAGCCCCAGTGGTCGCAGGCGATCCTTCCCGTCGCGTTGACCAGGGAAAAGGTGGCCAACAGTCCCGGCATCGAGTCGCATCAGCCCGTCTCACGCCAGCACGAGGAGCAGTTGGCCATTTATTACGACTGGGCCCCCTACTGGATTTCACCCTTGGGCGTGCCGATGACGGGCATGATCCTTCCGATTGGAACGGTGCCGCGGACAGGCACCGAGGTGGCCAAGCCGACGACCGGCGACCCGCACCTTCGCAGCATCAAGGAGGTGACCGGCTATCACATCCACGCCACCGACGGGGAGGTCGGTCACGTCACCGACTTCCTGGTCCAGACCGACGGCTGGGTACTCCGCTACATGATCGTCGACACGCGGAACTGGATTCCCGGCCGGAAGGTCCTGGTCTCGCCGGCGTGGGTGACATCGGTGGACTGGCCCGACCGGGAAGTGCGCGTCGATCTGACACGCGAGCAGATCCGCCACAGTACTCATTTTGATCCCTCGACGCCGATCAACCGCGAGTACGAGATTCGTCTGTACGACTACTACGGCCGCCCGAAATACTGGGAAGAGTAACGGTTCGGTCGCGTCAAGTACGCTTTGTTCATAGCGCCGGCCGCGGTCCGTCTATCGCCATTCCTGTGGCCTAACAAGAGTGAAACCATCTGATTTCTTGACGTAATCCGGGAACTGACTTTGCCGAAGCTTCGCTTCACCGATGACGAAATAGGCATTGACCGCTCGCTTCAATTGTTCGGAGGTCCGTGACGGTGGGAAGGCCGCAACAATCTTCTTCCCGGGAAAATACTGCCTTACGGCCAGTACTGGAGGAACAAGATCGCTATCCCCGGAGATCAGAATCGCCGTGTCAAAGTGATCATTGAATGCATCCGTCAAGATCTCGGTGGCGATGTTCACATCTGTCATCTTTTCTTCGTGGGTTCGCCACGTCCCCCCACAGCGGAAGCATTCCACGGTTTTCCCAAGATAGTGTCCTTCAAAGACTTGTAAGTTTCGCAGAGTACTCAGGGCATCCAGAAACAGGCCTTGCCGCTTGACTTTGGCATCGAGTTCACGCGCTAGCATCGGAGGATCCCCTTGCCGAGCACCAGCGATTCGGGCAGTAAAATACTTCGTGAGGACGAGCTTCTGGTCAGGCTTCAGTAGACTGAGTACCAAGGCCCATAAGTTGAGCCAGTAATACCTTCGCCACTTGTTTTCGCGTAGGCCGAAGTACAAGTTAAACCCGTCAATGTACGCGATAACTCTTTGTATGGTTTAGTGTTATTCCCTGGGGTTCGCTTTTTCTTCTTTTTTCTTGTTTCTTGCCTCGCGGGCTCCGATATAATTCATTGAAGAACCCCCCCAGGGATAGGATCTCTGGGCCGACGCCCCCTCTAAGGGGGCGTTTCTTTTTCGATCGTCGCGTCTCCTATCCTCTTCCGTTGCTCACGCCGATGAGCTTGTCCAAAGCGGCGGCGGCGGCGGCGGAGTCGATGGCCTCCTGGGCCAGCGGAATGGCGGCGGCGATGGACTCAACTCGGTCAGCCACCGCGATGGCGGCGGCGGCGTTGAGGACCACGATGTCGCGCGCCGGGCCCTTCTTGCCGGCCAACACGCCGCGGATCACCTCCGCCGACTGCTGCGGGCTGCTGACCAGCAGGTCGGCCATTCGCGCGGTGGGGAGGCCGAAATCATGCGGATGCACCGTCCGCGTGGAGATGCTCGGCCCGCGCAACTCGGTGACCTTGGTGCCACAGGTCGTCGAAAACTCGTCCAGGCCGTCCTCGGCGTGCATGACCATGGCGTGAAGGGCGCCCAGGGATGCCAGCACCTTCGCGATCGTTTCGGTCAGGTCCGCGCGGAAGATGCCCATCATCTGCCGCCGGGCCCCGGCGGGGTTGGTCAGCGGGCCCAGCAGGTTGAAGATCGTCCGCACAGCCAGCTCGCGGCGGACGGGCATTGCGTGCTTCATGGCCGGGTGGCAGCGGACGGCGAAGCAGAAGCACACGCCCGCCCGCGCCAGGCAGGCCGAGGCCACTTCCGGCGCGGCGTCGATGTTCACGCCCAGCGCCGCCAGCACGTCAGCGGAGCCCGAGGTCCGCGTGTGGGTGCGGTTGCCGTGCTTGGCCACCTTCACGCCCGCGCCCGCGCAGACCATCGCGGCGGCCGTGGAAATGTTGAAAGTCGCCAGGCCCGTGCCGCCCGTGCCGCAGGTGTCGATCACGTCCGCCCCGCCGGTGTCGATGGGCACCACGTGCTCTCGCATGGCCGAGGCGGCGCCGGCGATTTCGTCGCTGGTCTCGCCCTTGGCCGCCAGGCCCACCAGCAGCCCGGCCACCTGGGCGGTGGTCCACTGCCCGTCCATGATCTGCGAAAAGGCCCAGTGCGACTGCTCGCGCGACAGGCTCTCGCCGGCCAGCAGTCGCCGCAGAAGATCACTGTAAGTGTTGTCGGCCATGAAGGGTTCCTTTAAGGATGCGCCACGCACGGGCGATTATATCGCCGCCCCCGCCGCGACGACATGGCCGAGCCTGCAAAATGCCCGCGCGGCATGCGCGTTCTGGCGGTAGATGAACGACCTGTCCTTCCGGTTCCAGGGCGTGATCGGCCGGGCGTGCTAGCAGGATCCTTGCCGGCTTGTACAACTTCCCCCTGCTGGTGGCGGGTGAGTGGCTTCCGCGGCGGAGATGGCGATGCAGCACGACTGCGTTAGACACCGGTGCTACCAGATGGCTTAACAACTAGGAGCATTTGCACGAGTTTTTCGAGTTCCTTCAGCCGAAACTCCAAGAGTTCGCTCTTTACCTCCGTCGGCTTGAGGTAGTCACTGAATCTCCTGTATGCGGTGCCACCACTATCCATCAGGTATCTCGCAATCATCGATGCTGACTTCAACGGCCTGTAATGCACATAAATCATACTGTAACGTCTTTTCAGAATTGCTTCTCTTGTCTTATGGTCACACCCATGCACGATCGACGGATCTTGATAGAAGAGCGATTCTACTAGGTGCAGCGCCCGGTAAAAGGCAATGGTTGCCACCCAGTCTGAAAAGTCAGAGTGCGATGCCCCGAGAAACTCGATGGTGTCCTGATTGTGCTGAGCCAGCGTAAGGTGGTCAGTCTTGCTCGGCACGCGGAGAAAACTCCATAGTGGTATCAGGATCAAGAAACGATCTTAGTGAGTCCGTGGAACCGTTGGGGAGCGCCAGAACCTCCAAGTTCACCAAATCCAGTTCGGGATCAGTTGCCACTTCGATGTCCAGCTTCGTCAAATCGTCTTCAAACTGACGGTTGTACTCAGCAGTCAATCTGACCACGATGAATAGAAACCCACCTTCTTTGAGTGTGATATAGGCGTGCCGCGCAAGGCCGCGCCGCTGACTCAACCACTGTGCTAACTTCTGCAGGAGCAGACGAAATTGCTCAAAAAACTTTATGCTCTTGTTCCCAAGTTGACAAGCGGTAGTCACATTCTGGAGACTGTCCATGAATACGTCATGGTCCTTCGGCTTGACCACAACCTTACACTCATGCTCGCTATAATAGTCGAGTTGGATTGTTCTCGGCTTGTCCTTGATCGGGTCCATCATCGCTCTTTTCCCTTTTTGTCATCGGCAAACTCGGGCCGAACACCGAGGGAAAACCGGCCTATTTGTTGACGAACACCTACCTACCCTTTCGTATTATAGGGCAACTTCGTCGTTTGCCAAGCTTTTTTCATCAGCCTACGACCTCACGAGGATCTCCACGTCGTTGCCGAAGGTCGTCAGTTGCGCGAGGCGTTTGGCGGGAATGGTGGCCTCGATCAGCGCGGTGGAGTCGCTGAAGCTCTGGCTGAGCACCTGGGCGTGCTGGGCGATGTACTGCATGAGCCGGCCATTGGCGCAGTTGGCCTTGAGCGTCACGCGGACGGGCGCGCCGGCGGAGCGAAGGGCGACCTGGGCAGCCAATTCCGCGGCCCCCGCCCCGGTGGCGGCAGAGACAAACATCGCTCGCGGATACTTGCCGGCCAGGATCGTGCGGACGGTCGGGTCGTTGATGCGGTCGATCTTGTTGAGCACCAGCAGGACGCGCTGGCGGTCGCAATGGAGTTCATCCAGCACGCCCTCGACGGCGCGGATCTGCTGCTCGACGCGGTCGTGCGAGGCGTCGGCGACGTGGATGAGCAGTTGGGCGTTGATGGCCTCTTCCAGCGTGGCGCGGAAGCTGGCCACCAGGTGGTGCGGCAGGTCGCGGACGAAACCGACGGTGTCCGACAACAGCACCGACTGCCCCTCGCCCAGGTCCCAGCGCCGCGTCTTGGTGTCCAGCGTGGCAAAGAGCTTGTCGGCCACGTAGGTGTCCGCGCCGGTCAGCAGGTTCATCAGCGTGCTCTTGCCGGCGTTGGTGTAGCCGACCAGGCAGGCGCCGAAGGTTTCCTGTCGGCTCCTGACCTGGCGCATCTTCCGCTGGTCGATCTCGGCGATCTGGCGTTTGAGCGAGCTGACGCGCTTCTGGACCAGGCGGCGGTCGATTTCGATCTGCTTCTCGCCCGGGCCGCGCGTGCCGACGCCGCCGCTCTGGCCCGCGCCGGCGGCGCCGCCGGCCATGCGCTCCAGGTGGCTCCACATGTGCGTCAGGCGTGGATAGGTGTATTCCAGTTGGGCCAATTCGACCTGGAGGCTGCTCTCTGCCGTGCGGGCGTGGGCGGCGAAGATATCCAGGATCAGCTCGCTGCGGTCGATCACCTTGCGGCGAACGATGGTCTCAAGCTCGCGGATTTGACCGGGGGACAGGTCGTTGTCGAAGATCACCACGTTGGCTTCGTTCATGTCGGCGCGGTTGGCAATCTCTTCGGCCTTGCCCGAACCGACGTAAAGGCAGGGACTTACCGCCTGGCGCCTGACGAGCATCTCGTCAACCACCGCCGCCCCTGCCGTCTTGACCAGACTCCGCAGTTCCCCCACCGGGTCCATGGGGTCAGCCGTCGAACCCGGCAGCATGACCGTCACGAGCAGGGCCTTCTCGGCCTGCACCGACAGTTCAGTTCTTTCGCCAGTTTCCATTCGCTACTTCGTTACCTCCACTGCTTCATTATACAATGCCTCGCCCCGGACGGGGTCTGCGGAAAAGGACTTAACGCGGAAGGCGAAATACCGTATAATTCGTGGGTACCGCTGCTGCCGCTTTCCGCTGGCAAAGGGTTTGCGGGTGTGGCGGTCGACGGTTGGCCTCCATCGACGAGCGTAAGGCCGGCCGGCCCTTCGGGGCGTCTAGAGCCTCGGCGACGGACCGAGGACCGGAAACGCACGTGTGCCCGCGGGCCGCCGCGGCTTACAGAACGGAACCCGCATGTCGGATTCATCGCTCCCGACCGACCCGGCAGAATCCGCGCCCATCGGCGCTGCCCAATCCCCCGCCGCCTCCATGCCTGAGGGCCAGCCCATGGCCGAGCCGAACGGCTTTTCCCCGTCTGCCCCCCCCGCCGGCGAGGATGTCGCCGAGGCCTGTCCAGGCCAGGCCCTGGGCCTGTGCGGCTGCTCCCAGTGCCATGCTGACCAACTTGCCGAGCAGGAAGAGGCATCTGCCGAGAAGGCCTCGCTGCCGCCGGAGCTTGCCGCCCTGGTAGGCAAGGTCGTCGCACGCTACGGCGTGATGCGGGCGTTGGGGGGGTTCAGCCACAACCTGGAACGCCGGCTGCTGCCGGGGGCCAAGGTGGTGGCCAGGACCGAGCGCGGCGTGGAACTGGCCGAGGTCGTGGCGATCGTGTCCGAACAAGGCGGGCCGGGCCTGGTCACGCCGGCCAAGCTGATGGACTTCATCCGCTCCTGCGGCCCGGACTACCCCTTCATGCGCGACGGCAAGTTCCTCCGCCTGGCCAACTCGCAGGACCTGCTGGACCAGCGGCACCTGGACGGCAACGCCCACGAAGAGGCCACCTACTGCCGCAAGGAAATCCGCGCGATGAAGCTGTCGATGAAGCTTGTGACCGTCGAGCACCTGCTGGGCGGCGAGCGGATCATCTTCTACTTCTCCTCCGAAACACGGGTGGACTTCCGCGACCTGGTCCGCCGCCTGGCCGCCCAGTACCGCACGCGGATCGAGATGCGACAGGTCGGCGCCCGCGACGAGGCCCGTCTGGTGGGCGACTTCGAGCGTTGCGGCCGCCCGTGCTGCTGCCAGGGTTTTCTCAAGGATCTCAAGCCCATCTCGATGCGAATGGCCAAGACGCAGAAGGCCACGCTGGACCCGGCCAAGATTTCCGGCCGCTGCGGCCGGCTGATGTGCTGCCTGCGCTACGAGGATGCCGGCTACGAGGAGCTTCGCGCCCGCCTGCCCCGCAAGAACACCTTTGTCCGGACGGCCACGGCCGTGGGCAAGGTCATCGACGGCCAGATTCTCACCCAACTGGTCCGCCTGCTACTCCAGGACGGCACGCAGGTGGTCATCGGCAACGACGAGATCGTGCAACGCGACGTGCCGCCGGTATCCATCCAGCCGCCGGCTGCGCCTCGGCCCGCCGAACCGCCCAAGGTGCATGTGCGCCTGGCCGACCTGCCCGAGGCGGCGCCGAAAACCCAAACGCCGCCAACGGCCGACGGGGACGTCGCGGCAGAGAACGACGACCAGCCAGCCCTTCCGAGCGAGGGGCAGCCCGCGGTGCCCTCAGAGGTGCAGCGTGCCTCGACGCCCGCATCTCCGGGACAGGAGGACTCTCAGAGACGGCGGCATCGCAGGGGTCGCAGGCGGCGCGGCGGGGAGCGTCGCGACGGCCAGGGCGGCAACGCCGCCCCATCGCAGCCGGCTCGCACGGCAGCGCCCAACCCCACCTCGCCGCAGAGCAGCCCTCTCGGCGCCACCGGACAAGCCGGCGGCCCGCCAGCCGGCCAGGGCCCAAGCGACGGGCAGGGTCAGGGCGGTCAGGGCGGCGGAAGACGCCGAAGGCGCAGAAGGCGACATTGATGTATAATAGGTAACATGGCCTATGGGCCAGGAAGGACCAGAGGGTTCTTTGGCGGTCCGGATCAGTTTATGAAGGCTGGTCCGGCAGATGCAGCAGAGGCGGCCTCAACGAGGTAGGACGACGCTGCCGGCGGAGGGAGCCGATCCAAGAGAGGATCAGGCACATGTTCGATGGTATCGGAGGAATTGCGGGCCTCTGGCTGCGGGCGGCAAGGGCCGCCCTGGGCCGGCTGCGACGGGGCCTGGGTTTGGCTGCGGCAGGTTGCGCGGTGGCCGCTGTCTTGCTGGCTGGATCGGCCAGGGCGGACTACTCCGTTTTCAGCCAAACCGGCGATCCGGGCAACCGCGTCAACATCGTCTTCATGGGCGACGGCTACACCGCCGATCAGATCGAGACCACCTACACCCACGACATCGACACCGTCCTGACCCACATGTTCGATCAGGGAGAAGACCCCTTCGCCCGCTACCACAACTTCTTCAACGCCTATCGCATCAATGTGGTGTCCAATCAGAGCGGCGCTGATGACCCCAACCAGGGCATCTATCGCGACACGGCCCTGGATGCCTCCTACGCCTACGGCGGCGGGCCGCAGCGCCTGCTGTACATCGATGAAACCAAGGCCAATGCCGCCATGTCGGCCAACTTCGGCCAGGCCGACATCAACGCAGACATGCGCCTGATCACCGTCAACGCATCCACCTACGGCGGCGGCGGCGCCCGGTACGCAGCCTTTGCCGGCAGCAACACCTGGACGGGGGAACTGGCGCTGCACGAACTGGGCCACCAGTTCAGCGACCTGGCCGACGAGTACGGCGGAGGCGGCGCGTACCCCTACGGACCGACGTGGCAGGCCAACATCACCACCTCGGCCAGCGGAGAGCAATGGTCGTCCTGGCTGGGATACGAGGACGGCAATCTGGGCGTGGTCGGGGCCTACGAGGGCGGCGGCACCTATGACACCGGGATCTACCGCCCCACGGCCAACTCCAAGATGCGATCGCTGGGCTATGCGTTCAACGCCGTCTGCCGCGAGAAGATCATCCAGGACATCTATCGGATCGTCCGGCCCATAGATTCTTTCCTCGACGATTCCGAACCGCTGACGGACCCCAACAACCTCTGGGTGGACCTGGTCGACCCCAACGTCCTCTCGGTCAAGTGGTACGTCAACGGGCGACGGGTCGTCGGGGCGACGGGCGAGACGTTCGACCCAGCCGACTGGGGCTATACAGCCGGCAGCTACAACGTCATGGCGTTGGCGTATGACCCGACCGACTGGGTTCGCTCTCAGCGAAACCTCTTACAGGAATCCGTGGCGTGGGACGTGGTGCTGACGCCTGAACCGCTCAGCGCGTCACTACTGGCCATCGGGGCGATGGTGCTGGCGGGACGGCGCCGCCGAGCCAATGGCTGAATTGCTTTCGCCCCTGTTTGCGCAGTGCGTTATCAGAGAGTTGAGAGGAGGAAGAAGACCGCAGGAGAGCGAATAGCTCACCTGTAAGGGCCGCCACTCATCAAAGGTGCATCTTGGTCTTCTCTCCTATCCACTTTCTACTGCTCTCCTGCTCTGGCTGGCTGCAAGCTTCATTGCAGCCAGCTTAGTGCCATGCCGCCGGGATCTTGGCCTTGGTCAAGGCGTGACGCAGGATGGCCAGTCCTTCGCGGTCGACGGTCATGTACTTGAATTCCCAGGCCGGGCAGCGGATAAGCAGGCACTGCTTTCCGTAGGCCAGAACCTCATCGAACTCCACTTTATCCGTGGCCGCGGTCTCTTTGTGCCGCGACAGGGTGTGACAGATCAAACGCTTGCTGGTCACGACGATGCCGGCCAGGCCCTGCTCGGAGCGGGCACGGTCGCGGTCGGCCACATAGGCGATGAAGTGTTCGCCGTTTTGCGGGCGGAACCACTGCTGAAGCCGGTTCTGCACGACCGGGGGCAGGCTGCTCCAGGGGTTCTCGGCCATCGCGTGGATGCGGCGATGAATCTCGGTGTACGCGGCGGTGTCTTTGCCGCCGGCGGCGACCAGGAACTCCTCGGCCCGCCGCAAATTGCCGATCCACAGGCGACAGAGCCCCAGTCCCTGGGTAGTCATGCGGATCTGCCCCGAGAGGATATCACGGGAGGTACACATGTCGCACAGCCAGTACGGCATGGGCAGGTTGGCCGGCGGCGGCACGTTGGGAACCTTGGGCATGCGATTGAGCAATTCCTCGTCGCTGAGGTCGGCGATTCCCGGCCCTTTCAGCGACAACGCCCCGTCGGAATGCTCAGCCTCCAGGGACGACTCATCGACCAGCGTCGTTGAATAGATGATGGCGTGGGCCCCCAGGTTCGACTGGCCGCCGCAGCGGAGGCACTTGCGAGGCATGCAGCAGCGGAAGGCCGGATCGGTCAGGCGCGAGGCGGCGAATTCCAACAGTACGCCGCTGGCGTCGCTCTTGACCAGGCGGATCGGCTCATGCACCGCCGGCAGGACGAACGTGCCTGTTCCAGAGGCCGCCTCCTCATGCGGACGCAGGGCCGCGGCGACGGCGTGCTCCTTCGCCTCCTCGTCGTGCTCTTCGCTCAGCCAGTCGGTGACCGCGTCGTCGGTGACAGCGATCCGCTTGGGCAGGCGGAATCGGGTGTGACACTTGCCGCACCGGACGAAACAGTCCGCCTTCCCTGGCGGCACTTCGAGGATCGTCCCACAGCTCGGGCATAGCACCTGGCGCAAGCGCATAAGCCACCACCTCGCCGAACCCGCAAAAAGACATGTTCGCAGCCTGAATCGACGGTCAATTCCCTGCGCGAAATGAACTTCCGATCTGCATGTATTGTACCGCCGCGAACGCCTTTTGGCGACACAAAACTGCTGTTTAGCCGGGCAAGCCAAGGCCAAAACAGGGTTGCATACCCCGCCGCGGTAAGAGGAGAGGCAAGCAGGAGGTGGAGTAGGAACTCCACCTCCCTGTCAAGCATGGGTCCGGCTGGGATCTGCGCATACAAAAGAGCCCCGATGGCTCTGGGCCACCGGGGCTCTTGAAAATGCAGCGGGTTTTCAGCTTACTTCTTGCCCTTCTTGGCGGCCTTCTTGGCCTTCTTCGCCGGCTTGGCAGCCTTCTTGGCGGCCTTGGCCTTGCGCGGGTAGCGGATGGCGGCCTGGGCAGCAGCCAGGCGGGCCACCGGCACGCGGTAAGGCGAGCAACTGACGTAGTTCAGACCCACCAGGTGGCAGAACTCGACACTGCTGGGGTCGCCGCCATGCTCGCCGCAGATGCCCAGCTTGATGTCGGGGCGGACCTTGCGGCCCTTCTCGACGGCGATGCGGATCAGCTCGCCCACGCCGGTGCGGTCGAGGGTCTGGAACGGATCGTAATCATAGATGCCGTCGTCGACGTAGAGCTTGAGGAACTTGCCCGCGTCGTCGCGGCTGAAGCCGCAGCCCATCTGCGTCAGGTCGTTGGTGCCGAAGCTGAAGAACTCGGCCTCCTTGGCGATCTCGTCGGCAGTGATGGCGCCGCGGGGCACTTCGATCATCGTGCCGATCTTGTACTCGAAGGGCAGCTTCTTGACGCCCTTCTCGGCCTGGACCTTGGCCAGCTCAGCCAGCACCAACTGCTTCTGGTTGGTCAGTTCCTTCACGTTGCCCACCAGCGGGATCATGATCTCGGGCTTGCAGCCCTTGACCTCGAAGGCCGCTTCCCACACCGCGCGGGCCTGCATGGCGGTGATTTCAGGGAAGGTGATGCCCAGGCGGCAGCCGCGGAGGCCCAGCATCGGGTTGAACTCGTGGAGGCTGTCAACCTTGTTGCGGATGGTCTCAAGCGAGACGCCCATGGCGGTGGCCATTTCCTGCTGGCCGGCCTGGTCGTGCGGGACGAACTCATGCAGCGGCGGGTCGAGGAAGCGGATGGTGGCCGGGCGGCCGCCCAAGGCCTTGAACATGCCGATGAAGTCCTGGCGCTGGAGGGGCAGCAGCTTGGCCAGGGCCTTCTTGCGGCCTTCGGCGTCCTCGGCCAGGATCATCTCGCGCATCGGGATGATGCGCTCGCCTTCGAAGAACATGTGCTCGGTGCGGCACAGGCCGATGCCCTCGGCGCCGAACTTCACGGCCACCTCGGTGTCATGCGGCGTGTCGGCGTTGGTGCGGACACCCATCTGGCGGTACTTGTCGGCCAGCTTCATGATCACGCCGAACGGGCCGGTCAGAGCCGCGTCGATCGTGGTGATCTTGCCGGCGTAGACGGCGCCGAGCGAGCCGTTGAGGCTCAGCCAGTCACCCTCGTTGAGTGTCACGCCGCCGGCGGTCAGGGTCTTGTTGGCATAGTTGATGAGCACGTCACCGCAGCCGGCGACGCAGCACTTGCCCATGCCGCGGGCCACGACGGCTGCGTGGCTGGTCATGCCGCCACGGCTGGTGAGGATGCCCTGGGCGACGTTCATGCCGCCGATGTCCTCGGGGGAAGTCTCGATGCGGACCAGGATGACGGTCTTGCCGGCGGCGGCCCACTTCTCGGCCTCGTCGGCGTTGAAGACGATCTGGCCGGTGGCGGCGCCGGGGCTGGCGGGCAGGCCCGAGGCGATCTTCTGCGCGGCGGCCTCGGCCTTGGGATCGAACTGCGGGTGCAGCAACTGGTCCAGCGCCTTGGGCTCGACCCGCATGACGGCCTCGGTCTCGCTGATGGTGCCTTCCTTGACCAGGTCCACGGCGATCTTCACGGCCGCCGGGGCGGTGCGCTTGCCGTTGCGCGTCTGGAGCATGTAGAGCACACCCTTCTCGATGGTGAACTCCATGTCCTGCATGTCGCGGTAGTGCTTCTCGAGCTTGGAGCGGATCTCGACCAGTTGCCTGTAGGCCTTGCGGTCAACATTGGCCAGGTGGTCGATGGACTGGGGCGTGCGAATGCCGGCCACCACGTCCTCGCCCTGGGCGTTCATCAGATACTCGCCGTAGAACTTGTTCTCGCCGGTGGAGGGGTTGCGGGTGAAGCAGACGCCCGTGCCGCTGTCTTCGCCCATGTTGCCGAAGACCATCAACTGCACGTTGACGGCCGTGCCGAGCAGGCCGCGAATGTCGTTGAGCTGGCGATACTTGATGGCGCGGGGGTTGTTCCAGCTTCCGAAGACCGCGTCGACCGAGGCGTTGAGTTGGGCGCGGGCGTCCTGCGGGAAGGCCTTGCCGCCTTTTTCGTAAACCTTCTTGTATCCGGCGACGACTTCCTTGAGACCTTCGACGTCCAGCTCGGTGTCGAGCTTGACGCCGCGGCGGTCCTTGACGCCCTGGAGGGCGTGCTCGAAGTCGTGGTGCTCCAGGCCCAGGACCACGTCGCCGAACATCTGCATGAAGCGGCGGTAGGCGTCCCAGGCGAAACGCTCGTTGCCGGTGAGGTTGATCATGGCCTGGAGCGTCTCATCGTTGAGGCCCAGGTTCAGCACGGTGTCCATCATGCCGGGCATGGAGGCCGCCGCGCCGCTGCGGACGCTGACCAGCAGCGGATTGGGGCCGCGGCCGAAGGTCTTGCCGGTGAGCTTCTCAAGCCTCTCGATGGCGGCGGTGACCTCCTGGTCCAGCCCGGCGGGGTACTTGCGGCCGAGCTTGTAGTACAGGTCGCAGACCTCGGTGGTGATGGTGAAGCCGGCGGGCACGGGCAGGCCCAGGGCCGACATCTCGGCCAGGTTGGCGCCCTTGCCGCCCAGCAGGCTCTTCATTTCCTTCTTGCCTTCGGCCTTGCCGCCGCCGAAGAAGTACACGTACTTCGCTTTCTTAGCCATTGAATCAATCTCCATGGATTAAGGGATTTCCGCTTCGCCGGGAGAACTCCGCCCAGTGGATCGTAGAGAAGGTCTCACTCGGGCGGGGCGCTTCTGGCGGAGATACATCCGTCCTATTCGCCTTTTTGGCGAAAAACGAGGTTGCAGTGTAGGAAGGCCTGCCGGGGCTGTCAATGAATTTCGGGGGCAGGAAGCAATGGGAAGTCCCTTGCCCAAGACCTTGCCCAAGACAATCCCTTGACGGCCCGGCGGCCCGTGCGTAGGATTCGGGCCTCCCCGGGGGGATTTGAACGACGCACTGGCCTTTTACATCGACGGCAGGTGAATGATGAACTTGGTTACTGGCGGAACCGGATTGCTGGGCAGCCACATTGTCGAGAAGCTTCGCGCCTCGGGCCAGGACGTTCGCGTGCTGTGCCGCCCCGGCAGCGATACGGCGCTGCTGGACTCCTGGGGCGTTGAAAAAGCCCCCGGCGACGTGACGGACCCAGCCAGTCTCCAGGCGGCCATGAAGGGCGTCAAGACCGTCTACCACGCCGCCGCCCAGGTGGGCGACTGGGGCCCGTGGGAGCGTTTCGTGGCCGTCACCATCGAAGGCACGCGGAACATGATCCAGGCCGCCCGCGCCGCCGGCGTGGGGCGCTTCCTGCATATCAGCAGTATCTCCAGCTACGGCCATCCCGACGGGGCGGGCCTGGTGCTGGACGAGACGGCCCCCCTGGGAGTCAACCTGCATCGCTGGAGCTACTACAGCCGGGCCAAGGTGGAAGCCGAGAATCTCATCCGCGAGGCCTCCGCCCGCGGGGACTTCCCCGTCACGATCGTCAAGCCCAGTTGGCTCTACGGGCCGCGCGACCGGGCCTCGATGCCCCGGCTCATCCGCGCCATCCGCGCCGGCAAGTGCAAGCTCCTGGGCGACGGCGGCAACCGCCTCAACCTCACCTACGCCGGCAACGAGGCCGAGGGCTGCATCCTGGCCGCCACCAGCGACAAGGCCGTCGGAGAAACCTACAACCTGTCCAACGACGGCGTCATCACGCAGGCGGAGTATTTCAATAAGATCGCCCAGTGCATCGGGGCCAAGCCCGTCACCCGCAAAGTCCCTTACAAGGTCGCCTACAACGCCGCCTTTCTGATGGAACTCTTCGGGCACCTGCTCGCGACGAAAAAGCCCCCGCTGGTCACCCGCTACGCCGTCTGGCTGATGGGGCGGAGGTGCTTCTTCTCCTGCGACAAGGCCCGTCGCGAGCTGGGCTGGCAGCCGACGGTGGGATACGACGAGGGCATCGCCCGGTCGGTCAAGTGGTGCCTGGATAACAACGCCTGCTGAACCGGAAATATGATGCGTATCGGCGGATCTTCAGGCCGAGAAGGACGTGCGCAGTTCCTTCAAGAGTACCCCCATGTCCAGAGGCTTGCTCAGGCAGACCCTCGCCCCGCAGGACAGGATGCTCTTCTCGCTGTCAGGCGAGGGAAAGGCCGTCATGGCCACCACATCGATATTTTTGGTCTGGTCCTGTGACTTGATAAGGCGGCAGACCTCAAAACCGTCCATGCCGGGCATCCGCAGGTCGAGGATCACCACATTGGGCTTGAGCGTTGCGACCAAGGCGCCGGCGAGGAATCCGTCGTTGGCTTCCAGAACCTCGACTTCGGGATAAGATGTCTTGATCGTCTTGGCGACCAGTTGGGTAATGCCGGGCTCGTCATCGACGATCAGGACTCGATGCGGATGACAGTTCAACTCGGGCGGGACAGGCATCTTGTGCTGGTGCAGGAAATTGAGCAAGTCGCCGACCTGTACCCGCCGGTGACCGCCGGGCGTCCTGTAGGCCTTGAGGATATCCTGGTCAATCCAATTGGCTATGGAACCGGGATCCACGTGCAACAATTCGGCGATGGCGAAGGTAGATAGATTATCTTTCATGGTTTTGGCGGTTACATTCAGGATTGAACAAGCCACTGTAACCAGTACCGAATCTCATTATCAGGGAGACCCCGCGATATGTTAAGCGAAATCTTGTGTATTTTTCTCAATGATTATTGCGAGGGTAATACGGGCCGACGGACTTGTTTCTGCCGCCAAGCGACTGGGGCAGGGGAGGCGGCTGCGAAGGGGGTTTGCTGGCGGCCCATCCCATACTCCAACCACAATGGATTTGACAGCCTCGGCGGGGACAGTCATACTTTCGGCTTCCCCAGGCAGACAAAAATGGAGATGCAATGAGCGATCAACCTGTGGCACTGGTGACGGGGGCCGCCCGCGGTATCGGGGCAGCCATTGCCGCCGAACTGGCCCGCAACGGCATGGACGTGGCGGTCTTTGACGTCATCGCTGCCGACGAGACCGTGGCCCAGATCGAATCGATCGGCCGGCGCGGCTTGGCCATTACCGGCGACGTCACCTCCGCGACTGACCGGGCCGGGGCCCTGGAGCGAATCGAGCGGACCTTCGGGCGGCTGGACGTGCTGGTGAACAACGCCGGGGTGGCGCCCAAGGTGCGGGCCGACATTCTGGAGGCCACCGAAGAGAGCTACGACCGGGTGATGACCATCAACCTCAAGGGCCCCTACTTCCTGACCCAGGCGGCGGCCAACTGGATGGTTCGCCAGCGCCGGCAGCGGCCCGAGAGTTGGATGTGCGTGGTGAACATTTCCTCGATGAGCGCCTACACGGCCAGCACCGGCCGGGGCGAGTACTGTATCTCCAAGGCCGGGGTTTCGATGGCCACCAAGTTGTGGGCGGCCCGCCTGGCGGAGTTTGGCATCGGCGTCTACGAGATTCGCCCGGGCATCATTGCCACGGACATGACCTCGACGGTCAAGGACAAGTACGACAAGCTGATCGCCGAGGGCATCACCCCCATCAAGCGCTGGGGCCAGCCGGCGGATATCGCCTGCGCGGTGGCGGCGGCCGCCCGCGGCGACCTGAAGTTCTCCACCGGCGAGGTTATCAACGTCGATGGCGGCTACCACCTGAGAATCCTGTAGATTGAAGATTGCCAATTGCAGATTGCAGATTGATCCGCCGCCAGCGTTCCTTGGCAGTTGAATTGGCGATTTGAAACCAAGACTTCCGAAAAACACTACGCGACACAGAGTCGCAGAGAAACAGAGACAACATATTTTGAATACAAGGGTGTTCTGCTCTGTCGCTCTGTGACCTCTGTGTTGGGTTACGGGTGTTCCAGACATCCCTATCGGCAGTAGCTGGTGGCTCGCGATTCGTGGTTCACGATTCATAGGGACGAAGAATGTTGAAGAATACTCTCACCATTGACGGCCTTTCGATACCCGTCACCTGCGTCAACACCGTGATCGTCGGGGCTGGAGCGGCGGCGATGAACTGCGCGGTCAAGCTGGTGGAGTTCTGGCGCGTTCGCGGCGTGGCCGACCCGGCCTCGCACCTGCGGGTGGTCACCGGCGGGCTGGGCCTGGGCGCGTCGCGCATGAGCGGCTCGGACAAGCAGACCTACTACAAGATGGGCACCAGCCCGCGCGTGTCCGACACGGCTGAGGACTTCGCCCGGACGCTGACGGCCTTCGGCTGCTGCAACGGCGACAACGCTCTGGCCGAGGGCATCGGCTCGCTCCGCGGCTTTTACCACCTGGTGGAAGTGGGCGTGCCGTTCCCGCACGATCCGCAGGGCGCCTTCATCGGCTACAAGACCGACCACGACCCCTACGAGCGCGCCACCTCCGCCGGCCCAAAGACCAGCAGGTTCATGGCCCAGTCGCTCCAGGCCCAGGCCCAGCGCGAGGGCGTCGAGATCGTCGACAAGCACGTCGTCGTCGATTTTCTCACCGACGGCAGCGGGGCCGACAAACGCATCGTCGCGATGGTGTGCCTGGACATGGCCCGCACCAGCGACAGCGAGATGGGGCTGTCGGCCTTCGTGGCCGAGAACTGGGTGCTGGCGGCCGGCGGGCCCGGAGAAATCTACGCCGACACCGTCTACCCGCGCGGGCAGTACGGCATCCACAGCCCGGCGCTGAAGGCTGGACTGGAAGCCTGCAACATGACCGAGTCGCAGTACGGCCTGGCCTCCATCAAGTTCCGCTGGAACGTCTCGGGCACCTACATGCAGGTGGTGCCGCGCATCTTCTCCACCGACGCCGACGGCAACGACCCGCGCGAATTCCTCACCGAGTATTTCGACGACATGGCCACCCTGGCCACCAATATCTTCCTCAAGGGCTACCAGTGGCCCTTCGACGCCCAGCGGATCACCGATGCCCAGTCCTCGCTGATCGACATGGCCGTCCACATGGAAACCGTCGTCCGCGGACGGCGCGTGTGGATGGACTTCCTGTCCAACCCCGTCGGCAAGAGCGGGTGGGAGAAGTTCGACCTCCGCAAATTGCGGCCCGAGGCGCTGGACTACCTCGACAAGACCGGAGCGACGCAGGCGTTGCCCATCGACCGCCTGCTGCACATGAACGGGCCGGCCATCGACATCTACAAGGAAAACGGCATCGACCTCCATCGCGAGCCCCTGGAGATCGCCGTGTGCGCCCAGCACCACAACGGCGGATTTGCGGTCAACAAGTGGTGGGAGAGTTCGGTCGCCCACACGTTCGTCATCGGCGAGATGGCCGGCACGCACGGCGTCAAGCGTCCCGGCGGTTCGGCGCTCAATGCCGGGCAGGTCGGGGCGATGCGGGCGGCGGAGTTCATCGCGCACGTCTACAGCAGCGACGGGCCGGACTTTGCGGCGCGGACCGGCCTGGTACAGGCGGGCCTGGGCCGGATCGTCAAGGAATTGCGACGGGCGATGGAGAGCGGCGCCCGCGCCAAGGTCAGCCCCAACGACGCGATGGCCGATATCGCCGCACGCATGACCCGCCACGGCGCGCACCTTCGCAGCCAGGCCGGCGCCGCCGCGGCGCTCGCCGAGGCCAAGGCGCAGTACCGCCGCTGCCTGGAGGAAGGCCTGAAGGTCGCCAATCCCAGGCAGCTTCACGCTTACCTGGTCACCGTCCAGCAGTGCCTGACGCACGTGGCGATGCTCAAGGCCATCTGCGGCATGTTCGGCCGCGGCGTGGGCAGCCGCGGCAGTCACTGCATCCTGGCTTCGGACGGCATCGCGATGCACCCCGCCCTGATCGACCCCGACACCGGCAAACCCTACCGCTTCCGCCCCGAGAACACCGCTCTCCGCAACAGCATCCTGAGCCTGCGGTACAACCCGGCGGCGGCAGACCTGTTCGATCTGGCCGACGCCCCGCCCCGGCCGATCCCCGACCGCAATATCGCCTTCGAGCCGGCCTGGACGGAGTACCGGGAAGGAAGAATCTTCAAGGCGTAGTGCCGAGGATGCAGTGCGAAAGTGCGAAGTGCGAAATTGGCAGGGCGTGCAACCTGCCTACAGGCAGTTGGTAGTAGGGCGTGCAACTCGTTGCACGCGGGGAATTGTTTCTTCCGCGTGCAGAACCCTGGCCGCCGTGGCAGACTCGTTGCACGCCTTACCAAGTCTGATCCCACTGTTCAATTCCGGCCAATCCATGTAGAATGAGCGAACAGAAACGGGGTGGCCTTATGAGAAGAGAAAGCATCGCTTACCTAGCCTGTCCAGCCTGTATGGGATCGCTGCGCATCGCGAGTATGTCTGGCCCGCAGACAAGAGGCCGACACCTGCGATGCGAGGAATGCAGAACACGATACCCCATAGTGCTGGGGCGGCCGGTCCTGCTACCGCCAGGCGCCCGCAATACATGGTCATGCGCATTAGCCGAGGTGTTGAGCGACCAGCCCGGCTCTTGTACAGATTCTCGCGTCGCTGAACTGGTTCAAGCTGTATGCCGCGGCTCCAAGCTAGATCTCCGACGGCCTTGGGAGAATCTTCGGTCGGGCCGGAGGCTTTGGCGGATCACACCTAGCCAAGTTCGTGAGGCTCGCAGCCGGTTACTCGGTTGGGCCGCGAAGAGCAAGCCAATCTCCGGAGTCGCAACAATCTCAAGGCCGATAGCGACGAAGCAAAGCTTGCGCTCCGAAGTAGAGGAAATGGTGTGCCAAGTTCGTAACCTGTCGCCGCATTCTGTCGTCGATCTGGCCTCGGGCGGTGGATGGTTCATCAGCAGGCTGCTGCACAACTGCCGGAGCATTCAAAGAACTATATCTGTGGAGCGCGACTTGCGATGCCTGTGGACGTTGCAGTACAAGTTCAGGGTTGCAAAAGCAGAACAACGAGCCGACGCCGTCGGTGGTGATGTTCGCGCGTTGCCGCTCATGACGGAAGCGTTTGATGTGGCGACCTGTTCTAATGCCTTCGGCGAACTTGCCGGCATATCGACTATGTTTCAGGAAGCTCATCGTGTTCTCCGCCCCGGTGGGCACTTCCTGTTATGCCATAGCGAAAAGCCCTGGCTAGTTCCAAATGTATCCGCAAATAATTACCGGCGAATTGCCCGGAAAGCGGACATATTCGTGGACAAGACCCATATGCTCCACCTTGCGGTGAAGAGCGGGTTCTGCGTCAAGAAGGTCGTCACGACCTCTCGCGAGCCAGACCAGATGGGACGGCGATTTGTTGCGGACTTGGTGCGGGAGTAACACCGGATTCCTTGCTTCTTGCAGTCTCTCCTGCGTGCAACAAGTTGCACGCCCTACTTCGCTACGACCTGCCGCTTCGCACTTTCGCACTATGAGAACCAAAGGATCCTGACGCCCTTGTGCACCATGTCGATGCCGGCCAGGAACAGCAGCGAGTAGGCGATGCCGTTGAATTGTTTCTGGCCGACGCGGTCGTGGAGGTAGAGGCCCAGGAACGTGCCGGCCACCGCCGCGGGCAGCAGGAGCAGTCCGGCCCACAGCGTGTGCGGCGTCATCATCCCCAGATGCCAGAAGGGCGCGATCTTGACCTCGTTGATGACGGCGTAGAGCAGGACGGTGGTGGCCACATACATGCCCTTGGGCATTTCCTGGGGCAGCAGGAACATGGTGGTAATGGGCCCGCCGGCATTGGCCAGCATGGAGCAGACGCCCGTCAGGCCGCCGGCGACCGCGCCCTGCCAGGGGACCGGGCGAAAGGCCAGCGCCCGCCGGCGAAGGTAGCGGATCACCTGCAGGCTGACGAAGGCCAGCGCGATCACGCCCACCAGCAGCAGGAGCACGCCGTTGGCCTGGGCCTTGGCGACCTTGACCTGCTCGGCGGTGCGGCCATCGCCGATGAGCATCCACAGCGCCCACCACGCCAGGCCGATGCCGGCCAGCGCCCCGGGCAGCAGCATTCGCACGGCGTGGCCGTTCCACTTGCGCCACCACCGCACCAGGGCTGGGATGTCGCTGGCGATCAGCAGCGGCAACTGCGTGCCGGCGGCCAGGAACGCGTCGCCGCCGAAGGCGTACAACATCACCGGGTAGGCCAGCATGCCGATGCTGCCGCCAAAGCCGGCCTTGGCGACGGCCACCAGCATGGCCGACAGGCTGCCCAGGATCAGGAAGACGTAGACGTTGTTGATCTCGGCGGGAACGATGGTGGCCAGAATGTGCATCCTGTAAGTCCTTCGCTCAATAATGACGAATGACGAAACTCGAATGACGAATCAATACTCGAATGCTCGAATGCCCCAAACAGAAACACGCGAAACGTATGGGGTTATTCGTCATTGATTTATCATTCGAGTTTCGTCATTCGTCATTCGATTCTCGGCTTCGGCGATCCGCGTCATCAATCCGCAGCGGTTGGCGATCTGGATGGACAGTCCCGGCCGGCCGTTGGCCTCCAGGACCAGCGGGCCCTCCTCGCCCAGCACGATGTCCACGCCCAGGTAGCCCAGGCCCACCGCGGCTGACAGTTTCTCCGACACGGCCAGCATTTCCTTCCATCGCGGCACAGCCACGCCGGTCAGGGCCGCCCCGGTGTCGGGATGAACTTCCACGCTGCGGTCGCGGCAGAAGCCGCCGGTGGACACGCCCGTGGCGATGTCCAGGCCCAGCCCCAGCGCGCCCTGGTGGAGGTTGGCCCGGCCGCCCGAGGCCAGCGTCGGCAGGCGAAGCATGCCCATGATGGCGCTGCCACGATAGACGATCAGTCGCACATCCGGCGTGCCGTTGACGGCCAGGCCTTCAAAGGCGGCGTGGCGGCTGACGCGCTGCTCGATGATCACGCGGTCGGCCCGGCCGCCGATGGAGAACGCGCCGGCCAGCGTCATCAGCAGGTGGTACCGCATCTCGTCCCAGCTCATCGCGACGCCGCTGGAGGTGCGGAAGTCGCCCTCTTCGCTGCCGGCGATGACCAGCACACCGCGGCCCCCGCTGCCGCGCGAGGGCTTGACCACGAACTGGCCGGCCTGCCGCATGATCTCCGCCGCCGCGGGCACCTGCGCGGGGTGGTCGAGGATCGCGTAGGTTCGCGGCGTGGGGATCGCCTCGCGGAGGCACAGTTCCTTGGTCTGGATCTTGTCGTTGACCAGGTCGTAGAGCCGCCTGGGGTTCAGCGCCACGAGCAGTTGGGTGTTGCGGGCGTTCATGCCCAGCACGCCAGCCCGCCGCAGATGCCCCGGCCAGGCGGGCAGCCAGCCGTTACGCGCGGGCGCGCTCACCGGTCTTCTCCCAGTTGCTTCGGCGCAGCCAGTTCGCGGAATCGCCACAGCTCGGTCAGCCGGTAGCCGCTGTAGCGGCCCACGCAGACCAGCGCCGCGGCCACGAAGAGCTGCGCCTCGGGATAGCTCACAGCCAATTGTCCCAGCCATCGCCACCGCAGCAGGGCCAGGCACAGGGCGCCGACGCCCAGCGTGCCCGCCAGCAGCCGCAGCGAGAGGCCCAGGCCGTTTTCCTCGATGGAAATATAGAAACGCTCGACGATCATCGTCAGCACCACCAGCGGCAGGATGAGGGCCGCCGGGTCGGTATGGTAACCGCGCCGGCCGGCCAGGTTCAGCGCACCGGCCAGGCCCAGCACGACGAAGGTCAGCACCAGGCCCAGGCGCGGGCCCATCAGGAGCTTGAGCCTGCCCAGCAACGCCCGGCCGCCGAGGCCCAGGCCCATCACCAGGCCAAAGACGAGCCCGCCGCTGAGCCAATCGGCCTGGAGAAAGCTGATGGCCAGCAGGCTGGGCGTCAGCGTGCCATAGGTCTGCACACCGACGACGTTGCGGATGATCGAGGTGACCAGCGCGCCCAGGGGCAGGATCAGCAGCCAGGCCACGGCGCAATTTGATGTGGCAGCCGGCAATTCGGAGGTGCCACCCCCAAGTTTGTCTTGGGGGTGTTCCAACGTTTCACACCCCCAAACGGAGTTTGGGGGTGGCACCCTGCAAGCACTCGGCCTGCCAGCGCCGCAGTGATGCAGCCGCACCGCCAGGCAGGCTGCGCCGGCCAGGACCAGGATGGCTGCGACGATCAACGCCGCTCGATGATGTTTCAAGGGTTCACCTGCATATCAGCAAACATCTGATCCGATGGGTGCCACGGCTGCGTCGTGTGCAGCCGTGCTTGGGGCCGACACCGCTGCAAACACCGCGGCAGTGGCACCGATCCATTGTCTGCATCGTTCTTCGACCGGTTGAGAGTACCGCATCGAATCGCACACTCCAAGAGGCTGACTTCTACTTGCCCACGCAGAATCGCTCGAAAATCCGGCCCAGGACATCCTCGGTGACGACCTGCCCGCTGATGAGGCCCAGTTGGGCCAGCGCGCTCCGCAGGTCGATGGCCACCAGTTCGGCCCGCTGGGCCAGGCTGGCGACAGCGGCCAGGGAGTCCGCGGCGGCATCGACCACGGCGGCCGCCTCGCGCAGGCACCGCTTCTGCCGCTGGGGGAGCCCCAGCGCCGACCCGCTCCGCTCGGCAGAGAGCCTCAATCGCTCGGCCAGGGCGGCCTTCAGTTCCGCCAAACCCTGACCGCTGGCGGCAGAGACGGCCAGGACCGCGTCGCCGTTGCCCGGCAGCGCCGCCAACTGCGCCACGCGTTGCCGCAGCGCCTCGGCGTCCAGCAGGTCGCACTTGTTGGCGGCGGCGATCAGCGGGCAGCGTCCGTTGTGCGTTCGCACCTCTGCCAGCAGGGATGCATCAGGCCCGAAGCTGTCGGCGGAAATGTCGCAGAGAAAGATGATGGCGTCGGAGGCGGCAATGGCGGCCCGCGCCGCGCGATCGGCGGCCCGCGCGATGCTGTCGGTCACCTGGCCGAAGCCGGCGGCGTCCTGGAGCGTGACCGAGCCGCCTTGCAGGTGCAGCGGCGCGCTGAGCACATCGCGCGTCGTGCCGGCCAGCGCCGAGACAATGGCCCGGTCCGTGCCGCTCAAGGCGTTGAGCAGCGAACTCTTGCCCACGTTAGGCCGCCCGACGATGGTGACGTGCGGACAGGATGCCCTGTCGGGCATGTCGCCGGCCTGCTGGGCGATCTGCCGCAGATGCCCGGCCTGGGCCTTCAACCGGCCCGCCAGCGCCGCGGGAGACTCCAGCACGATGCCCTCTTCCTCCAGATCGATCGACGCCTCCACGGTGGCCAGTGCGTCGGTCAGCTTGGCAGCGGCCTGGCTGCAAAGTCGGCGCACCTGCCCGCCCAGGGCCCAGACCGCCGAGCGAAGCTGCGCCTCATCGGCGGCGTCGATCACGTCGGCCACCGCCTCGGCCTGCGACAGGTCGATCCGCCCGGAGAAGAAGGCCCGCGCGGTGAACTCCCCCGCACCCGCCGCTCGGGCGCCAAGCTCGATCAGGGCGGCCGTCAATGCCGAGGCCGCGATGGGCGAACCGGGGATGTGAAACTCCACCAGGTCCTGCCGCGTGTAGCTTCGCGGGGCGCGAAAGACATACGCGCGGGCGGGCAACGAAATGTCGCGAGAGCCCAGGTCAATGACACCCTCCCGTCGGCGAAACCCGGGACTATCGAGCAGGCTCGCACCGCTGGGGTGAAAGACCTGGCAGGCCAGGCTCAGCGCCGCCGGGCCGCTCAGCCGCACGATCGCCCGGGCCGCCAGGCCGGCAGCGGAAGAAATCGCCACGATAGTGTCGCTGGAGTCGAACATGAAGAGACCACCCAATACAAATGACGAAACTCGAATGACGAGTCAATGACGAATAACCCAACAGGGTCCACGGGATTCTGTTTGGGATATTCGAGCATTCGAGTATTGATTCGTCATTTGCATTTCGTCATTCGTCATTGTTTCTATCAGCCCTTGAACCGTTGCGGGAAGCTCTTGTACCCGGCCAGGTCGAAGGCCTGAGTCTTCCGCGCCCAGGATGGCGCGTTGGGCAGGTCGCTCAGGAGGCCCGGCTGTGCGGCCGCGGCGATGAGCAGTTCGTCCATTCCGTCCACGACCGTCCAGGCCTCAGGTGTGCCGGGCTTATGAGTGCTGACGAACTTCTCGTCGATGCGGAGAATCTCGCCGCTGGATTCGTGCGCGCCGTTGAGGGCCAGGACAAAGCTCCGGGCCTTGGCCAGCGGGCAGCGCAGGATCGACCCGTCGCGCGTGCGAACGGCCTGGATGAAGTTGGCGATCATTCGCTCTCGGGCCTTGTCGGACCCCTCCGGCGAGCGTTCGCTCCTGCCGTCGGAATGATGAATCGTCGCGCCGATGTCATACTCCCATCTCAGCCGCGCCCGTTCGCCCTGAACCTCGATGATCGGTCCGAACCTGCCGGCGGTGGTGTGGCTGCCCAGGAAGTAGGCCGTCGGCCCCTCCGCCGTGCGAATCTCGATGGCGGCGGTGTTGTGCGACTCTACCGGACCGGCGGCGTAAAGCTCGGCCCGAACCTGCACGGGCGTCCCGTAGCCCAGCGGCTCGCTCGATGCCATCCACATCATGTTGTTGGTCTGGTGGGCCAGGGCGTTCATGGCCGGGCCGTCGAGCACCCAGCTTCGGCCGCTGCGGAGCTTGCCGGCCCAGTCAGTTCGGGCGTAATACTTCGCGTCGCGCGGCCAGCCGGCGCGACAGACGATGGTCCTAACCTTCCCCAGCGCGCCGGCGACGAGCTTGTCCTTCACCCACGCCAGGTCGATGCCATGCACCGCCTGGAATCCCACCTGGCAGAACAGGCCCGTCGTTTCCAATACCTCCAGCATCTGGTCGACTTCCTGGACGGTGGCTGCGGGAGGTTTTTCCAGGTGTACGAAGTAGCCCGCCTTGAGGGCGGCGATGGTCAACGGCGCGTGAGAGTTGATGCCCGTGGCGATGCAGACCGCTTCACATTTGCCGCGGAGGTCGGCAAACATCTTGAGGGCATCGTCGAACAGCTCCACGCCCGCAGCCTTCAGTTCTGCTGCGCGACGAGGGGCGAGGTGCATCTGGTTGTCGGCGGCTGCGACCAGGCGACAATCCACCTCCGCCGAGGCCGTTATGACCTGCCGCGCCAGGCTGTGCCCGTATCCTGTGAAACCGACCAACGCCACGCGAACCATCTGGTGAACTCCTTGGCCCTGATACCTGTGAGTTTGCGATGATAACGGCCCCGGACCGTCACATACAAGGCCAAGGCCGCAATTCATGCGGCGGACGGATCGCACGCCGGTCTTTCTCTCGCGGAGTTTTGCGACTTTAGCCTCTCTGGAGAAAAGACCTTGAATTTCATCCTCACAAGACTGATAATGCACTGTTTGGACAACCATCACAAGTAAAGAGGGCAATTGCATGGCCAAGATGCTTGAGGCTTTACTCCATCTGCAATCCATTGAACGCCAACTGGCGACCGTGCGGTCAAGGCTTTCGAGCCGGAAGAACGCGGTCACCGCCCAGAAGAATCGCCTGGAGCAACTGGCCGCCAACCACGCCGCCCTCAACGAAAAGCTCATGAACCGCCGCAAGGATGGGGACCGCTTCTCCCTGGATCTCAAGGTCAAGGAAGAGCAGGTCGTCAAGCTCCGCACGTCCCTCAACTCGGCCAAGACCAACAAGGAATACGCGGCCATCCTCACGCAGATCAACACCTACAAGGCCGACAACGCCAAGACCGAAGAGGAAGCCCTGCGGGTCATGGGAGACTGCGACACCCTCAAGGCCGAGGTGGAAAAGGCCGCCGCACTGACGGAGGTCGAAAAGGGCCGCCTGGCGGAAATCGAGCAGGCCAGCGCCGCCGAAGTGACCAAGCTCGAGGCCCTGATGGCCGACCTTCAGGCCAAGCGCGACGAGGCCGCCAAGGTCGTGCCGCGGACGGCATTGAGCATCTTTGACCGCATCGCCGAGAGCAACGACGGCGAAGGAATGGCCGTGATTGAAATCCACGGCCGCAAGCCTCCACACGAGTACATCTGCGGCGGCTGCTACATGAGCCTCAATGCCGAACATGCCAACGTCCTGCAAACGCGAGACGAGCTTCGCACCTGCGACAACTGCGGAAAAATCCTGTATCTCCAGCCACAGGTTGAGGGGTCGCGGACCCAGTAGCCGCCAAGAAAGCCTTAGACGCGAATTACGCGAATTGTATGAATACTTTCAATTCTACTGCGGCCAGGGTTGCTCCCGCTACCATCATCCCCTATAGTTGGGCGAGGAGACAGGGCGGATAGGCCTTCTTCGAACTACGAAGGACTTGCGTAATTTTCGCAATTCGTGGCTATTCTTAAGTCAGTTATTCAGCGGAGAAGTATCTTGCATGTGACCATCCATATCGACGGAGGCAGCAGGGGAAATCCAGGGCCGGCGGCTGCGGGCATCGTCATCACGGCCGACGACGGCACGGTCATTCACGAGGCCGGCCTTTTTCTCGGCCAGGCCACCAATAACGTTGCCGAGTACAGCGGGCTGCTGGGCGGCCTGAAGGCGGCCGGCAAGCTCGGCGCCCGCGAGGTCGAGGTCGTCAGCGATTCGGAGCTGCTGGTGCGCCAGATGACCGGGCGATACCGGGTCAAGAACGCCGGCCTCCAGCCGCTCTACCAGGAGGCGCAGCAACTGGCCCGCGGCTTTGCCCGCTGCACCTACCGCCACGTGCGCCGCGAGGAAAACGTCGATGCCGACGCCCTGGTCAACCAGGCCCTGGACAGTAAACGCTCCGTCGGCGACGCGGCGGAATAGACAACAGCTATCACAAAGCTCACGAAGGACACAGAGATCACAAAGAGAAGCTGAAGAGAGAATAGTGCCTATCGGAAAGCCAGAAAAAACCAGAAAAAAGAACAACGAGCCTGGTGGCTTTGCAGTGTCCGGTTCCTGACCTTTGCACGATTCGTCGTACCTTGGCTTCGTGCTTTCCCTGTTTGCCATTCTCCGTGATCTTTGTGATCTCCGTGCCCTCTGTGATAAGATTCATCTCGTGCTATGGCCCGGTTTACCGAACAGTTCATTCAGCAGGTGGCCCAGGCGACGGACATCGTCGACCTGATCGGCCAGTACGTCGCCTTGAAGAAGCGCGGCAAGGAGTTCCTGGGCCTCTGCCCCTTCCACGACGACAAGAAGCCATCGATGAACGTCTCGCCGACCAAGCAGATCTTCAAGTGCTTTGCGTGCGGGGCCGGCGGCGGGGTCTTCCAGTTCCTCCAGCTCTACGAAAAATTCTCCTTCCCCGAGGCCGTGCAGACGCTGGCCGAGCGGGCCAACATCCCCCTGCCGCGGGAATCGGTCACCGCCCCGCCTCCCGAAGGGGGCCTGTCGCGCAGCGACCTGATCGCCGTGACCACCTACGCCGCGCGTTTCTTCCGCAGCCAGCTCCACACGCCGGCCGGGGCGGAAGCGCTGGCCTACGTCCGCAAGCGCGGCCTGAGCGACGAGTCCATCGCACGCTTTGGGCTCGGCTATGCGCCGGACTCGTGGGACGCCCTCCTGCGCTCGGCCATGCGGGACCGCATCGGCGAGAACCAGTTGGTGGCGGCTGGGCTGGTGGCCCGGCGCGAAGAGCGGGCCGGCTGCTATGACCGCTTCCGCAACCGCCTGATGTTCCCCATCCTCAGCCCCGCAGCCGAGGTCGTGGGCTTCGGCGGGCGGGCGCTGGCGGAAAACGAGCGGGCCAAGTATCTCAACAGCCCCGATACGCCGCTGTTCGACAAGTCCAACCAGCTTTACGCCCTCAACTGGGCCCGCGAGCCCATTTCCTCCAGCGACCAGGCCATCGTCGTCGAGGGCTACTTCGACGCACTGATGCCCATCCAGTGCGGCGTGGGCAACGTGGTGGCCACGCTGGGCACGGCCTTGACCGACCGCCACGTGCGCCTCCTCTCGCGCTATGCCCGGGAGATCGTGCTGGTCTTCGACGCCGACGTAGCCGGCGCCGCCGCCGCGGAGAGGGCGCTGGAACTGTTCCTGGCCCAGCAGATTCACGTCCGCGTGGTGAGCATTCCCGACGGCAAGGACCCCTGCGATTACTGCCTCGCCCACGGCGGGCCGGCCTTTGCCGAACTGGTCAAGCAGGCCCCCGACGCGCTGGAGTACATCTGGGCGCGGCGATACCAGGCGGTGCAGTCGGCCGGCGGAGATCTGGCCGGCAGACGGCGGGCCATCGAGGACTTCCTTCGCCTGGTCGCCTCCTCGCAGGCCTACGGCGCCATCGATGAAGTCCGCCGCGGCCAACTGGCCCAGCACATCGGGCACCTGCTCAATATCTCCTCCGGCGAACTCCAGCAGCAGATGCGGCGGCTGGCGCGCAACATTCAGCGCCCCGCCGTCACGGCCGCGGCACCGCAAGGCGCCCCGGCCGGCCAGGGCGGCGCCTTGGGCGACCCGCAACGCCATATCCTCGAGGTCCTACTCAATCGCCCCGACCTTTTCGACCACGTGGCGGAGAAGATCGACGCCGGCGATTTCACCGACAGCTTCCTGGCTGCCATCGCCGCGACCGTCTGGAAACTCGGGCAGGCCGGCAGGTTGACCATCGACGAATTACTGGCCCGGGAGGAAATGTCCTCTGCCGGGCCGCTGGTGGTCGAATTGTCCCGGACGGGCGAAAAAAGGGGTAATTTCGAGGCCACGCTGGAAGATGCAGTAAAAAATCTGCTTTATTGGCGGCACCGCCGTGAGCTACAAGACCTTAGATCGTCAGAACTTAATGATGATTCCCTGCGGGCCCTGGGGCAGCGATTTCGTCAGGATGATGCGCGAAAGCGGCCTAACATAACGTAATAAAGGATTGTGCTGCTCGCGAAATGTGGCCGTCGCATCGCATTGACAACCCAATGCTCATGGTTATAATGACACGATTTCGTACCTTAGGTTGAAGGAACTCTTCCCTTTGAGCGATCTCCGGGAGTTTATGAATGGCTGATTCATTGGATGCCAGTGTAAAGAAACTCATAGCCAAGGGTAAGCAGCGCGGCTATCTCACTTACGAAGAAATGAACGACGACCTGCCGGACGAGGCGGTTTCGCCCGACCGGCTGGACACGTTGTTGATGGCGCTGGACGAGATGGGCATCGAGCTGATCGATGAGTCCGAGGCCGCCCAGCGCGAGCCGTTCGTCGAGGAGCCCGAGGAGGCCGAGAAGGCCCCCGCCGAGGAGATTCCCGAGGATCTCGAGGCCAGCCGGCGTATCGACGATCCGGTGCGGATGTACCTGACGCAGATGGGCGAAATCCCGCTGCTGACCCGCGACCAGGAGATCAACCTCGCCCGCAAGATCGAGATGACCCGCGCGCACTTCCGCCGTCGCGTCCTCGAGAGTGACTACTGCATCCAGCAGGCCAGCGACATCATCACGCAGGTCCACAGCGGCGAGCTGCCTTTCGACCGGACGATGAAGATCTCCACCGCGGAGAACCTCTCCAAGGAGACCATCACCGACCGCATGCGTTCCAACCTGGACACGCTGGCCAAGATCATCGACCTGGACCGCGGCGACTGGGCCCGCGCCAACGACTCCAAGGGCAACGAGGCGGCCCAGCGAACGGCCATCCGCAGCCTGTGGCGGCGGCGCCGCCGGGCCGCGCGGCTGCTCGAGGAACTCTCCCTGCGGACTTCCAAGGTCCAGCCGCTGATGAAGAAGCTCCAGCACATCAGCGAAAAGATGGAAGAGCTGCGCCGCGCCATCGACTCGGCCGATTCCAACCGCACGCCCAAGGAAGATGTCGAGGTGATGAAGGAAGAGCTCCAGGGCCTCATCGACCTGGTGCTCGAAGAGCCCGACCTGCTGGGCAAGCGGGTCAAGGCCATCCAGAAGGTTTTCAACGATTACGAACACGCCCGGCGCGAGTTGTCGGGCGCGAACCTGCGGCTGGTGGTTTCCATCGCCAAGAAGTACCGCAACCGTGGGCTGTCGTTCCTGGACATCATCCAGGAGGGCAACACCGGCCTGATGCGGGCGGTGGACAAGTACGAGTATCGCCGCGGCTACAAGTTCTCCACCTACGCGACGTGGTGGATTCGCCAGGCCATCACCCGCGCCATCGCCGATCACGCCCGCACCATCCGCATCCCGGTGCACATGATCGAGACGATGAGCAAGCTGCGCAACGTGTCCAAGAAGCTGGTGCAGGATCTGGGACGCGAGCCGACCATCGAGGAAATCGCCGAGCAGGCGGGCATGAGCGTCAGCGAGACGCGGCGCGTGCTGAAGATCGCGCGGCATCCCATCAGCCTGGACAAGCCCGTCGGCGAGAGCGAGGACAGCTACTTCGGCGACTTCATCGAGGATGAGACGGCCGAGAGCCCCATCGAGACCGCCGGCACGGAGATGCTCAAGGACCGCATCGAGGAAGTGCTCAAGACGCTGACCTACCGCGAGCGCGAGATCATCAAGCTGCGATACGGCATCGGCGACGGCTACACGTATACCCTCGAAGAGGTCGGGCGGATTTTCAAGGTCACCCGCGAGCGCGTGCGACAGGTGGAGGCCAAGGCCATCCGCAAGCTCCAGCACCCGGTGCGGGCCCGCAAGCTCGAGGGCTTCCTGGATTCCCGCAAGGCTTCGGCGGCGGGATAGAAGAAACATCCATCACAAAGATCACAGAGAACACAAAGGCCACAGAGAACAGTCCAAGAGTCTGAACAAGACCCAAAGAGCAATCCAGCACCCCGCCTTTCGCGGGGTGTTTCTTTTTCTCGACGATGGTTTGCTCCGTGCTCTCTGCGGTCTCCGTGTTCTCCGTGCTTTGCCGCCTCGTTGCGTTTACAATGCCCCCAGTACGGGAGAGCACTATCATGATGGAATTCGCAATTGGCCTGGTCATCGGGGCAGTCATCGGCGCGGTGTTGGCCGTCGTGATCTACCAGCTTCGCAGCCGCGTGGCTGACCAGCGTCTGCGCGAGACCTTCGCGGCCTTGGCCGGCGAGGCCCTCGACGCCAACGCGCGACGCCTGGGCGACTCAGCCGCCGCCGCACTGGACGGCCGCAAGGCCCTGATCGACCAGTCCCAGGCCAGGATGGGCGAGGAACTGGAAAAGGTCCGCACGCTGCTGGCGCAGATCGAGTCGTCGCGGCGGCAGGACTTCGGAACGCTCGGCTCGAGCGTGGCCTCTCTGTCGGCCACCGCCGGCGAGCTGCACAAGATGCTCGCCAGCACGCAGCGCCGCGGGGCCTGGGGCGAGCGGATGGCCGAGGACGTGCTCCGCCTGGTGGGCATGCAGGAGGGGGTCAACTACATCAAGCAGTCCTCCGAGAGCGTCGCCGACGGGCGGCCTGACTTCACCTTCCTGCTGCCCAACGGGCTCAAGGCCAACATGGATGTGAAGTTTCCCCTCGAACGCTACAAGAGCTACCTCGACGCCGCCGATGAGGCCACCCGGGCCGCGGAGCTGGGCCAACTGACCACCGCCGTGCGGACCCACATCGCCGCGGTGGCCAGGCGCGGCTACATCGACCCCAAGGCCTCCACCGTCAACTACGTCATCCTGTTCATGCCCAGCGAGCAGCTATTCTCCCTGGTCATGGAGAGCCAGCGCGACCTGATCGACGAGGCCCTGGCCAAGCGGATCGTGCTGGCCAGCCCGCTGACGCTCTACGCCATGCTCGCGGTCATCCGCCAGGCGGCCGAGAACGCCAACGTCACCGCCCGCGCCGACCAGATCGCCGCGTTCCTCGAAGAGTTCAACAAGCAGTGGCAGAAGTACAAAGAGGAGATGGACAAGCTGGGGCAAAAGATCGACCAGACCGCCGCCCAGTTCGCCGCCCTCCGCGGCACCCGCAGCAATCAGCTCGAAAAACCCCTCGACCGCATCGAGCAACTCCGCATCAGCAAAGACCAATAGAAATCACGAAGATCACGAAGGCCACAGAGACCACAAAGAACAGCAACATCTCGTTGTGTAAGCAGACACAGGCAAGGTGGCAACTTGTGTCCGATGACTGCGGCAGGTTTGCGGACATGCGAAACTACTATCAATCCTCAATTGGGTTGCATCTCTTGGTAATCCGTAGTCCTTAGTCGGGGGATTCTAGGTTGTAACTCCTATCTTGGGAACAAGTTATATTCACAAACAATTTTATTCGTATAAATGTACTATATACTTGACATAAAGTATGTAATAGTATACTATTTTGCCGTATTAAGCATTCCAAAAGAGATCATTGTTTTATCGCCAGAAGGGGTACGACATGAACAGAGAGCAGAAGATGGCGTGGCTAATTGTGGGAGCATTCGCGTTGGCTCTAACGGGATTCCTAACGCTTCTTCTTTTTGTCGGTCCGAAAGGCGCCACGGGCGCATTTGGGCTGTGCGGTCTGGCCGGGCTGGGGCCAATCCTCTTTCGCAGAACCTCGGCCGATATTGTGTCCGCCGACGAGCGGGATGTGGACATCGCCCGCCGGGCCACCGTTGGCGGCGGAATGCTGTCGTACCTGACCTTTGTCCTGACCAGTTTCGTCCCGTGGTACATTCTCTACCACCGCGGGCAGACGACGGTGTCGATTGAAATCCTTCCGCTGATCACGTTTAGCGGCTTTATCGTGCTGTTCGTCTCGCGGGCGATCATCCTGCTGGTCCTCTATGGCCGAGGCGAGAGGGAACAGCATGTCCGATGAACTGACCAATCGAATCCGGCGGCTGAGGTTTGACGCCGGGGAGATTACCCAACAGGAGTTGGCCAACCGTGTGGGTGTGACGCGACAGACGATCCTCGCCATCGAGGCCGGCAAGTACGCCCCCTCGCTGACGCTGGCCTTCCGCATCGCGCGGTTCTTCAGCACGACGGTCGAGGATGTCTTCCAGTTCAACCAGGAAATGAAGTAGCCGGTAGTCTGTGGTCAGTAGCCGGGAAGAGGGCTGAGTGCCCTGGCCCGCGGCGTTTGCGACCATGATCTGTGCCAAGGCAAACTAGCCGCGAGCGCAAAGCGAGCGGGTGTGGTCGTTTCAAAAGAGGAAATAATCCGCTCGCTTTGCGCTCGCGGCTAGTTCGTCTTGGCGCGGCGCCGCTGTTCTTCGCACCACGCACTTCGCACTGTTGTTGTTCTTCGCACTACGCACCACGCACTTCGCACTGTTGTTCAATCACCACTTTCCGCTCTTGCGGACCGGGGCCTTGGGCTGGTGCTTGATGGCGGCCAGGCTCTTTTGCAGTTCTTCTTCCGGCAGGGCATGGTCGGTCAGTTTACCTTGGAAGTAGTTGTCGTAGCCGGTCAGGTCCATCAGCCCGTGGCCCGACCAGTTGAACAGGATGACCTTTTCCTTGCCTTCCTCGCGGGCCTTGACGGCCTCGTCGATGGTACACGCGATGGCGTGGGAGGTCTCGGGGGCCGGGATGAACCCTTCGGTCCGCGCCCACGTGACGGCTGACTCGTAGCACTTGATCTGGTGGTAGGCCCTGGGCGTCAGCAGCCCCTCGACGCAGGCCTGGCTGACCAGCGGGGCCATGCCGTGGTAGCGCAGCCCGCCGGCGTGGATGGGCGCGGGCACGAAGGCGTGTCCCAGCGAGTGCATCGGCAGCAGCGGGGTCATGCCGGCCACGTCGCCGTGGTCGTAGGAGAATGGCCCGCGCGTCATCTTCGGGCAGCTCATCGGCTCGACGGGGTAGATGTCGATCTTGGCGCCGTGGATCTTGTCGGCCACGAACGGGAAGGCCAGGCCCGCGAAGTTCGAGCCGCCGCCGGCGCAGCCGATGACGACGTCCACCTTGTTCTCGCCGATCTTGGCCAACTGCTTCTTGGCCTCCAGGCCGATGACGGTCTGGTGCAGCAGCACGTGGTTGAGCACGCTGCCCAGGCTGTAGCGCGTCTGGCCGGTTGGGTCGCTGACCGCCTCCTCGATGGCCTCGCTGATGGCAATGCCCAGCGAGCCGGGCGTGTCGGGGAACTTGGCCAGCACGTCGCGCCCAGCCTTGGTCGTAGGCGACGGGCTGGGCACGCACTTGGCGCCCCAGGTCTCCATCATCAGGCGGCGGAAGGGCTTGTGCTCGAAGCTGATCCGCACCATGTACACCTTGCACTCCAGGCCGATCAGCGAGGTGGCAAAGGCCAGCGCGCAGCCCCACTGCCCCGCGCCGGTCTCGGTGACCAGGCGCTTGATGCCGAACTGCTTGTTGTACCAAGCCTGCGGGATGGCCGTGTTGGGCTTGTGACTGCCGGCCGGCGAGAAGCCTTCGTGCTTGTAGTAGATGCGGGCGGGGGTCTTGAGGGCCGCCTCCAGCCGGCGGGCACGGTACAGCGGCGCCGGACGCCACAGGGCCAGCAACTGCTGAATCTCGTCGGGAATCTTGATCCATCGCTCGGTGGAGACTTCCTGCTCGATGAGGTTCATCGGGAAGACCGGCGCCAGTTGCTCGGCCGTGACCGGCTGGCCGTCGGGCCCCAGGGGCGGCAGCATGGCCGTCGGCAAATCGGCGGCCAGGTTGTACCACTCATGGGGCATGTCCTTCTCATCCAACTGAACCTTGATCTGTTCCATTACAATCTCCAAGTCCGATCTGACCGGCTGAGGCACACGGCAATTTCACGTCTTGCCCGCATCCCGCCAGGCCGGGGACCGTCGCAAGATACGAACGTCCCTGCTATGATAATGGCTGACGCGGATTTTGCAGGGCTTTTTTTCGTTTGAACAACCACGAAGGCCACAAAGACCTCAAAGAAAGGCAACCGCACGAACCTCAGCCTTTCTGTTCCTGATTTGGCGTGCTTTGTGATCTTTGTGCTCTCTGTGGTCTTGGTGATTCTGTTTGGAGAGCGGCGATGTGCTTTATCACCCTGATGTACAAGGTGGTGCCCGGCCACGCGGTGGTCCTGGCGGCCAATCGCGACGAGTTCCTCGACCGCCCCAGCCTGCCGCCGCATCGGCTGGGCGAGGGCGTCTGGGGCGGGCAGGACGCCCGGGCCGGGGGCACCTGGCTGGGCGTCGGCGCCGGCGGGCGGGTGGTCGCCATCACCAACATCCTGTCCCGGCCCGCGCCGGTTCCTGGCGCCCGCTCCCGAGGCCTGCTCTGCCTGGACCTGCTCAAACTGCCCCCCCACCGTGACTGCCAGGGCGTGCTGGAATCCTATGTGCTGGAACATCGCTACAGCGAGTTCAACCTGCTGCTGGCCGAGGAGGGGGCCGCCTGGGTGGCCACCTATAACGGCGGGGAACTGGGGATCGCCGAACTCTCCAGCGGCATCCACTTCGTCGGCAACGGCCTGCCGGAGGAACACTCCGACCCCAAGGTGCAGCGGGCGGGCAAGCTTATCCACCCGCCGCTGGACATTCACGAGGCCCTGGGGACGCTGATGGCCGCCTGCCGAGACCACGGCAGCGGGAATGATCGGGACGCCGGCACGACGACCGGCCCCGACGCCCTCTGTGTCCACGGCGAGCGACACGGCACGGTGTCCTCGACGATCATCGCCCTCCGCGACGGCCTGTTCGCCCGCAGCCTCTACTTCTTCGCCGACGGCAACCCCTGCCAGCGCGAATACCACGACCTCTCAGGCATGCTGGGCAAGTAGGATGGCGTTCTCGTGGCCGCACGCGCGGGTACCACAGGCGTCCCGCCTGTGGCTGTCCTGGCACAACCGCATTCCGCGTGCTGGTAAGCACGCCCTACTGACTTATTGTCGCACGCACCGCTGCCACGCCTCACATCAGATACACGTATCGCGCCGCCAGCAGCACCGCGCAGACCGCGATGAACAGATGCACCTCGCGCCATCGGCCCGAGAGAACCTTCAGCACCACGTGGGAGATGAAGCCAACCGCGATGCCGTCCGTGATGGACAGCGTCAGGGGCATCATAATCATGCATAGGAAGGCCGGCAGCGCCTCCGTCGCATCGTCCCATTCGATTTGCCTGACCACCGACATCATCAGGGCCCCGATCCCGATCAGCACCGCGGCCAGGCATGGATAGACCGGGGCCGCTTCGCCCGGCAGCATGTAGGGCGCCGCCACCACGGCAAAGAGCGGCGAGAAGAAGACCGCCAGCACGAACAGGCCCGCCACAACGACGGCCGCCAGCCCGGTCCGCGCGCCGGCCTGGATGCCCGAGAGACTCTCGACATAGCTTGTGATCGTGGAGGTTCCCAACAGGGCCCCGGCCACCGTGCCGCCGGCGTCGGCGATGAAGGCCGGGACGATGCCCTTGTCGATCTTGCCGTCCGGCGAGACCAGGTGGGCCCGCTGGCAGACAGCCGCCAGTGTCCCTACCGTGTCGAAAACAACCAGGAACAGGAACGTGGCGATCACGACCAACACCGCCTCGGCCTTGAGCTGAAACAGTCCGGAAAAATCGAGATGGAACGCGGTGGCCCAGAGCGTCGGCGCCGCCGTCACCTGCTCGGGCATTCGCACGATGCCCAGCGCCGCACCGGTCAGGGCCGAAGCCAGGATCGCCCACAGCGGGGCGCCCATGATCTTGCGGGCCCAGAGCACTCCGAAGACCGCCAGGCCAACGGCCGTCACGATCACCGGCGTCCAGGGAACCTTGCCGATCCCCAGCGCCAGCCCCACCCCCGGCGCGGCGAGCACGACGCCCGCGTACTTCAGGCCGACCACGGCAATCAGCAGGCCGATGCCCACGCCGATGGCGTTCCGCAGGCTCGCGGGAATTGCGTAGAACAGCAACGTCCGCACGTCCAGCCGCGAGGACAGCCGGCCCAGCAGGCTCAGGGCCAGGAACATGACGCCCGCGATAAGGTTGGCTGTCAGCGCCTGCTGCCACGTGAAGCCCATGCCCAGGCAGACGATATAGGCGAAGAAAAAATTGTGCCCCATGGCCGGGGCCAGCGCCACCGGAAAGTTCGCCAGAAGGCCCATCAACAGGCACGCCAGGGCGCTGGCCAAACAGACGGCCGTCAGGACCGAGGCATGAAAGGCCGGGGTTTCGTCCCGCGCAGCCGCCCCCATCACCGCCGGCTGGACGAACAGGATGTACGAGAGCGTCAGGAATGTGGCCAGGCCGCCGACAACCTCGCGACCTACCGTGCTGCCTCGCGCTCGTATGGCAAAGCGTTTTTCGAGGAACCCCGCATTGGAAGCGGGACCGTTGGGGGAGGCGTTCAGTTTGGCGTCCTCGTTTGGAGTATCCATTTCACGTTTCCGATAGGCGTTGCCGGCCTGGGCTCCGTTTGCCGCCCTGCGCCACCCGCGCGAAGAAGAACATCTCTCCAATGCAGTTCCGCCGATGGCTGGTCGCGCCCCAAACGATAACGTCCCAATATTCCGCGTGCAACAAGTTGCACGCCCTACAAATTCGGTATTCCGGTCTCTTCCCCTGCGAACTACGACCTGTTGTTCTTCAGCCCGTCACGGCGTTTCTTGGCCGCCCGGAGGAAGCGAGTGATCTGCCCGGCGTCGCCCAGTTCCACCAGGTCGCGGAGGAGCATCAGCCGCTCGTCGAAGTCGTCGATGCGGCCGAGGATGGCTGAGCGGTTGGTCAGCAGGATGTCCCGCCACATTTCCACGTCCCCGCCGGCCAGCCGCGTCATGTCCGCAAAGCCGCGGGCACTGACCTGTAGTTCAGCCTCGCGCGGCAGCAGCATCAGCATCGCGGCCAGCACGTGCGGCAGGTGCGAAACCGCCGCCACGGCGCGATCATGGGCAGCCGGCGACATTTCGACGGTTCTCATGCCCAGGCTCTGCCAGAGCCCGCGCGTCCTGGCCAGCAGTGCCGGCGGGGTGGACGGCGTGGGCGTCAGGATGCAGGTGGCCCCTTCAAACAGGTCCACCTGGGCGTGGGCGGCGCCTTTGCGTTCGCTGCCGGCCATCGGGTGGCTGCCCACGAAGGGCCCGCCGCGCGTCAGGATCCGCTGGGCCTGGCGGACGACGGCGGCCTTGGTCGAGCCGACATCCGTCACCAGCACGCCGCGCCGCAGCACCGGCGCAATGGCGGCAATGTGTTGGGCGAACGAGCAGACGGGCGTGGCGAGGATAATCAGATCGCTTTGGCCGGCCGGCTCAGCCACATCGGAATAGGCGGCGTCGATCGCGCCCATCTTGAGGGCCTGGTCGAGATTGGCCTGCGAGCGCCCCACGCCGGCGACGACTGCGCCCGGCCAGGCGCGCTTGAGGGCCAGCCCGGCTGAGCCGCCCAGCAGCCCCACGCCGACGATCGTGATATGCCTGAATGAAACTCCTGTCTTCGCCATGGCCGGCCAGCTTAACCGCACATTCCGACAGGGTCAACGCATCAATGCGATCCCAAGCCCCTCAGACGGCTCGCTGGTTCTTGATCGCGCACACCGCATCGCCCGCCATTGACGCACTAGCCGCGAGCGCAAAGCGAGCGGGGATTGTCGGTTCAGAAGAGGAAATAGTCCGCTCGCTTTGCGCTCGCGGCTAGTGCGTCGAGATACCTGTTAGGTCTTCGCCGCGCGTTCCTGGGCTGCGCGGAAGCGCAGGTAGGAATCGATGAACGGCTGGATTTCGCCGTCGAGCACGTTGTCGGTGTGGGAACTCTTGAGTTCGGTGCGTTCGTCGCGAACCAACTGGTAGGGATACAGCACGTAGGAGCGGATCTGGTAGCCGAAGGCGATCTCGCCCTTGTTGCCGTACATCTTGGCCAGTTCGGCGTCGCGCTTGGACTGTTCGAGCTGGTAGAGCTTGGCCGCCAGGAGCTTGTGGCACTCGGCGCGGTTCTTGTGCTGGCTGCGCTCGTTCTGGCACTGGACAACCATGCCGGTGGGAAGGTGCGTCAGCCGGACGGCGGAGGAGGTCTTGTTGACGTGCTGGCCGCCGGCGCCGCTGGCACGGAAGACATCCTCGCGAACGTCCTTGGCGAAGTCGATGTCGATCTCCACTTCCTCCAGCTCCGGCAGCACGTCGACGGAGGCGAAGCTGGTATGCCGGCGGCTTTGCGAATCATACGGGCTGATCCGCACCAGGCGGTGCACGCCGCGCTCGCAGGCGAGATAGCCGTAGGCGTAGGGCCCGCGGACCCGCAGCGACACCGAGCGGATGCCGGCCTCCTCGCCGTCGAGGCGGTCGATTTCCTCGACGTTGTAGCCGGCGCGTTCAAAGTAGCGCACGTACATCCGCAGGAGCATCTGGGCCCAGTCGCAGCTCTCGGTGCCGCCGGCCCCGGCATGGATGGAGAAATAGGCGTTGCCCGCGTCGTGAGTCCCCGACAGCAGCGTGCGGAGTTCCAGTTGCTCCACGTCGGCGCGGATGCTCTCAGCCTCGGCGGCGGCCTCGGCGATCGTCTCGTCGCTGTTTTCCTCGACGGCCAGGCCGTGGAGAGCCTCCAGGTCGTCGATCCGCCGGATCAGCTCGCCCATGGGAACGACGATGGCCTTGAGGGCCTTGAGCTCGCCGATGATCGGCTGGGCGGCTTCGTTGTTGTTCCAGAAGCCCGGGACGGCCATCTTCAGCTCAAGTTCGGAGATTTTCTGCTGGCGTGCAGGGACGTCAAAGAGAGTCCCGGATGGCGTGAATCCGGGTGCGAAGGGCTTCGATGGTATCCTTGAGATTAAGCTCTTGTGGCATTAGACGTCTCCTGGCCGGCCATCGTAACACTATCCGTGCGACCAAAGCAAGGCCCGGCGGACGAATGGAGCGCCGGCCCATGCACAGGCGAGACGCCTGTGCTACCCGAGGCGCCTGTGCCACCAAAAGGCGATAAAGCTTGACAGTCCGCGCGATGTCGGCGAAATTGCCCCTTCGCGTGCGATTCGCCGCGAGAGTCTATGACAAAAAAGAACGCTCACTTTCGACTCGTGGCGCTGCTGGCCATGGCGTTGGCGTGGCTGATTCCCGGGGCCGGGCATCTCTGCGTCGGCCGGCCCGTCCGCGCCGCCATCATTTTCCTGACCATCGGCGCGACCTTCTGGGCCGGCATGGCCATGGGCGGAGTGATGACCGTCGACAGCCGCAATGAGCGATGGTGGTACATCGCCGAGATGTTCACGGGCGTTCATGGCCTGGCCGCCTGGCGCCTGTCGGAGAAGGTCACTTCCCGCCTGGCCGCCGAGGCCAACATCCCCCTCAGCAACCCGGGCGGGCTGGACTTCGGCCAGCAAGTCATCATGGACCAGAAGTATGACCAGGCCGGCCTGGCCCTGGTCAGCCCGACCGACACCATCGCCCGGGCCTATGCCGGCGTGGCGGGCCTGATGAACCTGATGTGCATCTTCGACGCCCTGATGCTGGGCATGATGGGCCTGAGGGGCGAACCCCGCCCTGCTGCCGCCAAGGAGACGAAGCCCTAACGATGCTGGCGACACTTTTCCACCACCCGATGCCCCTTGGCTCACAGCAACTCCTCTGGTTGCTGCTTCCGCTCTGCGCGTCGCTGGCCATCATCTATAAGACCATTCGAACCACCAACCTCTCGCGCCTGCCGCTGGAGATCCTGGCCCTGTTCGGCTACATCCTCCTGGGGCTTCTGGGGGTCGGCGTGGGGCTTTGGCTGGTCACCCGCTGCCTGGCCTGAACCGGGCCTTGCCTCTAATTGCTTTTCTGACAAACCCTTATGACTTTTTAGCGTTTCTTCCTCGCGCCAGGTCAATCCAAGGACGCTCCCTGCTCGTAGCATAGAATGAAGTAGCGGCCCCCAAGTAACGCCGTAAGGGAAGGCGCGGCATGGTATACGAGCGAATCCTGTTGGACGTTGAAGTTCAATGCGACTTCTTTGAATCGGGTGGGAGTTTTTACTCCCCCGAACTCTCTCCCGCGATAGCCAGGCAGATCAGGCGACTCTTTGCCTGGTCGCGCGCCGGTCACATCCCGGTGGTGAGCACTGTCTTGCGCGTGCAGCCCAACCGGCCTGGGCCATTGGGCGCAACGCCCCACTGTGTCGAGGGCACGCGGGGCGAACTCAGGTTGGCTAGGACGATCCTGCCGCGTCACATCGACTTTGGCCTTCGGAACGTGACGGACCTGCCCAGGGATCTGTTCAGTCAATATCGCCAGGTGATCTTTGAAAAGCGAGTCACCGACATCTTCGCCCACAGCCGGGCTGAGCGGATGATTACCGAACTGGGCGGCGGCACCTTTGTGATCTGCGGCGCGGGCCTGGCACACGGCATCGTGGAGGCAGCCGTCGGGCTCCGCAGCCGCGGCTTCGGCGTGATCCTGGCCTCTGACGCGGTCCTGGCGCTGCCGGGCGAGAAGATCGAGATGGCCTTCCGGCGGATGGAGGCCAAGGGCGTCATCTTCGCCCCCACCGAGAAAATCATCCTCCCGGCTCGCACCAAACCCGCCGCCCCCTTCCGAAGCGCCAACCAGCCCGTGCCTCGATAACTCCAGCTTTCCACCCTCTCTTGATCTGACCTGGTGCCACGGCTGCGTCGTGTGCAGCCGTGCATAGCTTCAACACTGCTGCAAACACCGCAGCAGTGGCACCCGATCCGTCGGTTGAAGAGTGACAGAGCCTGGTGACGGCCCGTCGATGACGGTGTATCATTACCTGGCAGCGGACCCCGGCAGGATCGGCTGTCGCGTCGATCTTCAAGAGCGGGGTCACGAAAGGATCGGACATGCCCATCTTCGACGATATCTCGCAGACCATCGGCAACACCCCGCTGGTTCGCATCCACAAGCTCATCGGCTCCAAGGCCACCGTGCTGGCCAAGATGGAAAGCCTCAACCCCATGGCCTCGGTGAAGGACCGCATCGGCCTGGCGATGATCGATGCGGGCGAGCGGAGCGGAGCGATCAAGGAAGGCTCGACCATTATCGAGCCCACCAGCGGCAACACGGGCATCGCGCTGGCCTTCGTCTGCGCCGTGCGCGGCTACCGCTGCATCGTCACCATGCCCGACTCCATGAGCATCGAGCGGCGCAAGGTGCTCCGCGCCCTGGGGGCCGAGGTTTCGCTGACCCCCGCAGCCAGCGGCATGGCCGGGGCCATCGAGAAGGCCCGGGAATTGGCCTCCGTCGTGCCCAACAGCTTCGTGCCGCAGCAATTCGAGAACCCCGCCAACCCCGAGATTCACCGCCGCACCACGGCTGAGGAAATATGGACCGGAACCGATGGCAAGGTGGACGTCGTCGTCTCCGCCGTCGGGACCGGGGGCACCATCACAGGCATCAGCGAGGTGATCCGGCAGCGGCGGGCGGGCTTCAGGGCCGTCGCCGTGGAACCCAAACAAAGCCCCGTGCTCACCCAGACGCTGGCGGGACAGGCCCTCACGCCCGGGCCCCACAAGATCCAGGGCATCGGGGCCGGCTTCGTGCCCAAGGTTCTCAACCTCCAGGCCATCGACGAGGTGGTCGCGATCGACCAGGATGAGGCCATCGACTGGGCCCGCCGCGCCTGCAAGGACGCGGGCCTGTTCGTCGGCATTTCTTCGGGCGCCGCCCTGGCCGCGGCCCACCAGGTCGCCCATCGCCCCGAGTCCGCCGGCAAGTGCATCGTCGTCATTGTGCCCAGTTTCGGCGAGCGCTACCTGTCCACGCCATTGTTCGAGCACCTGCGATGAGCGCCCGTCGCTGGGTCGATCTGCATACCCACAGCACCGCCTCCGACGGCTCGGTCAGCCCCCAGCGTCTGCTGGCCGAGGCCGACGCCGCGGGGCTGGCCGTTATCGCGCTGACCGACCACGACACCACCGAGGGACTGGCCCCCGCGCGCCAGGCGGCGGCGGAGTTTCCCCAGCTTCGCCTGGTCAGCGGCATCGAGGTCTCAGCCGCCTTTGCCGGCGGGACCATGCACATCCTTGGCTTGGGCATCGATGAGAATGCCCCGAGCCTGCAGGCCTTGACGCGGGAGATGCAGGCGGCGCGGGCTGGGCGAAACCCCAGGATCATCGCCAAGCTCCAGGCGCTGGGACTGGCGATCGACCTGGCCGACGTGCTGGCCCAGGCCGGCGGCGGCGACCAACGAATCCTGGGACGCCTGCACATCGCCCAGACCCTGGCGGCCAAGGGGCATGTCCGCTGCCCTGCCGAGGCCTTCGACCGTTACCTCGGCGACGGCGGGCCGGCGGCTGTGCCCAAGGATCGCTGGCGGCCGAGACAGGTGATCGACGCCATTCACGGCGGCGGCGGGATCGCGATGCTGGCCCACCCCTCGCAACTGCGCTGCGCCAACCGCCTCCAACTGGAGCGAGTCCTGCGGGATCTGGCCCATGCGGGCCTGGACGGCATCGAGGTGTACCATCCCGATCACTCGCCGCAGCAGACGCGGCTGTGCCTGGAGCTGGCGACAAAGCTGAACCTGCTGCCCAGCGGCGGCTCGGACTTCCACGGCCTGGGCAAGCCCGCCGTCCAACTGGGCCACCCCCGCGTCAGCGTGACGATGATCGAACGTACGGCGGAAAGACTCGCCGTCTTGAATGACGAATGACGAAACTCGAATGACAAATCAATGACGAAGCACAAATGACCAAGACAGCGGGGACGAACTAAGCGGAATGTAGGGCGCGCAACCTGCCTACCGGCAGGCAGGCACCAAGGCCCGCGCCTTGGCGCACTAGCCGCGAGCGCGAAGCGAGCGGGTATCGTCGTTTCTGCTCGTGGTCGCAAACGCCGCGACCACGGCACCCGCCCACGGCATCACGATCAACATGCCCTTCCGCAAACGGACTAATCCTGCTCTTGCGGCAACGTCGGCTTGTTCGGTTCGTCGACCGGTAAAGCAGCCTCGCTCTTGGCGAAGGCGGCAAGTCCCCTATTAGCCGCCTCGTACATCTCCCAGGTGATACTCCGAGGTCTGGCTCCATTGCCAACCTGCATATTCTTGAGCCATTCGTATCGGTCAATCTTTAGGTTCATCTCCATGTCGTGCCTTTCGGTGGCGAAACCCCTAGCTTGCCCAAGGTATTCGGCCATCTTGGAAACTCCGTCGCGAAGTCGCTTCCAACGGTCGAATATGGCCACCGTACCCGCATCATCCTTGTATCTCGCTAGCCAGCGAACCACAGCTTCTTCTAGGTGGAGTTTCACGTAGTTCTTGATTTCGTCTTCGAGTAACTCAAGCTCTATTTCTCTGGCAAAGGCTTCATTGAGTTCGCGACGCGTCGATTCTTCAATCTCCTTTGGATTGCCTGGCTTGTCCACCATTTCGGCAATGGCATGTATCAAGGTCGCAAGACAAGGATTCCCGACATCTTTGGCCATTTCAGCAAACGCCACTTTCCGGAACACGCTTGCGCGGTACGCTATTAGAATGTGAAGCTCTGCAAAGTAGCACTCTCTTGGAAATCGCTCCCGCGTTTCACGATGAATGAGCTTACGGAATTCGCTGCTGACAATCTGGAAGGACCAGTACATGCCGCTGTATGGACCGTGTTCGAGTGCCTCTTTGACAGCCCGCACGTGATCTGGTTCATCGAGTTGAGCACGCCAAGACGCGATCACTCGTTCGCGTTCGTCGAGTTCGAGTTTGGGCCGTATGATTCCAGCCGTTTCGAGTGCCATTGCCAACGGCAAATTTCGGGATTCGCGGTAAGTGTCGAGGTCTGGCACTGACTGCCAATCGACATGCTGGTCGCACGCCACAATTTGAATGGCTGTTCGCAGGTCGCGAATTTGCTTTGCGTCTTTTCGCAGCCGACTAATCAGCCACCAATAGACCAAAACCGAAAAAATCAGCGAAAAGAAGGCCACGGCAACGGAAGGATCAATTCTATCGCCGTCTTCATCTACACCTTGGGGCAGCCAACCGGCGACAGTATGAAGCGCGGGCAAGACAGTAGCCGTCAGAACCACGATGCAAAAAGCGTGAGGAAGGGTGATCTGTATTCTCTTCCATATCGTTACATTCTCTGATCTCACGATTTTGCACCCCTCTTGTTCAGTATCTATGGCAGTTCCATGCCCAGAACCGGTCCGTCGTTATGCACGGCCAGCACGGCGGCAGGTGGCCTGGGCAAATGTTCGATTGGGCGTCCCAAGAAGCGTTGTGTGCTTGGGGCGAAGATGAACACCCCCAACTTGCGCGTTGCCTCGCTTGGATGTGGCACGTGACGTTTCGTCATTGATTCGTCATTCGCACTTCGTCATTCGTCATTGGCTTCAGACTTTCCTCACCACTCCGACGACGACGCCCTGGACGTCCACCTGCTGGGCGTAGATGGGTTTGAAGGCGGGGTTGGCCGGCTGGAGGCGGATGCGGCCTTTCTCGCGGTAGAACTTCTTCAGCGTGGCCTGGCCCTCTTCGAGCAGGGCCACCACCGTCTCGCCATTTCGCGGTTCGCGCCCGCGGCGGCAGATGACGTAGTCGCCGTTCTGGATGTGCTCGTCGATCATGCTGTTGCCGGTCACCTGGAGCACGAACGATTCGCCGCTGCCCTCGAACAGTTCTTCCATGTCAAAGGTCTGGCGGTCCTCCATCGCCTCGATGGGCAGGCCGGCTGCGACCTTGCCCACCAGCGGCATCTTGGTCGGCCGCTCGTCGGGAAGCTCAAAATCAGAGGCTACCCGTAAAGAGCGAGCCCTGTGCTTGGGGCCACGGATGAGCAGCGACTTTTCGACGAGGGCCTCGACGTGCTCGAAGGCGGTGACCTTCGTCAGGTGCAAGTGGTCGCCAATTTCCTGCATCGTCGGGGAAAAGCCGTTCTGCCTGCGAAAGTCTCCGATGAAGCGAAGAATCTCCAGTTGCCTCGGCGTGACAGTAGCTTGTGTGCGCATCATGCTCCTCCGCCGTCTCCTGGGAGACGTACAGGCCGCTGGGGGCCTTGAAGTTTTGCCTGGCCAGATCGGGCTCAAGCAGGTTAGCCAGGCTGGAAGTCACCGACTCCAGCGAGGGCAGTGTCGTATCTTTCCTGCCGGGGACGCTCAAGGCCGAGACCGGCATCGCGCCGCTGGCCAGGACTCCGTCGGCTGAGACCGGCGAAGCGGTTGCGCCGCCTTCGACGGCCGAGCGCTGCCAGGCGATCCCCGCCGGGCCAAAGCTGGTCACCGGCGATTCCAAGCCTCTGAACCGCGCCAGCTTGACCAGGTCAATGGCCACCTGACCGCACCGCGCCAGCGATCCCTTCGGCCAGGTTCGGACGAAGTCGCCGCCGGGGCCGAACTGGCAAGCCGCTGCCACTGTCGCCATAATCCCACCTCCCTGCACAGGCCCGCATTTCTTTGCCTTGCTCAGCGTCCTTGAGAGCAGGCCCGACAATAACTGTTTGGTCTTTGTTTGTCGCATGGTAGCCTAACATCGGCCGAACGTCAAGCCGAACATGAACGTTTTTCTGAACTTTTCCGGTCGCCTCGCACTCCTTCCTAGGCGGCACCGCATCACACCCAGGAATGAGGCCACACACCATAGGTTGGGGCATCGCACGTCGATCATCCCAACAACTTGATTATCGACTGCCTGACGGAGCGGGCTTGAGGTGTTCTGGCCACCGGCTGCAACCCCCGCGAAGACAAAGAAATAAAAAAGCACGGCACTCTCAGGGGGGAGTAAGAGGCCGTGCTCTCACTAACTGCGCTGGCGTCCGAACACTACCGGGCAGGTCGCTCGGGCGCAGCGCTCCAAGGGCTCCTGGCAACTGCTCTATCGTGCTTGGGCTACCATTTGGATCCGTCGCCGTCGTCGCCGGGCTTTTGCCGGGCTTCCAGCATCCGCCGAAGGTAGCTGTTCTCGCGTTTGGTGGCCTCCAGGTCGAACATCAGATACTTCACCTGCAACCGCAGGTAGTCCAAAAGGTCATCCACACTCTCCTTGCCTTTGCCGGATGAATGCAGCAAAACATCCTCGGATGCGAGCTTTCCGGGCTCGACCGGGGCATGGGCCAAGGCTTCGTTCAACTCATCGATCCTCTTCTTAAGCGCCGCCTCGTTCATGGCAGCCTCCCTCAACTATGTAGACCTTCTCGGTGACTTCCCTATTCCACTATAGGCAACGACAATGCCAATAGCGGCGGAAAAATGTAAGCGATTTAGCACATTATAAGTGATTTTTTTATAGGTGGTTACAATCGTAAAACTCGATTATTAACACGGGCTAGCTGGTCCGGATGTGTGGGCATGTTGCATATGAGAAACATGGAAGGCGGCCGCACAGCGGCTGACTTGGAAATGAGGCTCAGGAATTCCCTGATTCATGGCCTAGGGGGCTTGAATGTTGACGTTACGCAACGTGTGCCCAAGAAGAAACATAAACATAACACTCTTATTTACAAAGTATTATGTCATAGGCTCTGTCAAAACATCCTCCGAAGCCCGTTACAGATCTGACTTGAGCTTGCGGAGGAGGTCCAGGGCGGCCAGGGGGGTCAGGTTGTCCAGATCGACGGCCTTGATTTCGCGTGCAACGCGGGTGGCGGGGTCGGCGAAGAGTTCCATCTGGGCGGCGGCAGCCCGTGCCCGCTCCGCCAGTGCCGGCATGTCCAGCCCCTCGGCCAGGTGGGCCTGGATCTGCGGCAGGATGGCGCGGGCGCGGTCGATGACTTCCTTGGGCACTCCCGCCAGGCGGGCCACGTGGACGCCGTAGCTGCGGTCGGTGCCGCCGGGGACGATCTTATGGAGGAAGATGACCTCGTCGGCCCATTCGCGGACAGCCACGTTGAGGTTGGTCGTGCCGTCCAGCAGGCTCTCCAGTTCGGTCAGTTCGTGGTAGTGGGTGGCGAACAGCGCGCGGCAGCGGGCGTGGAGGGCGATGTACTCGCAGATGGCCCAGGCCAGGGCCAGGCCGTCGGTGGTGCTGGTGCCGCGCCCCACCTCGTCGAGAATCACCAGCGAGCGCGAGGTGGCGTTGTTGAGGATGTTGGCCGTCTCGACCATCTCCAGCATGAAGGTCGACAGCCCGCGGGCCAGTTCGTCGGCGGCGCCCACGCGGGTGAAGATGCGGTCCACCAGGCCGATGGTCGCCTCGGAGGCGGGGATGAAGCTACCGATCTGGGCCAGCAGCGTCAGCAAGGCGGTCTGGCGGATGTAGGTGCTCTTGCCGGCCATGTTGGGTCCGGTGATGATGAGCAGGCGGTTGTCCCTGGCGTCCATGTGGACGTCGTTGGGCACGAACTGCTCGCGGAGTTGGAGGGCCAGGCCCGGGTGCCGCCCATCGACGATGTGCAGCACGTTGTCCTGCGTGAGGGTCGGGCGGCGGTAGTCGCGTTCGACGGCCAGTTGCGCCAGCCCCGCCAGCACGTCCAGCGTGGCGATGGCCTCGGCGGCGGCTTGCAGGGCCGGGATGTGCGCGCACAACTCGTTGCGGAGCTGCTCGAAAAGCTGGGCCTCCAGCGCCTTGGCCCGCTCGCCGGCGGAGAGCACCTCCGACTCGTATCGCTTCAGATCGTCGGTGATGTATCGCTCGGCGTTCTTGAGCGTCTGCTTGCGGACGTAGTCGCCGGGAACCTTTGCGGCGTGAGCGTTGGTGATCTCGATGTAGTAGCCGAAGACGCGGTTGTAGCCGACCTTGAGGTTGGGGATTCCCACCCGCGCCGCCTGGGCGGCCTGGTAGTCCGCCAGCCAGCTCGCCCCGTCGCTGCCGATGCGGCGGAGGCGGTCGAGTTCCTCGTGGAAGCCGTTGGCGATGACCCCGCCGTCGCGGATGGCGTGCGAGCAGTCGCGGTCGATGGCGGCGGCGATACGGGCGGCGGGCTCTTCCAACCCGGTCAACCTGGGGGCCAACGCCGCCACGAGATCGCTCTGGCAGGGCGCGACGGCAGCAGCCAGCCGGGGCAGCAGGGCCAGGCTGTCGCCCAGGGCCAGCAGTTCGCGCGGGCGCACGCGCGCCAGGGCGATGGCCGAGGCGATGCGGTCCACCTGGGCCATCTCCGCCAGGGTCGCGCGGATCTCCCCCAGCCGCGGCCGGTCAAGGGTCAGTTCCTCGATGGCGTCCTGGCGGGCTAAAATCGCGCTGTAGCCGTTGAGCGGGAAGGTCAGCCAACGCTCCAGCAGGCGCGCGCCCATGCCGGTGGCGGTGCAGTCGATGCAGGCCAGCAGCGAGCCGGCCCGCTGGCCGGTGCGAAGCGTGCGGTGGACCTCCAGGCAGCGGAGCGTGTTGCCGTCGATAATCATGTGGTCGGCCCGCTCGAAACGCCGCAGGGCACGGATGTGGCCCAGGGCGGTTTTCTGCGTCTCGCGGAGGTACTCGATGACCGCCCCGGCCGCCGAGAGCGATTCATCCCAGCCGTCAAAGCCAAAGCCCTCCAGCGTGGCTGTGCCGAAATGCTGATTGAGGGCCTCGGTGGCGGCGCGGGCGTCGAAGGCCCACGGCGGGCGGCTGGTGACTGCGGTGGAAGTGCTCTGGCCCAGGGCGGCGCGGAAGGTGGGACCGTCCAGGCTGCTGCCCTCAGCCAGGATCACCTCCGAGGGGCCGATGCGGACCAGCTCGTCCAGCAGGTGCTCGCTGGAGAGCTTCATCGCCCAGAAAGTCCCGCTGGAAAGCTCCACCCATGCCAGTCCGGCCGGCTCGGCAGCGCGCGAATCGCGGCCGGCAATTCGTGACGAAACGCTCCCAGAATCCCCCGACGATGCCGGGGGCTTCAGAGCATGGGTTTGTTCCGTCGACGCCGAGGGCATGCGGTTGTTCAAGCCCCCAGCATTGCTGGGGGATTTCCCTCCACCCAACGCGAAAATCGCCGCAAGGTAATTGCCCTCGCGCTGGTCGAGCAGGGCCTGGTCCGTCAGCGTGCCGGGGGTGACCAGGCGCGTCACGTCGCGACGCACCACGCCGCTGGCCTGCTTGGGGTCTTCGACCTGTTCGCAGATGGCCACCCTCAGTCCGGCCTTGACCATGCGGGCGAGATAGCCGTCGAGGGCGTGATAGGGAATGCCCGCCAGCGGCACAGCCGTGGGGCCCTTGGAGCGGGAAGTCAGCGTCAGTCCCAGCACGCGCGAGGCGGTCTTGGCGTCCTCGTAGAACATCTCATAGAAGTCGCCCATGCGGAACAGCAGAAGGTAGTCGCCGTACTGCTCCTTGAAGCCGCGGTACTGGCGCATCGCGGGGGTATCGAGTTGCTCGCTGCCCTCTGTATTCACGCCGGCGATCATAGGCCACCGCCGCTGCGAGGGCAAGAGCGTTGGCAGAACCGGACGCGGGCCCTACCCAGCCTTGCGGCGCGCTATAATGTCCTGACAGGGGAGAAACGCCCAGCTATGTAAGCTGCCGGGCAAGAAGCAAGACTAACTGATGCAAGGAGATAAAAAACCATGTCATCCAAACTGCACATTCTGGATTTGGTGGTATTGGCGTTATTGTGTATTGGCGGGCTGAACTGGGGATTGTTGGGGATAGCCAACTTTAACCTGGTTTCGACCCTCTGCGGCCCCTACGAGGCCCTCGCCAGGGTGATTTACACAATTGTCGGACTGGCAGGAGTATACCTGATTGTGCGGGCACCGACATTCCTCCACGAAACCCCGCATGTCCGGCCGGCCTGATCCGTCCGGGTCGTGGATGTAACACTTTGCAAGATATGTTGTTAGGCTACGATTGAGAGCCGGAGCCAAAGGCTGGCTGTCTCGCTGCCAAGGGCTTCGGTCTGTTTTTTTCTTGATTGCCCCCCCCTACATCCCTACACTGACCCCAGTCTCACGCCGACTTGACGAAAAAATTAAAGTTGGTTTTGCCCCCTGGCCGACGTAAGTATGTGCAGGCCCGCGAAGTTCGCTGAGACGAGGTGCCGTATGACAAAGCGCTTATTCCGCCCGACGAACCGCCATGTTCGCGTCCTCGTGGGGGTTCTGGTCGCCTCCCTCTTCTGCATCCTGTGCTCCCGAACCGAAGCCTTCCGCCAGTCGCACCTGCTGGTGGCTGTCGCGGGGCAGGCCGTCGGCGAGAACGCCCTGAGCGTCCAGGCCACCGTCGAAAAACTGGCCAGGACCGACCACGTCGCCCTGCTGGAATACTGCCTGAAGAACTACGAAGGCCGCTATCACGACTACACCTGCACGCTGATCAAGCAGGAGCAGATCAATCACGTCGTCGGCAAGGAACAGCAGATGGACGTGAAGTTCCTGGACGCCCCCTTCAGCGTGGCGATGAAATGGACGCCTGAGACGGCCCCCGTCGGCGACCGCGTGGTCTACGTCGAGGGCAAATACGGCAACCAGATGCTCGTGCGGCCCAAGGGCATGCTGGGGCAACTGGTCGGCACGGTCATGCGCCAGCCTGACGGCGCCGAGGCCATGAAGAACACGCTTCGCCCGGTCAACAAGTTCGGCTTCAAGAACTCGCTGGAGGCGCTGCTGACGGTTTACCGGCAGGCCCAGGCCGCCGGGGAACTCAAGGAAGATTTCGGCGGCTATGCCGAAGTGGACGGGCGCAAGAGCATCGTCCTGGTCCGCCACCTGCCGCCCAGGGACCAATACCCCTCCTGCAAGACCGTCACCTTCATCGACATGGAATACCTCGTTCCCATCGCCATCGAAGGATACGACTGGGAGCAGAAGCTTTCCTCGCGGTACATCTTCCGCAACATCAAGTTCAACATGGGCCTGACCCCCAGCGACTTCCTGCCCACCGCCAACGATATGAAGATGCCCAAGTAGCAGCCCGGAGGCATCCGTGGTCGTCCGTTTTTGAGTTGGCCGCACGGGCAAGGCCCCGGTAGACTTCCCCACTTCGTGCGGTTTCGCGTTCTCACGGCGGCGAGGAAGATGATCGGCAGCAGGCATCGGACATCCGGCGGCGTTTGGGCGTGTTCCCAGACACGGCTGCGTTCCCTGGTCGGGGCGGCGGCCTGGTGCGCCCTGGTCCTGATGTCCGCCTGCGGCTGCGGCGTCCCAGCCGCCCAGGGCAAAGCCGACAGCTTCGGCGTGGATTTTTCGCTTCCGCCCCAGTCAGTCCAGAAGGGCGCGATCGTATTCTTCGTCGACGGCGTCGATACCGAAACCTTCCAGCAGATGCTCGCCGCCGGGCAACTGCCAGCCATCCAGAAATACTTCGTGGACCGCGGGCTTTATGCCCCCCACGCCATTGCCAACATTCCCTCGGTCACACTGGCCAACGAGACCAGCGTCGTGACGGGGCTTTTCCCCGGGCACCACAACATCACCGGCGTGAACTGGTTCGACCGCAACCAGCTCATCTGGCGCGACTACGACACCATCGCGCAGAAGAACGAGCTGGACAGCGATTACCGTGCCGCCAACCTCTACGAGCAATTCCCCGACGCGCTGACCTTCTCGCTGTTCTTTCAGCCGCACCGCGGGACCACCAAGTTCTATGAGAACTGGACCTCCGCGGGCCCGCCGTTTTTCTTCGGCTGGTATGAATTCGTCGACCGCATCAGCCTTCACCGGCTGGGTGCAGCCATGGACATCGCCCGCGAGTACCACCAATTCCCAGCCGTCACGTTCGTCTACCTGCTCGCCCCGGACATGCGGGCCTACCAGTGCGGCGTCAGCAGCCCGCAGTATCGCGAGGCCCTGCTCCACAGCGATCGCCAGATCGGGCGCGTGCTGGGCGACCTGGATCGCGCCGGAGAGTTGGACAAGGTGGTCATTGCTCTTGTCAGCGATCACGGCATGAGCGACGTGACGCGGCACTTTGAGTTCAAGGAATTTCTCCGCGAGCAGATCGGCCTGGCGGTCAACGACAAGGAATGGGCGGAGGACATTCCCTTCGAGCGGCGGCTGGCTGACCACCGTAAGATCACCGTCGTCTCCTACGGCAGCGGCGACCGGTATTTCGCCCTGTGCATGCGAAAGCCTCTCCTCAAGGCCAGTCAACCCGCCGGTTGGGAGCCCTGGCCGGTTCGCCCCTCGGCGGAGGATCTCCGCAAGTATCCCGCCCGCGATGGCGGCGTGGACCTGCCCGATCGCCTGGTCCGGCAGGAGGCCATCGACTCGGTGGCCTACCAGACCGATACCGACTGCATCCGCGTGATCCGCAAGAACGGCCTGGTGGAGTTCCGCCAGGACGGCGGCAGGGGCAAGCCCATCACCTTCCGCGCGATCTCCGGGACCGACGTGCTGGGCTGGAGCGGCAAGGTGCCCGCCGAACTGTTAGCCGGCCAGCCCGCCACGCCACGCCAATGGCTGGAGGCGACGGCGGGCACAGCTTACCCGGACCTGCCCGCGCAGATCCTGGCGTATTTCCGTTCGCCGCGCGCGGGCGACCTGGTGGCCTTTGCCGCCCCCGGCTGGGACTTCAACCGAACCCACCGCGCCGGCCACGGCGGCACGTTCCCGCAGGACATGTACGTGCCGATGCTGCTGGCCGGGCCTGGCGTGCCGCACACACAGCAGACCATCGCCCGAACGGTGGACCTGATGCCCACGCTGCTGGAACTGCTGGGCCGGCCCGTCCCGCCGGGTCTGGATGGGCAGTCGCTGATTCCAACGACAATACCCGGCGGGGATGAAAACAATAAGAGTCGTAAATCAGATGTGGTCACAACAGAGCAATGAGTAGGAAGGGAAATAAATGCCGGAAACTCAGAAAAAAGGATTCACGCTAATCGAGCTATTCGCCTTTTTCCTGTGGGTGGCAGCTGGTATTGCCTTGGGGCGGGCCGGGTATTCGCGTTTTGGCTGGGCTGGGGCAATCGCTGGAGCCGTTGTTGGAGCTGTGGGGGCCATATTGCTGCTAAAGGGAATGTACTGGATCGTGATATACATGGCGTCACCTTTGACTTGCCCCTCGGGAAGATGTCGGCATGACGATATTGAATGGTCACCGGGACAGGCTAACTCATTTGTTGGCAAATGTCGTTGCGGCCACAGGTTGATGATCGAGGACACGATACTTTCGCAATTCATGCCGGATGGCAGCACCAAGCCGTATGGACGAAGGAGATTGCTGCGAGGCTGGAAGATAGACCTGCCTGGTGCAGCAAGAGGCCCAGAGAAGTAGGTTGGCTTACCGTCGATATTCCAATCTTCGATCTTGAGAATAGCAGGTTGCGAAGAGTGAAAAGGCTACAGGCAGGCGGGAGCGGGCCGCTGAGTGAGGTTCTCTAACCTCTAACCTGTCACAACCCCCAAGACAAAGGTCATCGATAATGACAGCCAGAGCAATGAAACCGAAAGTGGCGATTTCCTCCTCCCAGAAGGCCATTCGCGTGCCGCGTAAGAAGATCGCCGAGCTGGTGGCCTTCGTCGCCAGAGCTGAGGGCGCCCGCATCGCGGAGATCGACCTGGCCGTGGTGGCCTCGAGCGAAATCTCATCGCTTAACCGCCGCTTCCTCAGCCACGCCGGGCCGACGGACGTGCTCAGCTTCGACATTTCCGAGAGCGGCCGGGGCGGCATCAGCGCCCAGTTGGTCGTCTGCGGGGACGTCGCCGCCCAGCAGGCCCGCGCCCGCCGCCTGCCCGCCCAGCGCGAGCTGCTGCTCTACGTCACTCACGGCCTGCTGCACCTGATGGGCTACGAAGACAGCTCCATCCGCGGCGCCGCCAAGATGCACGCGAGAGAGGAAGAACTGCTGGAGGGGTTCCTTGGAAAAAAAGTGCGTAGTGCGTAGTGCGAAGGGGCCGGCTTGGCCTCTTGATGTTACTTCGCACTTCGATCTTCGCACTTGTCTCAAGGAGTCGTTCGCCAGTGATCGGCATACGCGGTGGGCGGTTCGCTCTTGGCGATGACGGTCAGCGTCACGGCTGAGACTCCGCCCTCCAGCAGCGTCCGGGTGGCCTCGTTGGCTGTGGCGCCGGTGGTGGTGACGTCGTCCACCAGCAGCACATGCGCGCCGGCCAGCGACGCGGGCCTGACCAGGCCGAAGGCGCCGCGGACGTTTTCGATCCGTCGGCTGCGGGCCAGGTGCACCTGCGGCGGGGTGTGTCGGGTGCGCACCAGCTCATCGCCCAGGGGCAGGTCCAAGGCGCCGGCCAGCGTAGCCGCCAGCAGGCGGGCGTGATCGAACGGCCGACCCAGGCGGCGGCGCCAGTGCATGGGAATCGGCATGACCAGGTCCAGCGGGCGCGGGTCGGTCCTGGCCGCCACTGCCTCGGCCAGCAGCATGCACAGTTGCCTTCGCAGGGCATCCCGCCCACGGTATTTCAGGTCTCGCACCGCCGGGCGAAGCGGGTCGGCGTAGGGGCCCAGGCGAATGACCTGCGCGAATCGCGGCAAGGTGTTCGGGCAGCCGCGGCAGCCGTCGTCGCGAACGGGGATGTTCGGGCCCACCGTCGCGCCGCACCGCGGACAGTACGGCAGGCAGACCAGTTCCAACAGGCGGACACTGCATCGCTGGCACAGGCCCGCGGCTGCGACCTGGCCGTCGCCGCACCCGCCGCAGGAGGCGGGCAGAAACAAATCCACCAGCCCGCCGGCCAGTTGCCGGGCGCTTTCCAGCAACGCCTGTCCCAGAAATCGTCCCATGAATTCTCGCCTCTGTGGGCGTGAGTCTAAGGCCCGTTCGCTGCCGCGCCAAGGTTGTGAATTAGCCCGCATATTTCACACTGGGTGCTGAGGGCGTATGTAGAGGGTAGAGGGGTGTGGGCGGATGGATTTGTGGTGGTCGCGCGGCGGGTCGGCGCGAA
>JBAZTO010000003.1:0-117504 GCA_041661865.1 Phycisphaerae bacterium | reverse complement strand
AAGAAGTCATGCAATTACCTGGGCCTGATCCAACTGTGCTGTGGCCTGCTCTGGTTCCGCCGTCAACACCGGTTGACGCAATTGAGATAGTTACTAAGGACTTCCAAAGGCGAAAAGACGGCTTGGCTGAATCTCGTTGCTCAAATCGGGAGCAAGAGACTTCAGGTCCGTCCGGAGAGGCTGTTTGCCATTGTGTCTGAGAATCGTGAGCCTTTTGAGAGGAGGATTATCATCGACTGTGGCGGGCAGTCCAGGAGCGGAACAATCGATGTGAAGTGGAAAGGAAGCTTCCCGCTGGGCACAAAGAAGACTTCGTTGGGTGATAATAAGTATGCTATCTCGGTGTCGCTCTCGGCTGAGGATATGAAAGTCATGGCTGCCGGATCATATGAAGGCGTCCTAACCGTCACGAACGTCGGGCTTGAGTTTCCGGAGACCACGCGTGTTCCGATCACGATCATCGTACGGTGATGCACATCCTGCTGGGGCGCGGGGCGGACGCCAATCCGCTGGAGCGGATCATGCGGGAGATCCGGCGCACTTTAGTCAATAATTCTGTCGCAGCCGGATGCCGGTCGGAGTTGTCTGGGATGAGAGTTGACGTGATTGAGACGGCGAATAGGCAAGCATCCATTGGGGTGCTGGCCCGTCGGCTGCGCGGGGAATGTTGCGTTGTATTGGCCGCTGCAACGTTGCGAAAACACGGTTCTTTCTGTACAAGCGTACCTACATGAATCCATTGGAAACCTATCTTAGCACGACAACGAGACGTTAGCTCAAGGAAGAATCATCCAGTCATCCAATGGCTCCTTAGGGGAGGCCTTGTGGATAAAGGAGCTATGGTATGGATGCCAAACAAATTCAGCAGTTGAGGCCGATGTTGAACACCTACTTGAGACAATTTGACGACTGCTTTGGCCGGCGTGGGCCGGTGGCGCATCTCAAGACGCATCTCAAGACGTATGTCTTGACAGATTCGCCCTTTGAACCGATGATCGAAAGCCTCAGGGCGTTGGCCGGATGATAGTATCACTGGGTTCAGGCGATTGGAGAGACTGATGCTGCGCGAACTCCTGCGGAAGATCGAGTCGCACAAGGCGGTCGTCGGCGTGGTTGGGCTGGGATACGTGGGGCTTCCGCTGGTGCGGGAGTTCACCCGCGGCGGGGTGAAGGTCCTGGGCTTCGACATCGACCCGACCAAGATCAAGACCCTGCTGGCCGGCGAGAGCTACATCGAGCACATTCCCTCCGAGACGGTCAAGACCATGGTGCGCGGCGGCCTGTTCGGGGCGACGACGGACTTTGCCCGGCTCAAAGAGCCCGACTGCATCCTGATCTGCGTGCCCACGCCGCTGACCAAGATGCGCGAGCCGGACGTGAGCTACATCGAAAAGACCGCCGAGGCCATCGCCAGGGTCCTGCGCCGGGGCCAGTTGATCGTGCTGGAGTCGACTACATACCCGGGCACGACGCGGGAAGTGATGCTGCCGATCTTGGAGACCAGCGGTCTGAAGGTGGGCAAGGACTTTCTGCTGGCCTTCTCGCCCGAGCGCGAAGACCCCGGGCGCAAGGACTACTCCACCAAGACCATTCCCAAGGTTGTCGGCGGCTACGACAAGGACTCGCTGGCGGCGGCGGTGGCCTGCTACGAGTTGGCCATCGATCACGTCGTGCCGGTTTCCAGTTGCGAGGCGGCCGAGGCGGCCAAGATCCTCGAGAACACCTATCGCTGCGTGAATATCGCCCTGGTCAACGAGCTGAAGACCCTTTTCGACCGCATGGGCATCGACGTGTGGGAAGTGGTTCGGGCGGCGGCCACCAAGCCGTTTGGTTTCACCGCCTTCTACCCCGGGCCGGGCCTGGGAGGCCACTGCATCCCCATCGACCCGTTCTACCTGTCCTGGAAGGCCCGCCAGTATGGAATGGCGACGCGGTTCATCGAGTTGGCCGGCGAAATCAACGTGGCCATGCCGCATTATGTCGTCACGCGGCTGATGGACGCCCTCAACGACCGGGGCAAGGCTCTCAAGGGCTCAAAGGTCCTCGTGCTGGGCCTGGCCTACAAGAAGGACATCGACGACGTCCGCGAAAGCCCCTCGCTGGAACTGATCGAGTTGCTGCGTGAAAAGGGCGCCAAGGTGGACTACAACGACCCGCACGTGCCGCGCACCCACAAGATGCGCGAGCACAACCTGCAGATGACGTCCAGGAAACTCTCAGCGGGAATGCTGGCCGGCTACGACGCCGTCCTCATCAGCACCGACCACAGCGCGTACGATTACCAGTTCATCGTGGATCACGCTCAACTGGTCGTAGACACTCGCAATGCCACCAAGGCCGCCAAGGGTGGCAAGGGCAAGATCGTCAAAGCCTGAGCCCGCGGGCGAGTTTTCGCCGCCCTGCCACGGCCACATTACGACCATAACGGGTCCTCCATCGCCGGCTCTTCCAGCGGGCTGTCGGAGCAGATGCTTGTGACCCGTTCCTGGGCGCCTGCCGGTCCGCTGGGCCGGCCCCGGAGGTGGCGGAACTTGACCAGGGCCTCGGTGGTACTCCGGGCCTCGATGACCGTCTCGCTCTCTGAGCCGCCGGCGCTGGGCCGGAAGCGAATCCTGAACACCATTACCTCTCCTCCTCTGCCTGGTCGAGAATGACACGCCTGATTTGAAATGTTGAAGGCAGCCTACGATTTGCCGCCGGGGGAAGCAAACGGGGAGGGCGCTATAGCGATTGGGAGCCATGCCCATGCGATTGTTGTTGCACGCATGGGCATGTCAGCGCCAGACATGCCTACACGCCGATGGTTTCCCGTCATGCGGAAGGGGCGATCAATTGTTCTGGAGGTAATCGACGATTCCGTCGGCGATGGCATCGGCCAGGCGGTCGCGATAGGCCCCACTGGAGAGGTTGGCGGCATCTCGGCCGTTGGTGAGGAAGCCCAACTCCACCAGCACCGCCGGGCGGTCGTTGCAGACCAGGACGCGGTAGCCGGCCTCCTTCTTGCCGCGGAACTCAGCCCCGGCGGCCGACATGCGTCGGGCAATGGCGGCGGCGGCGGCTTCCGAAGCCCGCGAGGGCGACCGCGAAACATAAACGGTAAAGCCATTGGCTGAGCGGTTGCGCGGGGCGGAATCGGCATGGATGGACACGAACAAGTCGGCCCGGGCCCGATTGGCAATGGCTGCACGCTCGTCGAGTTCGACAAATGTGTCGCCTTCCCGTGTCATCTTCACATCGACGCCGCTTTGGGCCAGTCGCTCGGAGACCGCGCGGGCCACGTCCAGCACGATGGTCTTTTCGACGCCGCCGGCGACCGAAGGGGCGCCTGTGTCCTTTCCCCCGTGACCGGCGTCAATGACGACCAGGCCGCCTCGCATAGGAACCTTCACCAGCGGAGAGCGGGGGCCTGGGGCAGAAGGCGTGGACGGTGGCGGGGTGGTCCCGCCCCGCAGGGCTGAGCGAATGGCCTGCTCAAAACTCATCGGGACAAACAGGACGCCGTCGATCAGCACAATGCCGCCGGTGGGGTCGCTCAGCGCCCGGCCGTTGACATAGGCCTGCCCGGCCGGGTCGGCATAGATCACGACGGTATTGCCGGCGCTGCGGAGCGTGGCCATGGAGGGCGTGCTTTCCATCACGGCCATGCCCAGCCGGCCGGCCATCTGGTAGACGCTGATGGCTCCGGGCGGGGAGGGCACCAGGCTGCCGTTGTGCTGGAGGTTGTTGGCCGGCGCGCAACCCGCCGCGACCAGGGCGACCAGCAGCACCAGCGGCTGCCATATCCTGAATTGTCCTGCCTCTAACACAATTCCGTCTCCTGCCTCGGCGTCTTGAGAGTGGTTCACAGGCCCCCGGCGACCCAACAATATATCAGGAACGCCAGCCAGCCCAGAAGTATCGCCGCCAACAGAAGGTATTTCCACAGCGGCGTCCGCGCGGCGCGGTCGGGTATGCCGTTGACGCGGTCCACGGGCGCCGGCGGCGGCTGATGCGATCGGGTATTGGATGGGGGCTTTCGGGTCATGCCTTCAACTCGTGATCGTCGGTGGGTTTGAAGGCTTCATTAAAGTCGAACACGTCGCGGAAGTCGTCGATGCGATCCTCGGCGGTCTTCTGCATCAGGTTGTGCTTGATCAGCAGGTAGACCATGTTGCCGAAGTCCAGCGTGGCCCGGATATTCCAGCTCTCCAGGACCGTCGGGGCCAGCAGGCCCCACTTTTCGAGGGCCTGGTCACGCAGCGAAAGGCACAACTGTTTGCCGCTGACGTGATGGTGCTCGCGCGGGCTGGTCAGGTCGCTCTTGGCCGCGGCGGCGTCGGTGCCGTAAACCTCCCTGACCGCACGGGGCAGGCCTTCGTTGAGCAGGAACGCGAAGGCCTCCGGCGGGTATCGCCCGTCGGCCTTGATGACTTCCATGATCTTGTTTTCAGGTGTCTGGGGCATCAGGTCTTTCGGGGGAACAGTCCCTCGCCCTTGGCGATTTCCTCTCCGCCGGCCAGCAGGCCCCAGCGACCCAGTTGCCCCAGCGATTGGGATGGGGCGGTCCAGCCCAGTTGGGCCAATCCGCGCTGGGCCGTTTCGGGCATCACCGGGGCCAGGTAGAGCAGGATGATCCGGCAGGCCTCGGCGCAGATGTAGAGGATGTCGGCCAGGCGGTCACGCTGGGCGGGATCCTTGGCCAGTTTGAACGGCTCGGTGACGTCGATGAACTTGTTGGTCGCGAAGGCCAGGGCCATCACCTTGTCCAGCAGCACGTGGAACTGGCAGAGCTCCAGGGCCGGCGCGGCGGCATCGTGCAGGTCCGCGGCCGCGTGCTTCACATCGTCGGCCTGCTGGGCAGCGCCGCCGGTGGGGGCGGGAACCTTGCCCTCAAAGTACCGGCCGATCATGTTGACGGTGCGGCTGAGCAGGTTGCCGATCGCGTTGGCCAACTCGGTGTTGTATCGCTGGAGCAGCATCTCGTGGGAGAAATCCCCGTCGCCGCCGAAAGGCACCTGGCGGAGCAGGAAGTAACGATAGACGTCGCGCCCGTAGTCGCGGCAGATCTGGGCGATCACCTCGCGCGAGACGAAGTTGCCCAGGGTCTTGGACATCTTCTTGCCGTCGCTGGTCCACCAGCCGTGGGCGAAGATGGTTTTGGGCAGCGGCAGATCCAGGGCCAGCAGCATGCAAGGCCAGTAGACCGCATGGAACCACAGGATGTCCTTGCCGATGAGGTGCAGGTCCGCCGGCCAGTAACGCTGGTCCCTGCCGTCAAACTCATCGCCGATTTCCGGCAGGCCCAGGGCGGTGTAGTAGTTGCTCAGGGCGTCGATCCAGACATAGACGCTGTGGGCCGGGTCGTTGGGCATGGGGATGCCCCAGCCGCCCAGTTTTTCCTTCGCGCGGGAGATGCTCAGGTCTTCCACGCCCAGGGCGAGCTTGCTGAGGACCTCGTTGCGCCGTGCCTCGGGCTGGATGAACTTCGGGTGGCTTTCGATGTGCTCGATAAGCCTGGGAACCCACTTGCTCAGGCGGAAGAAGTAGCTGCTCTCGCTGTAGCGGGTGAGGGGCTTGCCGGAGATGGCGCCCTTGTAGTCGTTTTCGCGGGCGGTGGATTCGGTGACGAATTCCTCCTGGCCCTCGTCGTACCAGCCTTCGTAGCTGCCCAGGTAGATCTCGTCGCGGGCCAGCAGGCGGCGGATCAGCTCGGCCACGCGCTTCTCGTGGCGGTCCTGGGTGGTGCGGATGAAGTCGTCGTTGGTGATGTTGAGCTCTTGCCAGAGCTGCTCAAAACCCACCACCACGCTGTCGGCCAGGGCCTTGGGGGTGACGCCCTTCTCCGCGGCCGCCTTGACGATCTTGATGCCGTGTTCGTCGGTGCCGGTGAGGAAATGGACGTCCCTGCCCTCGGAGCGGTAGTAGCGCGACAGCACGTCGGCGGCGATGGTCGTGTACGAGTGCCCGATGTGCGGGACATCGTTGATGTAGTAAATCGGCGTCGTTACGTAGAAGGTCTCAGCCATAATCCGTCAAATGTTCCCGAAATGGCGGCAAAAATCAAGTAGCGTTTGGAGTTTGTTGCCAGCCGCGAACCAGGCGAATCACGCGGACTACACGAAAGCGAAGAAATCCAACCGGAATAAGACGCGGATTCACGGTTGTGCCGCGAGCGGGAGTTTCAGGTCAATCCGCGGCAGCCAATTTGCCGATTGACAATGCAGTGGGCTATGATAGCCTATAAGGCAGATGAGCCGGTACACGCATATGGCCACGACCACGACCACGATTTCGTAATGGCAGACCCAGGAGTCATCCCGGGTCAGAGGGTCATTGGCCAGATGCGCGTGCCGGCTTTTTTGTTTGAAGGGTAAGAGGTGATGGACATGCAGGTGATCGTGATTCTGCCCGACGGCAACGAGTTGGAGTTTCCATCGGGCGCCAGCGCCATGGACGTGGCGCAGAAGATCTCTCCGCGTCTGGCCAAGGCCGCCCTGGCGGCGGAGGTCGATGGCGAACTGCGCGACCTGGGTCGGCCCCTGAGCGACGGGACGCACAAGGTCCGCATCATCACCGAGCGCGACCGGGCGGGGCTGGAAGTGCTTCGCCACACTGCCGCCCACGTCATGGCCCAGGCCGTCAGTCGGCTTTACGGCCCGCAGGTGCAGTATGCCATCGGCCCGGCCTTGATGGACGACTTCCAGTACGGCTTCTACTACGATTTCGACCTGCCCGGCCCGATCACGCAGGAGGATCTGCCCAGGATCGAGCAGGAAATGGCCAAGGTCGTCGCCGAGAAAATGCCCATCCAGCGGCAGGAACTGCCCGTCGAACAGGCCATCGCCACCATGTCGCAACTGGGGCAGACCTACAAGGTCGAGATGATTCGCGACCTGGCCGCCAAGGATTCGGCCTCCACAACCGTCAGCCTGTATGGCCAGGGCGACTTCCTGGACCTCTGCCGCGGCCCGCACCTGCCCGATACCGGCAAAGTGGGCGCCTTCAAGCTGCTGGCGGTGGCTGGGGCCTACTGGCGGGGCGATGAGAATCGCAAGATGCTCACCCGCATCTACGGGGCGGCGTTCTTCTCCGAGAAGGACCTCTCCGAGCACCTGACCCGCATCGAGGAGGCCCGCAAGCGCGACCACCGCGTCCTGGGCAAGCAACTGGGGCTCTTCCTCATCAGCGACGCGGTCGGCCCGGGCCTGCCGCTGTGGATGCCCAAGGGCACCGTCATCCGCCAGGAGTTGGAAGGCTGGCTCAAGGGCGAGTTGCGGAAACGCGGCTACCAGTCGGTCATCACCCCGCACATCGGCAAGCTGGACCTGTATCGCACCAGCGGGCACTACCCGTACTACAAGGAATCGCAGTTCCCGCCCATCGAGCTGTCGCCCGAAGAGGGCTACCTGCTCAAGCCGATGAACTGCCCGCACCACATTCAGATTTTCAAGGCCGCCCAGCGGAGCTACCGCGAGTTGCCCGTCCGCCTGTCGGAATTCGGCACGGTCTACCGCTTCGAGCAGTCGGGCGAACTCAACGGCCTGACCCGCGTGCGAGGCTTCACGCAGGATGATGCGCACATTTTCTGCACGCCCGAGCAGTTGGAGGCCGAGATCGAGTCCTGCGTGGAACTGACCCAACTGGTGCTCAAGACCCTGGGCCTCAACGACTACCGCGTCCGCATCGGGCTGCGGGCCGTTGACTCCAGCAAGTATGTCGGCAAGAGCGAGAATTGGGACCTGGCCGAGAGCAACATTCGCCACGTCGTGCAGAAACTCGGCATGAAATACGAGGAATCGCCCGGCGAGGCGGCGTTCTACGGGCCCAAGATCGATTTCATGGTCAAGGACTGCCTCGGCCGCGAGTGGCAACTGGGCACCATCCAGGTGGACTACAACCTGCCCGAGCGGTTCGAGCTGGAATACATCGCCTCCGACAATGCCGCCCATCGGCCGGTGATGATCCACCGGGCGCCGCTGGGATCGCCCGAGCGGTTCATCGGCATCCTGATCGAGCACTTTGGCGGGGCCTTCCCGCTGTGGCTCTCGCCGGTCCAGGTGGCGGTGCTTCCGGTGAGTGACAAGTTCAATGCCTATGCCGGCAATATAATGGCTGAACTGGTCGACGCCGGCATCCGCGTGGAGTTAGACGATTCGCCCGAGAAGATCGGTTCCAAGATTCGCAAGGCCACCCTGCAAAAGGTGCCCTACATGGCCGTGGTGGGCTCGCGAGAGGTCGAGAGCGGCGCGGTGGCGGTGCGTCACCGCACCAGCGGCGATCTGGGCGCCATGCCGGCCGATGAGTTCCTTGGCGGGTTGCTCGAAGAAATTGTGACCAAGGGCGTCAACACGGTAGGGCCCAAGAGCCAGGGATAAGAGCCTATCCCAATAGGTGGCACAGCTTTTCCAAGCTGTGCCATGCACAGGCTGGAAAGCCTGTGCCACACACCTACTGAGATAGGTTCTAAGCAGGTGGGCCTGGCGGGATGTCCCGACCGTTGTGGGCTCGCCGGCTGGAAGATGCCCGCGACACGGTGACAGGGTAAGCGTATCATGAACAGGTGCCGCAGAGGACACGGCTGCGTCGGCCGGGCCTTGAGAGGCACATAACAGGATCAGGAGTAACGACCATCGCTCAGAATCTACGCTGCAACGAACGCATTCGGGTCTCCCCCATCCGGCTCATCGACGAAAACGACGGGCAGGTGGGCGTTGTGGAGATCGCCGATGCCATGGCCCGGGCACAGGCTGCGGGCCTGGACCTGGTGGAAGTGGCGCCCATGTCACGCCCGCCGGTCTGCCGGATCATGGACTATGGCAAGTGGAAGTACGCCCAGAACAAGAAGGAGCAGAAGTCCAAGTCCCACCGGCATGAGACGGAGCTGAAGGAAATCCGCATCAAGACGCCCAAGATCGGCGACCACGACCTTGGGATCAAGCTCAACCATGCCAAGGAGTTCCTCCTGCGGGGCGACCGCGTCCAGTTCATCCTTCGCTTCCGCGGCAGGGAACTGGCCCACATCGATGAGGGCGAGAAGATCTTCACCCACATCAAGCAGAGCCTGGCCGAGGTGGCCAAGGTGGACCAGGACTTCCGCCGCGAGGGCAAGCGAATCTCGATGACGCTGATCTCCTCCGGCGCCAAGGCCAAGGAGAGCGGTGGCGCCAAGCCGCCCAAGCCCAAGGCGCCCAAGCCGGCAGGCGAGCCTGTGGCAGCCAAGCCCAGCAGCGGCGCGGCAGCGGAGCCCAGCCAGAGTGCGCCGCCGGCCAGTCCGGCCGCTGTCACTGACCCGGCCGGCAATTCCTGACACGCCAGGACTGAATTGTTGCTCGCGCCCGTGACTCGCATGGCGGCTGGCTGTGCGAGATGATTCATATTTGTTGCCAACGCGCGCCGGCGGTGCTATCTTCTTGACCTGTTTCCAACCCCAGCAAATTAAGGTCGATACATGAACGTACTGATTACCGGCGGAGCGGGCTTTATCGGATCGCACTTGGGCGAGACATTGCTCAAGGCGGGACACAAGGTTGTGGCGGTGGATGACCTGTCCACGGGCAGCATGGACAATATCCGTCCGTCGATGTCCCACGCGAACTACCAGTTCGTCCGCGAGACCGTCCGCAACGCCACCACGATGACCTCGCTGGTCGACCGTTGCGACAGGGTCTTCCACCTGGCCGCCGCGGTGGGTGTCCAACTCATCGTCGACGAGCCGGTCCACACCATCGAGACCAACATTCACGGCTCGGAGGTGATGCTGGACCTGGCCAACAAGTTCCGCCGCAAGATCCTGGTGGCCTCTACCTCCGAGGTCTACGGCAAGAACACCAAGATTCCCTTCAGCGAGGATGACGACACCACGCTGGGCTCGACCCGCTTCACGCGATGGAGCTATGCGTGCAGCAAGATGGTCGACGAGTTCCTGGCCCTGGCCTACCACGGCCAGTACGGGCTGGACACCGTCGTCTGCCGCTTCTTCAACACCATCGGGCCCCGCCAGAGCGGACAGTACGGAATGGTCGTGCCGCGGTTCGTCCGCGCGGCGCTGAAAGGCGAGCCCATCCGCGTCTTTGGCACCGGCGACCAGAGCCGCTGCTTCTCCAACGTGGCCGACATCATCGACGCCATCGTCAAGCTGATGGACTCCCCCGGCGCCGTCGGGCAGGTGGTCAACGTCGGCACGACCGAACTGGTCACCATCAACGACCTGGCCCGCAAGATCATCGACATGACCGGCTCGAAGTCCTCCATCCAGCACATCAGCTACGAGGAGGCCTACGGCCGGCCGTTCGACGACATGCTCACCCGCGTGCCCGACCTGGGCAAGATCAAGCGGCTGATCGACTACAAGCCCAGGCACACCCTCGAACAGACCCTCGCCCAGATTATCGAATACCAGAAGGGTAGCCTCCAGAAGAGCAGTTGAGGACGAACATTATGAGCAAGTACCTGGTTACCGGCGGCGCGGGTTTCATCGGGTGCAACCTGGCTCGCTTCCTGCTGGCCAAGGGGCACCAGGTGGTCGTGCTGGACGATTTTTCCACGGGCAAGCGCGAGAACCTCGCGGAGATTCTCAGCCGCATCGAACTGATCGAAGGGGACGTCCGCGACCGCTCGGCCATCGAGAGGGCGGCCAGGGGCTGTGCGGCCATCTTCCATGAGGCGGCCCTGGCGGCGGTGCCCCGCAGCGTGGCCGACCCGGTCACCTGCCACGAAGTCAACGTCAACGGGACTATCAACGTGCTGGAAGTGGCCCGCGACAAGGGGCCCCGGCGCGTGGTTTTTGCGGCCTCGTCCAGCGCGTACGGCAACCAGGAAGCGTCCCCCAAGCACGAGGGCATGGTGCCCGAGCCCATCAGTCCGTACGCCGCCAGCAAGCTGGCCTGCGAGATGTACATGCAGGCCTACGCGGCCGTCTACGGCCTGGAGACCTTCTGCCTGCGGTACTTCAACGTGTTCGGGCCATACCAGGACCCGGCCGGCGCGTACGCCGCGGCCATTCCCGCCTTTGTCAGCCGTCTGCTGAAGGGGCAGCGGCCTGTCGTCTTCGGCGACGGGGAGCAAACCCGCGACTTCTGTTTCATCGAAAACGTCTGCCAGGCCAACTGGCTGGCTGCCACCGTCGATGCCAAGCGATGCACCGGGCAGGCGGTCAACATCGCCTGCAACCGTGCCACGAGCCTCAACGAGATACTGGCCCTGCTCAACCGCCTGCTGTGTACCAACATCCAGCCGCTGTACGAGGCGACGCGGATCGGCGACGTCAAGCACTCTCTGGCCGACATCGCGATGGCGCGACAGACACTCGGTTACGAGCCGACGGTATACTTTGAGGACGGCTTGACCCGCTCGATCGACTGGTATCGCAAGAACTTGTAGCAAATTCGTTTGGGCGAGGAATCATGCTGGCCAAGCGTATGCTGGACATAGTCGCGAGCCTGCTGGGGCTGGCCATCCTGGCCGTGCCCATGGCGCTGATGGCCGCGGCCATACGCATCGAGTCCCCCGGGCGGGCCATTTTCCTTCAGCGACGGGCGGGCCGGCGAGGCAAGCCTTTCACCATGCTGAAGTTTCGAACGATGCGAGCCGATGTTGATCCCTATGGAGCCTCTCCGCAAGGCGGGCAGGATCCGCGGCTGACGAGGCTGGGAAGGTTCCTGCGCGAAACGAGTCTGGACGAACTGCCTCAACTGCTCAACGTGCTGGCCGGGCAGATGAGCCTGGTGGGGCCCCGCCCGCTCTATGAGCGGCAGGCCCAGCAGTGGGATGAGCGACAGAGGCGCCGCCTGGAGGCGCCTCCGGGACTGACGGGCTATGCCCAGGTTTTTGGCCGCGGCAGCCTGACGCTCGAAGAAAAAATCGAATTGGACGTGTATTACGTAGATAATAGATCGTTTGTCCTGGACGCACGCATCCTCTTCAAGACGCTGGCGTTGGTCCTGGGACGAAAAGAAGCGATCTATGAGCGGCGATACAGCAAGGACAAGGAGCGAGAGAGCGATTAGCCAGGGCGAGATGAACATCCTTTTCACCTGTGCGGGCAGGCGAGTCAGCCTGTTGGGGAATTTCCGCGCCGCCATGAAGGAGTTGAATCTCTCGGGCAAGCTCATCGCCACTGATATCACGCAGGCGTCGCCGGCCTTTCACAAGGCCGACCTGGGGATCAAAGTCCCGCCCGCCCGGCGCATCGAGTACATCCCCGCCATCCAGGAGATCGTCAAGCAGCACAACGTGCGGTTGCTGGTGCCGCTGACGGACCTGGATCTTCGCAGCCTGGCCCGCCACCGTGACGAGTTCGCCGCCCTGGGCTGCACCGTGATGATCGGCTCGGAATCCGCCATCACGCTCTGCCGCGACAAGGCGCAGACCAACGCGCTGATCGGCCGGGCGGGGCTGGCGACGATCAGGACATTCACCTTGAGCGAGTTCCTCGCACAGCCCTTCTATCCGTGCTTCGTCAAGCCGATCTCCGGCTCGGCCAGCGTGGGCACGGGGATCATGCGGAACGAGAAGGAGCTTCGCGGGCACGTGTCGGTCTTCGGCGACCTGATGATTATCCAGGAGTATGTGCCCGGCGCGGAGTTCACCGTCGATGTCTACCGCCAGCGATCCGGCGCGGTGCGATGCGTCGTGCCTCGCCAGCGCCTGCAGGTCCGCAGCGGCGAAGTCGAGAAGGGCCTGACGGTCAAGGACGATGAGATGATCCGCTGCGCCACGGTCCTGGCCGAGGCGCTGCCGGACATGTGGGGCGTTTTCTGCTGCCAGTGCCGGCGGAGCGGCAATGGCCCGCCGAGGTTCTTTGAGATCAACCCGCGGTTTGGCGGCGGCGCGCCGCTGTCGATGGCTGCGGGCGCCAACCTGCCGCTCTACCTGCTCCAGGACGTGCTGGGCCTGCCCATCACGGCCGAGATCGGCAATTTCACCGATCGCCTCCTGATGCTCCGTTACGACGACGCCCTGTTCCTCCAGGTCAACGACGATTTCGACCAGCTTCCGGGCTTCAAGGCCCCAAGTTTCCGCTGAGGCCCGCTATGCCGAGCGACAGACGTTTACAGGTCGTCGTCTTCGACCTCGACGATACGATCTATCCTGAGGCCCAGTACGTGCGCAGTGGCTATGCGGCGGTCGCCCGGTTTCTGCGGGAGCGGCTGGGGCGGGCCGAGCGATTCGAGGAGTACCTGTGGGATCGCTTCCAGGCTGGCACGAGCCGCAACGCGCTGGATACCCTGAACGAGCAATTTCACCTGGGCCTGGACAAGGCCGGCATCGACGAACTGGTGACGGTTTATCGCAACCACCGGCCGACGATCGCAGCCTTCCCGGGCATGGTCGATCTGCTGGAACTTCTGCGCGGCCGGTACCGGCTGGCGATGCTGTCCGATGGTTTTCTGCCGGCCCAGGAATACAAGATCCATGCGTTGGCTATCGAGCCATTCTTCGAGTACGTGCTGCTGACCGAAAAGCTGGGGCGGGATTTCTGGAAGCCCTCGCCCGTGCCCTTCAGGAAACTCAGCGAGGACATGGGCGTCCAGGCCGATGCTTGCCTCTACGTGGCCGACAACCCGACGAAGGATTTCCTCGCGCCCAACCAACTGGGCTGGCGGACCCTTCAAGCCTTGCAGCCGGGGCAGATCCACGCCGACCTTCCGGCCCCACCCGGCGGCCGGCCGCAATGCGTTGTCAAGTCGCTGGACGAACTGGCGGCGGCGCTGCGGTAGAGGCGATGGCGCACCAACGGGCGCGAACGGGCGGGCTTGCAAGTGATGGCGTGTCGGGTTCGTAAACATCAAAAAACCGTAACACAAAGCTGTCCGGCAACTCGAATTCATCTGCCGGAGTACAGGTTTCCGCTCAGCCCCTCACGCATTGGAACCTCTTGTGCAATGCAACCAACGCGTTGCTATCGCCGTTGTCGGCGCTCTTGATTGCGTCTATGTACTCCTTGCGGATGGGGCTGCTTGTATCCCTCAGGAGTGGGTCAGGCCACCTTACTTCGTGAAGCTTATTCTGTAGTAGCCAAATGTTGGACAGCAGGCGCGCCCAGCGGCCGTTTCCATCTGTGAATGGGTGTATCTGTACGGCTCGGAGGTGAAGCCGGACAGCGCTTTCAAGTGATTCCTTTGGCCAAACTGCCACGTCCTGAGCCAGCATCTCAACTTGCACGTTTATCTGACGCCACGCTATTCCAATATTTGAATCAGACGTTCTGGCTTGACCGGCCCATGTCCATACCTTCCCGAACATCTCTCCATGAAGCTTGAACATCCAACGACTATTGAAGGGGGCTGTCTTGGATGTGGGCCGCTTGCCGTAGTATTTCATTGTCGTAGTTGCACAGGCTTCAAGCTCAGCAGCATTTATAGCTGCATCCGTGACGCGGCCCTTAAGCTTCAGGCCGCTTCTGTCGTGAACCGTGCAATGCGGATCGCCAGCCTCTACATTCATGCTATGACCAGAGGCGAAGCTTTGAGCCCGCCATTAGTTTTTGCTTAAGCCGCCTGACGACTCGGCGTTTCACCTCTTCGGTAGTCGCTTGCCCTTCCAAAGCGAAGTTGCCTTGGGCACTATCTACGATCGCAATTGCTTTCTTCATGGCCGTCTCTTCTTTGAAAGCCGCAATGCTGGTCGGCTTAATGGTAATGGCTAAGCCCATCGCCGCGGCGATAGCACGGACCGTCCCAAACCGCTCATCACCGCTCCCAGAGAGTGTCCGTTGAACAGTAGGGAAGCTGAGACCGGACCTGCGAGCTAGCACCCTGACAGACATTCCGAGCGCGCGCCTGCGTGCTTCCAACATCTCTCTGATTTTAGAATCCATAGCTACCATACTCAGTCCTCACATCCACACTCAGTATATGATCGGTCCTATTCTCTGTCAACGTAAATGATAATTAAAATGTATACACTTTCGATAGCTATGTTAACATAATACTAGTTTTAAAAAGAGTTTATAAATCTATACCTTACAAAATACGAATTCTAATCATTTTAGAGGATTGACCTAAGCTATTCAACCGCCGCTTGAGCGGTACAAACCCTTACTTTAATGCCTTCAATGAACAAGCAATCCCCGCTATGTGCCCGAGAACGAACCACCGTGCCGCAGACATCGAAGGTCGCAAACATCCTGCCAACCCGTTGGCCAAGCGGGGACTGCCATGACCGCGGAAGAAGCTAACCAGGTTGGCACTTTCCGGGAACCGAAATACTCCCGCTCGACTCTGGCCGCTGGCGGAGCGGATTGCGGCGGTGTACAATCCCGTCAACACCTATTGCGAAGGGAGTTCTGCATGCCGTTGTTCGATTTGCCCCTGAGCCAACTGGAGAGCTACAAACTGCCCGATTATGAGCCGGCGGACTTCGACGACTTCTGGAAGGTCACGATGGCGGAGGCCGCCCGGTTCCCGCTGGAAGGCCAGTACGAGAAGGTCGATTCGGACATCTACCGCCTGCTGGACGTTTACGACGTGACCTATCGCGGTTTTGGCGGTCATCCGATCAAGGCCTGGTTCATCGAGCCGGCCGGCAATACGGACAAGCTGCCCTGCGTGGTGACTTACATCGGTTACACCGGCGGGCGCGGCATCCCGGCCGAGCACCTGCTCTGGCCGTGCCAGGGCTATGCCTCGCTGGTGATGGACACGCGTGGGCAGGGGGCGAGCATTTGGACCGGCCCGGGCGGGACACCCGATCCCGTCGGCAGCGGGCCCTTCCAGCCGGGCTACATGACGCGGGGCATCGACTCGCGCGAATCGTATTTCTACCGGCGCGTCTTCATCGACGCCCTCCGCGCGGTGGAACTGGCCGCGACGCACAAACACGTGGACCCCTCTCGCCTGGCCGTCTCGGGCGGCAGCCAGGGCGGGGGAATCTCCATCGCCGCGGCAGCCCTGGCGGGCAAGAAGGTCAAGCTGGCCATGCCCGACGTGCCCTTCCTGTGCGGCTACCGCCGGGCCTGCGACATCATCGATACCTGGCCCTACAACGAGATCGCCCAGTACCTCAAGGCCCACCGAAACAAGGTGGAGGATGTCTTCAAGGTCCTGGCCTATTTCGACGGCGTGAATTTCGCGCCGAGGATCACCGCGCGATGCATGTTCTCCGTCGGGATGATGGACACCACCTGCCCGCCCAGTACGATCTTTGCAGCCTACAACCGCATCGCGGGCGAGAAGGAGATGCGAACCTACGATTTCAATGGCCACGAGGGCGGCGGGGCGTTCCAGACGGCGGCCAAGATGCGATTCGCGGCGAAATACCTATAGGGTGGCAGTATGCGCGTCGTGGTGACCGGACAAGTCGGGCTGGACAAAAAGCCGTTCCTGGCCAAGGTGGTCGAACTGGCCGGCGAGGGCGGCAGCGACCTGGCCGTCTGCAATGTCGGGCAGATGATGTACGCCGAGGCGCCCGACGTGGCGGCGGGGCGAATCCTGGACCTCTCGCTGTCGCGCCTCAACAGCCTGCGTCGCAGCGTATTCAAGGACGTTCTCGCCGCCTGCCAGCACAACTCGCACGTGCTGGTCAACACGCACGCCACTTTCCGCTGGCGCCACGGCCTGTTTTATGCCTTCGATTACGACCAGATGAAGGCCCTCGACGCCGATCTTTACATTACGCTGGTGGACAATATCGACCGTGTGCATTACCGCCTCACTCGCGACGGCCACGGCGACCACAGCCTCAAGGATCTGATGGTCTGGCGCGAGGAGGAAATCCTGGCCACCGAGCTGCTCAGCCAGATTGTCCGCGGGCACGGCCACTTCTACATCATGGCCATCGGCGAGGATGAGACGACGGCGGCGGCCCTGGCTGGTCTGATCTGCCGCCAGCATCTCAAGCGGGCCTATCTCAGTTACCCCATGTCGCACGTCAGCGACTCACCGGCGATCCTGGCCGAGATCGAGGCCTTCCGTCGCGAGATGAAACGTCACTTCATCTGCTTCGACCCGTGCGACGTGGAGGAGAAGTACCTTTGTGCCCTGGCCCTCAAGGCCGCCGAGGAAGGCCATCGCACCGTGGAGTGCGGGCCGCCGGGACAGAAGGCCGTCATGGAAACCGCCCAGTTACTCGACATCATCGCCGACATCGACGGGCAGATTTACGCCCGCGACTTCAAGCTCATCGATCAGTCGGAGATGATTATTTCGCTGATCCCGGAGCTTGAGAACGGCCGACCGGGCCTGTCCAGCGGCGTCGAACGCGAGCTCCAGCACGCCCACGAGGCCACCAAGGACGTCTTTGTGATCTGGCGGCCGGCGAGCCCGCCCTCGCCCTTCGTCACCGAAACGGCCACGCGATTGTTCCGCTCGGTGGAGGAGGCCGTTCGATTCTTCCTGTCCTCCAACTACGTCCCTCCGCCGCCCAAGGGCGGGCTGTTCGGCTGAATTGCCTCGCAAAAGCATGTCCCGTAAATCAGTTGTGATTTCCCTACGCATGCTGAAGACGCGAGCGTTTTTTGACGATTGAATTGAAGAGGGGGGCGGGGTAGAGACGCACTGGACGAAGGGATTACGCAATGGTTTCGGACAAGACGGTGGCTGACATCATCGGGCGTCGAAAGCAGTTGCTGACCATCGAGAGCACCTCGTGCGTCGCGGAGGCGGCCCGGAAGATGGCTGACGGCCAGGTCGGCTCGCTGGTGGTGCTGGGGGCGGCCGGCGAGACGGTGGGCATCATCACCGAGCGTGACATCCTCAACAAGGTTGTCGCCTGCGGGCTGGATCCGCAGACGACCGACGTCGAGACGATCATGACTCCCAGCGTCATTTCGGTCGGCTGGTTCACGCCCTTCAACGAAGCCCAGCGGTTGATGACGATCCATCGCATCCGCCACCTGCTGGTTACCGACGGTGGGGCGGTCGTCGGGATCGTCTCAGCCAAGGACATGCTGCGGACCAGCCTGGCCGCCTGCGAGACGATCATCCGCAAGCAGGCCAAGGTACTCCAGGATTTGGAGTCTCAGCATCCGGGCATCACGCAGATCAAGACCGACCGCGCCGGCCGGGTGCTTATCTGAACCCGCGAGCTGGCCGTCGCGAATCACGAATGCGGAAAACCACGCCGCCTTCTCTCTTGGCTCTCGCCCGCCTGTCCGAATGGCCGATGAAACAGGCATGATTCGGCTTGTCCTCAACGACCAGCACCTTGAGGAGGTCCTGCTGGCCTCCCTGGATGAGTGCCGCCACCGCCTCTTCATCGCCACCGCCGATGTGAAGGATCTGCACATTCCTCCGCGGCGGGAGGGATCTCGCCGGGCCCGTTCGATCATGACGGTCCTCAACCAGTTGGGGCAGCGGGGGGTGGAAATCCACCTGCTGCACAGCGGCGTGCCCAGCGGGCCGCTGCTCAAACGGCTCAAGGCCGGCCTGAAACTCGGAGGTTGAAAGCAACTGTGATCGCGGAAGTCGGCACAAGAATCTTATTTTGGCAGGGCAGGCTTCCCGCCCTGCGAGACAGGTGCTAACATGATGGTGCTCATATCCTGTTAGAGGTGTGGGATGGAATCGGGCATCAAAGTCGTGTGACTCAGAGGCACGGAGTGCGCGCTGCATGCCTGGCAAAAGGGCCAAGATACTGTACGTCAGCACGGCGGAGGGAGTCTCCGGCGCCGAGAAGAGCTTGCTGCTCCTGGTAAGGCACATGGGGGAGCACGAAGTATTCGTCGCCTGCCCCGCCGGCAGTCCGCTCGCGCAGGAGGTTCGCGCTTCGGGGGGGCAGGATATTGCCCTCCCCGCCTCGCGGTGGCAGACCAGCCGCCTGGGGAGGCTCGTGGGGCGTCTCCGCGCCGGCCTGCGGCTGAGGGACATTGTCGGGACAATCGATCCGGACATCATTCACGCCAACAGCATCTACGCCATGCTCCCGTGCATCGTGGCTGCGCGCGGGCGCCGCGCGAAGCTCATCTGGCAGGCCCGGGATTTCGCGGGCAGCCGCACGTGGGTGAGCCTGTGCGGCTGGCTGTCGGATAAGGTCATCGCGGTCAGCCAGTCGGTGGCCCAGTGGCTGCGGGAGCGAGGCGTGGACGACTCGAAGATCGAGGTGATTTACAACGGTCTGGACCCCGCGGGCGATCCGCTTCGGGCCGGCGGCGGCGTCCAGGGCATTCGATTGGAAGGCCAGGGTTTTGCCTTCGCCAACATTGGCCAGTTTGTGCCCTGGAAGAATCAGCTTCTCTTCCTGCGGGCGGCCGAGCGGGTGCAGGCTGCGGCGCCGCAGGCGAAGTTCCTGCTGGTCGGCGACGACCTGTTCGGACGCGACAGCAAATACCGCCGGCGACTTGAGGGATATGTCCAAACGCACGGGTTGTCGGAAGTCGTGACCTTTGCGGGCTGGCGGGAGGACATGTCAACGGTCTGGCCGCTGATCGATTGCCTGGTTCACACCGCCCAGCGCGAGCCCTTCGGCAGGGTGATTATCGAGGCGATGGACGCCGGCGTGCCCGTCATTTCAGCCGATGCCGGCGGCCCGGGAGAGATCATCGACAACGAGCGCACCGGCCTGCTGGTCTCGCCCGATGACGTTGAGAAGCTTGCCGGGGCCATGCTGCGGATGGTGTGGGAAGCGGGGCTGGCCGCCAGGCTCGCGGCGGCTGCCATCGTCGCGGTTCGCGCGGAATTCACTGCCGCCGAGACGGCGCGGCGGGTGTCAGCCGTTTACGCGGAAATACTGCAACACAGTTGTGCATCGTAGTTGGGGCGGGGCTACTGCTCTGTCAGGCATGGATTGATGGGTGGCACAGGCTTTCAAGCCTGTGCCACCGGGGGCTACACGGCTGCAAACATCGCAGCCGTGGCACCAAAACCTTCGTGGCCGCAAACCTGCCGTCGGCAGGCAGGCCGCGGCACCCGAGTTACGCCGGGCCGTGGCGGCGGGGGGTGAGCTTCATATCGGCTGCGGCGGTGGCGGCGTCTTCGGAGATCGCGACGCCGGAGTCCACCAGGCCCTGCCAATGCTTGTCGTTGAAGACGCAGCCGGGGTCGCCGGCGTGAAGCTGGCCGAAGTAGGCGTCGGCGCGGGCGCGGCAGCCGCCGCAGAAATTCCGGAACGCGCACACCTCGCAATGGCCCGTCCGCCGCGTGCGGTCGTTGAGCACCTGCCAGAACACGCTGGAGCGGAAGATGTCCATCAGGCCCGCCTGCCGCACGTTGCCCATGACGCGATGGGGCAGGTAGACGCAGGGCGTGACGTTGCCGTTAGGCTCGACGCAGACGTAGGTGCGCCCGGCCCCGCAGCCGCCGAGGTACTTGGCCACCACGCGGGCCTTGACGCCGCTGCCGGACCCGGCGTGCGAGCAGGTGACCCGGCCCTCGCCGGTCAGCGCCCCAGCCAGGCAGACCCGGCCCAGTTGCGGGGCGGTGGAGATCACGCCCATGCCGCCGGCCTGCATTTTCTCGTTGAGGATGCCCAGCAGTTCTTCGCGCTGGGCGGGGCTGATGTCGCCGTGGACCATCTTGAGTCCGCGCCCGACGGGGATGAAGTTGAAGTGGGCGAAGCACCCGGCCCCCAGGCTTTCGGCGAAGGCGATCATGTCGCGGACTTCGTGGAAGTTGCCCTGGTGGACGCACATCGCGATGCCCAGCCGCAGGCCCGGCGTGGCCACGACCGTCCGCGCCCCGGCGACGGACTTCTCCCACATGCCGGCCTGGCCGCGGAAAGCGTCGTGGCGGGCGGGGTCCACGCTGTCCAGCGAGATCTCCACGTATCGCAGGCCCGCCTCGCGCAGGCGGGAAGCCAGGGCCGGCGTCATCGTGGTGCCGTTGGTGGCGATGGTCGTGTGCATGCCGTAGCCCCTGGCCCGCTCGAGCACGGGGACCAGGTCGGCGCTGATGGTCGGCTCGCCGCCGGAAATGGCGAGCATGGGCATGTAGGCCCGGCCCATCTGGTCGACCAGGTCGAGCTTTTCCTTCAGCGTCAGCTCGTCGGACAAGGCGGAGTGGTCGCTGTCCTGGTAGCAGTGGCGGCAGGCGAGATTGCAGCGGTTGGTGAAGTTCCACACCGCAAAGAGCGGCGCGACGAACTTCTGCGGGACCGTCAGGCCGAACTCCGCCAGCGAGCGGGCGACGATCACGATGCCGCGAACGGTGGGGCGGTTTTCCGAAAGCTTTTGGCGGAAGGTGGCCACGTCGGTCCCGCCGCGCATGCGGTCGATGAACTTGTGGATCGGCCAGTATTTGACCCGCTGCCCCAGCGGCGACTGCGGGTTGTGGTAGCTGGCCAGGATGCGTTCAAGCGCCGTCGTGCCGTCGGGGCCGGGGAGGGAAATCCTGCCCAGCAGCCAGCGGCCCCAGCGCGTGCCGAGATAATCTTCCAGCGGGTGGTGGAAGTTGAGCCGGTAGACTTCGCGCGTGGCCTTGTCGTGGCCGTCGCCGGCGGCGCGGAGATAGGCAGCGCTGCTGACGTGCCCGTCGTCGCCGCGCGCGGCGCTCTTGTCGGCCGTCGCGGAGGGCGGGAACTCGTGGTCGTACTTCTTGCCCATCGCGGCGGCGGTGGTGTGCGAGCCGGCGCCGGTGTACGAGCCGTCGGCGGGCGTGTGCGGCGTTGCGTCGGGGTGAATCATGACCTGCCTTCCGGTGCGAACGAGCCGGCTTCGGCGTGGCCCCGCTCCACCAGCGGGCGGTACTCCGGGCCGCAGTTGTAGGCGCAGAAGGGGAAAATGCCCGCCGGCGTGGAGTAGAGGATCACGCAGCGCCGGGCCCGCTGGGCGTCGTAGTTGTAGCGGTCCTGGAAGTGCATGCCCGCGCACAGGAGCGTCTTGTAGGTGACCTTTTCGCCCTCGCCGCGGCCGACGTTCTTGTCCACCAGGCCTTGCAGCGAGCGGATGAAGCGCCCGACGGTCAGGCCCGGCGGGGCGGCCTCGGCGCGGAAGTGCCGCCGGAACATGCGGATCGTCCGCCACTTGTCCAGCCAGTTGGCCCGGCCGCGCTGGCGGATCGACGCGGCGATGCGGTTCATGTCCCAGAACATGCCCTCGATGTCGATGACCTGCGGGAAAGGATAAGCCTGGCCCTCGGGGCTGACCAGGAAGTACGTGCCGAACGCGCAATCGGGGTGGCAACTGGGGCGGATCTTGGGCTTGCCCGTCAGGGCCTCGAGGATCTGCGCCAGCGGCACGACGACGCTGAGGGGGAACATGTCCCGCAGGGGCCGGGCCCCGCTGGCCGCGGCGATGCCGTGGGCCAGGTCGCCCACGGTGTAGCGGGCGGCGGCGCGCTGGTCAGGGTCGATCCGCCCGGTGAAGCTCACCGGCTGGTAGCTGATCGCGCTGATCACGTCGATATTGGCCACGGCGAACTTGAAGATTTCGCCCACCTGCTCGTCGTTGACGCCCTTGAGAATGGTGGGCACCAGGCAAATCTTCATGCCCGTCTTGCGGCAGGTCTCCAGCACCGCGAGCTTCTTTGCCCAGATGCCCGGATAGTTCCGCGTGGTGCGGTAGGGTTCCTCGCCGATGCCGTCGAACTGCAGGTACAGCGTGTGCAGGCCGGCGGCCGCCGCGGCGCGGGCAAAGTCCAGGTCGGCCAGGCGGATGCCGTTGGTGGCGATCTGGATGTGCGAGAAGCCCATCTCGTGCGCCTTGGCGACGATCTTGAGGAAGTCGGGGTGGATGGTCGGCTCGCCGCCGGTGAACTGGATGGCCGTGCAGGGCGTGGGCCGCAGGTCGCGCAGCGTCTGAAGCTCGCGGACGACCTCCTCGAACGTGGGCTGGCTGACGAAGCCCGTCACGCCCGCGTTGGCAAAGCAGATCGGGCAGCGCATGTTGCAGCGGTTGGTCAGGTCGATCTGCGCCAGGCAGGGGCTGGAGAGGTGCTGGTTGCACAGGCCGCAATCGCTGGGGCAGTGCTCGCCGTCGGTGACCTGCGGGAACTCCTGCCCGGCGTGCTCCTCGAAGCTCCACCAGGCAGCCTTGGAGAACAGCAGCGCGTCGCTGTTGACGCAGTCGCGAAAATGGCCGTGGGCGGGACAGGTCTTTTCGATGTGCACCGCGCCGTCCTGCACGAAATAGCGGCCCAGGACGATGGCGCTGCACTCGGGGCAAAGCGTCTGCACCGTGCGCGGCAGGCGGCGCAGGATCGGTTGAATGCGGCAGCCGCTGAAGGTCTTCTCGGCGCTGCCGGGGAAATCGCTCTTGAGGTCCGTCCAGAGGGCGTCGTGGTGCACCTGGCGCGCCGGCGGGCAGTGGGGGCAGCGAAAGCTCAGGACGACCTGCGGGCCGACGCGCTCGAAGAGGGCCGGCACGACCTTGCGACAGGTGGGGCAGGTGGCCTGGGTTTCCACCGGCAGGGCTGCGAAGGAGTCAGCCACGCGCCGCATCGACTGCCTGAATTCCTGCAGCGGCGCCCAGGCGTCGGCCTGCGCCGCCTCGCCGGCCGTGCCGTCCGAAGCCGGATCTGCCTGCGTCCCTTGCGTAACGTTAGTCATAGGTGCACCAACCAGACTTCCTGTGGGCCTGCTACAGGTTAGCCCGCGAAAAACACCGGCCAGCGTCGAACGGTCTTTTTGCGCTTCTGGTAACCCGTCGCCAGCTCCAGGAAGATATCCAGGTCGCGTTCCATGTTCGAGCTGGTGGCGTCGAAGTAAAAGTTCCGCACGGGGATATCGTCATGGTCGGCTGAGAGCTTGTGATAGACAGCCTCCGAGACGATCCCGTTCATGCACGAAAACGGGCTGATGTCGATGATGCCATCGACGCCCTTGTGGTAGAGATAGACGCTCTTGCCGGTGGAAAGGGCCATCTCGCCCAGCGCGCCGTCGGCGGGCAGGTAAGGCCAGCCGGGTTCGAGGCAGTCCTTGAACACGTCGTGGGGCTCCTCGTAGCCGACGAAATCCTCGGCGAAGGGCGTGAGCAGCTCGTGCTCGTCATGCTTCTGCACGGCGTTCTTGACGATCGCGCCCAGCATGGCCAGCGAGATCGTCTTGCCGTCGCGCTTGAGCAGGGATTTCTGCGACCAGTTGGTGTACCACACCCACTCGGTCACGTCGCTCATCCACGCCTCGCCGCCGTGGGCCTCGATCCGCCGGATCGCATCGCTGTTGGAGAACTCGTTCATGCGGCAGAAGATCTCGCCCACCACGCCGATGAGCGGCTTGTCCTTTGTGTAGCGGGCGGGCACGGCGCGGAAGAGGTCGCGTCCCTGCGTGAGCGCCTCGACCAAGCCGCCCAGCCGGCGCTTCATGGACTTGCACGGGGCTGCCAGCACCACCTCGACCAGGTCGATGGCCTTTTCGTACGCGGCATCGGCTCCGCCGGGCACCGTTTCGTAGGGGCGGGTCTTGAGCAGCATCTTGTGCAGGATGTCGCCGCTGACCAGGCCCTGCCAGAGGTGGCGGATCATGTCCGGCGCGTGGTCGGCCAGGCCGTCGTAGCTGTTCTTGCTGGTGGGGGAGATGATCGGAACGTCCTTGTACCCCATCTCGTCCAGCACCAGCCGCAGGTACGGGCCATACTGGCCGAAGCGGCAGGGGCCCTCGGCGGTGGGCATGAAGAAGGCCGTCCGCCTGGGGTCGAAGTCCTTGGCACGCACGATGCGGAGGAAGTCGCCCAGCGTGACCTTCTCGGGGTAGCATTCTTCGCCGGAGGTGTGCAGGCCGCCCAGTTCGAGCGTCATTTCGTCGCTGGGGGGCGTGACGGCGGCGTCGATGCCGATGGAGCGAAAAACCGCCGCCATCATCCGCGCGCCCACGTAGGTCATGCGGGGAATCCACAGCTTGCGTCCGTGCAAAGGGTTCTCTGTGCTCTTGGATGCCATGTTCTCACTACCTGTTTTCGCCGGAGTGACGGGGGAAGCTCCCAGCTTCGCCCGGCCCCGGGCCGTTCCAATATGACAAGCGGAAATCAGCTTGGAATGGTCGAATACGATTAGCAGAATCGCCGCCCAAAATCACGCAAAAATACCGGCTGGACGTTCGCGCCCGAGTGTGCCCAAGTCTTCTGGCACTTGGCAAGGACAGTAACGCCCTTGCCACATAGGGCAAAGAAACAAACGCCTTAGAAGCTATCTCAAAACCAAGTAGCACGGGCGTCTCGCCCGTGAGTCGCATGGCCATCTTGGCCATGTTCTTCGCAATTTGCACGGGCGGGACGCCCGTGATACTCATGGGCAAGATGCCCATGCTACGTTCGGAGGTAGTTTCTAAGGTCTTTCATCTGTGTTAATCGGTGTTCATCCCAGCAAAGAGCCGTTTCTTGCTTTTTGTGACCGGCTGGCTCGCGTACAATTTCGCCGAGCATCCCGGGGATTCTCGCGGGGCGAGGGCCCGGGAAAGAAAACCCGATAAGGAGAGAATCCATGAGCCGCCTGTCTGCCTTTGCGTCCTGTGTTGCCATTGCGATCCTCTGCGGGCCGTCCGCGGTCCGGGCAGCCGACGCCGCGCCGTCGCGCGTCGCGACTTCCATGCCGACCACCGCCGGCGGCGGATCGGCCCAGCTCATCCTCAGCAAGGGCGACCGCGTCGTCATCATCGGCGACTCCATCACCGAGCAGAAGCTCTACAGCCGCTACATCGAGGATTACCTCATCGCCTGCCAGCCGCAATTGAACCTGTGGGTCTACCAGCTCGGCTGGGGCGGGGAATGGGCCGGCGGGTTCCTCCAGCGCATGGACAGCGACCTGCTGCTGCTGAAGGCCAACGTCATCACCACCTGCTACGGTATGAACGACGGTGGTTCCAAGCCCTGGGATGAGTCGACCGGCCAGAAGTACCAGGCCGACATGAAGGCCCTGGTCGAGCGGGCCAAGGCTGCGGGCATGAAGGTCGTCGTCGGCTCGCCGGGCGCGGTGGACACGGACTTCTTCCGGGGCCCCAATGCCACGCCGGCGCAGTACAACGATGTGATGGACCACCTCAAGGCCATCGACAGGCAACTGGCCGCCGAGGAAGGCGTGGTCTTCGCCAATGTGCATGACCCGCTGATGAGCGCGATGTCGGCGGCCAAGTCGGCGATGGGCAAGGAGTACCACGTTTGCGGCGGCGACGGCGTCCACCCCCAGGCCAACGGCCATGTTGTGATGGCCTACGCCTTCCTCAAGGCAATGGGTTTCGACGGCGACCTGGGGACGATCCGCGTTGACCTGGCCGGCGTGACCACGGCGACCGGCGGGCACAAGGTGCTCTCGTCGCGGGGCGGCCGCGTGGAGATCGAGAGCACCCGCTACCCGTTCTGCTTCCAGGGCGACGGGAACGAGAAATCTCCCAAGTCCATGCGGAGCATCCTGCCCTATGTGCCCTTCAATGACGACCTCAACCGCCTGACGCTGGTTGTCAGCGGCCTGGAGAGCGACAGGGCCAAGGTGACCTGGGGCGCCCAGACCAGGAGCTTCAGTCGCGAGCAGCTTGCCAAGGGCATCAACCTGGCCGGGGAGTTCCTCGACAACCCGCTGGCCGATGCGTTCAAGAAGGTCGATGAGGCGGTGGCCGCGAAGCAGAACCTCGAAACCTATTACATCAAGGTCGTGCTGCACGAGCTGCCCTCCAAGGTGGCCGATCAGAAGGGCGATGCGGAACTCGAGGCCGCCTTTGAGACGATCCAGGATCGCCTCAAGACCAGGCACGAAAAGCTCAGCCAGGCCGTCCGCGACGCCGTGGTGCCGGTGACGCACACAATTGTGATCGAGGCGGAATAGCGTCGATCATCCGCAGGAAGCCGATGGTGGCATGGCGGGTGGGCATGTCCGGCGCTGCCGCTGTCAGATCAGCCGGGCAGATCGAAGATTCTGCACGGAAGTGGTCAGAGCCGCAGGCGTTTTGGTCTCCAGAACGACGCTCACGCTGCGCTGGCGGGCCAGGTTGAGAAAGGCCGGAACGTCTACGCTACCGGTCAGCAGCGGCTGGTGGGCGCTCTTGCCGTCGAAGTCGTGGAGATGCATGTGGCGGAGGGAATCGACGTGGCGGCGAATGAAGGGGCTGTCGGAGTAGCCGACCTCGGCATCGTGGCCGGTGTCCCAGGTCAGTCCCACCCGGCCCTTGTAGCGTACCAGTAGGTCTTCGATCGCCTCCTGCATGAAGCACAGAGAAAAATTGCCGGTATTCTCGATGAGCACCGTCATATTCGCCCGCTGGGCCGCAGCCATCATCTTGTCCATCGACGAGCGGAGATTGGCCAGGTAAAGCTCGCGGTGTTTTTCATAAAGCCAGACCTTGCCTTCCGGAAGCGTGAAATACACCCCGCGGCTCATGTGCATGTTGATCTTGGATATGCCCGCCTTGCCGGCCCAGTCGATGATGGCCAGCGCACAGGCGATGTAGCCCTCGCGAACGTCCTCATGGAAGCAGCCCACGTCGAGCCTTTCGGGCATATGCAGTGTGAAGTCCACGCCATAACGCCGGCGAATATCGATGATTTCCTCAACCGGCAGCGACTTGGGCTGGTACGCCGGCAGATCCATGTTCAACTCGACGAACCCCAACCCCAACTGCCGACAAAGGTCCACGTTGGCCTGAAGATCAGGTAGCGCAATTAGCGTCGGCATCCCGAGTTGAAGATTATGAGTGTTGTTCATTGTGCCTCACAAGCAGCCATCGATTTCGTTACGGAAACGGTGATAGAAATTTGTCTCAAAGGCTTGTCGCCGGTCAAATATTTCGCCTGAGATGGCGAAGTTCAATGAAGCCCTTGCGCCAGTGACCCATTTCTTATTCTTTTCGCTGGCGCAAAACTCCAATGACTGCTCAGGCGACTCCTCCGTTGCTGCATTCCAATGAAACGCCAGCCAGATGCTTTGGGCGCCAAAATGATCCAGAATATCGGCGTCCTGATGAATTCTCACAGCGTTGGAGCATTCTTGTGCCTTGCGACGCTGGTTATGCAGTCGGATGATTGCGGCGATCTCGGCGATTTCATGGCAATCACATTCAGTCTTTAGCAATTGTTCCGCCCTGTCCGCGCCCCTTTCATTGTGCGGTTCTTGTCCCTTGCCGATGTCGTGAAAAACCGCCGCGGCAAAGAGGATGTCTGGGGACACCTCGATGGGCACTCCGACAGTCTCCACCAACGTCAGGGCGATTTTCGCCGTTCGCAGGCCGTGGTGGAAGATGTAACCCTTTTCTCTGGTGGGCATGGTCTTGCGATCAGCCATCGCCGAACGTGCGATATCGAGTATTCGTTGTCTGTTCATGTCTAGCGTTCCTGCTTCTTGCCCAGTGCGCGGAAGATGTCCTTGAAGGTGTTGACGGCGTCCTGGCCCAGTTCGCCGCCTGACTTGGCTGCGTCCTGGAAGAATCCGACGGCGCCACTGGCCGCGTCGGTGATGGGCTTCTTGGTGACGAGCGTGCCGGGCGGGTCCGACCAGTCGCCGTGGACGTACAGGCGGATGAGCTTGTCGCGCAGGTTGCGGAACGGCTCGGTCAGCGTGCCGATGAGCGGCAGTCTCAGCAGCGCCTCGACGGCCTTGAGCGGCACGCCGACGACGTACAAGTCAAGCTGATGGGTCTGGACATTGATCTTGCCGCCCTTTTCGACGTCCATCGCCGAAAGGGCGTTGGCTAGGCGGGCCCGTTCGATGGTGACGCGCGGACCGTCGAAGGCGATGACGGCCTGCAAGTCCGACTTGTGGAGTCGGTCGCCGCTTCCCAGGCCCATCTGCTTGAAGACCTCCGCGAAGATCAGGCTGGGCATCAGGTCGGCGTCGTCCAGGCCCAGCAGGCCCGACCCGCGGATTGTGCCGCCGTCACCGGAGACCTTGGCCTGGGCCGTCAGTGTGCCGCGCTGGGACTTTCCGCCGGGCCCAGCCACCACCTCCGTCAGGCGGGGCAGGTCCACGCCGCTGGCCTCCATCGCGGCGGAGTAGGTCGGCTTTCCGTCGGCGGCGATATCGAGTTGCCCGCTGACCGTCACCTTTCCCCCGCAGCCGCGGGCGTCAAACTGCGTCAGCGTCGCCCTTCGCCCCTCAAGCCGCAAGGTGGCGTCGAGGCGATCCGTCAGCCGGCCGTAGGGGCCATCGACCGTGAAGCCGTTGAGATCGACCTGCCCGCTGAGCTGCCAAAGGCCTCCCTGGTTCAGCCGGCCTCGCAGGCGGACATTTTCGCTGTGGAGCCGGCCCCGCATGCCCCGCAGGACGGGGACATCCAGCGCGCGGAGCATGACGCCCATGCGATCCGCGTCGGTGGGCAGATCCCCGTCCACCATCAGGTCGGCCTCGCAGGTCGCCGGATTGATCCACCCGCTGAGGTGGAAGGTCTCGTTTGCGTCGGCGGGGTCCTGGATGCCGCCGGGCAGCCCCAAAAGCCAGAGCGTGTATGCGCCGTCGCTCTGCCTGCTCGCCTCCAGTCGCGGAAAGGTCCAGCGGGCCTGCCGGGCCTGGTCGTCGTTCATCTCGCATGAAATGTCGTGGACGACGAGTTCGCGGATGTCCACGTACTTGCCGAGGTCGGCGGGGGCCGGGGCGGCAGTGCTTGCGGCGCGGAAGGGAGCGTCCAGGCGGCCGTCGAGGAAGTACGTGTTGAGCGTCAGCCCGCGAACATCGATGGTCGTCAGGGCCGGCGACAGGCCCGGCCAATCGCGCAGGGTCAGTTCGATGCTGGCGACGTGCAGCCAGCGGCGGTTGACGCGGTCGTGCAGCTCGATGCCCCGCAGATAGATCGGCCCGGAGAAGTTGAACTCCACGCCGCCGACGTGTATCGAGCCGCCCCACGAGTCGCCGACGGCTGAGCGAATCTGGGAGGCGGCCACGGCAGGGATGATCCAGTACTTGGCGGCGAGAACCGTCACCGCGGCGCAGACCACCAGTCCCGCCAGCACGATGATCAATACTTTCATGAATTTTTTCATGGCGACACTCGATCGAAAGATCCTGCAAGGACGTCGCGCCTCGGCCGGGTACTCCGCCCGATTGGCCCCCCGGTGGGGAAAGACTTGGAACACCCCGCCGCCGGGAGATAAACTTTATCGGCTGTTTGTTCCGTCGGCATCGAATGTTCGTAATAAGGGGCTCTAACAAAACATCGTAGCACGGGCGTCTCGCCCAATGGCACTAACCCGCATATTTCACACTGGGTGCTGAGGGCGTATGTAGAGGGTAGAGGGGTGTGGGCGGATGGATTTGTGGTGGTCGCGCGGCAGTAGAGGGGTCCACCGCCACCTGAAACCGCACCCCGAGCATGAGACATAGACACGGCGGAAGTCGCGGAGTGTCTCTACCTCATAACCCGACTTGCGGAAGTGTCCGGGACGGTTTGTGGGTTATGAAGGCGCGACACGGCAACGGGGCGTGGCATTGCATTCCCGCTGGCGGTGGTCCAAAATGTCGGGACGTTGTCATTGCTGGACTTACGTTCGGCGGAAAGAGGGCTGATCGATGCTCCCAAAATGGCTGATAGCGCTGCTGGTGTTGTTGCAGGAGGCGTGGTCGACGAGGCGCGATACGCACATCCGGTTCCTGAAGCTCCAGGTGGAGATGCTCCAGGCACGCCTGCCCGGCAACCGGATCATCCTCGACCCGGTCGAACGCCGACGGCTGATGAAGATGGGTGTGGAGGTCCAGCATAAGGTAGAGGATACCCTGGAGATCGTCAGCATCAAGACCTATCGCCGGTGGCAGCGCGAGGAAAGTGGCGGCCGGGAACCGAGGAAGGTCGGCCGGCCGCGGCTGACCAAGTCGGTACGCGAGCTGATCCTGCGGCTGGCGCGGGAGAACATCGGCTGGGGCGTCCGCCGGATCGTGGGCGAACTGAAGAAGCTGGCCCTGCGGCCCAGCCGCAGCTCGGTGCGCCGGGTGTTGGTCGACGAGAAGATCCTGCCCGACCCGGACCGTCATGCGCCCAAGGGAGTACAGACGCCCTGGCGGAAGTTCATCGCGGTCCACATGAACGTCATGGTGGCCTGTGACTTCTTCTGCAAGACCGTCTGGACACCCTTGGGCAAGCAGATGGCCTACGTGCTGACGTTCGTCCACCTCGGCAGCCGGAAGGTCTTCACGTCCCCCAGCACGCTGAACCCCACGGACGAGTGGATGCGGCAGCAGGCGCGGAACGTGAGCATGTGGGCCCAGGAGGAAGGCATCCACATCCGGTTCCTGATCCACGACCACGACGCTAAGTTCAGCGCCGCCTTTGACGAGCACTTCCATCGTGACAAGGGCGGCGTGGTACTGACGCCCATCGCGGCGCCTATAGCCAATTGTTTCGCCGGGTCGTGGATTGGCAGCCTGAAACGCGAGTGCCTGAACCTGTTCCTGTGCTTCGGCCTCGGGCAGTTGGACCACATCGTCCAGACCTACGTGCTCTATCACAACAGGTTCCGGCCGCACCAGGCATTGGGCAACAGGCCGGTGGGCACGGGTGAAGATCCATCGCCGGAAGTCACGGAAGTCGAGGGAGAGTCGATCCGATGTCAGCGATGGCTCGGCGGGCTGCTGAATCACTACTATCGCCGAGCAGCGTGATGCTCGTGAAACCCAAGGAAAGAACGACATTTTGGACCACCCCTGTCTGTGGACCACTCCAGAAGAACTCCAGCGAGCACCAGAACAGCGCCTCGGGGTCGATGGCCTCCTTGGCGCGCAGCGGTTGCTCGACGCTGAACGGAACGCCCAACGCCCGCCACTGGTTGTGCAGGCGGTCCAGCAGCCATTCATGGACGCAGTGCTCAAACGTAGTATGCAAGGTCTTCATGGCCCAGCCTACATCGCGTTGACTGAGGATTCGATCTCGCCGAGGACGGTCATAAGATGCTCGAATGTGGGGGCTTGGCCGAAGATCATTTCCTGCATGCTCTGGTAATCCCGCCGCAACTCGCCAAGCCGGGAATCAGGCGGAACCAGCCGCAACGTGCCGGGCCGGGCCTCGGCGTACTTCGCCGCCGCCGATGCAAAGAAGATGCTCTTGTGCTCGGCAACCTTCAGAAGCAGGTCCGTGTTCTTCATCGCCTCGCGGCCGATGCCATGCTCGTACATGCGGACCAGGTCGTAATAGTGCCGCGATTGCCGGTCGCGCAACACCTTGTCCGCCGGGGCATGGTGCCAGGCGTGTAGGATCGTCGCCTTTTCCCAGAAGGTGCGTTCGGCCGCGAGAACGTGTACCGAGCACGCCGGGGCCGAGAAGACGCGGGGGAAGTCTTCTGCCGCGTAGGGAGTCACAGTCCCTTCGACGGCTGGCCAGTGGTCGGAGCGAGCCCCGAGCTCCATGCGAACCATGGGCCGGATGTACGCCGGCACCGCGGCGCTGGCGGGCGCAATGCCAGTTGGATACCGGAACACCAGCGTCTGCTGGTCGGGGTCGTCGTCAGCGATCTCCAACGTCCACGCCTGCCCGCCAGCCTTGGCGAGCGCAGCTCCAAAGGCGGCTTTGAGGCGCGGCAGGAGGACGTCATGGATGGCCTCGCGGCAGGTCTCCGTCAATGAGTCCAGGCCCTTCTGGCGTTTCTTGCCCGAGATGGCCGCTGCCGGGTCGGAAGCGCCCCGGAATCCCAGGTCTGCGCGGTTGAAGGAAAGATCGATGTCCTCGGAAAACCGCTCGATCACCTTGAACACCTTGGATAAGCACGTGCCGCCTTTGAAGATCAAACCAGCTGGCGAGGCGTCCAGCGAGAACAGCCGTTTGAGGGTCCAGCAGACCCAGAAATCCTTCTCGACGATGTCGGCATTCAGGCCGCGTTGCGTGGCCACGGCACGGAACAGGTCGGCCCGATCACCGGCGGATCGTTGTGCGAATTCATCCATGTGCGACCTCCAGCCCTTTCTTGTTGCGGCTGGCGATCTGGCGAACGGCGTTCGCGATCCAGTCGGTGGTGTAACGGGCATCCTGCGCCAACTCGCGTTTTTGCTCGGCTCGAAGCGTCGCCTTCATTCTCGCGATGACCTGGGCGTCCACCATGTCTTTGCCCAGGTATCGCAGGGCCTGGAAGACCATGGCGCTCGTCTGGCTGCCCGGGGGCAATTCCTTGGGCGTGACGTGCTTGATTTGGATCTCGATCTTGCCGACGCGAAGGCGGCGGGATCGTCCATCGCTCAGGTATACGAACTTGGCGGGCACCTGCGTGGAAAGCCCGAAAAGATTGGCGGCGACCGCGCCCGATGGCACCATGCGGCTGCCGGTTCGGCGTCCGATGGCCTGTGCGATCTGGTTTACGTCTGGCGTGAGCGGAATTCCAAGGCGAGGGTTGACCCGCGGGTAGTAGTAAAGGCCGCGGCCCAAGCGTTGGAGGTCGCCAGATCGCACCAGCCGGGAGAGGGCCTGGTCGGTCGCATACCGCGTGCCCGCGTCAAGGAAGTCCTTTGGCGTGAAGACCTCTCCGCGCCCGGCCGAACGGATGCGTCCAAGGATGGTCTGTTGCACGGTGTCCATGCTCATCACCTCGTCAGAAAAGTGTATACGGTTTTCTGACGGCCCGCAACCTGAATATTCCTCGGTGAAACTTTTACTTTCACTATCTGAACCTATTCCGTTCAGCCCACGGCGGCCTGAATCGCGGACTTCCGGTCCCATCGACGGCAGAAGTCTCCAAGTAGCGATTGCGAGACGTGGAGAGTTTTTCAGAGAGGTCTCCCCGTTCGAGCCGAACCAGCAGGTTCGGTCCGCGTCCAGACGGAGACAACCCCCTCATAACCCCCGGAACCATGGTCGGCGAGAGACTCTGAGAGTTTCACTTTTCGGGGGGCGGAAGGCATTGCGATGGCGCAGCCGGAGGCCTCTCGCTGGGAAAATCAGAGACAGTGGCAGGAGGCGTGCAGGCGCAAGTTATTGCGATAACTCGCGTAAAAACGAAACGCCAAGGAGTCTCTTCCTTGGCGTTTCGTCATAACCGGCGGGTCGGTTGTTTTCGACCCGTTCGGTTCACTAGCGGGGGCCATCTCGCTACCGCTTCACTTGAGGGAAGCCTTTTGGGCGAGATTCGGGGAAGCAGCCTAAGCCACAGCCCCAAGGGGAGTTAGAAAAGCACCCACCAGCTCGACGACCTTCGGGCTTTCGACCCGACGAGCCACGATCCGGGGGGAAGTACGCCCTTGCATTCTGCCGGCGGTGGTCCAAAATGTTGGGCCGCTGATAGTACTGCACTTATGGCCAGTGTTTGCGAGGTGGAACCCATGCGTCGGAACTGGTGGATGACGATGTTGATGGTCTTGCAGGAGGCGTGGTCGGCACGGCGTGACGCGCATATCCGCTTCCTGAAGGTCCAGATCGAGATGCTCCAGTCGCGCCTGCCGGGCAACCGGGTGATCCTGGCGCCTGCGGAGCGGCAGCGGTTGCTTAAGGTTGGGCTGGAGGTGGACCATGCGGTCGAGCATACCCTGGCCATCGTCAACATCAAGACCTATCGCCGCTGGCTGCGGGACGAGCGGGGGGGCCGGGAGCCAGGCAAGGTCGGCCGGCCGCGGCTGAGCCGGTCGCTGCGAGAACTGATTATCCGCCTGGCCAGGGAGAACGTCGGCTGGGGCGTGCGGCGCATCCTGGGAGAACTCCGTAAGCTGGCTCTGGTGCCCAGCCGCAGTTCGATTCGCCGGGTGCTGACTGACGAGAAGATCCTGCCGGACCCCGACCGCCGTGCGCCCAAGGGCGTTCTGACTCCCTGGCGGAAGTTCATCGCCATGCACATGAACGTGATGGTGGCCTGCGACTTCTTCTGCAAGACGCTCTGGACGCCGCTGGGCAAGCGCGTCGCCTACGTCCTGGCGTTCGTCCATCTGGAAAGCCGGAAAGTCTTCCTGTCGCCGGCGACGCTGAATCCCACCGACGAATGGATGCGGCAGCAGGCCCGGAACGTCGATATGTGGGCCGAGGAGGAAGGGATCAACCTGCGGTTCCTGATACACGACCGCGATGCCAAGTACAGCCAGGCCTTCGACGAGCATTTCCATCGCGAGAAGGGCGGCGTGGTGCTGACGCCGTTCCAAGCACCCGTCGCGAATTGTTTCGCGGAATCGTGGATCGGGAGCTTGAAACGCGAGTGCCTGAACCTGTTCCTCTGCTTTGGGCTAGGGCAACTTGACCACATCGTCCAGACCTATGCCCTCTACCACAACAGGTTCCGACCGCACCAGGGCCTGGGCAATAAGCCGCCCGGTGCCGGCGAGAGTCCACCGCAGATGGGCGATGAGGTGGAAGCGGCATCGATTCGATGCCAGCGATGGCTCGGCGGGCTACTCAGTCACTACTACCGTAAAGCGAGCTAGCCTGTGACCCCCGGGCCAGGAACCCGGCGGTTGATCGGACTGATGCGACCGGCTACGCCGGCCGCGGCGGCGCGCCTGTCCGGCAGCGGGACTTCCCCTGCAATCACAGACAGCACGGCAGCCGTTCCACAAGTCTCGGCACAGCCACCACGATGAGCCTACATGGTTTCCGAACCATCGGGTGGCTTTGCAGAAAGATTTTTCCAGAACAAGACGATAATTCTTGACAGGACGTTCGGTCTATGTTAGGGTTCTGCGGTCCTTGGCGCTCTTTTCCAGTCCAACGAGGCCGCAATTCAGTTGAAAGTGCAGCATGGTTCGGTAGCATTGTGGGTAGGTGTGACACGTGTAACACGGACAGAAGGTGTAATAGGCCCCAGGAAAGCTGATTCCATGAAGACCAAGGATTTTCTGTCGGAAGCAGGCATCTCGGAGTCCACGCTCCGCAGATGGCTTCGCGATGGCCGGCCCGTTCCCGAGTTGAAGGAAGCCAAGCAGGACTGGACGGGCCAGCGGGATTGGACTGCGGTTCACGTCCAGCTTGTCTTGGCCTACAAGCAGCGGAAGCTCAGGCAGGCCCGGCCGGCAGCCTCATGATGGCTGCCTATCGACTAAAGCGCCCCTGTTCGCGCCGAAAGGGTGATGTTGGACAGATTCACTCAGGCAGAACGGTCTAGGATCATGCGGCTGGTGAAAGGCAAGAACACCGAGCCGGAGATAACGGTGCGTAAGATGCTGCACGACTTGGGCTTTCGGTTCAGGCTTTACAGGGACGACCTACCTGGGAAGCCTGACATAGTTCTGCCCAGATGGAAAGCGGTCATATTTGTGAACGGTTGCTTCTGGCACCAGCATGCAGGCTGTTCCCGCGCGGCTCGCCCAAGATCGAACGCTCGATTCTGGAACAGGAAGCTTGATCGGAACGTTGTGCGGGACCATCAGAATGTTCGGCGTCTGCGAGCGGATGGCTGGCGAACGATAACGCTGTGGGAGTGCAGAATTAAGGACACCCCGGCTTTAAGGCAGAAGCTTGAGAGGTTCATACGAAAGGCGCGCCCATGCTGAATCGGACGATGCTGGTCAAGAACGTCAGAAACGCCGTATCATCGATGAACGGACAAGCAAAGCATTTGGGGATCTCGGCAAGTGCGATGGCCGCGGCCGACTTGGCCGCGGCCGCAGAGCGTGCCGGCCGGTTGTTGGCGATGGGCGAGCCCGCCGCGGCGGCGCCTGCGGTGAATCCAGAGTCGGCTCGGATCGATGTGGTCGATGTCTTCTGCGGCTGCGGCGGCATCTCGGCTGGCTTCCGGCTGTTCAATACACTTCTTCCGTTGTACCGTCTGGCCGGAGCGATGGACCTGAACGAAGATGCGAATGAAACCTATGCTGCGAACTTGGGCATCCGGCCATTACGGGAAGACGCTCACGAGATCGTCACGAGCAAGGCGACATGGACCAGGTTCTGTGAGGGCTTGGACCGGCGTTCTGGGAACCTGACAATCGTGGCAGGCGGTCCACCATGTCAGGGGTTTACGTCGCACAAGAAGACGATCGACGGATGCGATGAACTGAATAATCTCTACCCGGATTTCGCCAGAATTGGGACGCGGTTGGATGCTGATGTGATTCTGATGGAGAACGTGCCGGAGCTTCTGACGGAGAGAAGCTGGCCGTTCTATGTCCGCGCCCGTGACATCATGCGGCAGGCCGGGTACATCGTGCGAACGCGGATATACAATTTTGCGGACTTCGGCCTGCCTCAGGAACGATTCCGCGCAGTCACGCTGGCGATGAGAAAGCCGTTCGCCATGCCCGAGCCCATCATTTGCGACAGAAAACGACACCGCACCGTCAGGCAGGCGCTCGGCGATCTGCCGCCGCTTGTGCCCGGAGATGCCTATCCAGGCGATATGGAGCATGTGACCGCCCGGCACAGGGCGTCAACTGTAGCCACAATCTCTGCCGTGCCGAGGGACGGAGGACGTAGGCCGGAGAACGTCGGTCCCGCCTGTCTACGGCGGCTCGCGGCCCGCAACGGACGCAGCGGCTTTGACGATGTTTACGGAAGGCTCTGGTGGGACCGCCCATCAGTAACCATCACAGGATCATCGCGCAATCCGGCCAGCGGACGCTTTGTCCATCCCGAACAGAATCGCGGCCTGTCAGTCAGAGAAGCCAGTCTGCTCCAAGGGTTCCCTCGCACCTACCGTTTTGCGGGCAGCTTTGACAGCCGTTTCCTTCAGGTTGGGAACGCTGTGGCACCCACAGTGGCCGCCCATCTTGCCGGCCACATACTGGCCGAGCTTCTGGTCAACCGGCGTGATTTGCCTGAGCAGCAACGAGACATCGAAGCCCCTCTCGGGACATCTTTTTCCAGGCTGATCGCCGGGATCAAGAAAGGGACCATTCGACTGTGAGCGGCGTATCGGCACATTCCGAAGCGTCCGCGCCGACCGTGGTTGAGTTCTTCTGCGGCGCGGGCGGACTGTCCTTAGGACTGATTCGTGCTGGCTTCAAGATCGCCGCGGCCTACGACCTCGATTCCGACGCGGTTTCGACCTACCATCACAATATCGGCCCACACTGTTTTGCGGCCGACGTGAGCGGTCTGACTACGGAAGACGTGTTGGAGGCGGCGAAAGCCGCGCCCGGGGAAGTGTCACTGGTGGCCGGAGGGCCGCCGTGCCAGGGGTTCTCGGTGCAGCGGCGCGACGGACGAAGTGATGCACGCAACAGCCTGTCGCTTGATTTCTCTCGTCTGATAAGAGGGATTCGCCCCGCATTCTTCTTGTTCGAAAACGTGCCTGGCATCCGCAATCGGCACGGGCAGGAAGTCCTGCAGGCGTTCGTCCAAGAGATGACTGAAGCGAAGTACGTTTGCCATACGGCGGTGCTCAATGCGGTGAACTACGGCGTCCCTCAGTTCAGAAAAAGAGTGTTTGTCGTCGGTGAATTGTCTCCTTCAGGCGAGACCTCCACGACCTCCGGGTTATGAGCGAATAAACGGCCGAAATCGCAACTTTCGCTCATACCTGGAATTGCACGTAACTGGTTACACCCTATGGAGCAGCTTCAGATGCGCATGTTGCGCATCTTGTGCATGATGTGCGCGTTTTGGTCACAATTTGGTCACACCCTGACGCGTCACGATCCTGCCTCATGTGAGTCCTCTATAACTTGCTTCCGCAATCGCTGCAATAGGTGGCCGAACCAAGCAGGCGATGATCGCAGACGGGGCATCGTTTGAGGAGCCTTCGGCCATCACCTCGCCCCCCGACCAACAGGACCAGTAGCACCACGATGATCGTAATGGCCGTGCCCGTCAGGTAGTCCCTGCGGATGTTGTTGGCCCAGTCGATCACGCCCTTGTCCTGGAGCCAGCTCGTGACCCACAGGAAGTTGCCCAGCAAGAAGACAGACCCAACCAGACTGATTACGATCAACTTTCGGATTCCGAGTGTCATAATTGCACCATCCTTTCTGGAAACGCTCTTTATCCAGCATCGAGGATAGCGCGATTACCAGGAGCGCGCAAGGGCTTTTTTGCAGGCATTTTTGCCGTGCCTTTGGCCGCCCCCCAACGGCCTCTTCCTGCCTGATGCGACCGGCTTCGCCGCCCGCTGAGACACGCCTCTTCGGCAGAAGCCTTTTCCCCCTTGCTGTGCTGCAAAACAACTGGGGTTTCAGGTTTCGTCCGGGCCTCAGGCGGCGTCTCGGTAGTAGCTCTTGAGGAGCCCTCCGAGCCGCTCGTGGCACTTGACGACGCCTTCGAGCGTCGGAGGCTCCTCCGGCTCGATCGGCCGGCAGTAGTTCAACGCCTTGTGAGGGCGTTCCGTGTTGTAATGCTCCACGAAAGACTCGACCACGTGCCGAACGTGCCGCTCTCCGAAGAGGATCATCTTATTGAGGGCTTCGCGGCGAATTGAAGCCACAAAGGCCTCGGCCAGTGCGTTCAGATTGGGACTTCTCTTGGGCAATTTCAGCGATCGCACGCCAGCGGCTCGGAGCGTCTCGCGAAACTTCTTCGTATAGAGCGGATCCCGGTCGTGGATCAGCACCCGCTTGCCCTTGAGGAAGCCGTCCTGGGCGTCCGTGAGGTTGCGGGCGTACTGGAGCATCTGCGTCTCGCAAGGGTCGGCGTGGATGCCGGCGATCTCGACGCGCCGCGTGGACACGTCAATGACAAAGAAGACCAGGTAGCGAGTCAGGCCTTTGACGCCCCAAGCCTCGCACGAAAAAAAGTCGCAGGCGGCGAGGCTCTCCCAGTGGCTCTTGAGGAAGTCCTTCCAGGTGGTCTTGTACGGCTTGTCGGGATCGTCCAGCAGGCCATGATCAAGCATGACCCGCCTGACCGTCTGCCAGTGGACGTCATAACCGAGTTTCTTGAGCTCGCCGTTGATCCGGCCGTATCCCCAGGATGGGTTTTCCTGGGCCATCCGGATCACCAGCTTGCGGATCATGTTGGCCTTGGTGGGCTTGGGCCCTCGCTTGCCCCGGCGATCGGAGCCGTCGTACTTGCGTGCGACCAGGGTTCGCTGCCATTTCAAGAGCGTCTCGGGCGAGAACAGCGTCCCGACCTCGCGCAGCAAGTCTTTGCCCAGCATGCTGGCGGCCTCAGCCAGCCGGCGTTTCTGGGACTCGTTCAGGATGAGCCTCTTGTGGCCGAGTTTCTCCCGCAAAATGCGGTTCTCTTCCTTGAGATACTCGATCGCTTCCTGCTGCTGGCGGTTCATCCACCCCGCCAACGCCACCATGAAGAACGTCCATGGTTTGAATGTCATGGGGGAGGATTCTAGCCGCAGCTAGCAAGAAAGAAAAGGAGTCGGCAGTCGGCCCGAAATGATGGGCGATCAGGAAGTAGCCTTCTTCTGACCGTCGCTTGCTGGGTCCAAGTATGCCCACCTGTGACCGGCACTGACTTTGCGCCGCACCCTCTCAGGCAGGATCCATACGCAGCTTTCCTGGCATCGGCATCGCGCCGAACTAACCAGACGGTTCGGCGTGTTGAACATTACTCGCCAGAGATTGTGCTCGCCCTGTCCCAGTTCTCCTGCCATAAGGCGGTAGAGACCGTTGAGGACCAGGAAACCAGCTGTGGCGGAAAGGAAAGGCAGCGCTGCGTCCGTGGGAACGCCCGAACCGACCAGCGGGACAGTGGAACACGCGAGCTTCACAGCCCCATATCTCGAGGGCATGCGGCACATGATGCAGTCGTCCTTGCCGGCAATATGGCGGTGCAGTTGGGCCTCCCACGTGAGAGAGGTAGTCGCATGCAGGATCACGGGCTCGCCGCGCATGGCGATCGCACTCCTGACCGCCCGTTCGTTCGCCAACGGCAATACCAAGTCCGGACGAAGCGTCTCCTGGTCCAGCTCGTCATACCACAACGGGATTGGAGTGCACCCCATCAGCTCGGCCGCTGCTGATGCCTTCGAACGAGGCTCCCGGCCGGGCCAGCCAGCGTCGGCAGCGACAAGCCCCAAAGACCGGTTCGTGTTATGGAGCTCAGCCAAGTCTCTGTCGACCACCTGCCAGTCGCCGCGAAAACCACTTTGCCGGAGCCAATACGCCAGACTTGACCCGACCCCACCGGCACCAATCAGGAGGACCCGGCCGACGTCCACCGGGCAGAGCTCAGATGGACCGATATCAGCATCGTGTCCCTGCCTGAGATTCCAAGCGGAGACCTCCAGAGGCGTCAAGGGCTTCCGGAGCACCTGCTTGCAGAGGCAGGCTGCTGCCAAGCAGGAGGCCAAGCAGGCACCAAGGGAGAATCCTGATTGGGCATCCATGGGGACAGGCGTTGTATCCAACTGGACCATCGAATCGTTGCAGCCAACATGCCAGGGAACCGGAACAGCCAAACCCGTGCCTACGCCGATCCCTGGTGCCGGAGCTTCCGGCGCCGGCAGATCAATGTGGATGAATGGGTCGATGGCGGTGGCCATCGTGACCAGGGCATCGGACAGGCTCATGTGCTGCTGGGGCGGCTGCGATAGGATCAAGGATTGCGGGGCCAGTAGCGGCGCATGAGGACACGACAGGGCCACATTGCGGTGGAACCTGGCGACCATGTTCATAGTGGCCATCGCGATCAGCTGGCCGCGAGGCGACTCGGCAGCGTCACGTCCGATACAAAGGACCACGGGCCGTTCGAAGCACGCTTCCTCGCTTGCGCAATACTCGCGGGAGCGGCGATCCCTCTCCGTGTAGAACTGAGTCCTGTTGCTCACCCAAGTACTCCCATCATGGTGGGCACGATTCGGAGCGCGTCCTTGCACCGGGGTGGGACTTGCACCCACCGCCCATCTTGGAACTGGTGAAGGCCGGCGCCAGTTTCGATCGTCACACCACCTGCTCCGTAGCGACCGATCACGAGTGAGAACATGCCGTCAAAAGGCATCAATACGAGCCTGTCATCGCCATCAGAATGTCGCGTGTCATCTCCGGGATGCGAATGCACCTGGGACACCAGGCACACGCCTTGAGACCTGGCGGCTCGCACCACCGTGCCAATGGATGCTTCGGAGGCCATCACTCGCTGTGGTTCGTGGTCGCAGTGCGGGATAATCGCCCCTAGCACGATGGTGTCCGGATCAGCCCGACGCCCAAGCCAGTAGACGAGCCCCTCGTGCCGGCCATCGGGTCCACGAAAGCCCATAAGGGCAAGTTTTGTGTGTAGAACTACCTGCTCAGGAACGATCAAGCAGCCACGATTCTCCCGTACCGATAGGTCTGTCATCCTGTAAACGGTCATCAGCAGACTCCTGGACTTGCCTTAAGGTGGCCCAATATCGACGCGAGCATACTCGCCAGCGTTGTGGCCTGAATATGCCCCCGGACCTCAAGCCACCGTTCCGGACCTCCCCAGTTGCTGTGTGGCCCACCGTGTTGGGCATACGCGAGCCTGTTGAAGGGCGCGCATATCACGCAGCGGCCATGGAAGATCGACGACTTGCCGTTGACCGCTCCCCCTTTAGGGAAAAGCGACCTATTGCTAGCCGGATCCTCGAACGTCCAGGCTGGCGGGAGGGCTCGATACCCCTCAACCGACGCGATGATCCTGATAGGCGTCGCATCGGCCGGGTGCTTCCCGTCGCAGGTAAGACGAAGCTGGTCGGCGTTCCAGGCAGTTGCCCAGCCATGGCGCTGAGCGTAGGCCTTTACAGCCGCCAGTTCGTCCTCAACGGTGGCGATGGTCACCGACCGCGGGACCGTCACACCCCACCCCCGGCACTAACGAGCTCCAGGGAGTCTCCATCGCGGACTCCCGCTGCCACCAGCGGCTTGTTGCGGTCGAGGATCTCATCCTGGGCGTTCTGGAATGTCGGGTCTTCTGCCGCAAGACCAAACGCGGCGGCTGCCTCGCGGGCAGCATCGCCCACCTTCATGGTCTTGGCCCACGTGAACTCCTTGGGTTCTGGCTGTGAAGGCTCATAGACCTTCACGGCGATGGTTGGAGGGCCGTGTGGTTTGTCATCTTTGGTCATGTCGTATTCTCCTATCTCTTGCGGTAGCACCTGCTATCCGACTACTTACCTTGGCCGGAGTGGAAGTGCCTTTTTGCCATCGGGGTGGCAAAAAATCTTGTCTGGCCGGCATAAGGGGGTAGGATAGCCCCTGGCAAGACGGTCACCGGGGAGGTCGAAGTGGCTGATATGGCGAACGTTACAGAAGATGAATGGGCGCAGTACCACAAGCGGCTTACACTGCATGCAGGCGGCTTCTTCGTCGCGTACGGATGGCGAGCCAACGGAGGCTGGGCCGGACCGGGAGGTATTACGCCCGGCGACATAGCAGCAGAGGCGATCCTCAAGGTTCTTGACGGCACACGGCGCTACGATCCATCCACGGGCCTGAAGCTGATGACTTTTCTGCGGAACGTGGTTAGGAGCCTGGTCAACCACCTCGCCGAGGCGGCGAATACCCAGCACTCCAGACCGATGCCTCAGATTCATCTCAGCGACACAGAAGATCCGGTAGACATGGAACCGGAGGGTGACGAACCGGATCCCTTGGACAACTGCATCAAGAACGAAACCCTGGCGAACCTGAAGGCGATGTCGGCCAAGGAGGACGATCCCCTGCTGGTGGATATCTTGGAGTGCATGAACGCCGATATCACCAAGCCAGCGGAGATTGCAGAATACCTGAACGTTGACGTCAAGACGATCAACAACGCCCAAAAGCGGCTTTGGCGCAAGGCTGAGAAGATGCTTGGCCGGCCCAAGCGGGAGGGCAGATCATGAAGAATGTGGACCGATTTGATGACCAAGCGTGGAAGAAGTTCCTTACGTTCCTGCTTCCGAATGAGGAGAGCATGGCTCTCCATGAGGTCGAGGCTGAACTCCAGCATCTGGGCATGGACACGCGAGCAGGCTTTGCGAAAGTGCAGCGAGGCCTTCAGAAGATGGCTGCTACCCGTGAGGCACGAGCTGCTTTAGAAGCAGCACGAGAGCAGAGGCCATCAATGCTGGCAAAGCTTCGCGACAAGGCCTCGCAAGTTGGTGCCCTGACGAAGGATGAGCTACGTCGGATCATAGCTGATCGTTTCTCTGGGACAGCCCAAGCCGCGTTCTTCCGAAAGCTCGATGCCGTGGCCAGCGAGGATGACCTCAAGTCATTGCTCGATGATATGTCAAAACTGGATGCCCTGACTGAGGAATCCGACGATGCCGAGCCTTGATTTCTCCAAGGCAATGGCTGTTGGAGAGGGTGAGCGACTCTGGAGCCTCTACGGATTTCAGAGACCAGACGACCTCGTCTTGGAGGACATCGCCCTTGCCCGCAAGGTCCTCGTCACGGATGGCCCTCTGGACGGAATGGAAGCGAGGCTAATCCGCAAAGGGAGTCGCGGCCTAATACGAGTGAAAGAGAGTATTCTGGAGCCAGGGCGCAGGCGTTTTGCCATCGCGCACGAGCTTGGTCACTGGGAGCTTCATAAGGCGAAATCCCAGGTCTTTGCTTGCACGGCAGAGGACATGATTGCGTCCTACAAGACCAGTGTGGAAGAGGCCGAAGCGAACTTCTTCGCATCCGGCCTTCTAATGCCCAGTGGCCCTTTCGCACAACGTCGAGGTAACGGTTTGCTCTCGATCGAGGTGGTCTCTGACCTTGCGGCGTATTTCGTGACGTCCTTCACGGCTACGGCCATCAGGTACGTTGATATGAGCACGGAGGCCTGCGCCGTGGTCATTTCATCTGATGGCCATATTCGCTGGTGGCGTGGCAGCCGAGATTTCGAAGATCGTTTCTGGCTCGATGCTAAGTCGAAGTTGTCTGCGAACACCGTCGCGGGTAGCGTCTTTGCTGGAGGACGCCAGCCGCAAGGGCCGGAAGAGGTAGACATTGCTGCTTGGTCTGATAGAGGGGCAGATGATGCTGAAGAAGGCACCTTCCTGGAGGAATGCCTTATAGTCGATCGGTATCATCAGATCATAAGTCTTCTTCGCATGCTCTGATCACGCCTTCCGCCGGGAGAACGACGGAGGGCACCCGGCGAGGGGCTACGATACCTGCTCCAGTGAATCGAGCCAAGCCTTCACGTCGGACCAGCGGTAGCGGATGGTTCCGTTCGTCCCGTGGCCGAGGGCAATCGGCTGGATGCCAGCCTCGCTCAGCCACCGCCTCACCGACGTCCGGGTCGTATCGAGCTGGTTGGCCAGTGTCTTGAGGCTCACCGCCAGGCGTTCCTCCTTACAAAACTCGGCATCTGCCGTCTTCTTGCTCATCTCGTCCACTCCTTTCCTACCGACAAGAGCAGGCCTTCCGGACCAACCCGTTAGTTTGTGCTACTTGTCGCACATGTTGCATTAGAGCACACAGCCACCTACGATGCCAGCCCGATTACGGCCCTCCGACTTCCCGGTGACGGGCCAATTGCGGCGGGCCTCGCCCCGGCAGGCAAGGCCTTCTGAATCCTTGACAAGCCCCGCCGATCGACATATCGTTTGCTATATGATCCGCTCGGAGTTATGCTGTGCCGCTCCGGGAAACGATAGCTTTCAGGCGAGAGTGCGTTAGATGACGAAGAAAGACATCCCTCGGATGATCCGAGAGCTGCGGAAGGCGATGGGTCTGACGCAGGAGCAGTTCGCCGCCAAGGTCGGCGTGACGTTTTCGACCGTGAACCGCTGGGAGAGCGGCAAGTCCCTGCCTTCGCCGTTGGCCCTGCGCAGGATTGAGGAACTCCTCGGCGAAGACCTGGGTGAACAATAGCAGAAGGAAAGGTTTGACAATGAGCAAGAAGATACCTTGGCTCGTGGCAATTGGACTGGTGGCGGTCGTCGTCGTTGTTCTCATCGTGATGAACAGGCCTCGCGGCAATCCCCAAGAAATCACCATTGGTGCGATACTCCCGTTGACTGGGCAGGGAGCCGCCTACGGCGAGGCGGCAAAACGCGGAATGGACCTTGCCGTGCAACAGGTGAATTCTGAGGGGGGTATCGACGGCCGGACCCTTCGCATAGTCTACGAGGACTCGCAGGGGGAGCCGAAATCAGGAGTTGCTGCATTCCAGAAACTCATCACCGTTGACCGGGTGCCTGCTGTGCTGGGAGATCTTCTGAGTTCCGTCACCCTCTCCATTGCGCCAATCGCAAACAGGAGAGAAGTCGTGTTGCTATCACCGGCGTCATCATCTCCAAAACTAACGGACGCTGGGCAGTATGTGTTTCGAAACTGCCCTTCCGACGTGTACGAAGGCACCGTCATGGCCGATTATGCCTTCAACACCCTCGGTTACAGACGGGTGGCGATCTTGCGGATCAATAACGAATACGGTGTGGGGATCGGAGGCGTGTTTAGGCGATCCTTCACTGATAAAGGCGGCACGATTGTCGCCGAGGAATCCTACGCAGAGGATGCGACGGATTTCCGAACACAGATCACAAAAATAGCAGGCCAGAATCCCGAAGCAGTTTACCTCCTCGGGTACAAGCAAATGGGCTATATCCTTCGCCAAGCGAAGGAGCTTGGGTTCAAGACGCAGTTCCTGAGCACCGTCACCTTCGAAGACCCAGAGATTCTGAAACTCGGGGGCGCGGCGACTGAGGGTGTCATCTATTCAGCAAGCAAGTTTAGCCCCGACAGCGGAGACGAGGTGATTCGCCGGTTCGTCAACGCCTACGAGTCACTATACCAATCGAAGCCCAATATCTTCGCCGGATTGAGCTATGATGCCGTCCGCATTCTTGCCATCGCCATGCGTGACGGAGGCACGGACAGTAACGGGATAAGAGCAGCACTTCACCGCATAAACAAGTACCCGGGAGTAGCGGGAGAAACGACGATTGACTCGCACGGCGATGCTGTTCTGACACCTGTGCTCAAGACGGTCCGTGACGGCAAGTTTGTTTTTGTAGAGTGAGCTGAGGAGAGAGATCATGGATAAGTCGCAATACTTCCGCCTGATGCGAGAAACATCCGCAAGAGCCTATCCGCTCCTGTCACAGCAGATTGACTCAATTAAAGGCATTGAACCGGAGCTTCACCGAATCATGCGGTACGTGGTGGACCGGCGGAACAAAGAGCTGCTCCTTAAGCCCTTCCTTTTGCGCCTGGCCTACGAACTCTGCGGTGGCCTTAACTGGGAGAAGACCGTTCCGGCGGGGGCGGCCTTTGAATTGCTCAATATTTCCTCGTACCAGGCGAATTCTTCTTTCGATAACAAGCACGCTGTGTTTTCTATTCCTGAGAAGAATTCCCAGTTCATCGCGTCAATGGTCACCAGGGAGCTTTGCCTTGAGTGTCTTGCGGAGGCTGAACAGGACTTCGACACAGCAGTGCTTGATGAGGTGCGTGGCGACCTGAGCACGTGCAACAAGCATATCTACATAGCGCAACACTACGACCTGAACCTTCTGAAGATCGAGCATTTCGACCGCTATGCTGACGAAGAGGTCTTCATGCGGGAATACACCTTGCGGTGTTTCCACGGTAGTGGGGTCTTTGCTGGTCGGTGCGCCCGTGCTGGCGCGGTCCTTGCAGGTGCATCCGAGCAGGAGTGCATTGCCCTGCAGAAATTCGGCGAAGAATTCGGTGCCGGCATCCAAGTGATGAACGATCTCGCGGACTTTGTGCCCGCTGGCACAGATGGGGTTATCGGCCGAGGATTCCAAGACCAGTTCAGTGACATACGCAACGGTCGACTAACGCTCGGATGCTATTGGCTCTTTAAGAACGGGGGCAAACGAGGTAAGGATATCTTCGAGCGGGTTCAAGAACAGCCCGAGCTAACTGGCGAAGAATTGAGCAGTATTGCTACACTCGTAGTTGAGTCTGGGACGTTGGAGAGAGTAAAGCACTACGCCAAATCTCTTGCAAAGAAGGCAAAGGTCGCCATTTCTGGGTTCCCAGATGATACGCCTCGATCTCTCCTGTCACTTATGACGTGCGTTTGCTATGACAACAAATTTGTGAAGGCACTAAGGATATCCCTTCCAAGCGAGGAGACGCAGATATGAAGGGAGTAAAGAAGCTTCGCGCCGTCCTCAACGAGCACAAATGGAGTGCCTTTTGGGGCATTCTTGCGCCCTACGCAATCTTCAACCTCATCCCATTCATGTTCGGCGCAGTACGCAATAATCCACTGTGCATAATACTCTCACTCATCATTGTGAGCATCCTCGTCACACTTGTCATTCTTGTCGTCGCTGAGAGATTGGCCGTTTCCGCAGAGGCGGAAAAGCATCTCCAGACTCTTCGGAAAGAAGTACTACATACCGCGCACATAGGCGCTAATCCGGCAATTGCGAATATCGCGCTTCTTTCTTCATGTAACTTCACGCAATCAAAGGGGGTAATTGTAGAGCTCTGCCAGTATATGCGATTGTTAAAGGAAAGTGCGAACTACGAGGACCTGCGCGATGTGACTTTCATCGCGAGAGTAGAGCCATCAGACTGGGGAACGCAAAACGACGGCGGCGCAGCAGGTCTTGCATGGCAATACCTCGACGCTTTGGCAAAAATCAAAGCAACGAATAAGAACATTAGAATGCGGAGAATTCTTCTCCTTGAAGACGAGGTGTACCGAGCAGAACAACAGAAGCCTACTTATAGTGCCTTCTGTGACGCGCATCTAAAAGCGAAGATTGATCTAATCCACCTTACTCCAAACCACATTCCTGTGAGCCTGTGCAAGGATCTTGCAGTCTTCGTGGGTCCAGACGGGGACAGACGTGGTTGGATCGTGAAGTCCACGTATGACTACCATAAACCGACTGAAGAGAACACGCCGATTGAGGTCTGGCTGGAATGTCGGGAGTCTGATTCGATCAATTCTTTGCCTAATCTGTTTGGCATAATCACACAGATTTACCGGCATATTGACAGTGAAGGAGGGCCGGGAACCTTTTGCGTGCATGTTAAGCAAGCCGGATGGGGAAATGCGCCAGACGAGGCGTACCTTCACTCTGCCGGTGTGTTGACGTGATGCACTCGACGATGGAAGAGGCGAGTAACACATGAGACTCGTACTTGTTCGAAATGCAGAGCGTGCCAGCTACAAGAGTGGACGATGGTCTTTGGAGGAGACGGAACTGTCTCCGAAAGGCGCAGAGCAGAGCACCACGATTGCGGACGCTCTGCGAGGGATGGAGATCGATCATGTTTATGTATCGCAGACAAGGCGATCTGTTGCAACTGTGCAGCCTTTGGCGGATGGGAGACGTGTCGATATCCAGGTCGATAAGGCCTTCAATCCCTTGGACATTGGGGACCACGCTGGAAGCCGCTACGAGGATACGCGCCGGATTCTTGGCAACGACATCTTCAGCGAGTTGTTGACCACTCCGCAGCCGGATAAGAGATACATTGCCGGAGGTGAAACACTGAGTGAGATGGCAGAGAGGGCTTGGCGACGCATCTTGGAGCTGACGCATGACGAGTGCGGTGCACAGAGTTCGCTAGTGGTGATCACGCACGAGGAGGTCATCGGTGCTGTTCTTTGTAGGATGTCAGACATGCCACTGTCACGCCTGTGGTGGGTGGGGTGGACGTCTGGACACACCTCTGTATGCGAGCATTACGCACGTTATCAGGCAGCGTGGACGGTGGATACTTGAGAGCTTTGGAAACACCACACATGTGATGGGCTTATGATCGTACAACTGACTGCAAATGGAATCATCGCAGGCTGCACATATGCGATTGTTGCGATCGGGTTTACCGTTATCTACGGTACCGTCCGCTTTTTTCACTTTGCGCACGGCGTAGTGTTCGCCGCCTCCGCCTACGCGGCGTGGGCATGCGTGACGCACCTCCATCTTCCTCTGCCGCTGGCCGCGATAGTTGCGGTGGTGGCAGGCGGCGTGCTAGGCGTGCTGATAGATCGGTGCGTCTATCGATCACTGCGTGAACGAAGGTCACCCAATCTGATTCTTCTGCTTGCATCATTCGGCGTCTTTCTGCTCATCCAAAACAGCCTTCAATTGATCTTTGGCTCGGACATCAAGGTTCTGAGAGACGGGCCTGTCACCGAAGGGTACCGCGTCCTCGGCGCGACGATCACGGGAACACAAATCGGAATCATCATATCGAGTGTCGTGCTTGCCGGAGCGACCGTTCTTCTCATGCGGAGGACTTCCTTCGGAAAAGCCATCCGTGCTGTTGCGGATGACCCGTTGGCCGCAAGCCTCGTTGGGATCAACTCGCAAAGAACCATCAGTTACGCTTTTTTCGTTGGGTCTGCGCTGGCAGGTGCGGCAGGCGTTCTCGTCGCGCTGGAAACAAACGTCCATCCAACTATGGGCCTCAATGCGGCAATCAAGGGCATTATCGCCGCCCTGATTGGCGGCATGGGGAGCATTCCTGGTGCTTTGCTGGGTGGACTTCTTATCGGGCTGGCGGAGAATGTCGGCGTAGGGGGCATTTCTTCCGGATGGAAGGACGCTATCGCGTTCGCAATACTCGTTGTCTTCCTGTTGTTCCGTCCAGGTGGGATTTTCAGTGCGGATCTGGCAGTGAGAAAGGTGTGAATGGAGTACCTCATCCACATTCTGGTCATGGCCGGCCTGTTCGTCATTCTGACGGTCAGCCTGAATCTGGTTCTCGGATTTGCTGGCCTTCCTGCCATGGGGCAATCCGCCTTTTTCTGCGTCGGCGCGTATGTATCTGCGCTTGCGTGCCTGCACTTCGGAATATCTCCATGGATCACACTGTTTCTGGCCGCTGGTGTGGCTGCGATTGCAGGTTGGCTAGTCAGCCTTACGGCGTCGCGTCTAGGCGGCGATTTCCTTGCTTTAGCGACGTTCGGGTTCGCTGCAATAACGCATAGCCTGGCGGTCAACTGGAGCGGCGTCACTCGTGGCCCCCTGGGATTGTCAGCCATTGCGCCGTTCACTGTCTTTGGATACGCGCTCGACACGCCTTTGGCGTTCTTCCCCTTGGTTGCTGTTTGCTGTTGCGCGAGTGTCGTCGTCGCGCGGCGTCTGGTTAACTCCCCATTCGGAAGACTTATCCAAGGGATGCGCGAAAGCGCGACTATCACTGTGTCCCTCGGCGTTGATGTGGGGCGATACACCCGCACAGTGTTTACTGTGGGAGCCTTCTTTGCTGGGATTGCCGGAGCACTTTATGCCCATTACCTTACGTATATCGACCCGACGAGTTTTACCCCACTGGAGTCGGTAACCATCCTTCTCATGGTAGTGTTCGGCGGCATGGGCAGCATCTCGGGGTCGATCATCGGGGCTATAGCGCTAGTCCTGCTGCCGGAGGCTCTCCGGTTCATGGGACTCCCCAACTCGATGGCGGCCCCCGTTCGGCAGATGGCTTACGGCGGCCTTCTTGTCGCGTTGATGCTCGCGCGACCCAGCGGTTTACTGGGGAGGTACAAATGGCAGTGACCTCGCAGGCAAATATTTCGCTGAAAGGTGTGTCGGTTTCCTTTGATGGCTTGCGGGCGGTGTCCGCCCTGTCGTTCGACGTGCCTTCCGGCGCGATCGTGGCATTAATTGGTCCGAACGGGGCCGGCAAGACAACAGTATTCAATCTCATCTGTGGCAATCTGAAGGCGGACGGGGGAACCATTTCCGTCGTCGGGCGGGACGTAACGAGCAAACGGCCCGATAGAATTGCGGCTCTCGGTGTTGGGCGCACGTTTCAGGACTGCAAGGTATTCGAGCAGATGACCGTACGGGACAACGTGATGCTGGGGATGAGGGACAGGCCGGTGGAAACGCTCGTGGTCGCTCTCAAGCAGGGCAAGGGTCTCAAAGAGGCTGAAGAGGTCAAGAGAGAGCGGGCCCTTGAACTGCTCAAGGACGTGGGTTTGGCAGACAAGGCAGACTGCCTGGCATGTGACCTCTCGTATGGACAGAGAAAACTGATTGAGCTGTCGCGCGTTCGCGCGTTTTGCCCCCAAATCTTTCTTCTAGATGAGCCGTTTGCAGGGCTGTTCCCAGAGATCGCACAGCAAATGGCATGCGTGATCTGTGACATCGGCAAAAGCGGACGGACGGCGATATTCATTGAACATGACATGAAGGCAGTGGCGGATATTGCTGACCGCGCCATTGTTATGAATTTCGGACGGCTCATTGCCGATGACGCGCCGGAAGCGGTGCTCAATGATCCGGCGGTTCTGGACGCCTACCTTGGGAGAGAATGACGAGCAATGCTTCTTGAAGTGAACAACTTGAGCGTTGCTTACGGACAAACCGCCGCCGTCCAGGGAGTCTCATTTTCCCTAGATGTGGGCAACATCGCTGCACTGATTGGCCCCAATGGTGCAGGCAAATCGACGGTGTTGAAGGCGATCAGTGGGACAATTGGCGATTATTGTGGCCGGCGAACTGCAGGGGATATCCTGCTAAACGGCGAAAGCGTCGCAGATCTTCGGACCGACCAACTTGTGGCGAAGGGACTGGCCATGGTCCCCGACGGGAGGCGTTTGTTCAAGCGAATGACGGTTCAAGAAAACATCGAGATGGGAGCCTTCACAGTCAAAAACAGGGATATCGCTGCGCTGAATTATGAGCGAGTGCTGTCCTTGTTCCCGGCACTCGGCCCACTACGACCGAAGAAGGCGGGAAGTCTGTCCGGAGGTGAGCAGCAGATGCTCGCAATCGGACGTGCCTTGATGTCGAGTCCGAAACTCCTGCTGATTGACGAACCGTCTTTGGGGCTTGCTCCACGTTTGCTTGATGATGTCTTTGGCAAACTCACACAGCTTAGGAATCAGCAGGATATCGGAATCGTAATCGTTGAGCAGAACGTCCGTGAGGCGTTCAAGATTGCAGATCGTGTTATCGGCCTGCGAAGAGGTGAGGTCATCAAGTCGGTACGCCCGTCCGACTTCGCCGATGAAGATCTCCATGAACTGTTTCTTGGCTGAATCCAGCCACCCCTTTCCAATCGACTTTGCTAACCGGTACCGGCTTAACTTTCGGGACGGTCGGTCGGGTTTACCGTCACTGTCCTTGCCAAGCTTGACGAAATCGAACTCCTCTCGCGTCTCAGCTGGCGGCAGGACAGGCGTGGTTCGGTTCTCAAAAGCCTGATGACAAAACCCAGCTTCCTCATCAGTTGGAGGACAGATAGCCTTGTTGGCTCCTGTCAATGCTCGTCGGGGTTGAAAGCCGGAGGTCACGATACTCGTCGGGCTGCATGCCCTACGGTCGTGAAGGTCACCGGGTTGCTTGCCCGACGAGCGGGAATGCGTTCGGATTGGCCGCCGGGCTGCGAACCCGCAGGTACGCCATACCTGCCGTGTTCTCAATCATGAGGCCCGCGTGGATGATCGGCGCATAATCTGGACCCACTCCAGCAGGTCACTTCAGATGTCCAAACCGGCCGTCGACGAGAGTTCCAGGCCAAGGACCATCTTGTACGATTCTTTCCACCTGACCAGCGGGTCGTGCTTGAGGGCGGCGTAGACCTCGAAGAGCTTCTCATCCGTCTGCCAGTGTTCGAGCCGATCAATCTCCGGATGCCCATCGGGGTAAAGCCACTTCGTTCGGCCATGCAACTGGTTCAGTTTGCCGATCCAGAAGCTGTGGGTTATGAATGGCCGCAGTCTGGCCAGGAGTCCCGATGCATTCCACGGCTCCAATAGAGGCTCGGCACTTACGCTCGTGGCGAAGCCGGCTTCATGGGCCGTCTGGAGGGCTCTGAGCCGATCTTCGAAGGTTGGAGCTCCAGGCTCCCAAAACTGACGAAGCCGTTCATCAACAACGCCGATGGTGAAACGGAACAGAATCTGGTCAAGGTAGGGCCGAAGGGACGTCATCAGCCGCTCTATGCACTCGACTCGTGGCTTCGATACGACCAGGACGTGGTTTCCGGCCTGCAGGAGCTTCAGCAGGACCGTCTCCGCGGACTCTATGTTCCCGGGCGTGATGTCATGCGTGGATGGGCACATCACGGGCCCACCGACAAGCCTGCGGCTCTTTCGCACGTCGTGATCTCGGACCAGTTCCCTCGGCCAGTCTTCATTGGTCATGCGGTGCAATCGATGCACTGCTCGGTACCGGGCATAGCAGTAGATGCATGAATTGCGGCACCCGTTACAGAAGTTGACGGTCTCAACCGCCCATTCTCGCGTGCCCGAAACTTGTCTTGCAGGTTGGTTCTTCTCGACCATGATCGCTCCTTGATTGTCTTCTACCCTCACGACTGCGACGGACAGCAGGGCAGGATTGCCGTTTCCCATGCGTACGAATAGTATGACGGATGGCGGACTTCGGCCAATGACACTTGGCTGACGGCTCAGTGACGACTTGAACACGCAAACAATGCCGCTGCTGCCCACCTTCGCGTTTAGAAGAGCCGGCCCTGTTTTTCCAAACCATCGAGGGGTAGTCGCCCCAAGCGCATCTGCGTAAAGGGACAGATTCTGTCCCCCTGTGCAAACGCGCTCGGCCGCCAAGGCGCTAACGTGGCCGGCCTTGCGTGGGGATCTGTAGGCGGTCGAGGAGGCGATTGACCTGCTCAAAGGCATCTCGTCTGGCGAACTCTTCATCCGCGCCGCCCTCCGCGGCAACCCGGGCTGCCCATACCGGCCCGATGTCTTCGATCGTGCTGAACTTGGCCCGAAGATTGCCGAGGCCCTCCCGCACCAGGTTGTTGGACAGCATCGGCTGGAACTCGTTGGCAAGCACATCGAGACCGCCAGGGAAGTTGGCCACGCAGAAGTACACGTCGTAGGCATCCTTGTCCTTCATGCGATCTACCAGCAGGATGCCCTTCATGCAGAGGAAGGCTGGGATGGTCGGAATGGTCACCTCGACTTCGTTGCGGCCGCCATCCGGCAGCGTGCCCGATATCTTGATCTTCCTGTGGAACCATGTCGCCAGGTCAAGGCCCCTTGCCTTCCAGACAGACATGCCCTGAATCATCTCGTGGGAGCCCTGGCCTTTGCCGGTGTACTCGCCGCAGAGCAGATCAACCCGGACTGGCGTTGGATTCCCTGGAACATCCCGCTCGAATCTGTTGGGAATGTCAGTCTGTTGGTAGCCGGCGCCCAGAAGGTCATTCCGGATGGTCTCGTAGACGTGCGGAGGGAACTTGGCTGCGTCGAGTGCGAGGTCCACATCCAGGGAGCCCATGTGGCCGTGTCCCGGAATGGCAAGCTCGGGCACCCAGCCGCCGACCACGGCGATGCGGTCCCGGTACTTTCCAAGTACGGTTAGCGCCTCGATCAGCACGGATCTGCAGGCAGCGACATCACTGGAGTCGTATGGATGGTTCTCAGCCATGAGGTCGAAAGATCCTTTCGCTTAACCCTGCTTGGACTTCTCGAACAGCTGCTTGATCTCTTTGGCCATGACCTCGCTGGCCGCGGCCTCTCCTCGGCCAGCCACTTGCAGCAGGTCCAGGTACAACTGGATCGGCGAGACGACGTTCATTCCTGCCAGCGTCCGCATCCCGAAGAACACCGACTCATCGCGGGTCGGGTAGAGGATGAGATTGGCGCCTGTATCGACAGGCTTGGCCTCCATGCACCGAACGAGGTCGGCCATGGCCGTGGGATTGGCACCGACATCCACATAAGCGGACGCCGCCGAGTACCGGACCATGGGGGCAGCTCGCCAGGCTCCCGACAAGCCGGTAAGCGCGCAACGAATCTGGCTGGCCTCGCAGTACTCAGATAGCCTGCTCTCCAGTTCGTCGGTCTTGCCAATCGCGTAGAGCGAGACCTTCTTGGCCGGGATGTCGTACTTCTTCTTCCATGCGTCCAAGAGGCCTGCTGCATCACGAAGGACGATCCGCTTGTCGGAGACTTGGATGAAACCCTCCTCCAGGAGGGCCTTCTTGACCTTCCACGCCAAGCCCACACTGACCTTTGCTTCCTTGGCCAGATCAGAGAGCGTCCACGCCTTGGATGGATTGCCCAAGAAGACACGCGATATCCGGCTCGATAGTGAGGCGAATGGGTCGACGGCGGGCCGCGTGTCCGGCCGCGTGGACGGATGCCCGGTCATGTGAACGCAGAGCCCCGGCGTCCGGATCCAGCAGTTCCCGGCCTCATCAAGGTAGGCCACGTTGTTCTGCCGGCAGAGTTCCGCCACACGCGGCGAGACGGAGTACGTGCAGAGCATGGGGTGCCCATCGGCCGGAACCTTGCTCAGCCCCGGCAGCATCCCCAGGGCCAGCTTGGGTGTCACGCGGCTCCTGGCCTCGACATAGAGGGTCACTTGACGGTCGGCATCGCTTTGCAGAATGACGCGAAGGTCGTATTCTCCCCGAAGCGGCTCGGCACGCAGGACGTGAAACAGGCCCGTCTCGCCGGCGAGCTTCTCGAGCCACTGGGCAACCGGGATGTCTTGCAGCGTAGTGATCATGGGCCACCTTCAACTCATTATATCGGTTTCACCGCACGGTGAAAAGAGCCTTTTTAGAGAAATATTTCTACCAGAACCAGCATTTTCACCGCATAGCAAAGGCTTCTGGGCTGGCTCCTGCCGACATCCGCCCTCGTCGGGGTGAGACCTCGACGGTCAACCGCACGAAACGACGAGGAGACTCAGGGGGGTGAATGAACAGACGGTTAAGCTACACCAAGTTCTTCGCCTTCCATCAACTCGACCCGGCTGTGAACCTCAACGCCGAGGGCTTCCAGTATCCGATTGGCCCGTTCCAGCGTGATGCCGTGGTAGTCGTTGCGTTCGTCACGCGACACCTGAGTCTCATGCACACCCAGACGAACGGCCAGCTCCCGCTGAGTCAGCCCACGGGCGATCCGAAGCGACACGAGTAGTTGTCCCAGGCCTTGAAGGTTGCGAACCTCGTCAAATTCGCCCCGCTTCAGCCGCTCGTAGCTGCGCAGTTCCTCCTCAAGCTGTTGATGGAAGGACCGCATTGGGTCCAGGGCTCGCTTGATTTCGTCAGGCCCCAGCTTCATGCCCTTGAGTTCAGCCTCCTGCGCGTCCAGTCGCTGCTTCTCCTGGCGAACACGTTCGGCCGCTTCCCTGTATTCTTTCTCATTACGAATCATGGTTCATCTCCAACTCATCTGCCCGCGGGCAGAATCTCGATGATGCCTCGTGCCTGGCCGTCTCTGCGAGACCGTCGGAACGCAGAAGGAAACTCCAGCTCGTTTCCGTGCTCATCCCGAATACCGGACGCCATGCCGGTGAAATGCGGGTACAACTCCACGCGATATTGATGCCACATAGGCAACTGCTTCTTTGGATACCCTCGATAGGGCCGTCGGCTGGCTGGATCCCACGTCCATACCTTGTGTGGGTCGAGCAGGTTCAGCTCACGCTCCAGTTCGCCGCTGGCCAGACGCCTCAACTCGCAGACGAAGTATCCGTCGATGTCGTTGGGGTGATCTTTGTCCTCGGCAAACGAGCCATCGATGAAGATGTCCTTCACGCCGACCTGCCAGAGCTGTCTGACCAGGATCTCCAGGTTGTCGACCAGGTGCTTTCGCCAAGGGCCATCCCAAGCCGGGTAGACGTCCGCATCCGCCGGACCGACCACCAGGAGAGATTGCCGCAACTCATCCAAGGTGGCCCCATAGTCACCCGGCGGCAGAAGGCCTTCATCTGTAAAGTCAGGTATCGTCGCCATAGGTTCTCTCTGTAGACATTATCGTCTTAATAGACATAAAAGTCAAGCATGGCAGGCGTTCCGGGGAAAGTGCCAGCCTTTTCTAAGCTATAAGAATCTGCCAATACAAATGTTGCGATCTCAGATAGCCTGCCAAGATGGAACCGAAATCATGACTCATGCGCCCTAGACCAAGCTTGGCTGCAATGTCGTTCGGGGCCTCAGTTAGATTCGCCACCGGGCCTTTTGTGAGCCTTCTGGGTGTCAGTCCGCCGACAAGCCCGATGACGGGCTGGACGTTCCGGATGAGTCTCTCAGCCAGATCACGCCGGCATCGTCTTTCTTGATGGCTTCAACATCTTCTGGCAGCAGCCGACTCGGGTACAGCAGGAACCGCAGCTTGGATATATCAGAGTGCTGCCGCATGCTGCGCTGGACGTTGGCGATCAGGTCCACGACGTAGCGGGACCAATTCTTCGTGGAGCGGATCTTGGCGATGGCAGCTGCTTCGACTGTGAAACCATGTGACTCCAGCGCCTCCTGACAGAGGCGCAGACCGGCGCCCCTCGGGTTGACTGGCTCGACGAAGACTTCTTCCGCGCCGAACTCGACGGCCAGCTTCACCAGGCGGTCGATCTGATCCGGGGCATCGGCGATTCCCGGCAGCAGCGGGCAGAGCATACCATACGTCCGTAGGCCGCGAGCGGTTGCCTCGACCATTGCCAGCACACGATCTCGATTGGACGACGCGTTCGGCTCGATGATCTGCATCACATCGGCCTTCTCCGGTGTGGCAGTGAGGCTCAGCCCGACCAGGACGCGATCCCGGTGCTCCTTGATCAGGTCAAAGTCGTCCCTAACAGCCGTGTTCTTCGTGAGAATCCGAACCGACCAGCTCGGCTGAGACAGGATGGCCTGGAGGCAGCGCCGGCCGATCTGGTGCTGTTGGGCTTCTGGCGCCCAGGCGTCGACCACGGTGCAAAGCTGAATCAGACCGCGATTGCGGGTTTTCTTGGCGTCTCTGGCCACCCGATCGGGCGTGCCAGGATCGACGATAGAGAATCCTGAGCCAAACGGACTCTCCCCGCACTCTTTGAATCCCTTGTGCATGCGAAGGAGGGCTTTCGTGGAGCAATAAGCACAATCGTGCCCGCATGCGATGCCGCAATTCACGGCGAACGACGCCAGTTTCTTTTTCTCGAACTCCAGCGTTCGAGTAATGCCGCTCTTCAACGGATGCGTATGTGTTCTGTTCATGTTGGTCCTACCCTTCTCTCTGCCTTGATAAACCTTCCGGTCTGCCGGGATAGCAGTTTCGTCTCTCATGCCACCATTAGACCAGGGGACTCTCCGGCCGCGATGTCGAGGCAATGACGAACCGCTGACTGCTCAGTACAGGCGTAAGCTCGGAGAAACGAAAACGGTTCAGACATGCAGATTGCGCGGAAGGGCTGCTGGACGCGCTCATGATGAACCTTCTGATGATGGAGCATGGGGAGGCGCCGTCGGCACCTGTTGCGGCAGTTCCTCGTCTGCTTCAGTGCACACCGGCGGTGGGCCGGCGCTCACCTTCACACTCTTCTGCGCACCTTTTGCCGCTGCCTGAGCGAACGCACGCCCAAGCATCTCCTCGATGACATACTCGTAGGGCCTCATGCCAAATGACCGGCTCAACGTCTTGTCAAGGACACCGGCCACAACCTCAGGTTCGACCTGCGTGACAGTCAAGCCATATTCCCTGGCCACACTACGGACCGCTAACGTGACTATCTCAGCCTTCGCCTGCTCGCTCAGTGGTCGGAAGACCAGAAAGCACCCGATGCGTCCAACCATCTCCGGACGGATGCCCTGTGCCGCGAAAGTCCGACGACAAACCTCATCGGTAATCGCCGGGTTGTCAAAGGCGCTCCGCCGTTGGAGTTCGCCAATGAGGCCGTCGGCCTGCAGGTTCGTCGTGAACAGGAAGATCGCATGTCGGCAATCTACTTCACGAGTGCCGTTCTCCGTTCTCGCCGGGCTGGTAAGCCGACCGCAGTCCATCGCGTTCATCAGCACGGTCCACAGGTCTCCGTGGGCCTTCTCGATCTCGTCGAACAGGATGACCGATCTTGGATTGGCGGCCAATTGATCAATCAGCAAGGCTCCTTCGCCATACCCAACGTATCCTTGGGGAGCTCCGAACAACTCGCTGACCCTGTGCCGCTCGCGATACTGGCACATGTCCAGCCGAAGGTACCCGTAGCCTGTATCTTGAGGATCCTGCGTCCGAATGGCCTCGACCAGTTCTACTGCTGCGCGGGTTTTGCCTACGCCGGTAGGGCCCGCCTCCATGATCGTCAGTGGCCTGCGGGGATCCCGCTTGGCAACATGCCGAATGACGTGCTCAACCATAGTGGTCAGAGCATGTTCCTGTCCCCTGATCCGTTGGTTCAAGAACTCGAACAGCGTCTTCCCTTCCAACAGGAGGACGTTGTCAGTCTGGGATCTCAGCCGGTTGACTTGGTCCAGGTCTGTAAGTTGATCGGGCCTGACGCTCATTGGCCCGGCGATCCGATGCCGGCCGGCACCACGCTGCCCGTAGGAGGGCTCCAGCCGTGTGGCAAGCCATCGCTCAGCAATCCCCAGCGGCAGGTTAATGCTGCTGCCTTCCAACCACCGCGCTACGTCTGGATTGCCCGAGTAGTGCACAGGCGGCTCCACGCGCATTTCGACGAATCGGCCAACCGTAACAGTGACGGTTGCCGTGTCGGGGACGGACCCCGACGGCATGAGCTGGTCCTGGAAGGTAACAGTCCTTGATCTGCTGTCGGCGGATCGGATCATCTTTATGGTTTCGATGATGTAAGACGGGGCCATGGCAATCACCTTGTTTCGTAGGGAGGCATGGTGCGGGTGTCCTTGAACTTGCCGATCGCATCCCGCAGGTTCCCGGTCCCGCCACATTCGGGACAGCGGGGGCGGCCTTTACTGCCGTCTTCTGGCAACTGAGGCAGCCAGATTGCTTCGTCCATTAGCAGACGGCTCTGGTCGGCTGCTGCGAAAACGCGGTCAAAAGACCCAATCCCTAAGGGGGAGAGATCGGGTGCCATGCGGATTTGAACCAGGTTACGATTACCGATCTGACGAAGCAGACTGCCCCATCGAGAGTGGTCCGTGCCGTGATGAATCATGCTCATCGCAACCATACCCTTGAGGCTATTCAGTCGAGCGGTGGACCAGATGGGTGTGCCTTGCGAGGTGACCATGTTGCGATAACCATCGTTCAGATATGCTTCGTACCGGGGTCTCAGGATGCACCGGTGGCAGGCAACCGTGGTCCGCAAGTCGGCAAAAGTTATCTCGCCGCATAACCCCTCCTGGTAGACTTGGGCGCAAAGTGTCGGGATTCCAAGATTAAGGCCCAGACGATTTACCCTGGCCTGTGCTTCAAAGTTGTCCGTGCAGCCACACAGGAGCACGAAACGAGGGGCAACGGGAATTCGTACGCCAACACCCCACGCAGGCAGGGGCACTTCCAGCATCGGATCGAATGCGAGCCGAGAGAATTCTGCATCGTCGATTTCGTCGAGTGCTTGATGCCGGGCAATAATCCTCGCGCGGGGGTTGATCGACCTGATTTCCTCGGCTAGAGCCTCCACCTTAGGCCTGCCAATCTCGTCCCGATAGCAATGCTGCGTGCACAGGTTCGGCAGTGCCACATCATCAGGATCAATGAGGATGAACTCCATTGCCATCGCTCGGGCCATATTGAGCACCCATTCACGCGCGCCGCCGACCCCGACGACGATCAGACGACACATCATCATCAGCGGCAGCACATAGGCGTCCTTTACGCGATCTGCCATGGCGACGATATCCTCGGGGCCGACGGCACGACCGGCAACGAGCACGTCGGCGGGCATAGGGTGGGCGGCACCATTCGACTTGCCGGCGGTGGTGCAGGCATCGATCCACTCTTCTTGGGCCGCTACGATCATAGTCTTCTCAACAACAAGCCGGGCGTCATCCACGCGGACACTATCGTCTTCGAGGCGCGCGACGTAGGCCAGCAGCCTGTACTCACTACAATCCGCTTTGCTCTGGACGATTAGTAAGACCAATTGATCCCGCCGAAGGGCCTTGAGGATGTTCATCGCGTAGGTCAGGTCGCCGGGCGACGGGTGGATGCAGCCAGGAGGGTGGCTGTGGACGAAACCGAGCATGTCCAAATGATTGGGCTTCCACCGCTCACGGCGAATCTGATTGAGGATATCTACGTTGGGGCTGTAGGTGGCGCCGGTCATGTCGGCCGTCTTATCGAAGTAGTACTTGGTGATGAGACCATCCTTGATGTTGCCGCCGAGCATCCCGCCTGTCTCCGCCGGCAGGCTACCGATGGTGGCCCGAATGCTGCGTTCGACTTCAGCTGTCAAACGGATTTCAGCGGTCGTCTGCTGCAGTTCCTGAGTCTTCATGCTTTATCTCCAAAGCCGAATACTGTCAGATGCGGCATTCTGCCGCCGTCTTTCAGGCATCGGTCGGCTCGCCGCTGCCCGAATGCCCCGCTGGGTGGTGTTGCCCGGAGATGCCCTCAAGGCCGATACGTCAGAACCTGGTTCCGTACTTGATGTAATCCTGGGTCTTGTTAGCCCACAGAGCCACAACCTGTTTAGCCTGTTGCAACGACCCGATAGCGCTATCCCAGCACACGTAGGGACGGCCGCCATCGTTGAGCCGATGTGTCGAATGACTGTCGGTAGCTCGACCGCAGTAGTCGGGGCTCTCCAGGATGTAGGCCCGCCAATTGCCGCTGGAAAGCTGTACGATGTCGAACCGGTAGTCCTCGAGTCCATCTTCGGTTCGGTAGTAAACCTTCATGGTGTCTTCTCCTCTTCGTGGTTTCCTTGTCCGATGACCAAATGCCTGTCGCCAACACTATGAACGGGATCAGCCCGCGCACTCGATCCTTCCCAGCGCCCAGTGGCCCCCGGCACTAAGCCGGGGGCCAAAGGGTTGGCTTCAAGCTAGGGGTCTCGGGAGCGGGGATGAGTCGGGAATATTCGTGTGGCTCGCACACGCCCCGACTCTCCTCGTTCTAATGAAACGTTCCGCGCGGGATGTCGTCCTCGCCGTGAAACGTTCCGCGCGGGATGTCGTCCTCGCCGTGAAACGTTCCGCGCGGGATGTCGTCCTCGCCGTGAAACGTTCCGCGCGGGATGTCGTCCTCGCCACTCCGGGACGCGAGGCAGCTAGTCCGCCTCGTGCTGTCAGCCCAACTGTTGCCAATAACCATGATGCACCTCATCTCTTCTCCCGAATGTTGAGTTCCGACGACCTGTCTGCGGGAGAACCAGCCCAACGTCGTCTTCATCGAGTCTCGGCGGCCACACGCCGCCGGTCTCATGTTCTCTCTGATCCGCTCTTGTCCGCCGCTCTTGCTTCATAAAGCTGTCTTTCCAGTCAATTAGCCGCATGAACTGAACTGGCATCTGTCACAAACGAAACACCCAGACTCCCTCCGCATGGGGATCTTGCAGTGCCGGCAAAGCCGGCCTACGAACGATTCATCTGGCTTGGCCTTCTTCCGACCACGCCCGAAAGCTTCCTCAATGGCCCTGGCAATCGCGTCTGGGCAAGAAAGGACGTCGATGCCATTGTTGTTCTTGCGGGCCATGGAGGTGGACATGCAGCGGATTCCCTTGAGTTGTTCGACAAGCACCTTGGGATCTACGCCGGATCGCAGCGCGGCCGAAACCGCCCGACAGGTGGCCTCCGACTGGCTGGGGCAGCCTCCAGCTTTTCCCAGTGAGGCGAATACCTCGCAGGGTTGTCCGGTCTCATCCCGATTGGCGACTACGTACAACGTTCCGCACCCCATGCGAAACTTGAACGTTCTGCCACTGGTCACTCGGGGCCGGGGTCTTGGAGATGTGCCATCATGGCTCTCCGGCCTGCCAGCAACGGCAAGAGTCTGACCTGATCGCGAGCCGTCTCGGTAGACCGTTATTCCCTTGCAGCCGGCCTCGTATGCCATGCGGAAGATCTGGTCCACGTCATTAACCGTTGCACTGGCCGGCAGGTTCACTGTCTTGGAGACTGCGTTGTCAATGTGCTTCTGAAAGGCGGCCTGGATGCGAACGTGCCACTGGGGCGTCACTTCGTGGGCAGTGACCATCACCTCGGCGAGCTGCTTGGGAAAGCCCGGGATGCTCTTGGGCGGGATGCCCGCAAGAAGCGCTTTGCGGATGCGGTGCGTCATCCAGCCATCCCGCCGGCCAAGCTCCTCTAGAAGGGGATGCACCGAGATGAACTCCCGGCCCTCCATGGCTCGCCGTTTGGTCGCAAGGCTGAACACCGGCTCAATCCCAGAACTGCACCCAGCAATGATGCTGATACTGCCCGTGGGGGCAATGGTTGTGCACGCAGCGTTCCGCATCGGCCGGTGATACTTCGTGTCCCAGATGCTTCCCTTCCAGTTCGGGAAGCAGCCCCGTTCCTTGGCCAGATCCTGGCTGGCCTGGTGGGCAGTCTCAGAGAGAAACTTCGCTATCCTGCGAGCAAGATCTTCTGCCTGGTCGCTGTCATAGCGGATTCCCAGCATGATCAGGGCGTCTGCAAATCCCATCAGGCCGAGGCCTATCTTGCGATTGCCAAGAGATCTTTCCTTGATCGTCTCTGTCGGATAATGATTCACGTCCAAAACGTCGTCGAGGAATCGGACGGATGTGACGATCGTGTCCCGTAGAGCATCCCAGTCAATGTCGGTGCCGTCGGGCGTGACGAACTTGGCGAGATCGATAGAGCCCAGCGTACAGCTCTCATAGGCAAGCAGGGGCTGCTCCCCACAAGGATTGGTCGCCTCGATTCGGCCGAGAGCGGGTGTGGGGTTGTCAGCATTCACTCGGTCGATGAAGCAGACGCCCGGTTCGCCGGTGGCGTGGGCGTTATGGACAATCATGCTCCAGACGTCAGCGACCGTGTAACAGTTCTTCGCTCGCCTGTCTGCGGGAATCAAGTCCCGTATGCCATACGTCGCCAGCTTGACCTTTCTGGGAATGAAGTATTGCTCACCGTTTCGCGGGTTGATTACGACATGGGGCTGGCCGGGCCGTTCCATCAGGGACTTCATGAATGAATCAGGCATTTTGACGGAGATGTTGAAGTTCTCGAATGCACCTGACTCGTTCTTGGCCGTTATGTGCTTCAGGATGTCGGGATGCTCCACCGACATCATGGCCATGTTGGCGCCACGGCGGAAGGCCCCTTGCTGGATCGCACTGGTAGCTGCCGAAAAGACTCTCATGAAGCTGATGGGCCCGGAGGTGGTACCTCCACTGGAGGCCACCAGATCCCCGGTAGGCCGCAGGCTATCGAAGGAAAAGCCCGTGCCTCCGCCGGCCTTTTGCACCTGGGCCGTGTGCTTGATTGCATCGAAGATGCCCTCGATGCTGTCCAGTACCGGTAGAACGAAACAGCCACTGAGCATGCCGTTCTTTCGGCCGGCGTTCATCAGCGTGGGGCTGTTGGGCAGGAACAGGCCGCTCTTCATGAGCTTCAGGAACTGCCTGGCAAGGGCTCGGACTTGCGACCTTGTGGCCTCGTACTGAACATCGGCCCTGGCGATCGCCCGGGCCACGCGCCAAAGCATCTGCGCCTGGGTCTCGATCACTCGGCCGCTGGGGTCCTTCAGTAGGTAGCGGTTCAAGAGAGCTGCGAGCAGGCTGCCTGAGGGGCTGGCCGGTGGGCTTACCAATCCTGTTCGCGATGATCTTGCTCGTCTCATATCGACCTCACCTGCGATGAATCTCGCATGCCGCCAACTACAGCCATTAGAACCGAGCGTCCCTTGGCACGGATGCCGTGACGCTGACCGGACAGTGACGTGCTGATTCTCACGGACCTCGGCGGTCGGCTCAGACTGGGCAAGCTCAGCCGACAGTGAGCTGAGCTTGCCCCGGAGGCAGGCGGAGGGAGAAAGATGAACAAGAAATGTACAACGTGCGGGAGGCCGCTTGCGGAAGAGGACATGATCGGCAACTCTTGCGTCCGGTGCGACAAGATCGCCTGGGATGGGACGGAGAACCTCAGGGCAGAAGCGGAGGGATCGGCGTGATAGCGTGCGTGGTTTGCGGCGGCCGGTGTAGCCGAGAGGCCGGCTTCCAGGGGTGTTGTTGTGGAGGTGACCCAGATGACGCGGATGTCATTGGTTTGGCTGATTGACCAGGTGCAGGGGCGGTTTGAGGAGATGGTGCTGTGCGAGGCATGGGAACTGCTCGTCGCCGGGTGGAGGGAAAAATGAAAACATGCATTATTCACAAACGGGTCCAGCAGGCGACGGACCAACTTATAGCCGCTCTGGAGGCCGGTCGCAGCCAGGCCCTCAGGGACTACTTGAGTGCCATAGCGAGGTTCCACCGGTATTCCTTTGGCAACACCCTTCTGATCCACATGCAGCGACCTGACGCGACACACGTGGCCGGCTTCAAGACCTGGCAGAAGCTGGGTCGCTACGTGCGGCAGGGGCAGAAAGGCATCGTCATCATGGCCCCCATCATCAGGCGCTACGAGGATGAGACCACCGACGGAGAAAAGGAGCGAGTGCTCACCTTCAAGGCTGCACACGTCTTCGATGTGAGCCAAACGGATGGGGCCTCGCTGCCCGAGTTCCCCAGGGCCAAAGGCCTGCCAGGGGAGCGACTCGATCGCCTCAAGCGGTTTGCCTCCGGCAAGGGCATCGTCGTGGAATCGGTTGGCTCCATGGGCACGGTACAGGGCGCCTCTCTGGGCGGGCGCATCATGCTGCGAGACGATCTGACGCCGGCGGAAACCTTTTCGACTCTTGTGCATGAGCTGGCTCACGAAATCCTCCATCACGGGTCCGGTAAACGCGACGCGAGCCGGACCGTCCGCGAGACCCAGGCCGAGGCGACTGCTTACGTCGTCTGCCAAGCAGCCGGTATCGAGTGCGGTACCGCGTCCAGCGATTACATCCAGCTCTACCAGGGCGACAGGGACACGCTGATCGAGTCCCTGCAGGCCGTTCAGGCAACGGCTGCCGAGCTCATCGAGGCAGTCCTTGATGATGACTTGGCCCAAGGGCAGGCTGGGGAGCGCGACTCGGAACCGCCTTCAGTGGAAGCGGCCGCCTGAGACGAGGCGTCCAAGAAAAGCCCCGGCCGATTTCGCTCGGCGGCGCGTCCGAACCAAGGATTCGACCAGAGTGGGTCGCAGCATACAGCACCAACGGCGCAACGCTACTATTCCTGGGCGTCTTCGTCTTCTTTCAGGCTGGTGAATTCAAAGGCCTTCTGAGCCGCCAGAATGAGATGGGGCAGGTCTTGGGGACGGAAGTACTCCGTGGTCTTCCATTCCCCGGTCTGCCTGTCGCGGTATCTCCGCTGAGGCTTGGTCGAATACTGCACGACGGTCCTGCCGTCCTGCTCGGTCTCATTTCGCCAGATGGCGACCTTGATTCCGCCGCCGACGCGGAACTCCTTGATGGGTGGACTGCCTTGCTGCTGGTTCATGGTTTGCTCCTAATGTTAGGTGAATGGGCCGCGAGTTCGCTCACAGCCACCGGGAAAGATGCCTTGAATCGATGTTGTCGCCGTTCATGAGGTTGTCATCGTCCCGATCTAGATCCTGTGATGTCGATCTTGTATGCCGTTCGCACCGTTGCTATGTCAGTCCTCTTCCTTCTGTTCCTTTCGCATAATCCTCGCGACGGTCACGATGGCGACAGCCACCAGGCCCAAGCAGGCCAAGCGTGAGTAGGCCTCTTTGTTATGCACGTGTAGCTTATTCATGACCTCGTTCCATCCGAACCCGATGCTGATGCCGCTGCCGATCCACATGGCCAGAAAGACCGCCAACGGGACTGCCAGCAGAGCGATGCGAAACTTCCTGCGTTTCTTGCGCCGGGGGCGTAGGGCGATCATCCGTTGCGGCCGTCGCGGGTTGTAGGGTGTTTGGGGCATCAGTCGGACTCCTGCTTTCAACTCATAGCTTACAGGCCACCTTCCGCTCTGAAATGTCGGCACGATGACGGGACGAGGCTTTCTCGGCGAGGCATCTGTGAGGGTCATGGAGAGTCATCCCCTTCAGGCTGACTGTCCTCGCCATCGTTCGCTTCATTCTGCGGGTTGTCCGCATCGTCGGCCCCGGCGACTTCATGCGGTTCCGGCCAGGCATCTTCCGGCCCGCTGTTCCCGTCATCGCCGTGGCGTTTCAATCTGGCCAACCCCCAGATCGCCAGGATGACCATCGCGACGGCGCCGAAGTCGAAGAATGAGGGCTTGGCCCCTGAACAGAACGGCAAACACTTGGCGATGTGTCCCAGAGTATGCTCGTCCCTGATCCATCCAATCAGGGCAGCGATGATGATGAGAACGATCGTGATCTTCGCTAATCGCATGGCCAGAGCCTCCTGAGATAGTGTCCTGCCAGTCCAAAGCGCAGGCGCTCGCCCAACGCTTTCACCACTGACTTTTCCCGAAGTGAATGTTGCAGTCGCTGAGAGATACGTTTTTGCAGGCAAACAACCGTGATAGTTCGCACGACAGGACTGTCCTTCAAGACTTCTAGATGGTGCAACACGTTGTCCGTACAACCGACAATAATCTCGTGGGCATCAACTTGGCCATCTGGACCGGTAACAGCGCAGTCCACTGGATGGCCGTTGATCTCGAATTCGCAGGCTGCCTTCAGGCCTTCACTGGCCGCAACCATGGCGACCCAATGGCTGATATGCTGATGGACGATATCACCCCTGCCTTGTGCTGGGAGGGGATCGCGGTTGAACAATGCCAAGCCCGCCGGGGTCAGCCGGATCAATCGCACATTGGTGCTGCTGAATCTGTCCTCTTTGAACTCCGCGCAGCCAAGTTCGGCCAGACCATTACACAAGGTGGTTTGTGCCGCAGGGGCAAGCCGCAATTGCGCCTTTTCCCACAACTGAGCCACCGGCCACCATGGATTAAGAGCAGCGGCGTTGAGCAGCTTATGGCCATCCTCGGAAAGCTTTTTGGCCGGCGGCGAGGTGCTCTTGGCGTCCTGAAGTGACTGATGGCTGTCAGTGCGGAGCCTGGCAAGTGCTTCCATCACGTGTGGCAGGTCGTGAAGCCTCTGGGAAGGAACGTGCGGACATTCGTCGTAGACGATGTTGAGCGGCCCGCGGTGCGGGGGTAGATGGTCCACCTTGCACCACACCGGATGCGGCCAAGCCCCCAGGCTCTCGCGGAGAATGCAGCAGCTCGAATCGAGGGCTGGAAGCATCTCCTCAGCGCCCCGGGGCAGGGACAAGTTTCGGGCGGCATGCAGCTTCTGGCCTCCTTCAGAGATATTGAAGATAAAGGTGTATTGAAAGCTGCTGCTGACGTACTCTGAGATATGGCCGAGCACGCCAAGGCCGACCACGCAGGAAATGCCGAATTCACGACCCATGCGTAACAGCTGAGCCATCACTGAGTAGCCATCCGAAAATGGCCCATCGGAGGCCGCCACCGTCAGATCCTGGTCCGCCTCGTCAAGGTAGATGATGACCTCGGTGTCCTCGGTCTTCTGTTGCCGATGGATCCGCCCATAGAGGATCTGTGCGACGATCAGGTCGACGATGAACAGCCGCAGCCACGCGGGGTACAGTGTCGGTATCTCGATGACACAGCTCTTGCCTTGGGAGATGACGTCTCTATCTATGTCCAGCCCCGCAAAGGCCTCGAAGGCTTGGCAACGCACTACCACGTCCCAGAGCAGGTTGATCAGTGTCTTGCCATAGTCGATTTTGCTGCCCCAGAGCGTCATCGGGGCGGCCAAGGCGACGTCCAGGAGCAGTCGGAAGTCCGGGAATAACACCGTCTTGGACGCAGGTGTGTTCAGGGCCTGAACCAGGAAGTAGATCATCTTGACCAGGCACACGGCGCTGGCGATCAACATGCCCCTAATGGCGATGAGAGAACTAATGATGTTGATCCAGACAAAGATTGGAACGCCCGGTGGCGGCTGCAAGGCCAGCCAGAACCCGCGATCGTGAACGTTGAGATGAACCCAGTGATCCCGGCCGTACTGGCCGGGAATGTGGTTGTAGTCCATCTTGCGGTCAAACACGATCTGGCTGATCCGGCGGCGATGTGGCTTGTGCATTGATGGCCTCGACTTGATCAATCATGACCCGAAAGAGTGATGTCTTGCCGCCCCCGGTCATTCCGGCCGCAAGCACGTGCGGGACTCTTCCCCGAAGCCTGATCCCGACTGGAAGCTCGTCGCCCTCCACAAGCTGGCCCACTCGGATGGTGGGCTGTCCCTTCGCGTAGAACTGCTCCTCAGATGGCGGCCGGTGAAGGTAGTTCGGAAAATCCGTGGCTTCATCGATGATGTGCTGTAGTTGGTACAGAATAATCCTGGCACCGTCCGGACTTAGCTTGCCCATCTCCGCAAGCGACTGGTATGGCGCGAGCTCTGGATAATGTTCGCAGAAGCGATAGCGGTCCATGACTTCCAAGAGCATTCGGACGTAGTCAGTCACGATCATCCCTCGTCGTACGTGAAAAAGAGAGAATAGAGAATCGCCTTCAGACGGTGTTTCTTCGAGCAGGGCTTGCATCGAAATTGTCCGTCGCCACACTTGCTGACATGTCGCGGACAGCAGAGTATCCCGCAGCTAACGCACGGCTTGGCTCGATTGAGAGCAACAATGCCGTGCGAAGGTCTCTCCCGCCCAAGGCCGATAAATGGTGGTCTACGGCACTGAGCGCACACCCCCACGTAGACGGGAGGTTTGGCCAGCATCTGCATCGGAGACCATTGGGTACCATCCACGAGCCGAATGTAGCTGCTGATCTTATGCACCTCGAGCTCGTTGCGAGCGTTGCGAATCATGAAGTCGTCGTAGCCAATTTGAAGGATGACGCTCCCATCGGCATCATACAACACGGTTCGACTTACTGTGTTAGGCGGGGTTATGTTGAGAGGTTGTCTGGCCATATTGCACCTCGATCAAACGCCCAGTGCCGTTTGGGCGAGTCTCACGACCCAAGTCAGCCCGAGCAGGCAGATGCGCAGGGCGCCCAGGACACAGGCGGCGCATACGAGCCAGACGATGATCTTTAGGCCTGCCAGCAGCATGTCGCCAACCATGCCGACGACATGTTGAGCGCCCCTTTGTTGCGGCTGACTACCAGGGAACAACGGCGGCGTGTTAGGTTGTGGCGGATTGCTGCTCATTGGAGTTCTCCTGTCGAGGAACGGGCGCGAATGCGGCGGGCTCCGAAACGGTTCCGCCGTCTTTGCAGGCAAATCTCACAAGGACTCTTGTGCCCGCAGCGGTCGCTGGATTGATTCTCTTGCCCTCTGTCGCGTCGATGCCGCAGGCGATGAAGAAATCAGGAGTCACCCTAGTTGGCCGTCTTGGCAGGCCAAGGACGGTGGAAGTGTGCCGGTCTCTCTGATCGCCGGCCTGATCCTCCAACGTCACCAGCAGTCCGGCGGGGGCCCTGCTCTCGCCTGCGCCGATAACGCGGCATCGATGCCAGTGAGATGATGTTCTTGGAGGAAACGGCTCGACCGACAATTCCCAGGGGCGAGGCATCCTCTTCTCCTTCTCACGTATGCACTCTACGACCATAAGAACATTGTGACGATGTAACGATCCAGAAGAGTGATTTGCGGGTTACCGGCTAGTGACAGCTCGGGCTTTCTGTTCCGGGATGGACAGAAAGCCCGAGCCGATGAAGACTCCAGCCTAACGACGTCGCCCAAGATAGTCATCATCCTCCACCCGCAGGGTTCTCAGGCAGGAGGGCCGCACTTTCGGAGGAATCACTTGGAAGGGCAACGACGACAGGCTGCAACGGCTTCTGTCTTCTTGGTCCCGCCAAGTGTCGTTCCTCATGGATCCCCACGACCTCCGGGTTATGAGAGGCTTTAGGCCCGGAGCCCCAAGTCATTGATGTGACTGGTACTTACAGCAATCACCACTACTTACGTTCGTGGCACCTACCTTCTTATGTTTACAATGTTAACAATGTTTACAGGTTCGTAGGGTACAAATTAGGGTACAATTTTGGGATGTAGCAGTCAAGATATATCTTGGCCAAGGTTCGGCGGCAACGCTGACTTCGGACCTAGAACCAGGCATCCGCGTCGGTCGTCAGGAACTCCTCGAGGGGGATGCCCTGGCCGCCGACAAGTAGCTTCTTGTGCACCTTGAACTGCTTGGCGAATGCCTCGATCCCCGGCATGGTCGCCTTCCGGCGGGTGCTCTTGACCTCCAAGGCGATGACCTTGCCACCCTTGGCCAGGACGAAGTCCACTTCCTTGTTGACGTCCTGCCAGTAGTGCACACGCAGGGAGGAGGCCCGGGCTGAGTTGACCAGGTAGGCGCCAACGGCCGACTCAACCAACCGGCCCCAGTACTCAGGATCTTCCCTGGTTGCCTTGAAGTCGGTATCGCCCATGGCGGTCATCAGGGCGTTGTTGTCGACTTGGAACTTGGGGCTGGAAGCCCTCTGGCGGACCTGTTGGCCAGCGTACTTCTGGAGACCTTCCAGCAGGCCGCAGCCCCGTAGCATGTCCAGGTAGTGGGCCAGGGTGGCGGTATTGCCCTTGTCCTGCAGTTGCCCCAGCACCTTGGTCAGCGAAAGGACCTGCCCGGAGTAGTGGCAGCCAAGCTCAAAAAGCCGCCTCAAGAGGGCAGGCTTGTCCACCCGCTGCATCTGGAGGATGTCCTTGGAGAGTGTCGTCTCCACCAGCGAGTTCAAGATGTACTGCCGCCATCGTTGAGCATCCCCGATCAGGGGCGCCGAACCTGGGTAGCCGCCATAGTAGACGTACTGGTCCAGGCTCCAGCCGAAGGCGTCCTTCATTTCTATCAGTGACCAGTGGGTGACGGGGATGACCTCGAACCGACCTGCTAGGCTCTCCGAGAGTCCCTTCTGCACCAGGAGCGGGGCCGATCCCAGGATGACCACGTGCAGGGGCAGCCGCTTGGCCGTGTCCTGGTCCCACAGGAACTTCACGATATCCGACCAGTCGGGGATCTTCTGAACCTCGTCCAGCACCAGCACGGCCGACGGCTTGTGGCCTGGACCACTGACCAACCGCCTGGCGGCCTCCCACTGTTGCTCGACCCACAGGCGATCCTTCGTGACCGGCTCCTCGGCCGCAGCGTAGTGGGAAGGGACGTGGAGGCCCTGCAGTACCTGCTGGACCAAGGTGGTCTTGCCTACCTGGCGCGGACCGGCCAACACCTGGATGAAACGGCGTTCTTCGCGCAGGCGGTCCAGGAGAACACGATGAATAGGCCTCTTGTACATAGTGCCACCTTGTCTCATACGGTCATTATAGCACAGTTGCGAGCTATGCCTCGTAAATTAACGATGTATCACTACTATCGTAAAGACGTGGAGCAGGGGTGAAGCCAGATTGATGCCTCTTCGCCATGGCTGCTGCTGGCGAAGAACCTCCAGGTGAGTCCGCATCAAGGCCGGGAGGTCATGGCTATTGCCACGTCGCGAGCGCACTGGGATAACGCAGTCGTCGGGTATTATAGCGGCAGTCAATCCTGCTTGGTAAGGAAGGGCTGGAACTTAGCGGTATCCGGGACGAGACTCGGCAAGCATCTTCGTAGGGGAAAAGGTTCGCATTCTGTTAGGTCGTCAGGCTATACTATTCGCATGGTGAAGCGGATTGAAATCCTTGGCACGGTAGAGTCTCTGCACGCAGGGGTTCGGGTGCCTATGTTCGCCGCCGCCGTGGCGGCGGGGTTTCCCTCACCGGCGGATGATTACGTCGAGCGTGCCCTGGACCTCAACGAGCATCTGATCGAGCACCCGGCGGCGACTTATTGCGTCCGCGCGAGCGGCAACTCGATGGTGGGGACCGGGATCCACGACGGTGACCTGCTGATCGTGGACCGCGCAATCGAGCCCCGCGACGGCAGCATCGCCATCGCGGTGATTGACGGGGAACTGACGGTCAAACGCATCCGCCGGCATGGCGAGCGCCTGCTGCTGGTGCCGGCCAACAGCGACTATCCGTACGTTATCATCTCGGCTGTGCCGTGACCGGCCGAGTTAACCAATAACGCTGCTTTACCCCAGAGCTACCCCGGAGACCGCAAGTCCGCCGGGGTAGTCTATTGGCGATGGGCTGCAAGTATTCGTTCTGTTTCAAGCCTTATTACCGCAGACAGAGTGCGTGACTTCCACTTACTTACACTGAGCCATTCGAGACATTCGTTCTCGCTAAGTGAGTCGTCGGCAATGAACTCAGAAATGGCTATCGCTGAAGTTCTGCTTAGCCCGAGAGACATTAGAGAGAGCTGCGTCTTTTGTGACGCTCCGAACTCGAGCATTATGCCAATGTCTGGTATTGCAGCCGCTTCCTTCTCCAATCGGCGCGAGGTAAAGAAATGCCTGAGGACGTCTATGTAGGAAGCGACATAGTGAGGAAAGCGGAACCGTGCATATTGTTCAATGTCGGCCATTGTCTCACGAATTAGCGAGTCGATCTTGTATGGTCTGTCGTGGTCCTCGTTGTATCTGACTCTGTCGGCAATGATTCTTGGCAGCGGATAGCCACGCATCCAATTGACGACCAAGATGGCATAGGAATAGCTGCGTCCGACGGGATCGCCAGTCAGGTACTTTGCAATGCGGGTAATGACAGCGGTGTATGATGCGGCCGCATTGTCGTTTTCAGGCAGGCAAGGAATGAGTTCCCACAGTGATTTTTCGTATGTCTCAAAGTAGCCGAGCAAAGAGTTCATGGCGATAGGATTGACTCCAACATTACGTCTAAGGAGCTCTGGCGGGAGGCGAATCCCCTCTGCGATCTGAGCTAGCGCAGAGTCCAGTCGGAGCAAAACGGACTGTTCCCACCTCGGACCAACTGGACTCTTTGCAAGTGTGCCATCCCGAAGGTACGCATCCATGAGGTAGCTGGAGGTATAGTCGGCGGCGGCCTTGGAGAAGGATATCGGTTTCTCGACTTGCCCACTGAGAAACTGGATGAACTCCTCCGTGTTCGCGAGAACGTTATCCGATGTGCGGGTAATGTCGTATGTCTTACGAGTCGTTGGTGGCTTCCAGAGTCGTGGATCAACGCATATGATGTTGCCTTGGAATTCCTTTCCCAATCTTCCAGCACGCCCGGCAAGGTTCCAAAAGTCTGCCTCCGTCATATCTTTCGTTCTGCCACGTTTGGGAGCCCTGAGGAATAGGGACTTGGCTGGGAGGTTAACACCCTCGATTAGCGTCGATGTGCAAACGAGATACTTGATGATGCCGGCCTTGAATAGGCTTTCCACTTCGTTGCGAATGAGCTGCGGTATGTTGCCATAGTGGAACGCTATGCCGTATGGAAGCACGTCAGCCAGCACATAATCTTTATGAATCGCTGTCTTGACGAGCCTAGTAAGTTGCTCCAATTCGGTGCAAGGCGAAGGCGCATCCGCTCCAATGAGGTCAGCGAGCTGCCTGGCCACTTTCTCGGCGTCGCTGGGGATGTTCACATAGATAAGGTTACCCCCTTCATCTCCTCCGAGTGCATGAGCTATGAAGGGTAAACGTTTGCTAACTTGAGCAGGAGAATACTTCAACAAGATGGTGCCGAGTGGTAACGCCTTATCCTTCGTTCTGAGGTCAAGTTGCCATTGCCTTGGCACAGATGTTTCTGATGCCAACAGGAGATTTTGATTAACTGTGACCTCTTCGAATGACACCTCTTGTGCGCCACAGGCCTTGTCGGCTGCTGTCATCAGAGCGGAAGGGTTGGCACTCATGGGGCTTATGTAGATACACCGGGCGCGAGGGCAGGAGTGTTGAACTTGATCAATTACCTGCTCAAGAAGAACGCCACGGGCGTCGTCACCTACCTTTTGGGCCTCATCGACGATGAAGAGGTCAATGTTGAGGTTGGACGGGCTGTGATTCAGGAGGATGTGGAGTCTCTCCTGAGTGAGCACGTAAACGCAACGGCGATCAGGAGGCGCAGCAAAGGGCATGGTCAAGATGTGGACGTCACTCAGTTGGTTATGTCGAAAGTCCTCCAGTAGATCGAAATGCACCTGTTGGATTAATGCACGAGTTGGGACTACGTAGACGGCGACCCGGATCTTGCCGTCGCAGTAGAGGTGCTGCAACCATTTGCGGACGATGAATGACTTGCCAGCCGAGGTAGGTGCCGAAATACTCAACCGTGAGCATTGCGCCGCAGTCGTAAGAAAGCCGTGTTGGAAGGCATTCAGGCGGATGAGGCCACCATTGTGGTCGAGTAGCGAGTGGTCAAGATTACGGCGTAACCAGTCGCAGCGAAGGGGAGTGGGATAGGCATCTAGGTAGGCCTCGGGGATCAAGCCTTTCGCGGCCGCTAATGCAATCGCGGGCGCATTGTGCAGTGTATCGAGAATGACAGTAGCCGCGGCAGCAAGGCCCGAAGAGGCTTGAAGATCGCAAAGGGCTGTCTGGGCGATTCGTAAAGCTGCGGACCTGTGGTCGCTCACTTTGGAGCGTGAGAGAATGGTGGCGCAAAGTATTAAGTATTCCCAGTCGGGAACAGGTCGGGGTGTAGTCGCATTCAAAGCAGGAAACTGCCGGGAAACAGAAACAACTGTCAGGTCGTCAAGCTGTTGCTGGAAGCCAGGGAGTTGGAACAACCTGTTGGCAAGATTACCCATTTATCCCAATCTCCTTTAGGAAAGCCGCCCGAAATTCATCAACGCTTGGGAAGGGGATAAAGAAAAGATGGATGATGAAAGAATGGAGTTGGTGGGTGTGGATTTTGTCATGAATGGACTTCTTCCACTTGGCAACACTGTTCTGAATATCGTTTCTGAGACCGGCCACGTCCTTGGTGTGCGGCTGGGAGGGGTAGTGTTCACAGTCGAATCCGATCAGACACGCTGCTCGGCATTCATATTGCCGAAAATACGCAGGTTGATCGGGGTCGAGGTACTTCAGGAGCGCATCTTCTAGAATCGGATCGTTCAAATCAATAAAGTCACGTAGCAACAGGAGGTCTCGCGTTTGCCTGGACGCAGTGCCCCCTGCGTCTAAGAGAAATGAGCCAAGTCCCTTCAAGGCATCAGTCACGGCTTTATGGACGTCGCCGTGAATCTTAGCCTCGCCCCAGTACAAGACGAGATGCTTAGTCTTTGGATCAACGGTTGCGTGTAATCCGTCGATGCCGTGGAAATGAACGTTATTATTCGTCTTGAGGGACATCTTGCATAAGACCTGAGGACTCTTCAAGTATGCCTCGATAAGCAAGTAGAGCAGTATTTCCCCTGCCTCACCGGACGTGTCGGAAGGTACGAACAATCGACGCGCTTCACGGGACAATCTCACGATAGCGCTCGATGAACCAGTGGTTTGTAAAATGGCCTTGGCGGTTGCGATGCGCTTCCGTTGGATCGAATAGTCGAGAATCTTATCGGCAATCATCGATGCCAAGTCACTAACCATTGGGACACTATTGCCATCCATCGTGACAAAATGGCAGTGGAATTGTGCGGCGGTGTTTTCGACTGCGTCGGCAATGACGATGGTCTGAAGACACGACTGCAAGTCCTTGGGGGTAACCAAGAGCAAATGGTCAAGGGCATCGAGGAGTTCTTGGCGTGCCTTGTCCGCAGATACCGACATTGTATCTCCTAGAATGGGGGCGGCTGCCCCCGAACACATCTATACTTATATAACGCGCTCGAGGTTTTTATGCAATTGCCTGGGATGAGTGTTCATACGCCTGGCCTAGCGGTGTGCGGGGGGCCTTGTTGTGGGCGGGGCGCGATCGGCAGGTGGCAGTCTAAATTTGGGAGTATCATCGGCGTTACCTCTTCAACCGGTGGCAAGGTGCAAACGTGGGGCCTGGGATTGGTTGGGTTGGCCAAACTCCACCGTGTCTGCCATCGCTTCGGGTATCAAGGCGGCGTAGTGGCGGCGGCATATTTCCGGGCTGTTACCCATGAGGGTTGCGATCTTATAGAGGCTTTCCCCCTTCATGGCCAGCTGGCTGCCGAAGGTGTGGCGGAAGTCCAGGCAACCCCAGGGCAATCCGGCGTCGGCATTGAGCGTTCGGAGTCGGTCGGAGAAGTTGTCCGGGTCGCAGTGCTTGCCTTCGGGGCTGGGGAAGTACCAATTTCCATCCGATGGCCTAGGGATATGGCGGTCGAGGTACGGCCGGAGTGCGGAGCTTATCGGCACGGCCCGGTTGACCTTGGTCTTGGGCTGCCAGGACTCGCCGTTGATTGTCTTGGCCTGGATTCGGATCATGCCGGTAATGCGCCAGTGCTGCCAGTCCCGCCGGGATGCCCGCAGGGGCAGGGTGCGGTCGGCGGATGCAGCGTCACTTGGTCACCGGGCTCTTTAGAAACGGCAGCGCCTTAGCCCAGACGTCGCGCTTGCTCGACGGCTGCGGTGGCCGTGGAAGGAGCCAATTCGGCAACTTCGCAGTCGCCTGTGGTCCTGTACGCTGTGATCTTCTCCTGGCCGGACAAGCCAGATGGGAATTGCTAATGAATCCATACCTTGAGTGCCAGCGCGATTTCGAGTAGCCTGGCCGTCCAAGGGAAGGATCATGAGTGACCCGCAGGGGCTGTACGAACAGATCATCGACCGGCTACTGGCATCGCGGCTTGCCGCATTGGCAGGGCAGCCATACGCCATTGACCGCCGGCCGCTGGATGGGGCGGATGCCCACGCCTACCTCGCCCAGCACCTTCACCGACTCCTGGAGCAGGGTCTGAAGCAGATCGATGGTGATGACTCCCTGCAGCGTCAGGTCCAGCTCTGCAACGAAATCATCGAACTGCTGATGCGGCGAGTCGGGGGTGGGCAGGCGGACCAGGCAGCTATCGCCGAAGAAGCAAGCCGCCTGATGTCGGTTCTCCCGCTCTCACAAACTGATGGGCCGATGCCATTGCTTCGGCCGGATACGCCCCTTGCGGCCAGCTGCCTTCTAACGGCCTCCAAGGGAGACCCTACGATGGTCAGCCAACTCCAGAAGGAGATCCTCTCCGCCGACCGGATCGACATCCTGTGCTCATTCATCAAGTGGAGCGGCATTCGCATCCTCGAGGATCAGCTCCGGTTGTTTACCGGGCGGCCCAGCACGCGGCTGAGGATCATCACCACCAGCTACATGGGCGCAACGGACCTCAAGGCCGTCGAGTTCCTCCAGGCCTTGTCCAACACGGAGCTAAAGGTCTCGTACGACACCCATCGGACTCGCCTCCACGCCAAGGCCTACCTGCTTCACCGGAATACAAAGTTTGGGTCGGCCTACGTGGGCTCGGCCAACATCTCCCACGCGGCCTTGACTGAAGGGCTGGAGTGGAACGTAAAGGTCAGCCAGTACGAGCAACCGGCATTGTGGGACAAGGTCACTGCCACGTTCGAGACCTACTGGAACGACAGCGAGTTCTGCACGTACACCCCTCAGGACCGCCAGCGGCTCCAGGAAGCCCTCTTGGCAGAGCGAACTGGAGCAGGGGACGTCCCCGTCTTCCACTTCGACCTGCGGCCTTATGCCTTCCAGCAGGAGATCCTCGACCGCATCGAGGCGGAGCGAGAAGTCCAAGGTCGGCACCGGCACCTGGTCGTTGCAGCTACCGGCACGGGCAAGACCATGATCGCGGCGTTTGATTTCCGGTCATGGCGCCGACGGCAACTCGATGCGGGCCGACCTGAGCCGCGGCTACTATTCATCGCCCACCGCGAGGAGATCCTGCGTCAGAGCCTTGCCGCCTTTCGCGGGGTACTCCGTGACCAGAACTTCGGCGACTTGATGGTCAATGGGCAGCGGCCAGCTTCGATGGACCAGATCTTCTGCTCCATCCAGACCTACAACTCTCAGAGCCTGTCGGCGCTGGTGCCGCCTAACCACTACGACTACGTGGTGGTTGATGAATTCCATCACGCGGCGGCTCCCAGCTATCAGCGTCTCCTGGAGTACATCCAGCCCAAAGTGCTTCTGGGCCTGACGGCTACTCCCGAACGGTCCGATGCCCTGGACGTCCTGCGGTACTTCGATGGCCACATCAGTGCCGAGATCAGGCTGCCAGACGCGATCAACCGCAAGCTGCTGAGCCCGTTCCAGTACTTCTGTATCAGTGATTCTGTCGACCTCAGCGCCCTGCAGTGGCAGCGGGGCGGGTACCGGCTGGGCGACCTGGACCGCGTTTACACGGGCAACGATATGCGAGCGGCCTTGGTCATCGAGAAGATCCAGGAGAAGCTGTTGGACGTCGGGCAGGCCCGGGGAATTGGGTTCTGCGTCAGCGTCGCCCATGCCCAATACATGGCCAGGAAATTCCAGGATGCTGGGATCCCCGCCGACTGTGTCCATGGCGACAGTCCCGACGATGTTCGCCGCAGCACACAGGAAAGGCTCCGTCGCCGTGAGGTCAACTTCGTCTTCGTGGCCGACCTCTACAACGAGGGCGTGGACATCCCCGAGGCCGATGTGGTCCTATTCCTCCGCCCGACCGAGAGCCTGACGCTGTTCCTGCAACAGCTCGGCCGTGGCCTGCGTCTGGCCGACAACAAGGACTGCCTTACCGTCCTGGACTTTGTGGGGCATGCTCACCAGCGATTCCGATTCGACCTGCGGTTTCGTGCCATGCTGACAGATCCTGCCCGACGGATCGACCGCGAGATCGAGCAGGGGATGCCGCACTTGCCCGCGGGGTGCACCGTGCAGTTTGAGCGGCTGGCGAAGGAGCACGTTCTCGAAAACATTCGCCAGAACCTGCGGATGGCCCGGCCTCAGATCATCAACGAAATCGCGGGCTTTGAAGAGGAAACAGGCCAGCCATTGACCTTGGCCAACTTCCTGACCTTCTACGAACTCCAGCCCGACGACATCTACCGACGTGACTGCTGGTCGAGGCTCTGTGTGCAGGCCGGCGTGCGACCGGACTTCTCGGATCCTGACCGAGAGCAGTTGACCAGTGGCCTGCGGAGGATCGAGCACATCAACGATCCCCACATGATCCAGAAGCTCAAGGACGTGATCCAGTTGCCGGCTGAGCAACTGCCCATGGCGTTAGGCGATGAGGTTACCCGCCGGCTAGCGTTGATGATGCACTTGTCGCTGTGGACGACCCGGTGGAGACCCCAGGACCTAGCTGAGAGTGTTACTAGGCTACAGGCCAATCCCACGATGCTTGCTGAACTGACAGACCTGCTGGACTACCAGTTTCAGCGGATCCAGAGCGTCTCTCCTGCGGTAGCGTTGCCGTTCCCGTGCCCGCTGCACCTGCACTCGCTCTATACCCGGGACGAGACCATGGCTGCCTTGGGTCGCTGGACGCTCCAGGCCCAGCCGGACATGCGGGAGGGGGTGCTGCACCTGCCCGAGGTCTTGGCCGATGCCTTCCTGGTGACGCTCAACAAGACCGAAGGCGACTACTCACCCAGCACGATGTACGAGGACTATGCGATCAGCGAGGACCTGTTTCATTGGCAGTCGCAAAGTACCACATCAGAGGCCTCGCCCACGGGCCAGCGGTACATCAACCACCGCGATCGCAACCACACCATTCTGCTGTTCGTGCGTGAGAGCAAGAAGGCAAACAACTTGGCCTGCCCGTATCATTTTCTCGGCCCGGCCAGCTACGTCAGCCATACCGGCAGTCGGCCCATGAGCATTACTTGGCGGCTGCAGTATCCGATGCCGGCACATCTTCTGCGAAGGACAGGAAGGCTGGCTAACGTCTAGATCTTCAACGGGATATATCTCAGACCATGATCGAACCTGCAAGGACACTGCGAGTGATGCTCCAGGACATCGAGGTCAAGTGCCAAGGTCGCTTGAGGTACTACGGCAGTGACCTGCACGGCCTGGACCATCTACGGGAGGTTGCCTTGTTGGCCGGTCATATCGCCGCTGAGATGGGCAGCGACGTCGAGGCGTCTATGGTTGCGGGCTTCCTGCACGACTGCGGGCGCATGAATGATGGTGGCGGCAATCAACACGCACATGATTCAGCCAAGCTAGCTGAGCCGATCCTGGCAGAGTGCTTCCTGAACCTTGACGCTCCTGCCATTCTCGAGGCAATCCGACTTCACGCGGATGGCCTAACGACGGATGACCCAATCGCCGGGGCGCTGTGGGATGCCGACCGGTTGACGCTGATAAGGCTTGGCATGAAGGTCAGACCAGAGTTGTTATCAACGTCCGCCGCACGGAGGATGTTGGCCCAGGGCTGGCACATCGTTCCACGCGGGCACTGAGGAGAGAGACGCGATGATTCGGAAAGAAGTGAGTTATGACCTGGCAATGGACGAGTGGGACAACCTGTTGAAGTCGAAGGCACTGTCGGCAGATCAGGTGGTCAGCCACACGCGGTGACCGGGCCGGGAAGAAACTCTACGGGTGTGCGAAGCAACCCAAGTGCCGAAGCATCGCGAATCTCAATAGACGCTGCGTGACGCCTGAACCATTTCCCCGTGGCCGCCGCGCTGCCCCATTACGTAATGACCGTTCCCGAGACACTCCATATGGGGCTAAGATAGAAAGTGCGCTGTAGTTTTAGGTCAACCGGAATCTTAGATGCGATTGCCCTGATTAAGGTGTATTTTCAGTGGTCGACGCTTATCATGTTTTTGGGTGAAGGCTAAAAGTAAGACTCGCTGAATCTATAGGTTATCAGTTGACGACAACCGCCTTTGATGAGGTTAAAACATGTCAGAAGAACGCCAAGGATCGATTCCAGATCGGGTATACGATCAGATTCGAGAGTTATTGGTTCACGAGGATCAAGTAATCAACAATCGGATGGTCTGGCTGGGGGTATTCCAAGGCCTTTTATTCGCATCTCTTGGTTTTGCATGGCAAAAACAAGACAGCAAATGCTTGATCGTGATATTCTCTCTGTTGGGCATGATAGTTTCGGCGTTATTGTTTTGTACACTATTGACATCCACAATTGCTTCCATGAACCTCTTGAAATGTTGGGATAGGCTTAAACCGAAGACTTACGATGGCCCCGATGTCGTCGGCTTTGCCCCCAAGAAATGCAGATTATTCCGGATGGTAATTGCACCTTGGAACCTTATTCCTCTTTTCTTTATCGCAGCGTGGTGTGGTGTGCTTTGGATTATACTTATGCACTGAAGCCAAACGGTCAATATTGACGGCACGCCAGTTTGCCTTTGCAGACTCCGCGCACCGTACAGGGCCTATACCGACGCGAAGCCGCTTGACAGTGTCCCGACAATATAAGCATGTTCATCGGGTCGATCAACCGGTACATGCGGGCGGTGCTGGAGGCAGCGGTGGGCCAGTAAAGGGGCGGCCTTTCCAGGTCGCGTGCAACAGACGTTTCCTGACAACGGGCTCACGGGCTCTTGCGACGGCTACTTGAGCCACACCGCGTAAGGTTCTGCCAGCCTCCCGACGGCAATCAGGCGTCGCACGTTACCTTTCATCCTGTCCGGATGAGAGCTCATGTCTTTTCGTACAGCACAGATTGTCGATGCGCCCTGCCGAATGACGACAGGTGTGCATGGATCATCGAAATCTGCGAATTCCCATAAATCAACCGTCGTATGCTTCTGAAGAACCAGCTTGTCGAACACGAGAGCGCAGGCACCCGCATTCATAAGGCCTGTCACTGGGCCCAGGCTACGTGGGAGCGACAGCCACTTCAAGCGATCTGCGGAGTATTCGCAAGCGGCGCTGCTTGACTTGGTGGGAATGGCGCCGCCCTTCGAAGATGGCTCGATGAATAAGCAATGAACTCTCATGGCTTTGCCGCCCGCCTCGCGACAGATGTTTTGAACCATTAAAGGTTTTGCCTTGTATGATCGCACCAGCCAAAACGTCTTGCCGACTCTTCGCGTGTCGTCGATCTTTCGCTTGAATATTGTGCCTGCGTCTTCACCTGCGTGAGGTCCCATGACACTGAGGACTGCAAAGTCGTAAACGTTTGCCATGGTAGCCGTCCTCTCTGTGTGGCAAGCGTCGTACTGCCCCAGGTTCCATCGCACCATTCGGGTAACGCTTGACACTGCCAGACAATGTAACCATGTTCATCGGGTCGATCAACCGGTACATGCGGGCGGTGTTGGAGCAGGCGGCTGGCTCATGGAAGGGCCTGACGGTCTACGTCGCGTGCAGCGGCAACTTCACCGTCGAGCGGATCCTCGCCCGCTGCGGCGTCGGGACCATCCATTCCAATGACGTGTCCATCTACTCCTGCGCCCTCGGCTGGCACCTGGCGAGGGTTTGTAAGGGTGTTGCTTCTTCGATGGTTTCATGTACTATTGTCCCGGGCGGTCAAGAGGGTAACGCTTTCTGTACGCTGGCGTTTCTGACCCCGGGCGGCGCATCATCATAAGGGACTCGATATGAAGCCTTTTTTCGCAGTGCTCTCGATGGCGATTCTGGTTGGATGCACCTCCACGAACGCGAAGGTTGCATCCACCTCCAAGGCGCCTGGGCCCGCAGCCGCTGACAAGGCGGCTGTGCCCCTCAAGGAACAATCACGCGCTGTTTGGACTGGGGCCGATAACGGCTGCTGCTTCCGCGACTGGCTGCTGCTGGGGCCCTTTGCCTACCAGCCGGATCCCAACTTCCCCAATGGCGGCGCCGGGCTATCGGTCAACTTCCTGGGGAAGAATGAGGCATCGGCACAGCCCAAGGACGGCGAGGTTGTCAAGACGTCGGCGGGCAAGGAGATCCGGTGGACGGCCTTCCATTCGCCAAGCGACATGGTTGACCTGCTGAAGTACTTCTCGCCCGGCAAATCGATGGACTGTACCGTTGCGTATGCCTTCACGACCGTTCACCGCTCCAAGGCGGGCAAGTGTATCCTGTTGCTGGGCAGCGATGACGGCATCAGGGCCTACGTCAATGGCAAGTCTGTGGCGAATCGTCCTGGCATGCGGGGCTGCATGATGGACCAGGACCAGGTCGAGGTGGACCTCAGAGAAGGCGATAACTCAATACTGTTGAAGGTCGAAAATGTCCAGGGCAACTGGGGCTTTGCGGCCCGAGTCTTGAACTCCGCCCTTCTAGTGGCCCTGAATCTTCACAACATCGCGCCATCGTGTGAGACAGACGCAGAGGGGATCTCGATTCGAACAGATGGAGTGGGTGAGGGCATCGATCAGACTCCTGTTACCGCGGAACTGTTGGACTATGCGGGCAAGGTCATTGACAGACAGGTGGTTCCTCGCGGCGCCTTGGTGAGGTTCAAAGGCGACAAGTTGCCGACAGGCCCCTACGAAGTCCGGTGTTCGATGGAACTTCCCTCCGGCAGGAAGATTATCCGCTATGTTCTGGTCTACCGGGGCGATCCTTCGTTGCTGGCCCAGGAGGCCATTGAGGCTGCCGGCAAGGCAGAGGGCCAGACAGTCGAGGGCATGATCCAGCAGATCATTGCCGAAAAACTTCTCAGCCGGAAGCACGACCAGGACAAGAAGGACGCTGCGACGAGCCGGTATGCTTTTGACAACCTTTGTTCAGCCTTGATGGAGTATCTGGAACTCCGAGCCTCCCGAAATGGCGAGGATGTGCGTGTTCGCCCCGGCGGCTTTGTGCGTCTGGCCTGGCGCGACGAAATCGACGGTTCGCCACAGTTCTGTCGTGCCTACCTGCCGGAGAACTACGACCCGGCCAGGAAGTGGCCGATGGTGGTCAACCTTCACGGACGCTACACGAACCCACCTTACAGTGGTTGGTGGGGAGTGTGGGAGCGCCACCGCGAGGTGGCGACGGACTGGCCAGCCATCCGAATTGAGCCGATGGGACGTTACAACACCGGCTACCGCGGCATCGGCGACCGCGATATCGTCCGCGCAATCGAAGAGGCCAAGAAGGCTTTCAGTGTCGATGAGGATCGTGTGACGCTGATGGGCGAATCCATGGGTGGCGGGGGCGTCTGGCATGTGGGGACGCGGCATCCCGAGCTGTTTGCCGCCCTGGCCCCGATCTTTGGCGGCTGGGACTGGCATGCCTGGATGGCCGATGAAAAAGCCGGAAAACTCAGCCCACGCCAGGTTTTCGCCCTGGACCGCGATAGTTCCTTTGCCTTGGCTGAATGCCTCAACAACATGCCCATTCTCGTCAGCCACGGCGACAGCGACCCCACTGTCGACGTGGCGTATTCCCGCTACGCGGTGCGGATGCTCCAGCGGTGGGGCTACAACATTCGCTATCACGAGTATCCCGGTTGCGGCCACGGCGGTCTGGGCTACGATCAAGAGTTGATGGCGTGGATGCTCCAGCAGAAACGCGTCGCAGCACCTGCCAAGGTCCGCATTCGTTCCGGTTGGCTGAAGGATGCTTCGGCTTATTGGGTCACCGTGCTGCGCCGCAATGATCCAGGGGCGTTCATCCACGTCGAGGCCAGCATCATCGCGCCCAATATTATCCGCGTGGAAAGCGAAAACGCCTCCGAGATGCGATTGTCGCCGTCGGGCCCCATGATCGACCCGGCCAAGCCGCTGAAGGTCGTCTGGAATAGTCAGCTCCTGCCGGACCTCGCCTGGCATGACGGCCAGGTCGTCATTGGAACCGAGAGCCGGCCGCAGGGGCTTATCAAGACGCCGCAGTGTGAAGGCCCCATGAGCGATGTTTGCAACACACCCTTCGCGGTCGTGGTCGGCACGATCGCCAAAGATCCCGCCATGCGGCAGATGTGCCAGGCAAGGGCCGACGCGTTTGCCCGGGGATGGGGAGACTGGCAGCACGCACAGCCGCGGATGTTCAAGGACACCGAACTCACGCCGGCCGACCTTGAGAAGTATTCTCTGCTGCTGATCGGCGGGCCGGCAGACAACGCAGTGACGGCCTCGCTGGCCAAGGACATCCCGCTGAAGGTCGGGACGGACTTCGTCGAGATCGCCGGCCGGCGTTTCGCCGCCTCCGATGCGATGGTCAAGATGGTCTATCGGCATCCGCTCAACCCGCAACGGTACGTGGGTATCGTCGCCGGAACCTCGGCCAGGGGCATGTATTTCTCCGGCATCGCCAATAGCCGGAGGGAAGAGGATGGCTTCGACTACTGGGTTGCTGACGGACGTATGCCAAACTCCGACGACGGCCGGCCGGAGGAGAAGGTCGTCATCGCCAAAGGCTTCTTCGACGACCGTTGGGCCTTCGACGAGAAGCTGGCGGACATCGGTGATCCGGCTGTACGTGCCAGGAGACCGCTCATGAAAGCCCCTTCACTGGCGTCCGCGGACGCCAACGCCGGCCACCTGTCGCTGAGCGACCTGGTGGAGACCCGTACGACCGGCAGCTTTACCGAAATGGTGCGCGGCCTGAGCTGTTCGGGCCGGCCGATCATGTTGAGCCGCAAGTCCCACAGTGATGGCCTGTCGACAGGGATCTGGCACGGCGTTCCCTCGCGGGTGGAGTTTAACCTTGCCGGTGGTGACTGGAGGCGGCTGAAGGGGACGGTCGGCGTCCAGATCGATCAGCCGGACAAGAACGCGCCTGGTGCCAAGAATGACTCCAGCGTGGCCTTCATTGTCCTTGGCGATGGGAAGGAATTGTTCCGTTCCAAGCCCGTTCTGTGTGACTCGCCGGCTCAGCAGCTCGATGTCGATGTCGCCGGCGTCAAGACCCTTACGCTGGAGATCTTCAGTGACCAACGTTTCCCCGACGGATCAAACGCCAACTGGGCGGACATACGCCTGGAGAAGTAGCGCACGAGTACCGTGGCCTGATGAGAGGCGAAGGCCCATACGCGTCATTATGGGGCCTTGGCGGTGTGCAACCGCCAAAGCCGGCGCGGTACTTCTATTGCACTTGTGAGTTGGCGATCTTGACGTTCAACTGGAACCAAGTCTGGAGGCTGTGGCGGTATTCTTCACGCCGGCGGAGCCTTGGCGGCGGTCAAGGCGTGATGAAGGCATCCATTATTGTCTTGGCTCCGTTCAGATCCAACCACCCTCTGGTTATCGATACATCCAGCAATGCATCATTCAATAAACTGTCGTACTTACGCCGGATTCGCGGCTCCACCAGCCGGGCGAGCTTGAGTGAGGGGATGTGCTGGGCGGTAATGTCGGTCAACCTTCGGCGTGCATCATCTTCCGGCAGCGACAGGACCAGGGCGATTCCTTCGTCGTGGCATTTGATACCATGCAATCGGAGCATGGCCGCCAGCGTATCCTGTGTGCGGCTGCCGGTCCACGTCATGACGGCTGTCTCTCGCGGCCCAAGGGCGAGGATACTCTGCTGGCAGATGCCGCTGGCCTGGGCGACGTTGCGGGCATCGGCGAGCAACGCACCCGCCTCCTTGTTGAGGTAGGCGTAGATCTTCTGGCTGGTGAGGACTTCCCGCATCTTCTGCCGGACCTTCTCGTGAACTTCCCCCGGCCCACCAGCGAACTTCGGCGCCTTCCAACCCTTGGCCGGTACGACGTGGATCACGTGCTTCTCCACGTCAATATCCATGACCTGCCATCGCTTGCCAGCAAACAGCAGATACTCCTTATTCTTGGGCACAATCTCGATCGTTCCCAATTGCTGCCCATCGTGCAGGATCGCGAATTCCTCCTCGGTGGCGAAGGCTGCATAGAAGCCCTTATCCCGCCGAATCCGCTCGCCCAAGAGGCCCAGGATCAGGTCGCCACCCTCCATCTGGTTGATGATATCTTTGTGCCCCAGTTGCCGCAGAAGGTCAGCGAATAGCGCCGGCTCGACGTCACTGAACACACCACCCTTGCAGAGGCGTGCGTAGATCGTCTCTGCGGGCGTCCCGCCGGCCTGGGAGATGACCGAGATGATCTGTTGAGTAAGGGTGCTCAGGTCGCACAGGGGCGGCCTGGCCGGCTCGAGCCAGCCTTCCAGCATCAGTTCAGAAATCGCGATCGCCTGGATGAGGGGCAGATGCAGCCGGTCAAACAGGTCCGAGTGGGCACCCGGTTCACTGCACTCGATGTAGACCCGCATTATCCGTGGCTCGCCCTCGCGGCGCCCACTGCGGCCCATACGCTGAAGCTGTGACGTGACCGACCACGAGGGGCCGATTTGACCAACCGTTCGCACGCTGCCGATATCGATGCCCATTTCGAGCGTGCTGGAGCAGAAAGTCGTCGCCGGCCGGCCGGACTTCATGGTGAGTTCGGCATCCTGGCGGATGTAGGCGGAGAGGGCTCCGTGATGTACCAGGAAGGGGTCTGCCAGGCGCTCCTCCTCGGCGATCTGCTTGGCCAAGTCGGCATAGACCTCTACGTCTGCCTTGGAGTTTGCAAAGATGAGGTTGGAGTATCCATGGCAGTGAGTAACGATGTCTGAGGCGACCATCCGCATGTACGGCTCCAGGGGGTCGGCGGCCGAATCGTCTTCTTCAACGTCGACAAGCGAAGGAATCCGATACCCGTGCACACGGTACTTGGTCTCCTTCTTGTCGCCGTGATCCTGCAGGACCAGGACGTTCTGTGGATTGTCAGGGTCGATGAACCGCTGGCCTACGGAATAGTCGCCGATGGTTGCCGATAGAGAGACGGTCCGGTACCGCCCGCCATCGGCTTTGCCGACCACGCGCTGGAGGCGGCTGAGGAGGCTCCGAAGATGCAGGCCTCGTTCGTTGTCCAGGAAGGAGTGCAACTCATCAATGACGACAAACCGCAGGCCGCCGAAGACCTTGTCCAGGTACTGCGAGCGGTTGACGAACAGAGACTCCAGGGATTCGGGCGTAATCAGCAGCACGCCGCCCGGCTGTTCGATCAGCTTCGCCTTTTCCGATGCCCCAACGTCCCCATGCCAGTGGAAGACAGGCACCTCCAAAGACGAACAAAGATCACCAACGCGGGCAAACTGGTCGTTAATGAGGGCCTTGAGCGGGCCGACGTACATTACCCGCACTGAGCCGGTGGGCTCGTCGGCGATGTTCGACAGGATCGGCAGGAAGGCGGCCTCGGTCTTGCCCGATGCTGTTGCCGCAGACAATATCAGATGCTTGTCATTGCCAAGGATCTCGCGAATGGCCGTGACCTGCAACTGCCGCAGGTTCTTCCATCCCATCCGCCACAACTGGCGCTGTACCCCAGGGTGAAGCAGCTGAAATGCTCGGCCCGCGTCACCGTCGCCGGCGGGCCCAACAGATTCCATCGCGTTCCCTGGGTCGTCCTGGGTCATGTTGTCACATCTTGAAGGTGGTCAGATCGTCGTCGGCATCTTTGGTGGCCGCAGCCACTGATGGGTCCACCGACCCAGCGGCAACGGTCTTGATCTCGCCGATGAGCTGTTTCCAGTCAGCGGTCGAATTCTGCTGAACCACGTTGAGTAGTCCAACCCAGTCCTTGATCGTTTCCCGGGGCGTCTGGAAGTAGGCGGCGCCCATCCGCTGCTGGCAACTGGCCAGGTAGGCCTCAATGGATTCTTCCGGCAGCACACACGGAGCACCGTTACCGCCAGCGTGCACCGAGCGGATGTTGTTGAGGAGCACATAGCAGTCTTCGGGCGTCAGGGGCTTGAGCCGCATCACCGGGCCACTCATGTCCACCATATCCTGCGAGGCGAATCGATTCTCGGCCAGGCGTGTGGCCAGTGCCTCGTAGCTAAATAGCCCACGCCGCTTGTCAGTCAGGCATTCGTCGGTGGCGGCGAAGATGAAGCTGAGGTTCTGGACGCCACCCTGGAGGCAGTCGTTGACGATGCGGAGGATGGATTCATAGTTGTTGTTGCGGGCGATGCGGTTGTTGAGCCGGTGGGACAGCACGACCAGTTCATCCAGGCACACCAGCAGCCCGGCATAGCCGGCGATCTTCACAAACCGTGCGAACAGCTTCAGATAGTCGTAGATGGAGTGGTCGTCGATGATCGAGCGGACACCCAGGTCCTGACGGGCCTCCGTCTTGGTGCTGTACTCAGCCCGCAGCCAGCGAACAGCTGCCGACTGCAGGATCTCATTCTGCTGGAGGTAGCCACGGTAGTACTGGGCGATGACGTTGACGAAGTCGTAGCCACTGACCAGGTCCTGCAGGGGCTTGCACAGTTCCTGCAGCTTGGCCTCGACGGCTGCGTCATCCCCACCGCCATTCTTGACTTGGAATGCCACATCGCTCACCCAACGCTCGATCAGGTTGGGAAGAGCAGATCCCTCTGGCTTGCTTCGAGTGCAGAGGTTCTTCATCAGCTCACTGTAGAGCGAGCGGGCCTCACCGCCTGTGGCGTGTAGTCGTCGCTGGGTGGTGATATCGGCTTGGACCACCACGAACTTCCGCTCGAGGGCGACCGTGCGAATCAGGTTGAGAAGGAAGCTCTTGCCCGTCCCAAATCGTCCGACGACGAATCGCACCGAGGCTCCGTCAGCTTCGACTCGCTTGAGATCCTCCAACAGACCAGCGACCTCTTCTTTTCGGTCTACCTGGACGTGTTCCAATCCAATACGGGGCACTACTCCAGCTGCCAACGAGTTCAGGATGGCCGCTCGTTCACGCTGCGTCAACTTAACAGACATGCCTTGCTCCCTAATTCAAATATGCCTGCTCGATACACAACTTGGAACCGTTTTCAATGAAGAGTTGGCCGCCGTACTTCTCAGTAGCCCACTCGTTAAGGGTCTCGATTGCGCCGCTTAACATCAGGCCCTGTTGACGCGCCATCCCATCAAGCTCCTTCATGTCCCACTCCTGGCGAGAGATGAGCACCTGGTAGAAGGTCAGGTACCTAGTCGGCACCGTCGGATCGGCTGCCAACATACTTGGTGCCGGGGCGGCCTCAGCTACCACGGCTGTGGTGGCACCGGTAGAAGGGGACTTCCTCGAATCAACGGGCACAAATGGCGTGCTGAATGGCGAGGATTCTACCTCGTTTGCGTCGGGTGCGCTCATTGCCTCTGCGAGCATCATTGCAACTTCCTGAGTGTCCTGCATGATTGCGGCAATTGCAGCCCGATTCAATCGAAATGCCGGTTTCGCGACCGCCTTGGCAGGAACCGACATCATAACTGTCGCCGCTTGTGGCTCAGGGATGGCCTCTCCCGCATCCCCAAGAATCGCCGGCTGAATAGTGACTGGTTCTTCATCTGCCCGGCTAGCTTCAAGTGAGTGGATTGCCGCCGCGATCTCCTGCTTTAGGAAGCCCAAGGCCCGGTAGCACTTCTTGATGGCCTCCAACTCGCTCTCTGTGACAACACCATCCTGGGCGACCAGCGCCAACAGCATCTTTGCTACTGCCTGGGTGTGATCGCCAAGCGATTTGCCCACTTTGGGCAGGCTCTCGCTGCCCTGATGAGTTGCCAAGAGGAGCTTCTGTAATGCATCAAGCCGTTTGCGCTCGTGCTCATTCAACCCAAGCAGGTTTTCGATATCTTGGAGAATCAACTTGGTCTCATCGTCCCGAACGTCTCCATCAGCTGCGGCGACGGATATCCCAAAACGGAGCATGACGGATGCCACGCGATGGCGTTGCGGGTCAGTCGTAGAGTCGCTCGTGTTCAAGAAGGCGGTGACTGTATTGCCGGTCCGATAGGCCCTGCCTGTTAGTTGAGAATCTGGTTCAACACAATAACCGACGTACTCAAGGGTCGTGCAGATCCGATCACTCTCTGGCTTGGTAAGCAGATCCTTCTGGCCATATTCCAGAAGCGATGCCAATTTGCTTACGGTGATTAGTGTGATGCCTTCTGAGTTTGTGCACTCCTCGACGAGCCGACATACGGCGTCAGTCAGGGGATGGTCTATTTCCGCGCGAAGCTCCTGTGGCATGACCTCCCAGCGTTCTGCGGTCAGCGTCTCATCGCTCTGTTTGTTGACGACGGTGCTGAGCTTCTTCAGGTCGAGAATGCAGGCATTCCACATATCGCTGAGCGCAGTGAACTGGCTGGTAAGTCCGAGAGGATTGGGGCCTAAAATGCTGGCTGAACGCATCGCATTGCTGCCTGCTCGGTAGGTGTATTGCCGCTTGACCTTCGCAGACCGAACCAAGAGGCCCTGGCCACACGTTTCTTGATATCGCTTGGCGAACAACTCCCGAAATTCCTTGTTTACACGAGTCACCACGACGCTTCGGGCAGAGGCTGGTAGCTGCGAGGCAATGATGTACGCGGCCCAATCCGGCATAAGCCTCTCGACTTGGATGAACCAGGCCAGAAGGGCCGAAGTGTTGTCCTCACTCCAGGACCGCGATGATTGTGCCAGCAACTTGACGCCCGGTTCATCGATCTCATTCGCAAACGCCATTACAACAGTCCAAAGAAAAGAGGATGTGTAACCGTCAAAACTGTTGCTGAAATGGACCCTGTCCGCCACATGTAGCTTGCGTAACCGCATAACCTCATCGAACACTGCTGGAATGTCGGACTTGTCGACCAGGACGCGTCGTTCCAGCCCATAGAAGAACACGAACGCGTAGCCGATCTCGGGTGGCATTTGTGATCGTCCACCGGCCATCCATGCCAGGTAGACGGCTCGCTGCTCCGGCAACATGTCCGCGTAACTTGGCCAATAGGGGAGGGGCGGAACTCCCTGCGTCGGTCGCGTGGTGACCCTGAGCGATGGGTCTATCAGGGAGGGTTCGTCAACCTCTGGCAACCCTTTGCCCGACCGAACCACGTAAGTGAGCGGCCGCAGAATCGTCCAGTCGAAGAGTGTCACGCGGGTGGAAGCTCCGGCCCATTGAACAGGCCTCTTTCGACCGGGGGCAAAGACGGTCGCCTTCGAAGGTCCGCTCATCCCGCGCTGTTTACGGGCGGAGTGATTTCCAGCACGGACCAATGCGATGATCAGCAGCAATGCGAGGAGAACCGTCAATGCACACATGGCACGACCTCGGTAATTGTTCCGACCTGAAGATGATGGGGCCCGAAACCCTAGGAACTATATTACCATTCCATAGCGTCCTGTAAATGATGTGGTATGTGCCAAAGAGAAAACGTTCTTGCGAACGGTTCAGAGGCCGAGCAGAATATGCCCAATACATGCTGAACATCGGGTGGTCGGAAAGAGGTGTGGGAATGGGCATCCGGAAGCGAATCTACGATATCTTGGATCCTGGGCATCACGACGGCATTCTGAGCAAGATTGCGAACTACATCATCTATTCGCTGATATTCCTCAACGTGGTGGCTATTGTGCTGGAGTCCTTGCCGGCCATCCGCAACCGCTGGCAGACAGCCTTCTACCACTTTGAGGTGTTTACGGTGATGGTGTTCTCCGTAGAATACCTGATGCGGCTGTGGTGCTGTGTGGAGTCACCTAAATATGCGTCGTCGGTGGTTGGGCGTCTCCGCTAGCCGCGTCAAGGACTGGAGATCGGCCCGTGACAGAGCCGACTACCGCTCAAGCAGGCTTTTGACCCAGCGCCAGAATCTTCGCAGAACACCACCCCTTCTACGATCAAGGGCATCGTAATAGACTTCTCGCCGCTCCTCTTCAGCACGCCGTCCTGCAGCGATCTGCGAAGGCGTCCACTGGACGGACCAGACAACTCGGCCCTTTCTGATCCAGTAGTGCGATCTGCAGGGAAGCTGCCAGTTGCCGACTGATGGGTGGAGACTGGGTCCGCTGCTTGTCTCTTCGAGAGACCACTCGGTTGGGCCGAGCGGCGTCCTGACCTTGGACCCGCAGCCGCACGGGCAAAGGTGCGCCACAGCGCCGAACTCCTCTGAAACGTACAGAACACCGGGTTCCAGTTCCTTCGGCATGTAGCGGACGCGCTGTAGCCTGAACCTAATCGAGTTTTGTCTCGCGGGCGACGCCAAAGTCACGGACCTCGAAGAGTAGGTGGTAATGGGGAAGCTCTTCAGAATAGAACCCTCGCAGCTGCTTGAACCTTATGACTGCCAAACACGCATTGAGCGCGTTGAGTTCCGCGATCTGAATGTTCGTCCGGTACAGGTCTACCTCGCTATCGGCGAGCGGCGCCAGCTCCTTGGCTCGCACCTTGGGACCGTCCTTGGCCGAGTAGTAGGTCAACCGCTGGAACCTGCACCCTCCCAGGCTGGGAGACATCATGGTCTCACTGGCCGGGCCACTGGCAGACCCGCTACGGATCCATCGCGCTGATGGTCCTGATCTTCGGCCCGCAGTTCCTCCCCGTCTTCAACCCGGTGTCATGGCTGTACGGGCATGCCACCGACATCGTCCTGACCATCATCATGAGACTGTGACCGCCGCCGACTGGCCTAATTGGGCGGGGTGGCTAGGTCGAACTCGACCACGATTCGGCCGGTAATGCCGATGGTGTCGTCGCCCTATCCGTACGAGCAATTATGAAGTCCGCCGGGGCCGCCATCGACGATGGCTTGCAAGGATGACGCGGCGGCGGACCCGGTGATTGTGACAGGGATGGAAGCTTTCTTCAGACTCTCCATACACAATGTCAGCATGTCTTGCACTCCTGATGAGTAGCCCAATAATGGCCTATTGTTTTCGGAGTAGCCAATTCCCTCTTGCATGGTTTTGGATCTCACATGCCCTGGACCCAAATAGACATCATCACGGAATGGTCCATGGGCGTGAAGTTCTGCAGTTTCTGCAGATCGCTCCGACACACCCTGTCGCACCCTATCGGTACGATGATCCAACAGAATCAGGCAGCGTTGCCTGAGATACCAAGCTGCGAGAAGGAGTGTCCTAAATGTCATCGTGTGACCAGCCTCAACCAGAAGGCGTGAACTACCGGCCGGATCGTCCAAGTCCCGCTAGCGACCTGGTCGACAAGGATCTACCTCGGGAGGCTGCCAACGCAGCGTCTCAACTGGCCAGATCCCTAGTTGGCGTCGCCGGCCAGCGAGCGATAAGCGTCTTCCTGGAGCGAGAGGACTATGTGAAAGTTGCCGACATGGTCACCGAGCTAAAGGCGTCACTGATGTTGGAATGCCTGCCCGCGTTCGTACGGAAGAACCATGGCCGGATCGTCTTTGCTGCACAATTCGCTTCAGACGGCAAGGTCTCGGATGTGGAACAATCAACCGTTGTGGTGTGCAAGGAGAGCCGCCTGATTCTGCGGGATGGGAACCTTTATATCTACTTGCCCGACGAGCGGGTTGTGGTATCCGCTGAACCCCGCTATTCCGGTGGCCAACGCGTTAATATGTCGGTTCGGTCCAGTCTCGACTCGATCGCCTTTCGCGATCGGTGGGAGCGGTTCACGCAGGAGCACAATTATCTTCGTGGCCGGTCATTCTTCGCCGACGGCAAGATCCTCGAGCAAAGCAGGCCGTGCACCTGGGAGAGCATCCTGTTGCCCGAAGTGACCAAGTCTTCAATCCAGCGGCATGTGCACGGGTTCCTCAAGAATCGACATCGGCTGCGGGAACTGGGCGTCAAGTGTCGGCGGGGGTTGATCCTGTCGGGACCTCCAGGAACGGGCAAAACGCTGCTTGGGAAGGTGCTGTCCAGCACCCTGGATGCATCGTTCATGTGGGTGTTGCCGCGGCACATTACTGAACAGAAGTCGTTCGCGGACATTCTTGAGATTGCCAGGTACGTGGCTCCGACGGTGGTGTTCATGGAGGATATAGACCTCTTCACTGAGGAGAGGGAGGGCAACAAGTGGCTGGGGCTTGGAGAACTGATGAACCAGCTCGATGGTGCGCAGGAGAATGATGACGTTGTCACCATCGCAACGACCAATCGGTTGGATGTCATCGAAAAGGCCCTGCGGAACCGTCCCGGACGGTTTGACCGCGTCATCGAGATCGGCGCCATGGACGAAATCTGCCGCCGTGACATGCTCGGGAAGCTGCTTCATCATGCCGAGATTGACGAAAGCGACATGGAACAGCTGGTCGCCGCCACGGATGGCCATACAGGGGCCCAACTTCGGGAAGTGGTGGATACGCTATATATTCTGGCTGTCGAGGGTCACAACGGCAACGAGCAGACGTCAGAGGTGCGCCTCACCCGCAGCCTGATCGATACCGCCGTTGACGAGGTTAGAGTCGAACGCAAGAGACGGCTGGGATTCCACGTGGCTTGAAAGGGACTGATCATGCCCTGCTTTGAGCGGCATTGTCAGGAGTCGCAGCAGCTCTTCGGAGATTCTTTCGAAGCGGTGCATTGCTGGCTGGACGAGTTCGCGGGAAAACCACCCTATGGCTTCAGGCATCGGCGGGTGCGCCACCACGAGGCGGGCATCCGACAGGCGATGGAGCTTTTCGGGCCGGAGGCAGGCCCCGTGGCCCGGCAGCACATCATCGCGGACCTGAAGCAGGAAGGCTGGGCCGAAAAGGTCCATTTTCCCCAGGATGAACAGGATTACGTTCGGATGGGGCTATTCTGAGGACGACGCTGCCGAGTTTGGGTGAAGAACGTTGAAAACTACTGACCACATCAATCGGGCGCACAATGCGAGGCCTTCGCGATGGCGGCAGTCCATGATTGCCAGTGGACGCCTTCTGTGCTGTAATGTCCCCGGGAGGGACCCTCATGGCCCGCGGTGAAACACTGTTTCGACAATGGCGGCTTCTCAAGACGCTCCAGGCGCACCGCTTTGGCATCAGCACCGAGGAGTTGGCTGAGCGGCTGGAATGCACCATGCGCACCGTGCAACGCGACCTGAGTGCACTTCAGACCTGCGAGTTTCCGATCAGCTTCGAGGAGCGCGACTTTGGCAAGCGGTTCTGGAAAATAGCCGACGGTTTCCTGGAATCCCCACACTTTTCTCTCTCGATGATGGAGATGCTCAGCCTCTTTCTCGGCCAGCAGCTGCTGGCGCCCCTGGCCGGCACACAGTTCGGTGACGGCCTGGGTATCGCCTTGCAGAAGATTCGCAGCCTGCTGCCGCGCAAGGTCCTGAACTACTTCGCCGACCTGCAGGACACGATCCTGGTCAAGAACGTCGTCAGTCAGAACTATTCGGGCCAGGCCAAAGAGATCGCCGCCCTGAATGAGGCTGCCCTTGGACAGAAGGTCGTCAAGGTTGTCTATGGCTCACTCAGCCAGGGGCGAGATATCACAGGCTTCTTTCAACCGTACGGCATGGTGCTGATACAAGCGACGCTTTATTGCGTTGGCTGCTTCGACAGATGTGGCGATGACCGAACGCTGAAGGTCTCGCGGATCAAGAGCGTCCAGATGACGGAGAAGACCTTCGAGCGTCCGGCCAATTTCTCGCTGGCCGCGTACACGCACGGATCGTTCGGAATCTTCGGTCCCGGTCGCTTTGAGACCATCCGGGTGAAATTCACCGACTGGGCGGCAACCGAGGTCCGCGAGCAGCAGTCGCACAGCAGTCAAACGATCGTCAAGGACACCGGCGGCCACCTGGTGGCCCAGTTCGAACTGAGCAACACCATCGAGTTCAAGCGATGGCTGCTGGGCTTCGGCCAGTACGCGGTCGTCCTGAAACCGAGGAAGTTGGCAGCCGAGGTCGCCCGGGAGCTTGCGTCGGCTGCGTCGGGTTACGGACCCGGGGTAAGAGATGAGCAGGGGAGTGGTTGACATGAACTTTACCGCCGTGGATTTCGAGACTTGCGCCTATTACCGAGCCAGTGCCTGCGCCGTGGGCGCCGTCCAGGTGCGAGACGGGCAGATTGTGGACTCTTTCTATTCCCTGCTCAAGCCGCCTAAGTACCCGTACTGGAATTTTGAGGAAACCCACAACATCACCCAAGCCATGGTCGAAACCGCCCCGACATTCCCAGAGGTGTGGCCAAGACTGAAGAGTCTGCTGTCTGCTGGGCCCTTTGTCGCGCACAAGGTCGATTTCGATTGGAATGTCCTGACCCACACGTTGAAATACTATGCCCTGCCCGGGCTTGAGCTTGAACGCATCTGCACCTGCCGGCTGGCACAACGCAAGTGTCCTGAACTCCCTCGCCACGATTTGGCCACGGTGGCTGCACATTTCGGGATCGCGCTGGATCACCACCATGCCGCCTCGGATGCACGGGCATGTGCGGAACTGGCGATGCGTCTTTGGAGCGAATGATGGATATTCTGATTCAACCTATTCTGGAGTCGCTGATTGACGACGAGGACGACCTTGACGAAAACGACGAGGATGCGGTCGCGTTCGAACAGGGCTTTGACTCCTGGACGGAAGAGGTGGAGCCGGGGCAAACGTTCGAGATACCTGAGGACCACGAGGGCGTGCTGCCGGAAGAGATGCCCGTTGGCGATGACGGTGACTACTCGAGCGTCCTGGGGAGCGGCACCTACAGACTCTCCGAGGACGGAACGTCCGTTGCGCCCTGCAACGTACCGTGAACAGGGCCCGGGTTGTCCAAGAAATGAGCAGGAAAGGGCAGGATGAACGGATGAACGTGCATTATGTCGATTATTCGGAGCTATGGTTTCGTCAGATTCAGAAGGGTGACCTTCCGGCGGTTCGCTCCGGGAAGTTCATCCTGGTCGCCAATGGCAGCTCGCGATGGGCAGTCTTTTCTCCCGCCGAATTATCCAGGTTGCACGCGACAATCGCTGAGCGATTCTTTGCATCGCAAGGTGTGCCGGGATCCTACCACCCGGCAACCAAGAAGTTTCTTCACAACGGGCAGGAGTGGCGGATTCTGGGCGGCGGCTTGTGGCATTGTGACTCCGACGCGGGTACTCTTCGGATATACGGAACATCCACCGCATACGGCAGCGTGGATCTTGAGGCCCTGGCAGAAAGTCTTGAGAAAACGGCCGGCTGGAAAGAGGTGCTGCCGGGTTGATATACCCCTGGGGTGAAGATGAACCGGCAAGTGTCGGACAATGACCGCCGACCCCGGAAGTTGTTCTCTATGCCAGGATTCTGCCGAAAACGATATGCAGTTTTGAATCTACACTTACAGTCAGCTCATGGGACGGAGGCGAACCGCAAGTGTGGGAAATGGCAAGCCCTGTCAAGCCGACTGTCCTAATCCTGGTTGATCATGGTACTGACTTGGAGGAAGTTCAGCAGGTGAGTGTTGGCAGCACGACTGTTGCCTCCGAGCTGGGTGTTGACGCGGGTGAACGTGGCGGTCGAGACGATCCAAGAATAATCGTCGGTATCTTCGGTGGCCGGCTCCATAATACCCACGCGACTACGATGTCGCTGACCAAGGCGGTGCCGCCACCCTGAACCGCGACTCTAGCGGGCCAAGCTGAACAGCATCTCGGGAGCGTATCTCAATACAAACTCAGCAACCTCGGTCCCGGCGATGAGGTAGATCGGCTTATCTACCTTCTCGGACTGCTCGCGGATATACGTTTCAAGCTGCTCCGTCTTGTTTCCCGTAGTAATCAGGAGGCCACCATCGGCATCAAAACAAGTGATTCCTTCGACAATCTGATCGACCGCATTCAACTCACAATGATTGCCTTCATAGGATTTTGCTTGAACAACAAGTGTAGTCGTTAACTCTATCCCGAATACGGGGTTTCCAAATTCGACAAGCAAATCTGCGCCATGATCTGTCTTCCATCCAAATCCATTGGGCGTTGATTTTGTGTTTGGCAATGACCCAAAGATTCTATCCAGGAAACGTTCGAATTCTTTGCTCTTGTTCATCTCATGGATAGCTTCGGTGATTTGTGGAAGCAGCCTTAGGAGGCGGTTCTTTAGATGAATGCTGGATCGCGGCTCTGCGGATGCAGATCGGATCTTGTTGTGCCTCAGGTTCTCGAGGCTCTCTAGAAAATCGGCGACCTGTCGCACACGTTGTATCCGTTTTAATGGGCTAAGATTTACCGAAGGCAGGACATTTATGTCGCTGCGGTCGAATTCAAGAATCGTGGCGGGATCATTGGGAATGAGATTATTGAAGTCTGTTCCCCAAGGGCACTCAATACCATCATCGAATTGGTATCTCCCTGCCACCTGCACAGCAACGCATTTCCCGTATTGCGGCATGTTGATGTGCACGATCCAGTCACCCCTGTGGATTTCCAGCAGCAGCCGGTTTCGGCCGTAATATTCGACTTCCAGTGACTTGTGGGCTTGGTCAAACATTCCGAATCTGGAGCGGCCTTTCTGAATCTCTTCATAGATGAGATTGCGTGAATGGTCATCAGGAACCTGGGCGAATGAAAATACTTGGACCGCCATGTTTAATCCTAGCTTAGATACGGAATATCTCGTGTCCCCAGATGGGCGTGCCGCTAATTACCTCTGCGTCCTTGCTCCCTGCAATTACGGTCGTAAGTCACAATCCAAGAACCCTCTTGCACCGTGAAGGTGCTCCCAGACGCTGAGTGGAGCGACTTATTCGAGTTTCCCATCCGCTTGATCTCTCTGCAATTCTCGTCGTACGTGACAATCCACGGACCTTCGATAACGACAAAGAAGTCGCTGGCAACGCCCCCAACTTCTTTGTTTGATCCCCCCATTCTCTTTATCTCCTTTCCATGGTCATCAAACACAACGATCCAGGACCCCTGATTGCTTACATCTGATATTGGCATGGTCTTGTCCTTTCTCTATACCTCAGTTGGTGATGTTCGGTGGGCGGCCCCATGGCCGCGGTGTTCTTCCTACACCATTACTACTTGGCGTGAAAGTGCCCGCTTTAGGCGTTTGAGTTATTAGTCGTGATTCAGTTTGTTGCTCAGGTTACCTCTGCAAAATATCTGATGCGAGATAAGTATACCGCTAAGCGGACGTACTGACCAGTGTCAGGTGTCCTCACCGATGCAATGGGGGCAACTATCAATATTGTCTCACTTTCTGCCAAAGAACATTTGCGGAGAACTTGCTGTTCCTCGTGTCTCCTTTCTGGCGGAACCGGAAACCTTTGAGGCTATCATCCGAAAGCAGCAACTCATCAATTCTTGGGGCTTGGCGGTCGTCATACCCAAAAACCAAGAGAACCACGGTCTCTTCAACCGTCCGGGGAGGTGGCAGTGCCAAGTCGAAGAGCGAATTCATTGTGGCCACATAGGACGTGTAGGCAACAAGGATCTGCTGTTGCTTGTCCTTGCGCCGGAGCATTTCGTTGTAACGATGAAGCTGTGCCACGACCTTTGGTCTTCGGCCCGGCTCCGCCCAGAGTTCCGGATTCGAGTAATGTTTGCCCTCGTAGAACCGCAAGGAACGGTTGACCTTATCATAAAGAAGCAAGTCCAGGCGGTTCGAGTTGCCACCAGGCTGCAGTTCTGTCGCTCGATCTTGACCATCGTCCATGCCGGCCAGGGCCACTTCGATGTCCAGGACGACAACATCGTCGTCACAGGCAGCAAAAGATGACCGTTTGTGGGCATTGGACAAGCCCTGGGTTTCCACGCCTGCATACATGGCGCAATTCGCCTTGATGCGTCCGTAAGCCTCGCAGAAGTTGGCTATCGGCCTCGCGGTCAACAAGTCTTGTTCAGAAACGTAATTATTAGTCACGTCGAAGACGGATGCGTACTTTCTATGGGTCGTGAATCTGGCGTTCTGGTCGTAGGAGAACAGCTTGCCACCCGAATAATAGAAGTCGATCCTCTTCTTTCGTATTGCAGGGAACACTCGATCTTTCCAGTCAATGTTCGTTATGTCCCCCCACAAGTGCTCGTTGAACATGGCCGACTCTCGAAGATCCGCAATGAGTGAGGGATTCACTTCTCTGGAAAACACGCCGCTATTTGCCATGATGTCCCCTCAGTTGAGGTCGCTGTCGGCCAAGTTCCACCACTGGCCGTCTGCCTTCATCTGCACATTGTCGAAGTGGTGCATGTACTGGTGTGGCTCGAAAGAGTGTATGGGTATGAGCGTTCTGGGGACAAGGGCCGCCGCCAGACGCTTCAGGTCAGATACTGGCGCATGGCCGGAGGTGTGGCAGTGAGTGAGTGAGATGCCGTGGTGGGCAAGCCAGTCCAGGAACGACCGCTGGCGACCATCCTTGAGGTAGCCGCTCCACAGCGAGTAGATCATCCTGGCTTGGTCGAGACATTCGGCCTTCTCTAAATCTTTCGCCATCGAGGGTCGAAAGAGCATCACGGAGTCGCGAGCCTCCTGGGCCAGTTGTTCTGGGTAGATGCGGACGGAACTGAAGGACTTCGCGAGGTCGAACAACTCTTTGCGGATGATCGTCTGCTTCTGGCCCCACGGCAGGAACACTCGGAAGCCCGCGAACCCCGGCTGCGGCAGCTTGGGATTATCGATAGCACGGAGCACGCTCGCCGTGTACATGTCCACGATGAACTGCTTCCTGGTGTGCCGGGCCGCCCGGTACAGCGTGACAAGCCGGTCGATGTTCTGCCCGGAACACCAGACCAGGGATATACCTGTCGCCTCGGCGAATAGATTCTCAAAGCGACCCTCCAATGCCGCTTCCGTCGGGTATTCATCATCGACGCCCGTCCGGCCGATGGTGGATCCTTCCAGCAGGAGGCAGTCAATGTCCCGTGGCGGACGCGCCACCAGACGCTCGAATAGCTTGCCCTTGCGCCCGTGGGCGCGCAGATCACCTGAGTAGAACAGCCGCTGGTCATCGGCTTCGACCAGGATTGCGTATGCGTCGTAAGCGGAGTGGTCCATGAGGAACGGTGTCACAGAGAAAGGGCCTAGTTGGATAGTCTTTCGATCTTGAAGGTGCATGACCGAGTCAAAGCAGACTTCTCCAGGAACGAATACCTTAGCTGCTTCCAGAATTCTGTGGGCCGCCGATCCGATGAGAATCAGTGTACCTGGCGGCAGCTTGTGGGCCAGGCCATAGTGATCCAGGTGCGGATGCGAGATGACGACGCCGAGAAGCAATGTGTCACGGCGGTCGAAGTCTGCTGTCGTGGGCAGAACACCAGTAGAACCTTCATCCAGCGGCGACCCGATATCCAATACGAACCTCTGGCCCTGCGATTCGATCTCAACGCAGGTGCCGCCGATCTGGTGAGTTCCTCTGTGAATGCAAACCCGCATCACTGCCTTTCCCGCAATCTCACGGCCAGAGCACCCTAATGGCTGAAACTTCAGCGATCACCAGTGGACTGACCATCAACAAGAACATCACAAGGCGTCCTCTGCCAAGCACGAAGGTTGTGTGGCTGTAAACTCGGTTGTAGGCGGCCCGCCTCGGGTTAGTGATCCAGCCCCAGCCTCGGAGGCCTTGAGTCCCAAGGATTGGCGCAGGTGTCGTTTCAGTGACGTGCGGGCAGCGATGCGTCTTCGAATGGGACGGTACTCTGAATCCCCAAGCCATGTCTACTCCCGATCCTTTACTAACGGAATCTAGTCAAACAAGAGCGATTGTCGACCCCTTAGTCCTCCATCAGCCTTCCAAGGTCCCACGTCTCCGGGTGGCAGATGCCGATCCGCTTGACGCCGTCGGGCATGCGGGCCAGCAACTCCGGGGAATCGTCGATCATCACGTCCAGATGGAGCACGGCGGCCATGCGAGGCTTCCACTCCCAGGCGTCGATCGTCCCGCCGGGTAACAGGAAGAGGCCATCATGAGCTATCCCGTGGTCCTTGAGATACTGCTCGGTCTCCACGGTCGCCAGCGTGTTCTCCAGCGACAGGATGTAGACTTTGTGGCCGCGGGCTCGAAGGCCCTCCGCCAGAATTGCCATCAGCTCAGGCATCTCGCTGATGGTGCCGCCGATATCCATGCCTACGTTCATGATCCGCCCGCCTCCCACGCCCGTTTCTGGCGCGTCTTCATCCGTCAAGATACTCCTTCAAGCTCACCACCGCAACGGCAAGGGCGCGGGCCTTGATTTGGTAGCCCTCCCCGAACCAGGCGGAAGTCAGCCGCCATTCGTCGTTCAAGCCGGTTTGTCGGTGGTCGGTCAGTTCGGCCACGGCGTTGTAGGCGGCCCAGAGGGTGCCACTGACGCCAGGCATCTCATTGCCCTTGCCATGCCTGAAGAAGTATCGGGCCCAGTCCCGGTCATTGTCCACGGGGTCACGAACACGCTGGCAGTCACCTTCCTTGATCGCCCAGGCAGTGGGGGGTGGATCGACGGACGGGGCACGGCGGCCCTGCCGCGCGGGCGGCGGGTCTGGGAAGACCGCGTGGAGATAGCGGTCGAGTTTCGCATCGTCCAACTGCACTTTGGCCATGCTCTTGAAGGTCTCCTCGATCTCGGCGTACCGCCGATGAACCAGTCCCAGGAGCCCCTCGGACTGGCGGAGGCGGGCTTTGAGATCGCTGTAGTGCGAGATGCGGAACATGGGCCCTTGATTCAGGGCGAGGGTCAGCGTGTTCTGGCAGGCCACCCTGACCGGGGCAAATATGATTTGGACCGAACCGGTGCCGCCGTGAGAATAGCTCAGGAGCAGGTACTTATGGGTAATGTCGTCGCCGGCGATCCGGATTTCGCCGGGCAGCCTGGCCAATACCCAGATGCGATCGCCTTTACCCAGTGCGCCGGCAGTGTGGTAGATGGCCGCTTTCTGACCGACGATGTCGTCGAAGAACGAGAAGGCTTCGCAGTTCTGCAAGGGCGTGTAACTGTCGCTGACAATACCGAAGATCGGGCAGTCACTTTCGCCGTCCAGGTCCTCCCGCATTATGGCGGCCTTGCCGGCAATCGCCTGCACCGACCCGTTGCACACCGTGCAGATCGGCCGCTTGGAGGACTGGGGCAAGCTCATTGGTGACGTGCCCTCAGCCACCGCCATCCTGGACCGGTTCCTACATCATGCCGAGATCATCACCATCAACGGTCGCAGCTACCGGCTGAAGGATCATCCCTCCACGGAAACCCCCGCCAGGAGTCGCTCGGGAAAGCAGGCTGTCGAACAAGAGGCTTGCCAGGAACCGAAGAAGTGAAGTATACAACAGCAAGAATTACTGGCCGGTTTTAACCTGCCCATCTCTGGCCGGATTCAACCTGCCCCGTGACACCAGGCACAATGCCATCGACGTGTCGTCGGTCCACTGTCCTGGTTCCAGATCGAACGGACCACCGCCGACCATGTCTGTGATGGGCTTGAATTTGCCATACTCAGTGAACTCAATCGTCGTCCCGAGGGCATCACCGACGGCCAAGCCGATCAGCGATCCGAGATAGCGGTTACGGTCATTCATGGTCAAGACCTGATTCTCATGCAGACGCACCTGCGTCCTCAGATGCCGTCTATGCCTGCCCCTGGCACCTGATCCCATACGACCTGCATGACTCGCGGAACTCAGCCTTGATCTCCGCTGCCAGGGCCTTGGGAGATTGAACCACGGCATGGCGTCCAAAGCCCAGCAGCCAGCGTTTGAACTCCGCAACAGCTGATAGGTCGAAGGTCGCAATGACGCAGTCCTCGCCGTCGGTCTTCGTGCAGCAATCCTTGATGATCTTCTGGCTGTGATGCCATCGCTGCTCACGGACGTTGGTCGCGGCCCAGCCGGTGAAGCGGACCTTGATGGTCTGTACCTTGCCGTTGGCGATGATCCCGAAGCCGCCCTGGAGGTGGGCCGCCAGCGAGAAGTTCGCCGGGCGTTCGAAGGTCCGGCTGGTCAGCTCCACGCCGTGGAAGCGCGTGACCTTCAGCGTGCGGATTTCGTCGTACTCGGCCATGTAGCCGATGCAGTAGAGGTTAGTGCCGAAGAACACCAGGCCGTAAGGGTGGAACAGCGTGTTGATGACGCTGTCCTGGCTGGCGGAGTGGTACTCGATTCGCAGCACCTTGCTCTCGGCCATCGCCTGGTTGAGGATGCGGATCTGCTTGTCGTGGGCGGAGTAGTCCTGCTGGGCGATGGACTTGACCATCAGCATGCCGTTGAGGTCGCCGAAATAGCCCAGGGCCTTGGCCGGCAGGATAGCCTTGATCTTCTCGATTCCGCTTGCCAGGCCGTCGCCGAACTGCGTGCCCAGGAGGGGCGCGAGCAACTGTTGACTGAGAAAGAGGCTGAGCATCTCGGTCATCGAGAGCATCAGTTGGTCCTTCTTCATCGCCTCAGCCGCCAGTCGCCAGAACCGCTTGCCGAAGTCCCGGTCTTCGTAGAAGACCGGGAAGCCCACGTCCTGCAGGACTTTCATGTCGCGCTGGACGGTTCGCTTGGTGCATTCCAGCCGCTCCGCCAGTTCCTCGGTGCAAAGGCCGAAGTGACAGGCCTGGAGGGCCTTGAGCAAGTTCCACTGCCGAATCAACGGTTCGCCGCGTGCCATGTGCAGCCCCTTCTTAGGAATACCGGGACAGGGAGATGTTCATTACTTCGCATTGGTGATGTCACGTAGCCGGGAAAGGAATTCTTTCCTGCTCTTTTCAGGCAACTCCTTGAACTTCTCTACTAACCATTCAACACTCAATATGCCAAGGCGAGAAGTCAGCTTCTTGTTGATATGTTCTAGCCGTGTTGCGTGCGGCTCCGTTAGTACGGCTGGCGGAGCACCGAGGCGTGTATGAAGCCGATTAGCTTCAGTTGCGTTCATCGCGGCGACGTCAGCAGCATCCTTCTCAACACCATCTATCCACGCGACACTCAGATCTTTTCGCCGCTTTGAGATGTCGTGGATAAACCCATCGATCGTCTTGTCAGGAGGCCAAGGAAGCTCTTCGTTCCCGAAGGCATCGCAGATCTCTTTTCGAATCTCAGCGGCCAGATCGCCTAGCTCCTTCCACTCAAGGTTGTCGTCCGATAGCCGTCGGAAAGCTCTGTCATAAAGCCGCAACCCGCGGCGCATGAGCTGAAGGTCCTCCAAATCATTCGGCACGTTTTCAAAGGCCATGATGAGGGCATCGACTTCGGTCTGAAGCGACATGATGTCATCTTCAGAGCGGACTTTCGCCTGCCAAAGTGCCGAGCCCCTCTTGATTATGCTCGCCTCGGACTCCTTCAGTTTTGCCAGAAAATCCGAAAGCTGCGTCCGAGCCTGAGCGACCTCGGAAAGCTGAATGCGCTCCCCAATCCCTTGCAACTTACGGGCATAATCGTTGCCAACATCCTTCAATCCGCGCAGTTCAGCAACTCGTACAAGCCGCATGACATCGCCGTGTGCCGTCAGCCATGATTGGACATCCCGCGCTAGGTGTCGTGCCTCAACTATCGTCTCAGCCTTCCGGATGATCTGCAGAGTATGAAGCTCCACTTGCCGTGCCTGTTCGTCCAGTCCGAGTTTCTTAAGATTATTGCCTACAAGATGAAGCATCTTGTGCTTGAAGTCGCCAATTGCATCTGGTGAATCATTTTTCGGAGTCTGACGAGCAAGCCATTCTGGAGACATTACAATTACAGTCTGCCGAGCTCTCTCGTAGTGTGGTTGGATCTCTGCTAGTTCAGAGCCGGTCCATGCCGGTTTCTCAGCCAACATTCTGTCGCAGGCATCCTTCAACATTGCGGCTCCCCACGTGACGAGACTAACATCCTGTCGTTTCTCCCCCTCCATCACCTTTTCAACGGCGTCATTCTGGAGCTTGTCCATTTTGGTAAGCGCCTCGAGCGCTGCCCCGGCTTGCTCACGAAGTCGCACCTCGCGATAGGCCAATGCCGGTGGGACTGGTACACGAGTCTTCAACTCAAGACTTCGCTCAAGGCAACTCTTGCGTGAGACATGGCTTTCACACTGCTCCCACTCATCCAGGAGGGTATCCCATTCTCCTGATCCTTCGCCCAATGGAGTCAGATCGACCTGGTGCAAGCCAGCAAAATCAATAAACTTTCCGCGGAACATGCCATCTTGCACCCATTGCGTCATGGCCAGCTGTTGCCCATCGCGCATCACCATCAGCTTCTCTGCACGAGGTGCGATAGTCCCAGTAACCGGCGTTGGTCGAGCCGCCCTTGTAGTACGCCGCCTTGTACCATTCATCCTCGCTGGTCACCGCCCACTTCGCGTCGGCGTTGCGCTGGATAGACCGACCGTCATTCCCGTCGTACCCGTTGAGCGTATAGGTGCCCGTTTCCGTCGTACCAGGGCCCTGCGCACCCGTCGGCTGACCGTTGGACAACCAATTGGTAAAACGGCAAGCGTCCCAGTAACACACATTGTTCACCGGACGGTTGGCCCGGTCGATGGGCACGCTGTAGGTGTAGCTACCGGATGACCCGGTCCGTTGGATGTTGCAACCCCAAGGGAACGTGGGAACGACGGCCATCCAAGGGTTGTACAGGCCGTAGGTGTCGGTCTTGGCCACGGCATTGAGGAACTCGGCGTACTGCCCGGCCGTTACCTCGTACTTGCCGATGTTGTACTCGTAGGCCACCGCACCGCAGTTGTTGCGGCCGGTGCCATCTACGCCCTTACCCGAAAACTCCCCGACATTGCCCGGGTCACCGACATGTACGGTCTCCAGGCTCGCAAGCCCTGTCCATGTCCCGTTGGCGTCGCGTATGCCGCCCATGTTGAACACATCCGCCTGTGCTCCGGCCGCAACGACCAGAACTGCCACCACGCAGCACAACCACCCGTTAACGAGCCCCTTCATCGTCTGCTCCTTTGATTGGAATGTGGCTCAAACCCAAAATCAGATGGCAGGCCACAGCCCCCGTCACGGCGGAGACACACTCCCTGGTGCGGCCCTCCATCCGGCCCCCCTTGATCAGACATGAAAAAAGGGAGCCGCCAGTTACTACCCCGTTGGAAGGCCTAGCACAGCCTGCGGACAGGGATTCGCCGACGGACTCCCAGAGGGAGTCCGCCATGCGATCGCTCTGTCCGTATGCAAAAGTGCTAGTTTTCCAACGGTGCGAACGCTTGGTCAGACCAAGTTCAAATTTTCTACAGCGGGTATAAGTCTACCGCGCTACATGGATATCGGCAAGGAACTTTCTGTAAAGGTTTGTCAAGATCCAGGATCCTGGTTGATTGCCCGCAGGGCCAGCAGTTCGGACTCGTTCACCAACTGCATGCCATGTAAAGCAATGAAGCGGCTGCTCGCCGGCTCGTACTGGAAAAAGAACTGATTCCCGTCCGCCATGTCAACACGCACGCGTGCACCTTCGTTATATCCGTGGTCAGTGGGCTCCAACAGGTACCGGACGACGGGAAATCCTGCTGCCACCGCCGACACGCATGCAGTCTCGGTGTGCGGCCGGACGAACGGGTAGCCCGGCGGGGCCAGTTGGTTCAGGGATCGCAGTTGTTCTATCAGGTCTTGGGCCATCTTGATCCCGGTGGCAAGGGTCACCTGAGGGCCCACAAGCACCGCGTACATCCGCACGCACACCCCGCTTGCCCGGGGCCGCTCCTTCGCCTCACGCTCCCCGAAGCTCTCCCGCAGGTGGCTGCGAAGGCCCACCGTCTGCACCACGATCAGGCCATCCTTATCAACATCAAGGCAAGCCAGCAGCCCCGCCCCCTCCGGCAGCGGGGGCCGAAGGTAAGGACCGGCGAAGGAGTACCTTGACAGAGGGATCGTGGGGTTAACCTCATCTGCGATTGCCATGGGTGTCCTCCTAACCGGCGTTGCCGGCAAGAGCCTGGCTGGCGAGCACTCCAGCGGCGGCTGCCGCCACAAGTTGCTGGAGCTTGCCATCGGTGGCATCAAGGCTAGCAAGCATCGCCTGTTCCTGTTCCTGGCACAGCGCCAATTCGGTCTGGATACGGTTGATCTGCTTCTGCCGCTGCCGGAGGCCGTACCGCTTCCGGCCCATCCTCAACCTGTGCCGATGAAGCCTGTTCTTCAAGGCAGTCTTGTCCTCAACTACGGCTTTGTACGTCGGGTCAGAACCAAGTCCCTGCTGAACGAGCAAGGCGTGAACCTTTGCCTTTTTGAGTTCCAGCTTCTTGGCAAGTTTTGATTGGGCTTGGAGGACCTTGTGCAGCCGGCGATCATTAGCAGTTTCCATTCTTGCTCCTCTTATAAAACCTGTTGGCTGTCGCAAATCTGATCGAGAAACGATACCATTCAAAGTAATACTGTTATCAGGGTAGTCTTTTGAGTAAGGTTATAGTATACTACAAAGTACAGAGAAAGTCAAGCGAGATGTCAAAACTAAACCACATCTTTGCCAAGCGGCTGCGCGAAGCTCGCGAAAGGCGTGGCCTAACCCAGAGCGATCTGGCTGAACGGCTCGGGATCGTCACGCCGGGAGTATCGCACATGGAAACGGCGCGGCGGGGAACCTCAATGCAAGGCCTGGCAGTCCTGGCTGACGAGCTAGGAGTCTCGATTGATTTCCTCCTCGGTCGCGATAAGGCCGAAGGAGTCCACAGCCAGGAGATCATGAAATTGGCTGAATTGGCTGATGGGCTTTCAAGGGATGACATCTCCCTGCTCTTGGTGATGGCGAAGGAGATGAAGAAGCGTCGCTGATCTCTAGCACTTGCCGGATTTTGCATTTATGCCCTGTGGACCGAAGATGGGGCGATAATGTTGACGTATGCTTTAAAGGCAACATTAGACTGCTTATAAGGTAGCGTTCACAAGCAGGTGTGCGTCGCTTCAAGACTGGTATGACCGCCGGTTAGTGGGGCAGCCAAAGGAGGAGAGCGGTACAACGCCCTGTAAATGAAGTGGTTGTGGTTGCACTAGCGCAGCGGCCATCACAGCGGTATGCCGGGTTACTCGCTCGTCACATGCGTAAGGGTGCCCCGGCAAAAATCTGACGACTCTTTGGCCCCATCCGTGTGGTGCATATCAAGGTTTGCCCCCATGGCCCTCTCAGTTCCACCTATTTCCAGGCCCTCAGCCTACCCCTGGCCTGCTCCCACCTGTTCCATCCGTCCCTCGGTCTTAGGGGCCCCCTGATGTGTGTGACAATTCTGACGTCAATTCTGTCACGTGCATCGGGGCAAAGAGCGGAATCCTCAAGAATGCAAAATGCGGGGCCAGTCTTGATGGGTGTTCTTGCAACCTTGAGGATATGTGCGGTAATCACGTTCCAATGTCGGTTACGATGTGCGAGGCGGGGCCGCCATGATTCACAGTTCCAGTGGCAGGGCTGAGCCACCTCGTCCGTCAGGTCTGCTGCGAGCAGCAATGGCGCTATCGCAACTATTGCATGATGTGCCCGCCCCCTGTGCCCAAGGCAGCATGGGCTTGCTTCATCTGCTGCCAACTTGCCGGGTAATAGCGGGCGATGCCCGCCGCGCTTCATGCGTATGCCAAAGCCTGCCGATTGGCGGGATGTCCTTGAAGGCGTGGAGTAGACCTTGCACGCCTATGAGACACCTGTTGCTCAATGACGACCCGCCAGGAGTCACTCGGTCTGAACGCAAAAAACCGAGCGCCAAAAAGGGCCCGGAATTCACGCCCTATAGGAGGTTCGGGCAATACGGGGGGGGGGCTTTGACATCTCGGGCGGTGCTCAAGTCCGCCAACATCGAAGGGCCGGTCCATGCATGCGACAGTGGACAACCGAGTCGACCTTTCACCTTCGCGAGGGCGTCACCGGCCGCGGCAGCTTCTCGGCCCGCCCTGATGCCTACGAGCGCGCGCAGAAGTTGCTCGCCGCGTCTGAGCATTCCACATGCCTTGCAGTGGCCGGATCATCAGAGTAGGCCGTCCGGGGACGTTGGGGACGGCCTGCTTTGTTCTTGACCATCGTGGTCGACCCACTACCACCCGTCTGTTTGACGCAGATGCAGTAATTCTGAAGAACAGGCAATCTTTCTCACACGACTGCCCATCGAAATGCCGTTATATATTTGTGCAGACAGCAAGCATCGGTGTGAGAGGACGTGTTGTTCGGACGAGATGAACGGCCAAGGAGCGGTAGGGGGGGCCATGGCCACCGTTTTGGCTGGTGGACCGTCCTTCTTTCAAAGGGCTTGCCTGCACCAGCAGCGGGTTGTGGACCTTGCTGCTCAACGAGGAAATAAGAGGTGTGATCGCGAAGGGCACAAAGAACCGTGCTCTTGGCAACTGCGACGGGGGTATCCCTCAGACGTATCATCCCTTCAGGAGGCTGCCCAGACTTGTGCAGTCGGGACTGGACCTCTTGGAGTGAGAAGTGACTTTGCGACCGAAAAACCATCGAGGTACTGAGGCGGGTGACACCACCTCTGCGCTTACGGGTATCATCACCGAGGACGCCGCCGACCTGCTGCACATGGAGTTCATCCCGCGGTACATGGATCGCCGGGTTTATGGCCACGGCGTAGAGGTAGAAAACGGGAAGTATGATCCCCGATTCGCCAATCCGACAAAGGACGCACCGCAGCGTTATGTCAAGGTGCTCCAACTCCGGTTTCCCCTCGAACTGGGGCGTCGCAAGTGCCTGCAGCATGTGAGCGGGTTTCGCCCCTTCTTCCAGATGAACATGGCATATCGCGAGCGTGAGGACTGGGTTAGCGAGGGTTTCCTGGTTCAGATGATGATGGAATTGGGCATCTTTCCTGGCAAGGCCACCTTCAAGGTCGTCAGGGACATGCTCGCGGACAAGAAGGGCCGGTTGACCCTTGATGAGGCCAAGTCCCTCTTGAGGGTGTCTCCTTCGTCTGCCGAGGGCCTTGCCATGCTGGCCAAGATCAAGGGCAAGTCCCGGCTCCATGAGGTCAAGCGGGCCCTTCTCGCCGTTGAACCTGATTCTCCTCAGTCGCGGCTGGTGCGGAGGAATCTGAACAAGGCCAGCGGTCTGCGGTTTGAGCCTATCACTATCCATGAACTGGTCATCGACATCGACGCAGACTGGCATGTGCCAGGTGCTCACGCACAGGCATTGGCGATGGCTGGTGCCATCTGTGATGGGATCCTGCGCCCGGCCGGCTACCGCCCATTCATCGAAAAGAGCCGCAACGGGCATGGCGTGTACATCAGGTTCCGCGTTCAGCGGCTTTCCACCGATCCCGAAGAGTTCAATACGTTGGTCGGGCTGCTCATGAAGTACCTGAGGGGTCGCTTCGGCGGCAAGGTGGAGGGCAGTGGCTGCTGGGTGGACAAGGTCGGCGGTCTACTGGCCTATCACCGCCCCAACCCGAAGTTCAATTCGGGTGCCTATGACTTTCAAGAGGCGTGGTTGAAACCGCACCAGATGACAGACGGCGAGTACTATGATTGGTGCAAGCGCCGGGCAGACCTGATGCCGCCTCCCCGTAACCGGCATGAACAGCCTCAGCCGGTCGCGTGGACCTATGACCCAAAGATGGAACGGTATGAACTTCGGTGTGGCGACCTGATCCCGCTGCCACTGCACAACCTTCCATCCGATATGGGCGGGGGCAAGGCACGGCTCCAGGACTACGCCGACTACATGGATGATCCCCGCTCCCTTGTCCCGGAATCCTACCTGCGGGAACTTGTCCGCAGTGAGTTGGCGGCCAATGCCCCGCTTGCTCGATCCCGTCGCTGCCGATCCCCCATACCTGCCGCAGTCCCGTCTGCTTCTAGCTCTGCTCATGGGGCCGTCATTGAGCAGGAATTATCGGAGATCCCGTCGGGGTGCCTCTCCCGAGATCACCAGATATACCTGAAGGGAGACGGCCAGTTCCCTCGCTATGGAGCGGCCGCCCGCATTGTCGTCCGCAAGTATGGACCGGACGGTGCCCCCCTGCAGATGGAGGAGGAGATGCTGTGCATGGTCGAGGCACCTGGCGGCCCGGCCACCGATGAGCGACATCCGGGCCGTGAGCGGCAGGTCAGCCGGCAACTTGACTACTGGATCGACCTCTATGATCCCGATGCCGCTTCCAGCGGCGGTGACGCATCCGTCTGGTTCGACTATGTCACCGACTTGGACTGGGCTGAGGAACGGGTCCGAGGACGGGTCAGCCGCAAGATGCTCGACAAAGCCCACAAGGACCATCCTTGGGCCCGACTTAGCTACCGGCTGTTGGCAGCCGGCTTGCTCTGGATGCTCAAGAACATCCATTCCGGAAACCTTGGAGAGGTACCCAGGGACTCGCTGGTGAAAGGCCTTCGTGACATGGAGTTGCCGCACGATACCAGCATCGTCGCCGCCATCATTGAACTGCTGACCGCTCCGCATGCCCGTCTCATTGTGCCTGTGCAGGTTGATGGCGTGCCTGGGTATGGCAGGGGGCGGTGCCGGCGCTTCGCCATGCACCCCGAGTGCCCCATCCCCACCTGGCTGTCCCAGTCGGGCTGCCCCCTCCAGTTCGACCACCCGGCCCCCTCCGCTGTGGTTGCTCCTGTCTCGGCCTCCGCACCTGTCACGGCCGTGGTGGCCGACGCCACCATGTCCGAACGTGACGTGCACGGGCTGGCCCCGCGGAGGGCTGTCCAACACGGGGTCTCCACCCCCGCTTCCCCCTTCCCCCTGGACAATGTATGCGAACGGTCTGGTCTCCCTGGACGGGGTACTCTGCAGGCTCCGAAGCCGTCTGCGTGGGATATTTCTGTGTTCATTGGCATGGAGTCCTTGGCGGAATGCAAAAAATGCCAAGAAGAGCAGCGCCACCACTGCGCGCACGAGGCGTGCCCTTCAAACCTGCAAGTCGACCGCTAGTACCCGTCTGACCGAACCACGCGTCACGTCGCATGGATCCATGGGAAACTAGCACCGGATCTTGCAGCGTGACCTATGTGAAGAAAATCTTCATTTCAACACCTTTCACTATATGAGCGGTGCCCACTCGCCTGTCGTACCATCCTTTCGTAGGGCCGTGAATCCGGCATGAGCTCGGTGGACTTGGCCCAGATGAAGGACGAGCAAGACGTGAAGAACGCGGCAAAGAGCAGGGGAAAAGATAGCAGCGACCACGATGGCAGCCACCAACTGTTCATCGCCTCCAGGCAGTTGGCGGCGCGGTGGGACTGCTCGCGGTCGCAGGTGGACGTCATCGCCCGGCGGGCTGGCCTGAGACGGGTGTGCTTGGGCGAGGGCCGAAACGGCATGGTCCGGTACCTGCTGGACGAGGTGGAGGCTCTTGAGCGGTCGCGGCAGGTGCCTCCCGGCCCCAGCGGCAAGTGCCAGAACTAGGTCAATATGGTGACGGGCAACAAAAGTGCTGCCCGGTGGAAGCGGATCCTCTAGACGGAGAACATCATGAGCGACAACGCGACGGACGAACAGGTGGAGGCGGCTGTCAACATCGAGGACGAGGGTAACAGTTCGTCAATTCAGAGCATTCAGGTCTCGTGTTGGCCCCGCGAGTTCCCGAGTGCCGGCAACGATGGTGGCGATGGCGATTATATCGCTGTTGAGCCTCTTGCCTTGTTTCCTCAAGAGAATAGCCCTCAGGTCCGCGTGATCTTTAACCGTGGCCTGGACCCGGCTGTCACGTGCCGCCAGCTTCTCCAAATCATTGAGATGCTTGAAGAGGCGAACGGGCATCAGATCGCTAATCTCGCCAACTAGAGGGACGGAATCGAGCCGGATCACTTGCGGACGGTGCTCGTTGCATGACGTGATCCCGGGAAGCACGCAGGTGGTGGAGGCTTGGAACGATGCGGCGGATGCCTTTGAGCAAACGCGGCTGGTTCCGACTTCCGCGTAAGGCTCTTGGTGCCCAATGACCGCTACCAAGGTCGTAAGGCTCTCGGGCGCGTTGCCCAGGGATTATGACTGCATAGGAAGGAGATGTACATGAAACACGTGGAATGTGAGGATGCCATGGAGTACCTGTTCGAGGACATCGAAGAACTGATCGCGGATCAGCGGGAGGCTGCTGGGGTGGACACAGAGAAGTCTACCAACAGCATGATGGACGCCATCCGGGAGGTGGTGGAGGGGGAGGAAATCGAGTGTCTCCACTTCGAGGCCATCCCGATGGAATGGTTCTCCACCTCTCCTGATCATGTGCCTGAGGACGAGGTCACTGTGAAGGCGCGGACGAAGTTCCGCCACCAGTGGGACAACGCCCTTGTCGATGTGGTGGTGGAGCGTAACGCTGACCGCGCCCTCGTGGTCCGTTTTCTGCGGCAGACTATCGAGATGTTGGAGGGGCCCGCGGGTGATGGGATCATGGCGATGGAGAAATCCCAGCCGACCACCGCCTATCGCCTGAAGGATGGGCGGGTCCGGTTCGTCGACCGGCAGAAGTGCGGCGAGATGAAATTGGAGGATTTCCCCACCATCCCCGCGTAGATCCTGGCGTCTTGCATAGAAAGGGCTGCCCCGGGTTGAACCGGGGCAGCCTTCTTCATTGAGTGCATCACCAGAACCGCGGGCGAGCAACGCCAGTGCTAGCTGGCGGCCTCGACAGCGGGCGACCGCGTCTGGGGACCCTGCGGGGGCTCATGGTAGCGCAGAGCGATCCTGGGGCCAGCCTGGGGGGCTCGAGGGGCGGCAGGGGCGGGGCCGAACTCGACAGTGTCGGCCATGGCCTCAGGGATCAGGGCGGCGTAGTGTTTGCGACAGATCTCAGGGCTGTTGCCCATCAGGGCCGAGACATGGTAAAGCGACTTGCCCCTCTGGGCGAGCAGGCTGCCGAAGGTGTGGCGGAAATCCAGGCAGGCCCACTCCAGCCCCGCAGCCTGGTTGAGCCGCGCCAGGTCCTGCGAGAAGTTGTCCGGATCCCACCATCGGCCCCTGGGGCTGGGGAAGTACCAGTTCTCCTCCGTGGCCCGCGGCGTGTAGGCCTCCAGGTACTTCCGCAGGGTCGTGCTGATGGGCACGGCCCGGTTCCTTTTGGTCTTGGGCTGCCAGAAGCGGCCATTGACGGTCTTGGCCTGCACCCGGATCATCCCGTGCTCGCCGGCATTGAAGTCGATGTCGGCAGTGTTCAGCCACATGGCCTCCTCACGGCGGAGGCCGGCATAGATATACATCGCCACCATCACCTGGATTTGGGGGAAGTCGGCCAGCGCAGCCAACTGCTCGTCGATGTCCTCCAGGCTCAGGAAGGTGATCTCGCAGGCCTCTTCGGGGTAGGGCTTGAGCTTCTGGGCGGGATTGCGGTCCTTGGGCATCCGGATGCCTCCCAGATCCATCGCCCAACTGAACAGGGCAGAGAGGACCTGGCGGTAGCTGTTAGCCGTCTTGGTGCTCCAGTCCCGCTCTTCCATCTCCTGCTCGATGAATGTCGCGATGTCGGCGGTGCTGATCTCCTCGATGAACCGCCGCTCAATGACGTGAGGGCGGCGCCGGAGGTCCACCTTCTCTTCCTTCCGTCGCTGCGGCTTGCAGTCCAGCCGCCGGGAGGTGTTCTTGAGGGCCTCGCAGACGGGGCCGAAGATCCGCTTGAGGATGTAGATCTCCCCCTGGGCCTGCTTGGCGGCCTTGGTCGTCCGCGCATGCCGGACGTACCGCTCCAGGGTGTTGGCGAGGGGAGTGCGGGAGGGCAGGGGGTTGTCGCCATCGCCGGCAAGTGCCGACTCCAACTGCCGGAGCTTCTCCTTGGCGGCCTGGTAGTTGGGGGCGTTGAGACGGACCCGCCGCTGCTTGCTGCCCACGTAGTACTGGGCATAATACGTCACATCCCCGTTGCGGCCCTTACGCTTCTTGAGACTTGCCATGCTGACTCTCCTTCTATTGAGATACCAATTGATACGAGAGGTAGGAGAGACCTTCGCTATTGGGCCGCAGCGGTCTTTTTAAGTTGCAGGGTACAACTTAGGGTACAAACCGCTGATTTCGGGCCAAAAGAAAAGGGCTTACGTTGCCGTAAGCCCTTGTCACATCCGAACTAGCGGGGGTGGGATTCGAACCCACGACCTCCGGGTTATGAGCCCGACGAGCTACCAGGCTGCTCTACCCCGCGATCGTATGCGTAATGCTACGTCCGCCTCGGCAGGCTGTCAAGCGCCGACTCGGAACAATCTTTTCACGGGGTGTGCCCGAAGTTTCTGGCACTATGCAACTCGTTGTCGCTGAAGGCTCCAGTAGGCCTCCAGCATGTTGCTTTGGTCCACGCACGCCAGGGCGGCCATCGCCTCGGCGTTG
>JBAZTO010000002.1:0-133010 GCA_041661865.1 Phycisphaerae bacterium | reverse complement strand
CCGCGCGCCTGCGACAGTTTCGGTAGCGGCGTGCAACTGGTTGCACGCGGAATACCCTCGTGCAAGTATGCACGACCTACGACCTGCACGGCTGCACACAACGCAGCCGTGGCACCATCGGATCAGATGTAGCGGCCCGTGGCTTATTCGCCCGGCATGCCGAGACGGTCGGCCTCTTCCGGCGAGAGCGTGCCGGCCTGGAGTTGCTCCAGCATGGCCGCGCGCAGCGAGGGCCGGCCGCGGAGAGCGGCGGACTGGACGATCGCGTCGGCAGCGGCGCCTTTGCGAATCACCGCCGCCAGCAGGCGGTCATTCAATAATGTGGAGAAGATGCCGATGCGTCCGGCATAGCCGCCCTGGCCACAGTCGTCGCAGCCGCCGGGGCCAAACGCCTTGGCCGCGCGGTCAGCTTCTTCCAGGCCAAGCCGCCATCGCAATTCGTCGTCGATCTCAGCCGGCTGCCTGCACGCCGGGCACAGCCGCCGCGCCAGCACCTGCGTGACGACCGCCTGGAGGCTCGAGGCCAATGACCAGCGGTCGATGCCGGTTTCCAACAGCAGGATCAAGGCCTCGTGCGTGTCGCGGGCGGCGATGGAGGCGATGACCATCGTATCGGCGGCGGCGTCCACCGCGGCGCGACAGGTGGCGGCGTCGCGAATCTCGGGGAGCACGATGGCGTCGGCGTCCTGGCTGACCAGGGAGCGAACAATCTCGGCGGGACTCATGCCGCCGGCTTCGTCGGCCCGCACCGCCGGCAGGCCGGGCGGGGCCTTCTGATCGGCCGACAGCACGGCCACCACGTCGCGGCGGAGGTCCATCACGCTCCTGGCCATGCACGCGACGGTCGTGGCCTTGCCCATGCGCGGCAGACCGGCGACGAGAACCAGGCCGCGACCGGCGGCGAGGATGCGTTGCAGCGCCAGGAGATCGCCGTGGGCCAGGCCAAGATCCGCCAGGCCCAGCTCAGCCGCCGCGGCCCCGCTGATCTGAACGACCAGGCGCTGGCCGGCGAGCGTCGGGCAACTGACCAGGGCGAAGTTGTACTCAGCCTCGTCAATACGCAGGCTGAACCTGCCGCTGGATAGTGCCTCGGCGCCTTCGACGATGCCCGCCAGCGTCCTGAGCTGGTCGAAAACCGCCGGCGAAAGCTTGCCCCCCTCGCGAGGGCCGATGGATTGCAGAACGCCGTCCACCCGCAGGCGCAGCGTCACATCCGCTCCGGCAGACTCCAGCAGAATGCCGCCCGCCCGCCTGGCCACGGCCTGGCGAAGAAGCCCCTCGGCGGACAGCTCATCCCCGGCGACGACAGCGGGCGCTTGGGCCCGGGCTTGCAAGGCATCGGCTGGGAGATCGACAGCCTCTGCCGGTTCGTCCTGCGGTACTCGGCGGCGCGGCGGCGAATAAATCCCCGCGTCAACAGAATCCGGCGGCGAGGCCTGCGAGACAAGCTGCGGTTGGGGCGGTTCGGAGGGCGTGGCCTGCGGGTCGCTTTCCCGCGGATCGGCTTGGCCGGCCAGGGCCTTGAGGTCGATGCCCTTGGCCTGGAGGAACTGGACCAGGCCTTTTTCGGGGATGCCCACGCCGCCGTCGGCCGTCCGGCGAACGGGCAACTCGCCCTTGCGCGCCCATTCGACCACCTCGGCTGGACGAACGCCCAGCAGATTGGCCACCTGGTGCAGATTGAACAACCTCTCGGTCACCCGAGCCTCCTTGGGGCCTCCTCCGGCCTGCAAACTCCATCCTACCACGGGCCGCGGGGGCGTCAAGGTGGGTTCCGCGCGCGGCCGCTTTGGTAGCACAGGCGTCTCGCCTGTGTCTTGGAGATCCACAGCCGAGACGGCTGTGGTACCAATCGCGCACCAATCCGACGACTTACTTCCGCCCTGGGCTAAGCACGGATGCCCCTCACATATCAGGGAGGTGGAGTTCCAACTCCACCTCCTTTTCGCTCGTCCATCCTCGCGGCGGAGTAGGAACTCCGCCGCGCGTCTGCGCACGCCCTACACCTACTGAGCATGTGGCGATACAGCACTGGAAGGGCACGCGGACCCCTGCTTGCCGGCCGGCAGGTTCTTGGCAAGACAAAGGTTCTGCGTACCCTTCCAAGCGCAGGATTCTACTTCCGCCGTCGCAGCAGCCCTATCCCGCCCAAGGCCAGGAGCGCCATCGTGGCCGGTTCAGGAACCTCCACGACACGGAACCCGATGTCGCCGTATTGGGAAGTCGGAAAACCACCGTGGCCGACGTTGTCGCGGGCCGACGCAAGCAGGAAGCCGGAGCCTGTGCGGAAATCCCCGCCCCGCAAGTCGCGATCTGCACGATTCTCATCCTGACGGATTCGGATTATTGCCTCGTTCCACTCAAGGACATTCCCACCTTGGTCGAACGTGCCGTAAGGGCTGTCGGAGTTCTGGAACTCGCCGGCGACGGTCATGCACTTGCCCGAATCGATGGGCTGCCCCCCGAGCTCGGAGATGTAGTAGTTCACGTCATTCCCGGAGACGTCGGCCATGTCTCGCCCCGGGGCCGTGTCGCTGCGGGTGGGGTAGTCCCAGTAGCCGGCATTGGTCGAGCCGCCCTTGTAGTACGCCGCCTTGTACCACTCATCCTCACTGGGTATCGCCCATTTCGCGTCGGCGCTGCGCTGGATCGTCCGGCCATCGTGTCCGTTGTATCCATCGAGCGTGTAGGCGCCCCGCTCCGTTGTGTCGGCATCCTGCCCGCCCGTCGGCTGGCCGTTGTGCAGCCAGTTGGTAAAACGGCATCCATTCCAGAAGCTCACACAGCTTGCCGGACGGTTGGCCCAGTCGGCGTCCACGCTATAGGTGTAACTGCCCGAGGAGCCGCTCCGCTGGATGTTGCAGCCAGGGACGTTAAAGTCAAATATCACATGCTCCATTGTATGCGTGTCGGCCATCTTCGTGCTATACAGGCCGTAGGTGTCCGTGGCGGCCACCTTGTTAAGGAACTCGCAGTACTGCCCGGCCGTCACTTCGTACTTGCCGATGTTGTACTCATAGGACACCGCGCCGTAACCAGCAGTTCCGTCATTCATCACACGCATGTCCGCCGCATTCCCCGCATCGCCCACATGGACAGTCTCCAAACTCGCCAGCCCTGTCCAGGTTCCATTGGCGTCGCGCGTCCCACCCAGATTGAGTACATCCGCCTGAGCCATCCCCGCAACCAACAGCATCCCCGCCACCACAACAACAATCATCTTCCTCGCGTTCATCGTACACCTTTCCTTTCTTTGTCTGCCGGCAACTATGAAGTATGGATGAAACCGAAAGACACGCCCCGCGCGGCACGACCGCGCAAAGGCAGCCGCATAGTGACAAAATCAGGAATGAACAGCCTCCTATATCAGGCCGCAGAACCTCTGAGGCAGGAACACAACGAGAAACCTAACTATCTCCAATCGCAGCAACCCCGCCTCTTACCCAGTGGCGGGTGTCGAAGCACTTTGCATTTTATACATCACTGCCGTGTTTCGCCTAGCAAAAAATGCCGAAATGTTGATGAAAGACCTGATAAATAAAGGAGTAAGGTGTTTACCTTACCCCGCGTGTCCGGGCTTTTTCATGGCCCCCTGGCCGTCGGCCTGTTACACTGCGCCGCCATGAACGGCCGCCTGCACAAGCCGCTGCCGCCCTTTGAGGTTTTCATTCTCCGCCTGCTGCGTAGCGGCCTGGTCGCGGTGGCCCTGATCGCCGGGTCGCTGCTGATCGGGATGGCCGGCTACCACGGGTTCGAGGGCCTGGGCTGGCTGGACGCGTTCCTCAACGCCTCGATGATCCTGACGGGAATGGGGCCGGTCAACGAGATGAAGACCGACGCGGGAAAGCTCTTCGCCGGCTGCTATGCGATCTTCAGCGGCGTGGTGTTCCTGACCACGGCGGCGGTGCTGCTGGGCCCGGCGGTCCAGCGATTCCTGCACCGGACGCACCTGGAGATCGAACAACCGGCGGGCGAGGAACCCCCCTCTCCGCAAAAGCCGTCCGACCCGTGAAGCTCTATAAGTAATCTCTCCCGAAGGCCAGCAGGCCGCCCCAGTGTCCGGCCAGGCCCACCAGCGCCACCGCGCCGATGATCATCGCGGCGTATCCGATGGCCCAGAGGCCTGAAAGGTTGTTCCGTCGGAACACTCGCAGTCCCAGGGCTGACAGGGCCACGCACAGGGCGGCGATGCCCAGGCCCTCGTGCGTCTCGCCCAAGCCGGCGGCGTCGCCGGTGAGGTTCAGGCTGTCCAGCAGGAGCGAGCCGGTGATGACGGTTGGAATGGCGGCCAGCGCGCCCAGCGCCAGGCAGTACAGAGCCGCCTGCCTGAAGAATCCTCCACGCCATCGCAGCGACAGTGCATCGGCCAGGCCGGCGGCAAGAATCAACGCCAGCGGGAAGTGAAGGACAAGCAGGTGTAGTTTGCCAAAAGTCATGGAGACTCCTTTGTGTGTCTGCGCCGCCAACGGGCTGGTCGGCTATCCTTCATGTTAGGCCCGCGGGATTCCGCAAGACTTCCCAATGTGCTATCATGGCCGCCACTTGAATGAAAGGCCTGACACGATGAGCGAAGTCATACGCACCCGGTTCCAGGAAGCCCTGTCGGTGATCGCCCAGACGCAGACGCGGTTGAGCGGCCGGCTGGCCGCCGCGGCTGAGATAATCATCCAGTCCTACCGTAGCGGCGGGGGCGTATTCATCTTCGGCAATGGCGGCTCCGCCGCCGACGCCCAGCACATCGCCGGCGAACTGGTGGGCAGGTTCCTCCTCAACCGCCGGGCCCTCAAGGCCGTCGCGCTGACCACCGACACCTCGGTCCTCACCTGCATCGCCAACGATTTCGACTACAACTCGATCTTCGCCCGCCAGCTCGAAGGCAACGCCCGCTCCGGCGACGTGGCCATCGGCCTGAGCACCTCGGGCAACTCCGCCAATGTCGTGGCAGCCCTGGAATATGCCCGCGGCAACGGAATCAAGACCATCGCCTTCACCGGCAGCGGCGGCGGCAAGTGCGCCGCCCTGGCCGACGTGCTGCTGGACGTGGACTGCGCCCATACCCCACACACCCAGGAAGCCCACGCCGTCATGTACCACATCCTCTGCGAACTGGTCGAGGCGACCATGGCGGGGAAATAGCGCAGGGCGGCGGGGTGGCTGTAGCACCCCTAGACATGGAGGTACGAGCACGGCTGCAAACACCGCAGCCGTGGCACCGGGCGATGTGTGTATCCACGTTGACCTTTAATAGGGATCTCTCGTGGTCGCAAACACCGCGACCACGGCACCCTTCCCGGAGGTGGAAAACCTCCAGCCGGCGCGTCAGATTCCTAAATCTTCCCTGGTCAGCAGGCTTTCAAAGGCGAAGCCGGCGGCCTCGATGTTCTCGCGGGCCCCTTCCTTGCGGTCGATGGTGCAGACGATCTTCGTGACCGTCGCGCCGGCAGCCTGGAGCACCTTGGCCGCTTCCAGCACCTGCCCGCCGGTGGTGGCGATGTCCTCCACCAGCAGGACGCGGGCGCCGGGCAGCAGTTTGCCTTCCATCATCTTGCCGGTGCCGTAGTCCTTCTTGGCGTTGCGGACGATGATGAACGGTTTGCCGCAGGCCATCGACGTGGCGGCCGCCAGGGGCACCCCGCCCAGCTCGGCCCCGGCGACCTGATCGGCATCGGCGGCGTGGGCGGCCATGCGCCGGCCCAGCTCAGCCAGGATGACCGGCTCGGTCTCGAAAAGGTACTTGTCCAGGTAGTATTTGCTTCGCCTGCCGCTGCGGAGGAGGAAGTCGCCCTCCAGATACGCCACGGCCTTGATCCTCTGGGCCAGTTCCGCTTTTTCCATCGCAATGTCTCCCGCACACGCCTGTTGTGGTGATTTCCGGCCGTCAGGTGTTATCACGCCGGCCCGGCTGGGTCAAGCGTGGCCTTTGGAAGGGGTTGGGGCAGGCCGACGGCCGGATACGCAGGCATCGGGTCGGGGAGCTTTGGCAGTGCTACAATTCCTTAGGCCCGTGGGGAAGAGGCCCCAGGCCAAACGCAACACAGGGAAAGGGACAAGCCATGAAAGTTCAAGAGTACCTGGAGCAAGAGGGCGTGAAGTACGAGACTCGCCAGCACCGGCCGGCCTACACGGCCCAGGAGGTGGCGGCCGAGGAGCATGTCAGCGGCGATTTGGTGGCCAAGGCGGTGGTGGTCCGTTCCAACAAGGGCTATGCCATGTGTGTCGTGCCGGCCAGTTTCAAACTGGACCTGGAGAAGGTGGCCAAGATTCTGGCCGCTCGGCAAGTCCGCCTGGCCGACGAGACGGAACTGGCGGAGCTGTTCCCCGATTGCGAAGTCGGGGCCGAGCCGCCGCTGGGCAAGCTCTACCACATGCCCACGCTGGTGGACGAACACCTGGCAATGGACGAGGAAGTCTACATCCAGGCTGGGACGCACCGCGAACTGATCCGCATCAAGTATCGGGACTACGCCAAGCTGACCGAGCCGACGGTGGCGGACCTGACGGTCCATCGTTGACCGGCGCGGCGGAGGAAATGAGAGCATGCCAGGGGCCGGGACGCGCCCGCTCCACAGCCGGGGTGTGCCGAAACTTTCTGGCGCGTCGTAACATATTATTGCTGCTGTCTTTAGCTCACAGAACGTTTGTTTGGCCGGTGCTTGAATGCCATCGCGCTCCCCGGAATCGGGGGAAGATCCAGACTTTGGGCACGCCCAGGGCCATCCCGACGTATACGGCACTTGACCAATTGGGGAAAATAGCGTATATTCAAGTTACTGGAGTTGCTCATCTTTCTGATCTGGCCCGGCGGCGGCTTGTCCGGCGCACGCTCGGGGTATGGAGGATTGGCCGTGGCGAAACAAAGGCTGGCATTCTGCGCGGCGGGCTTGGTTTCTGTCCTGGCCGTCTGCCTGCTGTCCTCGCCGGCAATGGGCCTGGTTTTCGGCGATGACCCCAACCTTCATGTGGTCTCATCCTCCGATGCCAACTACACCGGCGTGGGGTTCTTCCCGGACCTGGTGCCGGGCCTTGGCGGCTCGGGCGCCAGCGGCGTGTTGATCAACCCCTGGTACGTCCTGACGGCCAGGCACGTGACCAATTATTACAGCGGGGCCGGTCAGACATTTCGCCTGAATACCGCCGGCGGCACGGTCAATTACACCACGGCTGAGAAGTTCGAGAGCTCCACCTGTGACCTCGCCATCGTCAGGCTCACCAACAGCACGGGCCTGGCCGGCTTTGGCCTTTATACCGGAAGTACCGAGGTGGGCAAGACGGCCACCCTGGTGGGCTACGGCATGAGCGGAACGCCCGCCACGGTGCAGGCCGGCGGAGACCCCAATTACCCCCGCGGCGTCAAGCGAATCGGTTACAACAAGGTTGACGAGGTCGTCAATGGCGGCAGTTCGGGCAGCCTCCTGCAAATCACTTTCAGCAGTTCCGGCGTGACCAACGAGGCCGTCGCGGCATTGGGCGATTCGGGCAGTCCGCTGTTCATCTCCTCCAGCGGGCAATTGAAGGTTGCGGGGATCACCTCGGGCGCCAGCGCAGCCGACTCCAACCATTGGCCGCGCTACAACGACAAATCCTACTACGTCCGTGTCAGCGAGTATGCCTCGTGGATCACCGATCAGGTTGCCGCCACGCCCGCCCCGCAAACCGGCGATTTTGACAATGCCGACGGCGTCACCGTCGCCGACATCGACAGCCTCACCGCTCACTACGGCCTGGGCGACATGTGGTTTGACACCACCGGCGACAGCATCGTCAATCACGCCGACACCATTCGGGTCGTCCATACCTATCTGGAGACCGAGTTTGGCGACGCCGACCTCGACGGCCAGATTACCCTGACCGACTACAACTCCCTGGCCGCTCACTTTGGCCTGTCGGGCAGCTTCGGCTGGGCCGACGGCGACTTCAACCAGGACGGCCACGTCGATTTCGCCGATTACCAGATCCTTGAAGCCAACTACGGCTTCGGCGTCGTTGGCGGCGCCCCGCCGATCCCCGAAATGCCCCTGCCCGAGCCGGCCAGCCTGACCCTGCTGGCCCTCGGCGCCGCGTTGTTCCTCAAGCGGCGGAAATCCAGGCCCTTCCGCAGGCAGATCGCGGCGGTTGCGACCACGAGTTGCCATCCCCGCGCAACGGATATTCAGCCGCAGAGGTAACAGAGGTCGCCTCGGCGGGTGGCGTGGTCGCGTCGTGTGCGACCGCGACGAATCCCGTGCTGGTAATCGCGCCCCGCCGCGAACTTGTCCGCCGCGCTCCGAACCGACGGTGCCACGGCTGCGGTGTTTGCAGCCGTGCGGAGGTTCATTCCGCGTGCCGGCAAGCGCGCCCTACCGAATTCGGCCGGTGGCATGGGCAAATGCCAGATTCTGAACTTTCGCGCGGCGGGTTTCCTGGCCCGCCCCCCTCCTGTGCGCGGCAGAGTTCCTACTCCGCCGCGTTGCGTGAATCCGAAAAGGGCGGAAGAGGAGGTGAGGTCAGAACCCCACCTCCCTAATATGTATCACGCCTCATGATTCAGGCAAACCCGATTCCGCGACTCACCTGTCAGGTCCGGCATGAGACCCAAAGCCCCGGTAGGCGTAGGGCGTGCAACTGGTTGCACGCGGGGTGCCGTGGTCGCGGCGCATGCGACCACGACGATCCCGTGCTGGTAATCGCGCCCCGCCGCGAACTTGTCCGCCGCGCTCCGAACCGACGGTGCCACGGCTGCGGTGTTTGCAGCCGTGCGGAGGTTCATTCCGCGTGCCGGCAAGCGCGCCCTACCGAGACTGCGATAGGATGTACATATGTATTCGTTGCCAGATACTCACACGGCTATGCGTCCCCGGTCAGCCCTAGGGCGGCGCCGATGCGGTCGAAGTCGTCGAGGCTGTAGTAATCCACGCTGATGCGGCCGGTGTTCTTGGCCCGCCCCGGCTGGATCAGGACGCGCGTGCCCAGGCTGCGGGTCAGGCGCTCCTCGAGGTCCAGGATGTACGGGGCCTTGGTTTTTCGGCGGTCGGGCCTGGCCGGCCCGCCCCCCCCCACCGACACCTGAGCCTCCGCCTCCGCCCCGGTCAGCAGGCCCTCCAACTGCCGCACGCTGAGCTCCTCGCCCGCGCAACGATTGGCCAGCGCAAATTGCTTGGCTGGATCGCTGGTGAGGGAAGCCAGTAGCTTGGCGTGGCCGAAACTGAGGTTGCCTTCCTGGATCAGGAACCGCACCTCATCAGGCAACTCTAGTATTCGCAGATAGTTAGCGACAGTGGCCCGCGACTGGCCCAGCCGCTGGGACACCTCAAGCTGGGTCAGGCTGAAGCGAAGCATGTAGTCCTGATAGGCCTGGGCCTTCTCGACGGGGCCCAGGTCGCTCCGCTGGATGTTTTCTACTAATGCCCATTCGAGCATCTGTTGCGGGCTGGCTTGGCGGATCACGCACGGCACGGTGGCCAGGCCGGCCTTGCGGGCCGCTCGCAGGCGGCGCTCGCCGGCGATCAGCACGTACGGCAGGCCGTCGCCCTTGGACACGGCGACGATCAGCGGCTGGAGGATGCCCTGCTGGGTGATGCTGGCAGCCAGCTCCGACAGCTCGTCCTCATTGAAGTGCCGCCGCGGCTGATACGGATTGGCGGCGATGTCCGCGGCGGGGATTTCCTGGGGCCTTCCGTCGGGCTTGGGCAATTCCAAGGCCGATCTGGCGGGGGAAATTGCCTGCGGGGCAGCCACGGATTGATAGGTCGGGTCGGCGGCGATCGGCTGGGCCGAATTAGTTATCAGACTCGACAGCCCCCTACCCAGACGCGCGCGGTGATTTGGCTTGGTTTCGCTCGCCATTTCGGCATCCTTTCCGATTGTCTGCCAGCCCAAAATGTTCCACGTGGAACATTTTGAGAAGCTCTAGTGACAAGATATCCAAGGCGGCTGCGGAGGCAAGAAGATTCTGCCCGCACGTGCAAGAATTCAGGGAGCGATTCGCGAACCCCGTTTGCCACCGAATGAAAATGTTCCACGTGGAACATTTTAGGAATCCCTATTAGCAAGGATGTCCACGCCGGCTTTCGAGGTAAGAAGATTGTCTCCTGGCGCGCAAGAATTCGGAAACAAGCGGCAGCCAGGCTCGCCATCTGAGAAAAATGTTCCACGTGGAACATTTTGGGAAGCGTTACTGATAATCTATCCGCCCTGCTTGGCCAGCCAGCGGGCAAAGACCAGTAGGGCCCAGAGACGGTGTCCATGATCGTCCCGGCCGGAAAAATGGTCGGCCAGCAGCCCCATGAGTGACTGGCGGTCAAAAATTCCAGCCTTGTCGAGCGAAGGATCGAGCAGCGTTTCCTCCAGCACCGGCCGAAGCTCGTTCCGCAACCATCGGCCTAGCGGGACGCCGAAGCCGCGTTTGGGCTGCGTGAAGACCTCACGCGGCAGCCAGTCCGCGAAGGCCTGCCGAAGGATATGCTTGCCCTTGCGGTGGCGAATCTTCCAGGCTGTCGGCAGCGACAGACCTAGCGAGACAAGGTTATGGTCCAGCAGCGGCGCCCGTAGCTCCAACGAACAGGCCATCGACGCGATATCAGTCTTCACGAGGAGGTCATCAGGCAAGTAGGTGGCCAGGTCGTGACACTGGGCGACGGCTACTTCGTCGGGGCAGTCGAAGCTCTCGTAGAGGTCACAGAACCACCTGGCTGGCCCGTCGGGGTCGATGCCGGCGGCGAATTGCGGGGAAAACAGGCGGAGCAAGTCCTCAGGCCCAAAGAGTCTACGGAACATAAAGTATTGCACTGAAGGAGGATAAGACATGGCTTCCGCTAGTCTACCCAGGCGTCTGGTCAAAGACCGGTCAGCCTTGGACCCAAAGGGCGAGAGCAGGGCGGCGGCGAGCTTCACGCCGGCGTAGGGCAGGAAACCCATAGTGGAGGCCAGTTGCAAGGCCCGATAACGATCGTAACCGCCGAAGACCTCATCCCCGCCGTCGCCGGTGAGGGCGACGGTGACCTTGCTCCGGGCGGCTTGGCATATCAGAAAGGTGGGCAAGGCACTGGAGTCTCCGAAGGGCTCGTCATACATTTCGACGACTCGGTCGATGGCATCGAGCGGGGAGCAATGGATCGGGATCGTGGTATGGTCGGTGCCGAGTGCCGATGCAACTCGTTTTGCAGTAATGCTTTCATCGAATGACGGATCATCGAATGCGGCCGTGAACGTCTTCACGCCGCCGCCGCTTCCGGCCGAGCGGGCCAGGACGGCGGTCACGATGGCCGAGTCGATCCCGCCGCTGAGCAGGACGCCGAGGGGCACATCGGAGACTAGTCGCTGCTCGACAGTCTGGACGACCGCCGAGCGAACCATCTCGAACGCTGCGTTATCGGACGTTGGAACCTCCACCCGCGCCGGTTCCCAGTAGCGGGTGGGGGGGGTCGACGAGTCCTGGGCCAGCAGGAAGGATGCGGGCGGCAGCTTGGCCAGGTCGCGATAAATGCTGTTGGGGGCCGGAACGTAACCCATTGTGCAGTAGGACGCTATGGCCTGATTCGAGCAGGCCTTCGAGACCATCGGATGGGCCAGGACGGCCTTGGCCTCGCTGGCGAAAACGATCCGATCGGCCAGGGTTGCGTACCAGAGGGGCTTTTCGCCGAGCCGGTCGCGGGCCAGGATCAGCCTGCCGGCCGGGGCGTCGTAGAGGGCCAGCGCGAACATGCCCGTCAGGTGCGAGAACATGTCCAGGCCGCGGCGCTGATACATATGGAGCAGAACTTCGGTATCCCCAGCCGTTCGGAAGGGCGCGCCCTCGGCGGAGAGTTGGGCGCGGAGTTGGCGGAAGTTGTAGATCTCGCCGTTGAAGGCCACCGTGGCCAGGCCGTCGGCGGAGGTCATGGGCTGGTGCGAGCCGGATGGGTCGATGACGCACAGGCGGCGAAAGCCGATCGCGCAGCGCCCGTCGCTCGACAGGTAGCTGCCTTCCTCGTCGGGGCCGCGATGGACCAGCCGAGCCGCCATCCGCCGGGCCAGCGCGAGGTCGGCCCGAAGCGAGGCCCGCAACATGAACTCTCCGGCAAAACCGCACATGGCCGCATTGTACCGCGGCGGCAGGGGAGATGGTATCGCCCGACGAACAACGAGAAGGCGCGATTGGGCCGGCAGGCGGCAGGCGTTTGCAAGTCTGTCGTCGTCGCGCACGGCTGCACACGACGCAGCCGTGGCACCATCGGATCAGGTGCAACAGATGAATCAGGCGCCCATCATCTGTAAACGCCCTTGCCTTGGCCGGGCCGGGACGTACACTGGCAGGCGATCGACGATCACACCCCGCATAAACAAAGGATGGACCGACATGGCCGACAACGCCAGCAATCCGATCAATACACTCGAAGACATCTGGCCGCTCCAGGCGGCGCTGAATCGCAAGGCCGGTTTCGACACGCAGACACTCGGCCTGGCGCTGGCTAAGGAACTCGAGTCCGGCGCGCTGCCGGAAGAGGGCGGGCTTCGCAACGAGGTGGGACGGGCGCTGAAAAATTACATCGACGCGCTGGCCGCCGAGTGCCACGAACTCCAGGAATGCCTCAGTTGGAAGCACTGGTATCGCGAGGCCAAGGAAGGGCGGCAGTACGAATTGCAGGACGTGCAGAACGCCCGTGTCGAGGCCACCGACATGCTCTTCTTCTGGATCAGCATCTGCCAGTTGCTGGGCCTGAAGCCCGCGGACGTGTATCGCCTGTACGAAAAGAAGCTGGGCATCAACCACGCCCGCCAGGACGAGAACCGCACGCAGGCCGAGCACGGCGATCACGAGGGCGAGAACCGCGACGTGGTGTGAATCATCGGCCGGCGATCGCACGTCATGCAGGCCTGCACGGGGCTTGGGTAGCACAGGCGTCTCGCCTGTGGTTGTCATTGATCGTAGGTCGTGCATACTTGCACGAGGGGATTCCGCGTGCTGGTAAGCACGCCCTGCCGAAACTGGCGCAATGACACCTGCTGGGAACTTACGCACAATAGTTGACAGTATCCTGCGGGCCTACCTGCTTGACACCTTTCCTTCGTGCAGATAGCCTTATGTAGTCCGTCGCTCACGTGTGATCACGGCGAGCACCTCAGATCAGAGAGAACTTAGGACGTTAATCGGGGAGGCCTCATCATGGTTTGGCTGTCTGTAGAGGATACCAAAGCAAGGATCCGGCATATCGAAAATCCAGAACGCGTTCTTCGTCTTTATGGCCTTGCGAGGTTTCTTAACACTGCTTTCTATTCGGCGAACTTTCACCCCGCTAACGAGTGGACAAAGTGGGTCGTGCTCTCTGAAGCCGGCAAGGAACTTCTATCGCAATTCCATAAGGCCGACATTAGTTTCACAGAGCACCTCGAGATTTTCACCTTGTTCCGCCTCTTCTTTTACAGAGAGATTCTCATCGACATAGAGAAGACCGATTGCGCAGGGATATTGTCGTCGTTACAGAACATGCTTGACTCTGGTACAGGACACTGGCCATACGTATTCGGCAACAAGCTGTACCATGCGTTCAACGACTCCTATACGGGAAATAGAACCGAGGAACTGGACGCAGTCTCCGGAGAGGGTCTGCTGCGGGGGTCGCCTCAAGGCGTATTTCAGATCGGCAAGTTACTATCTGGACCTCTTGGATTTCTGGAGAGCAACGAAGATCGCCTTATTCCCCCAACACTAGAGGTTGCACTGTGGCACTGCTCGGACCCCGGTTGCCAAACGCGACATACAGTCTTTCTTGACAAGCACAAGAATGACTGCTTTAGGGCCTTTTCATCATTCATGCGATATGCACATGACAACATAGGGCCACGATCCGAGTGGTCCGACGCAATCCTCGACATCCACACATCCAAACGATGGCCCAGCGGGCGAAAGTATGCCGACATCCCGGCGATTATCGGTGACTGCATTATCGGCGAAGAACGAAGCACGCTCTTAGCCACGCTATTGCGGTCTGGGCAAGCTGCGGTACTAAACCCTATCATAAGAGAGAAACGACAGCTTTCAGGAAGCCCGGACAAAGTATCTTGTGGACTGACGCCGGAAGAGCAGCATCAACTGCTGCTACTTCTCCCCGATCAAGAGCTTGTTCGCGCGATCGACGAAACTGTCGCAGCCGGCCAGATCAAGATCCCTCCCTCAGAACTGCGGCGGCCAACAACATCTTGCCAGCTTTGGAACTCGCGTGATTGCCGCAGCGTGCTGTCATCATTGGGGCTTCGTTCCACCAGTCAGTCGCCCACCATCGAGATGTCTGCGCGGGTGTGGAATAGCTATGAAAAGCTGGGCAAGACGGAGGACCTCATGTGGACTGTTCGGAATCAGAATTGCCCTACCTTGCGACACTCTGTGATGGAGTTCATTAGAAACCGTGGCCCTGAGGACGCAGTTAACGAACTGATTCTCTCCTCACGTGAGGCCACTGCCGCTGTAGGAGAAGACGTGTTATTCACTCTGCTGCCAGGCGAAGAGGAAGCCAAAACGTGTCAGCGGCTACTTTGGAAGCTCGGCTTTAACGTAGCCCGATATGAAGAGGATTATCTCTTGCTGAGAAACCGAATCGTTGAGTTCCGAGAGTGCGTGCTCTGTCTGCCGCCGCGTCCAAGCGAGCACGAGAAGGCCCTTGCCCGTGCCTCGGGTGTGAATCTGTTCGTCTCTGTTGAGCAGTTTCTTGAAGCCATCGTCTCTTATAACGCTTGGTTGATGGGTTCTGACCATTTCCTCGAGACAAAGTTTCGTTATTCTAACGAAGAGGCCATGAATGTGGTGCCTCACCTCCTTGGCGTCGAAGTGCGATCGGGTGACGATACGTGTAAGTGGAGCGTTAGTGGCACGAATCCACTGGGCGTCCTTCTCGCCTATCTTCAGGCGTTTCGTTCGTGGCTGAAACAGAGATCACACGCTGACCACGCAGCACTACAGAGAAGTGATGCCGATTATCCGCATTACTCGAATGATCCTCTCTGCATATTTCCATTCATGCACACGGAGTTGTGGGCCGACTGTTCTCCGGATGTTCTATCGCTGTACACAGACACTTTCGACAAGCTGTGTGTGCAACTTGCGCAGGCTGAGGTGCCGGCGATCCGCAACGGACTAGACCACAAGCGGGATGCAGATGCTTTCCCTTCAGCGGATAGCATGCTAGCTTGCGCCTCCCGGCTGCAACAAGTAGTTGATTTGGCTGATGCTAACAGGCTAATCCCAAAGCTCTTCTGGGGCACAACAAGTGAGATCGATGGAGACGGGAATAGCTGTGATACTTTTGCTGACTATCGGCAATCCACCGTGTTGTTATGGGAACCCTCCCCTGTGCTAGCCGGCCCGGAACGACGGTTTGGAAGGCCCTATTTGATTGCTCCGTTCGATCTGTTACACTTGCCGAATTCAATGTTGGTGTTCAGAGTGTCGCCACGGACTGAGTACAGCGATTACTGGAAGACCTACCCTCGCCGGAGGGTAATCTCACCAGTCAAAGATTCACAACCTACCTGTATCAGAGAAGATACTCCTTGATCGCTGACGCCTCGGATCGCGATGTCCGTACTTGGCGTCTGGCAATATCGATGAGTGCCCAAAGCTATCATCGACCGACAACAGCGTAGATGTAGGGCGTGCAACTTGTTGCACGCGGAATGAAGTCAAGCACGGTTGTGCCTGCACAAGGGTATTCCGCGTGCTGGTAAGCACGCCTACGGAAACTGTCGCAGACGCGCGGCGGAGTTCCTACCCCACTACCCGGAAGACTTTTCCGCATGGACGGCATTGTCTTCCACATTGGCCCGGCAGGAAGTTTCTTCCGGCCTGCGGAAGATTCCTTCTCCTCTCGCGATCTTGCTGCCGCCTCGCGCGCTCATCGCTGGGCTGCCCGTGGGGCGCAGCAGGGGTGCGAGGCGGGGCAACAGCATTGCATATCGCCGCACTAATCTGATTTGGCACGGTCTTTGCATGATGCAGCGGCAATGCAGACTCTATTGACTCAACTCGTGCCATTGGTGACGGCCCCGGCCAAGAGCGTTGGCAACAACCCTGGCCCCGACAAGTCCGCCGACTTGGCTGCCGACAAGGACAGCCAGGCGCAGGCCAGCGCGTTCGACAAGCTGCTGGCCCGCCGCCGCGAGGCCAAGTCGGACGGCGGGGACGACCCTGCTCAACTTCAGGGCGAGGAAGGCGACGACGTGTCGGCCGAGACGAAGGCCGGTGCGGCAACCACCGGCGGCCCGCAGGGCGACAAGTCGCAGAAGCCGCGGAAGGACTCGAACGAAAAGCCCGCCGAGGCCCTGGCTGCGTTCGTTCAGAACGCCAGTGCCCCCGTCACGACGGCCACCGGCGACGCGACCGTGGAGAAGATCGCCGCCATCACAGATGTCAGCGGCGCGCCAGTCCTCACGGCGGAGGAACTTGAAGCCCTCCGGCAGGCCCTTGCGGCCGCTGCGGACGGCAAGGCCCAACTATCTGATACCCTGGCGACCTCAGCGGCGACCGATGCGGCCAAGGCGGCGCAAGCCCAGGCGGCGGCGACGCAGAGCGATGTCCCAGCCGCTCAGGCCACCACCGCGCAGGCCGACCACCTCGTCACCGAGGCCCTTGCGGCGTCGGCCAAGACCGCTGCCCTTGCTCAGGAAACTGTCGCAACCACTAATAAGGATGCGGGCACAGGCCCAGCCACTCAAGCAACCCAAGTCGCCCAGGCGATCCAGGGAATCCAGGCGTCCCCAACGACCGGCACGTCAGCCGCTGATGCGGCGGCGGCCAGGATGGCTGCGGAGGCCAACCCATCCGTTGCCGCCGCGCAAGAGAATGCGGCACAGGTGGCTGAGGCGCTGGAGACGCCCGATGCCCAGGCCACTCCGCAGCCACACGCCTCGCCCGTCGCGCCGTCGATGCCGCGCGTCCGGGCCGCCGGAACCTCGGCCAACAGTGAGACCCGGCTTCCCACCGGCCTGCCTATCCGCGTGCAAGGCGGCCAGGTGACGCAGCAGCCGGAGCCGGCTACACCGAAGGTCGCGCCCAAGGCAAATCTGGCCCAGGCCGCCGCACCCCAGGACTCACCCGCCCCGACCGTTCAGGACATTGCCGCCGCGGCGATGCCCGCCGGGAGCGATTCGTCCTCGGCCGCCGGCGATGTCAGCGCCTCGGGGCCCGATGCGATCAAGGCCGTCGCCGCTCCCCTCAGCACGCAGATAGCCGAGCGGTTCCAGGCCGCTTCCGGGCGGCTGGGACAGCAGATCGTCGTCCGCCTGGACCCGCCTGAACTGGGCGCGGTGCATCTGACCATGCGGACGGAGAACAACGAGATTCGAGGCGTGATGGTGGTGGAAAACGCCGCCACGGCCGACCAGATCCGCCGCGAGACGCCGCTGCTGCTGAGCCACCTGGCCAACAACGGCCTGGACGTTCGCCGGATGGACGTGGTGCTGGCCGGCGCGGATACCGGCAGCGCCGGCGGGTTTGAGCATTCCTCCGGCCGGCAATTCCAGTGGGCCCAGGATCTGGGCGGCGGGGGAACCAGCGACGGTCAATCCGCCGTGACCTTGCAGGAAGAGGAAACCCCCGTCCGTGGCGCTGAATCCGGCGCCGGCGGCTCGGTCAACGTCTGGGTCTAACCGCGGGAGACTATCGTGAGCACCATATCCAGCACGGGCAGTACGGCAACCGAGCAGCGGGACCAGTATCTCAAGCTGCTCATCACGCAGTTGCAGAACCAGAATCCCATGGACCCGATGGACAACAACCAGATGGCCAGCCAGTTGGCCCAGTTGTCCCAGTTGGAGCTGACTGAAAGCATGAACAGCACCTTCGACAAGGTGCTGGCCAGCACGCAGGTCAACCAGGCCACCGCGATGATCGGTAAGCAAGTCTCGTGGTTGCCCTCGGGCGAAACCACGGTCGTCAGCGGCGCCGTGGATGGCGTGGACCTCAGCGGATCGACGGTGCGACTGAAAGTCGGCAACAACCTTGTCGATCCCGACGTGATCCTGAGCATTCAGAACTGATTTCGCGGGGCCCCAGGCCCCCAAGGAGAAGGCGAATATGGATAGCACGTTCCTAGCAGGCGTATCGGGCCTCCAGGTCCACCAGCGGATGCTCGACATCACCGGCAACAATCTGGCCAACGTCAACACGACGGCCTACAAGTCCAGCCGCGTGAACTTCTCGGACATGATGAGTTCGACCCTCCGCGACGCCTCGGCGCCGACGGCGAGCGTGGGCGGCACCAACCCCATGCAGGTCGGCAGCGGTGTGCAGGTGGCTTCCATCTCTCGCGACATGTCGCAGGGCAGCTTGATGAACACCGGCCAGCCGCTGGACATGGCCATCGACGGCGCCGGCTACTTCGTTCTCAACGACGGCAAGATGGACGTCTACACGCGCGTGGGGGCCTTCGCGATCGACGGCGACTACTACCTGGTCGATCCCTCCACCGGCGCTCGCGTCCAGAGGGTCGGCACCCAGGGCGTGGCCGACGGTTTCCAGGCCCAGGAAAGCAAGGACATCCGTATTCCCTACGACGTCGGCCTCCAGGCCAACGCGACCCAGAACATCAGCTATGGCGGCAACCTCAGCGCCGACCTGCTGGACCCGACCACGAACCTGATCGCCTCCGGGATACGCTACACCGCCGACCAAACAGTGGTGGACGAGTCGACCTTGCTGACCGACCTCAGCCAGGCCAGCGGCCTGGTCGCAGGCGACAAGCTGGTTCTCGGCGGCACGTTGCGGGACGGGACGGCGATTGCGGATACCGACTTTGAGATTTTCGACGGCAGCGGCGACAGCAAGACGATGGGCGATCTGCTGGATGCGATCCAGGCCCTCTACCCCGACGCGGACGTCTCCCTTTCCGACGGCAACATTCTCGTGCGGGACCAGGAGGCCGGCTACAGCAAGACCGACCTGTCCATGACCTTCTCCACGGCAGGAGACGGAAGCCTGGAAGTCCCCAAGTATTTCAAGATCGTCACCGCCGGCGGCCAGGCCGTCAAGAACACCAGCCTGGACATCTATGATTCCCAAGGCACCGCCCAGACCCTGTCGGCCTCCTTCGTCAAGACCGACACGCTCAACACCTGGGACCTGGTGATTACGAGCGTGACGGGCGACATGGAGCTGCTGACGCGCAGGATTGACGGCATCACCTTCGCCGAAGACGGCAGTTTCGCCGGCGTCACGGGAGATGCCACCAGCTTCGAGATCAAAGGCATCGGCGATACCCAGGAGATCTACCTGAACCTGGGCACCGTGACCAAGTACGACGGCCTGAGCCAGATGGGCGGGGCCAGCACGGTCACCCCCGGCCACCAGGACGGCTATGCCGGCGGCCAGTTGTCGAGCTTGTCCGTCGGCGGCGACGGCGTGCTGGAAGGCCTGTTCACCAACGGCATTCGCCGCGACATCGCCTCGATCAAGCTGGCGACCTTCCAGAACCCCTCGGGCCTGACCAGCCTGGGCGGCAACTATTACACGATCTCGGCCAACTCCGGCGACCCGACGACCGAGGGCGTTGCCGGCACGGTCCAGGGCGGCAGCCTGGAGAAGTCCAACGTGCAAACCGCCAACGAGTTCATCAACCTCATTGCCGCCCAGAACGGCTACCAGGTCAATGCCCGAACCATCAAGGTCGCCACGGAAATGGTGACCGAACTGGTAAACCTGATCCGCTAAACCATGTCGATCCCGGCCCATAACGTCTGGAGCACCCTGGCCGAAAGCTACACCGCCCTGGAGCGGTGGCAGAATCGGGACTGGCCCACCGGCGCCAGGAACGCCCTGCCGGAATGGTGGACCTATGTCGCCATCGGCATCCTGATCGCGCTGGCGACGGTTCTGGGAGTGATGGTGCTGGCCCGAAAGGTCAAGGAATCCGGCAGCGCCAAGGGCTTCACTGGCCACTGCCGCGCCGCGGGCCTGGACGGAGCCGAGCAGGGTCTGCTGAAACTGCTGGCCAAGCTGGCGCGCCTCAAACATCCCGAGGCCATCTTCGATGATGAAGAGGCCCTCGAGCGGGGCGTCGAGGCGCTGGTCGCCACCGAGCGCGTGATCGCCATGTCTCCTGAGGCCCAGAAGCGCATGGCGGGTCTGATCGAGTCAATCCGCCTGAAGCTGGGCTTTGCCAGCCTGACGGCCGCCAGGGAAGGCGTCACGACCAGTCGGCAAGTGGTGGAAGGCGGGCAGGTCACCATCAACCACGGGGCCAGCGGCTTTGCCGCCATTGTCGTCCAGAACAACCTGACGGGGCTGGTGGTCGAGCTGAAGTCTCCGGTCGAAGTGGCCATCGGCGAGAAGTGGCGTGTCCGCTACGCGTGGGGCTGCTCGGTGTGGGAGTTTGACACGGCGGTCACCTGGTCCAACGACGGCAAGGTAGGCCTGGGCCACACCAACCAGATTCGCCTGATCAATCGGCGTCGGTTTCCGCGGGTGCGAACTTCCAAGCCTGCCTTCATCGCCGCCTTCCCGATCGTGCGGGACAATGCTTCCGTGGACGTGCCCGAGTTCCTGCCCGCGCGGCTGACGGAAATCGCCGGCCCGGGCCTGGAGATCGAGGCCAACCCGCCCGTCAAAGCGGGCGACACGGTTCTGGTGGTGCTGCGGTTCGACCAGAGAGTGCTCCAGGGCCTGGCCAGGGTCATCCGCGTGCGTGCGGCCCAGAACGGGCCGGGCGCCGTCGTGGTGGAAATGTCCGGCCTCAATGCCGCCGCCGATGCCGAGCTGGCCAATGAGACCTACAAGGCCCAGATCGAGGCCAAGCAGGCCGGCGCGGGCCCGCAATTCCGCGCCGGTGAAACGGCCCCTGAGCCGGTCGAGGCTCCGGCCGAGGAGACTTCCCATGTATGACAGCGTCCAGGCGACTGCCACGAACCTCTCGGCTCTCAGCGAATATTACGGCATGATCACGCAGAACCTGGCCAATGCCAGCACCAGCGGCTACAAGCGGCAGGGGGCAGCTTTTGACCAGGTGCTGGCCCAGGCCGTCGCCGGCAATGCCGTGGCTGCTCGCGGCGGGCTGGACCTCTCGCAGGGGCACCTGGTCGAGACGGCCCGGCCGCTGGACTTGGCGCTGGAGGGCAAGGGTTTCTTCGTCATCGAGACGGCCGATGGCCCGCTGTATACGCGCAGCGGCACCTTCCGCCTCAGCAGCACCGGCCAGTTGGTGGACTATGCCGGCAGGACCGTTTCAGGAACCGAAGGGCCGATCATTCTGCCCCAGTCGGCAGACTCCTCCAGCATTCATGTGGCCAGCGACGGCAGGATCAGCGTCGGCCCGCAGCAGGTCGGGCAGGTCAAGGTCGTCGAGTTTGAGGACTCCTCGGGGCTGACCCCTGTCGGCGGCGGATGCTATGACGCGCCCGACTCGACCCAGCCCGACGAGGCCAAAGCCACGAGCGTTCACCAAGGCTACAACGAGGCCTCCAACGTCAGCGTGGTGGAGGAACTGGTGGAGCTGATCAAGGTGACGCGGGCCTACGAAGCCAACCTCAAGACCGTTCAAACGCACGACGAGCGCTACCGCAACCTGTTGAAGGTAGCCTCGGGACTATAAGGAGACTGCATGTTAAAGGCCTTTTCAACCGCGGCCACGGGCATGGGCGCCCAGCAGATGATCGTCGACACGATCGCCAACAATCTGGCCAACATCAACACGGCCGGGTTCAAGCGGAGCCAGGTCGACTTCCGCGACCTGATGTACGTCAAGATGCGCGAGGCGGGCACCGAGACGGCCGCCGGCGTGGTCGCCCCCAGCGGCTTTGAGATCGGCAGCGGCGTCAGCCCGGCCTCGACGCTCAAGGTACACACCCAGGGCGAGATGGAGAACACCGGCAGGAACCTGGACGTGGCCATCGAGGGCGACGGATTCCTTTCGGTCACCACGCCCAATGGCACGCGCTACACCCGCGACGGGGCCTTGCGGACCAACGCCACCGGGCAGGTGGTCACTTCCGCCGGCTACACCATCGAACCCAGCATCACCATTCCCGCCGACGCGCGGTCCATCGGCATCGGCAAGGACGGTACCGTGACGGTCTTCACCGGCGCCGACAATGCCGGCACGGTGATCGGCACGCTCTCCCTGGTGCGGTTCGCCAATCCCTCGGGCCTGTCCAGCGAGGGCGGCAATCTGCTCTCCGAGACTCCCGCCAGCGGCAGCCCCACCACCGGGACGGCCGGGCAGAACGGCATGGGCGAGATACAGCAGGGCTTCCTGGAGCGATCCAACGTGCAGATGGTGACCGAACTGGTCAACCTCATCACCGCCCAGCGGGCCTACGAGATCAATTCGCGCGCCATCAAGGCCGGCGACGAAATGCTGACCACCGCCAACCGGCTGATGGGCTAAGGGGCAAAACCAAACATGAAAAGAGCATGGATAGCCATTGCCGTTGCCGCCCTGGTCTGGACGGCCCCGACTTCTGGAGCGGCCCTTCAGATCTACCTGCCGCGGACCGCGCAGGCCGGCGCGGGCGCGCTGAAACTGGGCGACGTATGCGTCGTGCGCTGCCAGGACGAGAAGTTGTCCGCTCGCGCCGCGGCGCTGCCCATGGGGCGAAGCCCCTCGGCCAGGGAAAAGCTCACCTTCGACCGTCAGACCCTCCTGGCCCGCCTGGCCTCCAACGGCATTGCCGCGGACGATCAGGTCGAGTTCAGCGGCGCTGACGCGGTGGTCGTCGAGAGCGATGGCGCGGGCATCGGCATCGAGCCGCTGCTCCGGGCAGCCAGGGAGTTCCTGGCCAGGAACCATCCCGGCCCCGACGGCTGCGTGTGGCAACTGGCCCAGGAGCCGGCCGATCTGTCGCTCCCGAACCTCAAGAATGCGACCTACCAGCCGCGTCTGGCCAAGAGTCCCGGCCCGAACATGGTCCGACTGGCAGTGGCTGTCTCGCGTGACGGTGAGCAACTGGCCGTGGTGGAATTGACCTTCAAGGCACAGTATCCGGTCCGCCAGGCGGTGGCGGCCATGGACATCCCCGCCGGCTGTCAACTGACGAACGAAAACGTCCGGGTCGATACCGTGTTGCGGGACCAGCGGAGCGAGGACGCCTTTGCTTCGCCGGTGGGGCAGACCGCCGCCCAATCGTTGCCGGCCGGCACCGTGATCCGCGTCTCGATGCTCAAGGTCTCCAGGCCCACCCCGGTAGTCCGCAAGGACCAGGGCGTGACCATGCGGGTTCGTGGCCCGGGCTTTACCGTCTCGGGCATCGGCAAGGCGATGGAAGATGGCAAGATCGGTGACCTGATCAAGGTCCGCAACGTCGACAGCGACCGCGTGGTCCTGGCCAAGGTCGCCCCCGACGGGGCCGTCGAGCCGCTGGTCAGCGAGGTACGGAAATGACGCGAGGAAGAGCCATCATGGCCGTCGGCGCGCTGCTGGCCCTGTGGGTCGGGGCCCTACAGGCCGGTTCGATCTGGGACAAGGCCCGCGGCAAGGGCGGCTCGATCACCGCCGACGACACGGCCCGAAGGGTCGGCGACAACATCACCATTCTCATCAGCGAAAAGAGCGTCATCGCCAACGAGACCTCTCGCGACATGAACAAGAAGTCCGACCGCACGCTGAAGTCGGAAGGCACCATCAACTGGGGCAGCATTTCCAGCAAGACCACGACGATGCCGACGGCGGACCTGAGCACCAACGCCGAAACCAAGTTCGAGGGCGAGGCCAAGTTCGACTCCTCCCGCAGCGTGGCCGACGAGATCACCGTCACGGTCCAGGACATCCTGCCCAACGGCAACCTGGTGGTGCTGGGCACGCGCATGCGGTCGACGCAGGGCGACCAGGAGATCATCGAGGTCAGCGGCATTGTCCGGCCGACCGACGTGACCTTCCGGAACACCGTGCTGAGCACGAAGGTGGCCGACTTCCGCATCGTCTATCGCGCCAAGGGCCAGGAAAAACAGTTCACCAATCCCGGCTGGTTCGACCAGATACTGAACTTCATCAATCCGTTCTGAGAAAGGCCGCAAGGCTATGACATGGGCGACGGACATCATGCCTGAACGAAACAAGAAGGTAGCCTGCCGCGTGCTGGCCCTGGTCGCCGTGATCGCGCTGGCCCTGCCGGCGGGGGCTGAGCGAGTCAAGGACATCGTCGATATCCAGGGTATCCGGAGCAACCCGTTGTGGGGCTACGGCCTGGTGGTGGGGCTGGAAGGCACCGGCGACAACTCGCCCTCCAGCCGCCGGGCGCTGACCAACATCCTCCACCGCATGGGCATGACGATGGAGATCGCCGACATCAACAGCAAGAACATCGCCAGCGTGCTGGTGACGGCGGATCTGCCTCCCTTCGGACGCAAGGGCGGCGAGATCGACGTGACCGTCTCAGCCATCGGAGACGCCACCAGCCTGCGGGGCGGAATGCTCCTGCTGACGCCCCTGGTCGGCGCCGACGGCGAAGTGTACGCCGTGGCCCAGGGCGCAATTTCGCTGGGCGGAGGCTTCAGCGCCACGGGGAAATCCGCCAGCGTACAGAAGAACCACTCCACCGTCGGGCGCATCCCGGCCGGGGCGACCATCGAAAGAGAAGAGGTCGCCACCTTCCTCGAAAACGGCTTCCTCGCCATGCAGTTGCGGAACGGCGACTTCTCCACCGCCCAGACCATCGCCCAGGCCATCAACGGCCTGTATCCCGAAAGTGCCCTGGCCGTCGACAGCGGGTCGATCCGGGTGGCCGTGCCCGCCGACCTGTCGCGGGCGCAGTTGCCCGGCTTCATCGACAGCATCGGCGGCATCCAGGTGAAGGTGGACTTCCCGGCCGTGGTCATCATCAACGAGCGGACCGGCACCATCGTCGTCGGCGAGAACGTGGGGATCTCCACCGTGGCCATCTCGCACGGCAATCTTTCGATCGTCACGCAGGAGAAGGAATCTGTTTCGCAGCCCGAGCCCTTCTCCAACACCGGCACGACGGAAAAGACCAACCGCACGGAGATCAGCGCGGTCGAGGAGAAGGGAACGATGTTTGTCGTGCCGCGGAAGGTCTCGGTGCAGGAACTGGCCCAGGCCCTCAACGCGATGGGACTGACTCCCGGCGACATGATCGCCATCTTCGAGGCCTTGCGACAGGCCGGCGCGTTGCAGGCGCAGCTCAAAATCATGTAGGAACGCCAATGATTAACCTCGATTCGTCCATGCCGATCCTGGAGTTGCCCACCACGGGCCTGGCCGCCGCGCCGGGCGCGGGCGCCAACGCCCAGGGCAGCGCCGCCGATGCGGCCAGGCTCAAGAAGGTGGCCAACGATTTCGAGTCGGTCTTCCTCCACAAGCTGATGGAGGAGATGCAGAAGACCGTCCCCGAATCGGGCCTGCTGGAGGACACCGGCAGCGAGCAGGTTCGGAGCATGTTCTGGTTCAACCTTGCGCAGGATATCTCCCAGCGCGGCGGGCTGGGGCTTGGGCAGGAGCTTTACCGGCAGATGCAATCGTCGCGGGCCCAGGCGCCGGCGGCGACAACCTCGGAGCGGCTATAGATGACAAGTCAGCCTTCACTAGACGGGATGGTCCAGCAGATTTTGGCAGCGCTGGACGGTGAGCTGTCGCTCCTGGAGGTCAAGACCGCCCAGTTGGCTGAGTTGTACCGCGCGATCGTCGAGCGCGACGACTCCGCGATGGAACGCCTGCTGGGCGTGATGGAAGAGACCCAGGACCGGCAGGGGCCTGCCGATGCGGCGCTGGCGGCCTGCCGGGCGAACCTGGCCCGGGCACTGAACATTCCCGCGCGCGAACTGAAGCTGTCGGTACTGATCCAGCACCTGCCCTCCTCGCTGGCGGCGCCGCTGGCCCAGCGACGCGAGCGGCTGATCGAGGCGGCGGCAAGCATGAGGCTTCAGCACATGCAGACCTCGACGCTGCTCTACGAGAGCGCCCGCCTCAACAGCATGATGCTGGAGTGCCTCGGGGGCGGTGGAGAAGTCACCACCTACGACCGCGGCGGGACCAACGTGTGGCGATCGACCAGCATGATCAACTCGAGACTATAGGCTATGCCAAACTTCTCCATAGGTCTAAGCGGCATCCAGGTCTCCCAGCGGGCCCTGGAGCTTATCGGCGCCAACATCGCCAACGCCGGCACCGAGGGCTACCACCGGCAGGACCTTACCATTGTCCCGATGGTCGGCTCGTCGGCGGACAACGACGTCACGGGCGCGGAGGTCAGCACGGTCCGCCGTGCCATCGACCAGCTCACGGAAAACCAGTTGCTCCGCCAGCAGACCCTCTCGGGCCAGACCAATGAAGAATTGAGCACCCTGCAATTGATCGAGTCTTCCTTCGGCGACGTGAGCGCCAACCGGCTGGCCGGCTCGCTGGAGGACTTCTTTGGGGCACTGCGGCAACTGGCGGCCCAGCCCAACAGCCCGGCCTTGCAGGAGCAGGTGATCGCCGCCGGTCAATCGCTCGGCGCGCAGTTCCGCGACGCGTCGGCCTTCCTGCGGAATGCACAGGAGGATGTTCGTCTCCAGGCCGAGGATATGGTGCGGCAGGTTAATACGCTGACCGGGGAGATCGCCGACATCAACGCGCAGATAGGGCCCGCCGAGGCCGGCGGCGCCATCGCCGGCGCCCTGCGCGACCGCCGGGGCCAATGCATGACGGAATTGGCGGCCCTGGTGGACATCCAGTCTTCCGGCACCACCGAGGCCGGCGCCGACCAGCGGCTTTACGCGTGGGATATTCCCATCGTGGCGGGCATGAACGACAAGGCAATCCAGGTCGGCCTCGATGAAAATATGGACCTGGGCCTCAGTGCCGGCGATTACGACAACTATATCGGCAGCTACCGGGGCGGCAAGCTGGGGGCGATGCTGTCCCTGGCCAACGATCTGCTGCCGGGCCTGGCCGACAAGCTGGACGCGCTGGCCGGCCAGGTCATCACCGAGGTCAACCGCCTGCATGTGCAGGGGGTCGGGACCGGCGGATCGTTCAGCGAACTGGTCGGCCAGGCCGTCGGAAGCGGAGCGGTCAGCGACCTGGCCTGCGACGTGACGGCGGGCGACTTCTATGTCCGCGTCACCGATGCCAGCGGCCTATGCGTACGCACGAGGATCTCGGTGGACCCCGCAACCGACACCGTGGCCGACGTGGTGGCGCGGCTGAACGCCGTGTCCAATCTCTCAGCCAACATCGCCGACAGTTGCGTGAGGGTCTCCGCCGACGTCGGCTACACGTTTGATTTCGTGCCGGCCTTGCCTGCCAGCGTCGACGGCGGAACCATCGGCGCCAGCGCCGTCCAGATCACCGGCCTCTACAGCGGGAGCGACAACCAGGAGTACACCTTCACCGTCGCCGGCGCCGGCACCATCGGCGTGACCGAAGGCCTGTCGCTGGAGGTGCACAACGAGGCGGGCGAACTGGTGCAGACTTTCAACATCGGCAGGGGCTATGCTTCGGGCGACAAGCTGACGCTCAGCAACGGAATCGAAATCGCCCTGGGCGCCGGGACCGTCGCCGACGGCGACGAAGGAACCTGCCTGGCCCTGGCCAACTCCGACACGTCGGGCTTTCTGGCCGCGGCGGGCTTGAACGTCTTCTTCACCGGCAGCTCAGCCCAGACCATCGGCGTTCGAGAAGACCTGGCCGAGGATCCCTCGCTCCTGGCCGGCTCGGTCGGCCAAGGCCAGGACCAGCAGAACATTCAACGCCTGGCCGAGGTGGGACAAGCCAAGCTCAATGCCCTGGGCGGAGTCACCTGCTCGGACTATTTCACCAACATGGTCACGAATCTGGGGCAGGAGGTGGCCACGCGCCAGGTGCGGCAGACGGCCCTCGACAGCGTTACGCAGCAACTGGAGAACCAGCGCAGCACAATCAGCGGCGTGGACGTCAACGAGCAGACGATCCAGTTGACCATCTATCAGCGGATGTTCCAGTCCATGGCCCGGTTCCTCAACATCCAGGACCAGACCATGCAATACCTGACGGACATCATATCGTGAGGATCTTTACTTTAGCAGGCAGGAGCGTCCGATGAGCTGGGGAGCGATCTTCTCCAACACGGTGACGGCCATCCAGAGACAGACCGACGCCCTGACGCGCCTCCAGGAGCAGGTCAGCTCGGGCAACCGCATCAACCGCCCCTCGGACGATCCGGTCGACGCCTCCAGGATCATGAATCTCCTGGGCCAGGACCAGACGCTCGATTCCTACCTTAAGAACATCTCCACCGTGACGACCGACCTGGATCAAGGCGCCACCACCCTGCAACACATCTCCGACCTGCTGACCAACGCCAAGGGGTTGCTCACGCAGGCCGCCAGCGGCACCTACAGCACCACGCAACGCGAGTTGGTCGGCGAACAGATCAACGAGATATTGGAGGAGGTCGTCGCCTCGATCAACCAGGAGAGCCTGGGCCGCTACGTCTTCAGCGGCGCGAGCAACACCACCGCTCCTTACCTGGTGGAGCGATCGGGCGATAGGATCGTTTCGGCGACCTACCAGGGCAGCTATCAGAAAATGCCCGTGCCGGTGGCGCCGGGCGTGGCCCAGAGCGGCGTGAGCGTCGGGGCGGAGATTTTCGGCTGCGATGAGCGCCGAAGTCCCACCTTCCTGGGCTCGACGGGAGCGGCTGGCGGCAGCGGCACCTCCTCCGTGCGCGGCGACGCGTGGCTGAGCATCACGCACGAGGAGACGACGCTGACGCAAACCAGCGGAATGCCCACCACCCTGGCCGTGGGAGCCAGTTCCGCCTCGCTCGACACGATTCTGGGCGACCACACCGTCTCCATCGATGCCGACGCACAGACTGTGCGGCTGGACGGCGGGCCGGCGGTGAGCTACACGGCCTTGGATACCGATCTAAAAGTGTCCAATGCCGACGGCGACTGTGTCTACCTGGACATGAGCCAACTGACGGCGGGGATCTCGGGCCTGGTGGAGGTGGCGGTCCATGCCAGCGCGCGACTGTCGATTGACGACGGCCAATCCAGCATCCTGGCCACATTCCAGGACAACCAGATGGTGACCGACTCTCGCGACGGGCGGGTGCTGTGCGTCAACACGACGGGCCTGACGCGCGTCGGCGTCGAGGCGGTCCGGGTCGGCGGGACGTACGACCTGCTGGGCACGCTCATCCGCGCGCGTGACCTGCTCAACGGGAACCAGGATACCGGCGACTCTGACGTATCGAGTCTCTTGATAGAGGAGACCCAATCGCTCGAAGAGGTCATGTCGGGCGTGATGGGCGGCCTGACGTCGCTGGGCGCGCGGGCCCAGGGCCTGGAGAACCTCCGCCAGAGCATCACGAGCATCCAGGGCAATGCCAAGGACCGGGCCTCGGAGTTGCAGGGGGCCGACATCGCCACCATTGCCGCCGAGTTGGCCCGTGTTCAAACCTTCTACGAGATGATCCTGACCTCCTCGTCGAAGATCATGAACATGTCGCTGCTGGACTACCTCCGCTAAGTTGGGGTGTCACAGGCGTCTCGCCTGTGTGTCTTGTCCCTGATCGCGTGGTTTCGTAGTGGCTCCGCCGCCCACCGTCCAGGAATCGCCCAGTGGGGAAAACCGATGGCGCGAAACTTTGACAGGTGCGCCAGGGGAGAGCCCTCCGGCCGCGCCCGCCGGTATCGCCGATTGTGGCCTGTCCGCCGTGCATGGCGGGCCTGTCCCGATGTTCATGCGACGCACCAAAACCACGCGGCACGAGTTTTGCATAAGTTGGACACGGTACCACACCCGAGGTGAACGTGAGATATGTGAACATTCCGGCGTTCGCAGCCGATGCCAGCTTTCAGCAGCTCAAGGATCTGGGCGACTGCCTGGCCGCGACAGGCGAGCTTGAACAGGCCGGCGCCTGCTACCAGCGGGCGTCCAGGATGGTCGAGCAGGATGCGGCCTTGTGGGTCTCCATGGGCTCGCTGGCGCTGCGCGAGGGGAAGATCGATCAGGCCCGGCGGCTGTTTGAACGCGCCGTCCGCGCCGAACCCGACAACGCCGACGCCCAGGCCGGCATGGCCATGGTCCATCAGCAGATGCGGAACTACCCGGCCGCCTTCCTGGCCTACATGAAATGCCTGGAACTCAACAGTGACAACCTGATGGCCCTGCTGGGGCTTTTCCAGGTCTCCTGTCAGATGGGCACGTTCTCTCACATCATCCGCTACCTGGAAATCTACCTGCTCAGCCACCCCGACGACACCGCCGTCCTGTTCTGCCTGGCCACGTTGCAGGCCCGCGAGGGCAAGCTGCCCCAGGCGCGGCAGGCCGTGGGACGAGTGCTGGCCCAGGAACCGCAAAAGATCGAGGCCCTGGAACTGCTGGGGCAAATCGAGCGGCGGATGGGCGGCGGCGCCTTCAGCGGGGCCATCCAATGACAAGCGCGCCGCGACCCGACCTCCCGGACGGGCTGGCCATCGGCGAAGTCTTGGCACATCTGGAATCTCTCCTGGTTCAACAACTCGAAGCGGCACGGCACGGCGATTTCGTCCGGGCCCTGGAGCTGATGAAGCAAGCCGGCGAGCTTTCCCTGCCGGGCGGCCAGGAGAACCCGCGGCCTGATCAGGCGCGACTGGAGCGGATCGGCAAGTTGGAGCGCGAGCTTCGGCTCCTGCTGGCCGACCAGAAAGACCGGTTGGCCGGCGAACTGTCGCGACTGTCTTCGCAGAAGAAAGTCGCCCGATCCTATGGCCTGGGCAGCGGGCGTTTCTAGCCGGCAGGCCGGATAAAAAAAGTAGGCCTCGTGATCAAAAAAACTTGCAATTCATTTTATTGCCTGTAGCTTAGGCGGAACTTACGGATCGGGGCGTGCCGTGGCACGTCAGGCCCAGGGTTGGGCCAGGTGCGTCTTTTACCACCCGATCCAGGTCCAGAATCAGTGACTCTTTGTGCCAGGAAAGGATGCCTGGGAATGGGTTTTGGAGCTCTCTCTGCCGACAGCTTCGCGACACGTCATTCCATCGCCTGCCCCAAAGATGCACGTCGGAGGACGGATCATCTAGCCGTTGATAGGTAAGCACGGCACCAGATCTTCGCAGCCGGTTCGGACGGAGAGTATGACAGAGCGTGCAGGAACTCCGCATCCCCTGAGCTTGTCCCTATCCGCAGAGGCGGTCATTGCGCCGGGCATTGACGAGAGATTCTTCTGCCCCGACTGCCCCGAAGGCGTGGGCATCGTCGGCCAGAGCCCGGCCCTGACTAAGGTGCTGGCGCTGCTCCGCATCATCTCCTTCAGCCGGTGCAACCCGATCCTGATCCAGGGCGAGACGGGCACGGGCAAGGAGTCCGCCGCCCAGGCCGTGCATGCCTGGCGCTGCGGGCCCGAGCGCAAATTCGTGGCCGTCAACTGCGCCGCCCTGACAGCCAGCCTGCTGGAAAGCGAATTGTTCGGCCACGTCAAAGGTTCCTTCACCGGCGCCGATCGCGACAAGGTCGGCCTGTTTGAATTGGCCGAGGACGGCTGCCTCTTCCTCGACGAAATCAGCGAGATGGCGCCGGACCTTCAGGCCAAGCTGCTGCGGGTCTTGCAGGAGCGGACCTTCCGCCGCGTCGGCGGCACCACGGACATCGTCAGCCGCGCCACCGTCATCGCCTCCAGCAATCGCGACCTGGCCGCGGAAGTCCGCAACAACAAGTTCCGCAAGGATCTCTACTATCGCCTGGCGGTCTTTCCGATCACGCTACCGCCGCTGCGGGCCGCGGACCGGAGGCATGACATTCCATTGCTGGCCGAGTATTTCCTGGCCGGTGGAACCTGCGAGCCCCGCTCGGCCGTGCCGAAATTGAGCGACGAGGCCCGCGAGCGTCTCCTGGCCCACGACTGGCCCGGGAATGTCCGCGAACTCAAGAACGTCATCGAGCGGGCGCTGATCCTCGACAGTTCCGACGTGATCGGCGCTTCGAGCCTGTTGTTCGACACCTCGCTGTCGCACATCGAACTGGGCTCGGCCTCATGCACTTCCGCGCCCACCGCCACGGCCAGGCCGCGGGAGGAGTTTTCCCTCGAAGCGGCGGAGCGGGAATTCATCATCCGCGCTCTGAAGGAGGCCAACTGGCAGCGGACGCGGGCGGCGGGGTTGCTGGGCATCACCCGGGCCACGCTGCACGCCAAGCTCAAGCGGTACGACATCCAGGCCCCCGGTGGCCGGCAGACCTCGCCCAGCGAAGTCCAATCGTAGTCCATCGCCATCATCGACCCGCGCATCTTCATCTTCGATGTCTGGAAAACGTCCACCCCTGCATAATTTCAAGACACCTTCCCGCCCGGCAAAGGCGATCCGCAAAGCCCGAAATCCAGAATCAGGTTTGAAACCCTGACCCGCCGATGCCGCCGAAAGTCTTGTCGCCTGGCCTGGGAGGTTGGAAATTGCCGCGAGTTTCGACCTTTCTGGTTTTAACATGGGCCAGGTTTCGGGGGCTTCTCACATCCGGGCCAGTTCTCTCCCACGACGCGATCAGACGCTTGGCACGTCTCTTGCATGGCTGGTTTGATCGCAGTGCGCGACCGCGCAGAGGTCGGCGGCCGTTGCGACGCGCGAAAGGCTTCAGAAACGACCGATATGACAGCAACAGACTCAGAGGCGCCTCAGGGCCATCCAGTCGGCGGAGCCGGCAAGAGCGGAACAGATCAGGACAGCAAAATCTCCGCGGAAATCCTGGATGCCCTTCGAGAGGCCGACGAGATGTCTACGACAAGGCGGACCGTCAGGACGCCCTTGTTGGTTGCTATTGCCATTGGGTCGGTCTTGTCGGCCGTCCTGGTAGCGGGCATCTTCCTGTTGCCGACACGCAGGGGCAGCCATCCGCCGGCGACCCCTCCGCCGGGCAGCGCCCAGCAGAATCCCACTGCGGCCAGCCCGGATACGTCGCGCGTCGTCCACCCGGCCCTCGCCGCGGCCGAGCCGGTCACGACCCCGGCCAGCGAGCCGGCGGCGCCGGCCCCGGCCCGGTCGCTCAAGGAGGCCGAGGCGGCGCTGCGAGGATCGCGCTACGCCGTGGCGCGGGAGATCTACCAGGGTCTGCTTGAAGCAGGCAAAGGCCCGGGCGCCGACCCCATCGTGACGGACTTCCTCACCCTTCGCCTGGCCCAGTGCGGCTATCATCTCAACCAGAAGGCCGAGGCCCGAGCGTTGCTCACGCAGGCCGCGGCCAGCAAGTCGCCCCTCGTGCGGGCGACGGCCTGCTTTTACTTGGCGCGGGTCGAACTGGCAGTGGGGGAGCCGCTTCGCGCCCGCATGCACGCCTACGCCTCGCTGGGGGCCCAGGCCCAGCCGGATGAAACGTCCCAACTGGCGGCCGATATCGACTTCCTGATCGCCCAGACCCTGACACACAAGATCATCCCCGCCGGCGACGGAATCCCCTGGGACAAGCAAAAGACTCCCGATCCGCTTGCGAACCTGGACGAAAGCAAGCTCCAGGACCGCCTCCACGAAGGCCTCTCGCAACTGTCGGCCGCCGTGCTGGGCCCGGTGATCAAGCAGACGCAGGGGCCTTCGCAGCCGCGGTTGACCGTCACCTGTTACCAGGCGCCGCTGGAGGAAGTGCTGGCCGGCTTGACCACGCAAGGAGGTTTCGACGCCCGCTTCGTCGGCGTGGACGCCTCCATCCGACGCCGGCCCGTGACACTGACATCGGTAAGTCTCTCGCCGCAACGTCTCTGCGAGCTGGCCGTCGGCATGACGGGGCTGGTGGCCAACTTCACCGAGGAGAAGGTTCAGATCCTCGACCCGGACAACACCGAGTCGTTGCAGCAGCAGGGCAAGGCCGTTGGCGCCGAGGCCGTCTCGACATGGCGGCGGTTCTTCCTGCGGTATCCCAGGGACGCCCGGCTGGCCGAGGGCCACTTCGCCCTGGCGGCCGTCCTTGAGCGCTTGGACGAACCGCTGGCGGCCATCGGCGAGTACCAGTGGACGGCCAACCAGTTCCCGCGTTCTTCGGTCGCGCCGCTGGCGCTGGTCCAGTGCGCCCGGGTCCGCATGGTGTTGCACGACTACGCCGGCGCCCGCGCCACGCTGCTGACCCTTCGTGACAGCTACCCCGACTATGTCGCCGGCGACGGCGTCTATATCACGCTGGCGGAGGCGACCATGGACGCCGGCCTGCTCGACGAGGCCCGAAAGATGTACGCCCGGGTCTACTGGCAAGACCTGCCCGCCGCCGCCCGCCGCGCCGCCAGCCTGGGCGCCGGCAAATGCAGCTACCGCATCGGCGACCTGGCCGAGGCCTCCAAGTGGTTCACGCGATGCATCGATCTGGGCCAGGAAGGTTCCTCGGCCAAGGACGACCTGGTTGAGGCCTGCTGGATGCTGGGCAAGAGTGAGACGGGCCAGGAAAAGTTCGCCACCGCGACCGGCGCCTTTGGCCAGGCGCTGACCTACGGGTGCGACGCCCGGCGCGCCACCGAGATCATGATCGACCTGGCCGACGCGCAGAGCCGACGCGAATGCTTCGGCCAGGCGATCCGAACGCTCGAAACGCTCCCGGCCGAGGAGTTGACCCCGCTTCAACGGGGCCAGGTGTTGCTGATCAGGGGGCGATCCCTTCGCGAGATGGGTCTGCCGGAAAAGTCCGCCACTGCCCTTCGCCACGGACTGCCGGATATCACTGACGCACAGACGCGAATGGAGTTGGAAGTGGAGCTGGCCCGCTCCTACATGGCGGCCGAGGACTTCACCGGCGCCTACAACACGCTGAGCAACGTCATGCCCAGGCTCAAGGGCTCCGTTGCGCACCAGATGCAGTTGGACCTGGCGCGGGTCTGCCTCAAGACGGCCAAGGAGCAGCAGGCCATCGCGCTTTGCCGCGACCTGCTCAAATCCTCCGCCGCTCCGGCGATCAAGCAGCAAGGCCGGGCCCTTCTGAGCAGCGCTTACCTCCAGATCGGCCAGTACGACCAGGCGGCCGTGGCGTCGAGCGATACGCCACGGGCCAAGGAGGGCAAGCCATGAGGCTCCTGCCGACTCTGATCCTTCTGGCCGCATGGGCGCAGGTCGCCGCTGCCGCAGCGCCGGTGGCGTCGCAGGCTTCCACTACGCCGTCGGCGCAAAGCGTGACGCAGGTGCAGCAAAGCCGCCGCGCTCTGCTGCGGGCTTATTGCGCCGCTCCGACCGACGCGCAGTCCCCGCAACTGGCCGCGGCGATGAGCCACGCCGATTCGATGGCGGTGGCGACAAAGCCGGCGGCCTCCCAGCCGGCCCCGACGGTCGCCAAGCCATCCCGCCCGCCGACAGCGGACCTCGAAACACTGTTTGAAGTGACCAAGGCTGACATCAAGGCCGCCTCGCAGCCGACGGCGAAAGACGCCTCGGAGATCCTGGCCGCGTACAAGGCCTCGTCGGTCGAGGATCCGCTGGCACTGGCCGATGCGATGTTCGCCGATGGCAAGCTCGATGCCGCAGCCGTCTTCTACGAAAAGGTCGTCGCAGACGCCCGCTACGCCAAGGACAAGGACTGGGCCCAACTGCAACTGGCCAACTGCCAGGCCGCCAAGAACCCCGCCGCCGCGGCTGAAGGTTATCGCAAGCTGCTCAGCGAGTTCCCTTCCTCGCCGTGGCGTCCGCTGGCCTCGGCACGGCTGCAATTGATCGAGTGGCACAGCGCCAACAACATCCCGACGCTGCTGGCCGGGCAAAACAAGGGTTCGGCAAACCAATGATGGAGCAGGTCGTACAGAACGTTCTGGTCGTCAGCAACGAGCGGGCGACCGTTCGCCAGGTGCAGGAAGTGCTGGCGGCCAAGGGCCTGCGCGGCGTGGTGGTCGCCTCGGCCTCTGCCGCCGCTCCTCGCCTCGACAGCGTGCAGTGGGAGATGATCCTCTGCGACGGCGAACCCCTCGACCGCGACGTGCTCGAACTGCTGGCCAAGGCCCGCTCGTGTTTCCCGGAGCGGCCGGCGATCCTGCTGGGCGCCCAGGGCGACACCGCCGCCGCCGTCGCAGCCATCCGGGAAGGCTGCCGCGATTTCCTGGCCAAGCCCGTGACGGCCCAGTCGCTCCAGGCCTGCCTCGACCTCCACCTGCCCAACCACCGGGTGCCGATGGCCGCGGTCGCGCAGGAAGACTCCCGCTGCCTCTACCAGATCGCCGGCCGGAGCGGGCGACTGCTCGAAACGATCAGCCTGGCCCAGAAGCTCAGCCCCACCTCCATGCCCATTCTCATCAGCGGCGAAAGCGGCACGGGCAAGGAACTGCTGGCCTACCTGATTCATCGCACCTCGGCGCGGCGGGGCGGGCCTTACGTCCGCGTCAACTGCGCGGCGCTGAGCGAGTCGTTGCTGGAGAGCGAGTTGTTCGGCCACGAGCGCGGGGCCTTCACCGGCGCCTACACGCAGCGTAAGGGCCGGTTTGAACTGGCCCACGGCGGCACGCTGCTGCTGGACGAGATTTCCGAGACGAGCATTCGCCTCCAGGCCCAGTTGCTGCGCGTGCTGGAGCAGCAGGACTTCGAGCGCGTCGGCGGCAGCGAGTCGGTGCGGGTCAACGTTCGCGTCGTGTCCACCACCAACCGCAACCTGGCGGCCGAGGTGGAAGCCGGCCGATTCCGCCGCGACCTGTACTACCGCCTCTGCGGGGCGCAACTGAACCTGCCGCCCCTCCGCGAGCGGACCGACGACATCCCGGCCTTGATATGGCATTTCGTCAACAGCTACGCCGCCGAGACGCAGCGGCGCATCACCAGCATGGACGCCCAGATGCTCGATGCCTTCTGCCGCTACCCCTGGCCGGGCAACGTCCGCCAACTGCGGAACGTCGTCCGCTCGGCCCTGGCCCTGGGCGCCGGGCCGGTCCTGTCGCTGGAAGGCGCCGCCGGCATCAGGGAAGAGCTGCTCAAGAGCTACGCCGCGCCGGCCAAGGCGACGCTGCAACTTCAGGAACTCGAGCGTCGGACGATCCTGGAGGCCCTGGAGCGGACCCAGCGCAACCAGGTCAAGGCGGCCCGGCTGCTGGGCATCACCGATCGGACGCTTCGCGAGAAGCTTCGGCGGTATCGCGAAGATGGACACCTGGAAACCGTGGGAGACAGCGTATGCTAAAGCCACCCCCTTCGAGCATGGACTTTCTACAGGCGGGCCTGCGGGCCGCGAGCCTGCGGCAAGCGGTCATCGCCAACAACATCGCCAACCTGGACACGCCCGGTTTCCGGCGGCAGACGGTGGATTTCGAGAAGGCCCTGTCCAAGGCCATCGCCTCGGGCGACGTCTCGAGCGTCCTGGCCTCGGAAGCCCAGATCGTCCAGCCCAAAAGCACGCCGGTGGACCCCACCGGCAACGACGTGAATCTGGACATGGAAGTGGCTGAGCTGCTCAAAAACTCCAACGCCTACAAGACCTATCTCCGCATGACGGCCAAGGTCTATCGGCAGATGGAACTGGCCACACAGGTTGAATAAGGAGCCTACAGATGGGCATTAACAGCGTCGGTCGCGCCAATGCGTTGGACATAGCGGTCTCGGGCCTGCGGGCCGAGACGGCGCGGATGAACCTCATCGCCAACAACATCGCCAATGCCTCCACCTCGCGCACGGCCGACGGAAAGCCCTATCGCCGGGAGGAGTTAGTACTCTCGACCAGTGACGGCCTCTCGGGCGTGAACGTCGAGCAGGTAACCCCGGACCTGAGCACGGACTTCAAGCGGGTCTACCAGCCGGGCCACCCCGACGCGGGCACCGACGGCTACGTCGCGATGCCCAACGTGGAGCTGCCGACCGAAATGATGCACCTGGTGACGGCCAGCCGGGCCTACCAGGCCAATGTCGCCGTCCTCAAGCGATACGGCGAAATCAGCGACGCCACCTTGGAACTGCTGAGATAAACAGGAGCGATAGAACATGACATCCATCGGCCCCATCAGTGGAATCAACCCTGCGATCAGCCCGGCGGCGCCGCTGAGCGACGCCAAGGCCGCACCGGGCGGCGCGGGCTTTGCCGACACCCTCAAGAACGCCCTCGACCAGGTCGACCGGACCCAGCAGAACTCCGGCGCCGCCATTCAGGACACCGTCAGCGGCAACGCCGACAACTTGCTCGGCGCCGTCTCGGCGATGGCGGAGGCCGACATGAGCTTCAAGCTGCTCATCGGCGTGCGAAACAAGGTCATCGAGGCCTACAAGCAAACCATGAACATGCAGATTTGATCTGCGGGTAACCCGTGGCCGACACACTCAACAACTTCCGCGATGTCTGGAGCCGCACCAGCCTGGTGCAGCGGGCCCTGCTGCTGGCGATCCTGATGGCCTGCGGCGCGGTGGCCGTGGTGCTGGTTCTCTGGGCCCGCAAGCCGGACATGACGATGCTCTACACCGGCCTGGCGCCCGAGGAAGCCGGCAAGATCGTCGACAAGATCCGCGACGGCGACACGCCTTACGAGCTGAGGAACGGGGGCACGACGATCCTCGTGCCTTCGGAGAAGGTCTATTCCCTCCGCCTGCTGATGGCCGGGCAGGGCATGCCCAAAGGCGACCAGGGCGGCTATCGCATCCTGGACGAAGAAAAGCTGGGCGCCAGCCCGTTCACCCAGCGGATCAACTACGTCCGGGCCGTCGAGGGCGAACTGGCCAAGACCATCTGCATGCTCGAAGGCGTCAACACCGCGCGGGTGCATGTGGTCAAGCCCGAGGGCAACATCTTCGCCGGCAAGGACAAGGAGGCCTCGGCCACGGTGGTGCTGGCCCTTCGATCCGGCGGCAAGCTCACCAGCGGCAATGTCGCGGCCATCGTCCACCTGATCTCCGGCAGCATTGAGGGCCTCTCGCCCGAGAAGGTCGTCGTCGTCGACAGCCAGGGGGCGCTGCTCCACGGCGAAGGCGGCAACGAGTTGGCCAAGAAGGCCGGCACGTTCCTGGACTACAAGAGCCAGGTCGAGGACTATCTCGCCCGCAAGGCGCAGGACATGCTCATCTCGGCCCTGGGGCCGGGAAGGGCCAGCGTCCGCGTGGATGCGACCATCGAGACCGTCAGCCTGACCTCGACGACCGAGACCTACGACCCGGCCAAGAAGGTGGCCTCCAAGGAAGAGACCAAGTCCTCGGCCACCACCCCGCCCAGCGATCCCAACGCCAGGACCGGGGCCGGCAACAAGGAAGAAGTCAACACCACCGAATACCTCGTCAGCCGCGTCATGGAGCAGAAGTCCGAGCTGCCCGGCACGGTCAAGTCGCTGACCGTGGCGGCCTTCGTGGACCTTTCCCCGCCTGAAGCGGACCCCAACGCGACCACGCCGCCCCCGCCGACGCTGACGGTCGCCGATGTCGAGGCCATCATTCGCAGTGCGATCGGCCCGCTGGCCACCAAGGAAAACGTGAAGGTCGTCAACACGTCCTTCTACAAGCCGACCGTGCCCAAGGACCTGGCCGTCCAGGAAGAAGCCCGCTCCAAGCGGGAGTTCTACCTCGAAATCGCCGGCAAGGCCTCGCTGGGCCTGGTGGCCATCGGCGCGCTGCTGGCCCTGAAGATCATGGGCGGCTCCCGCAAGAAAGGCGCCGCAGGCGCCCTGGCCCCCGCGGCCCTGGAAGGCCAAGGCGCCGCCATGGCGGGCGTGCTGACGGCCGAAGGGGAGACCAATCCCCAGCAGTTGCGGACGCGGATCATGCGGACGCTCCAGGAAAACCCCGAAGAAGTCAAACGTCTGTTCCTCAGTTGGGTTGAGTCGGATCGGAACGAGGTGTAAATGTCGCGAGCGAGCACACGCAAGGCTGCGATGTTGCTGATGGCCCTGCCTCCGGCAGCGGCGGCGGAACTGCTCAAGTCTGCCCCGCCCGAGGCCGTCATGCAGATCGCCGCCGAGCTGGCCTACCTCAAGAGCGGCAACGCCGAGGCCGCCGGGGAGGACGACCCGCTGCGCGAGTTCGTCACGCAGCTTGGCGGCAGGTCCGGGGGCAAGAAGGACTTCGTCCGCGGCCTGCTGGAGAACGTCGTGGGCAAGGCCAAGCTGGACGACACGATGCGTCAGGTGCAGAAGCTCGTCGACGAGCGCGACCCGTTCATGCCCATCCGCAAGGTCGATGTTCGCCTGCTGGCCCAGGCCTTGTCGGGCGAGTCGGCCGGCGTGGTGGCCCTGGTGCTTTCGGAACTGCCGGCCAAGATGGGCGCGACCATCCTGCCGCTGCTGGACAAGCAGGTTCACGACGCCGCCGTTCGCGGCATGGCCGCGTCGCAGGAAGTTTCCCTGGATGCCCGCGCCAAGGTGGCCGCCGTCATCCGCGCCCGCCTGGAGCAGTTCTCCCAGAAGCCCGGCGCGGTCGTCAGCGTCGGCACCGACCGCAAACAAGAAAAGCTGCGTAAGGTGGCCCTGGTGCTTCGCGGCCTGGAAAAATCGCTGCGAGACCAGATGGTCAAGTCCATCACGGAGCACGACAAGGATTCGGCCGACGCGGTGCTGCGGCTGATGGTGACCTGGGAGGACATGACGCTCATTCCCGACCGCACGCTCCAGGAGATCCTGCGGACCGTGGACGCCCGCAAGCTGGCCCTGGCGATGATGAAGGTCGATCCGGTCATCGCCAGGAAGATCCGCGGCAACATGTCGGAGCGGGCCGTGGCCCTGGTGGACGAGGAGACCTCGCTGCTGTCCAAGCCCAAGGCCGATGACATCACCGCGTCGCGTGAGGTGATTCTCGACGCCCTTCGAGCGATCAACGCCAAGGGCGAGCTGGTCTTTGAAGAGGAAGCGGCCAATGGCGCATGAGTTTTCAGTAGGACTTCCCGGCCCGCTGCTGGCGGTCAAGGCCGCCTCGTCGGCCGGGGCTGCGCCGCAGGGGCCGCGCGCCACGGCGTCCCAGGCGCCGGGCCAGGCCTCCGCCGCGCCCGTCAGCGCCGACAAGGCCGTGGCGACCGAGCGGCAGGCGCTGCGCCAAGCCCTCTCGGCCCTTCAGCAGGCCGTCGAACAGGTTTCGGCGCTCAACAAGCAGATTCTCCAGGAAGCCGAGGAGCAGTTGCTCGACTTGGCCGTCGGGATCGCCGGCAAGGTGCTCCAGCAGGAAGTGGACGCCGGTCGGTATGAGATCGACCCGATGGTGCGGGAGGCGATCGCCTGCCTGCCGTTGCGGCAGTCTGTCGTCGTGCGTCTGAACCCGCAGGACCTTTCCCGCTGCCGCATGGCCGGCGCGACCGGAAGCGAAAACAGCGAGGCAGGCAAGACTTGTTTCGTGGCCGACAGCACGGTGCTGCCGGGCCACTGCGTGGTGGAGTCGGCCGGCTCGACGCACCATGCGTCGCTGGACGACCGGCTCGAATACGTCGTCGATGCCCTCAAGAGTCCCGAATAAATGCCGCTGGACCTGACCAAGTACGACCTGAAGCTCGCCCGCATCGCCCCTCCGGCGCGCGGGACGGTGCTGCGCGTCACGGGCCAGACCATCGAGTCCAAGGGCCCGCCGGTGGGCCTGGGGCAGATTTGCGAAGTCCGCCTGGCCGACGGGCGGCGCGTGCCGGCCGAGGTCGTGGGCTTCCACGGCGACAACCGCATCCTGCTGCCGCTGGAAAGCATCGAAGGCATCGCCCCCAACGATCCGGTCTTCGTGCGGGCCTGCCCGCACTACCTGACGCTGAGCGACGATCTGCTGGGCCGGGTCATCGACGGCCTGGGCAGGCCCATCGACGGCCTGGGGCCCCTCACGCGCGGCGAGCGGCGCTCGCTCAACAACTGCCCGCCGCCGGCACTCAAACGCAGGAAGATCACCGAGCCGCTGGCCTTCGGCCTCCGCGTCATCGACGGCATCCTGACCGTCGGCAAGGGCCAGCGCGTCGGCATCTTCGCCGGCAGCGGCGTGGGCAAGAGTACGCTGCTGGGCGAAATCGCCCACGTCAGCGAGGCCGACGTCAACGTGTTGTGCCTGGTCGGCGAGCGCGGCCGCGAGGTGCGACACTTCCTCGAAGACTCCCTGGGCAGCGAGGGCCTCCGCCGCAGCGTGGTGGCCGTCGCGACGGCGGACACCTCGCCGATCCAGCGCGTCCGCGTCGCCTTTGAGGCCATCACCATCGCCGAGTACTTCCGCGACCGCGGCAAGAACGTCATGTTCATGATGGACTCGGTGACGCGCTTCGCCCAGGCCCAGCGCGAGATCGGCCTGGCCAGCGGCGAGCCGCCGGCCACCAAGGGTTACTGCCCCAGCGTTTTTTCCATGCTGCCGCGGCTGACCGAGCGGCTGGGTTGTGCGGAGTTCGGCTCGATCACCGGGATCTTCACCATCCTGGTCGAGGGCGACGACATGAACGACCCGGTCGCCGACAGCATGCGGAGCCTGCTCGACGGCCACGTGGTTCTGTCGCGCAAGCTGGCGGAAATGGGCCACTACCCAGCCGTCGATATCCTCCAGAGCGTCAGCCGATTGATGAACTCGATCGTCAGTCCCGAGCATCGCGCCGCGGCCCAGGCCCTCCGCGCGATCTATTCGACCTACCAGAACGCCGAGGACCTCATCAACATCGGCGCCTTCGCCGCCGGGAGCAATCCGCGAATCGACAAGGCCATCGCCTTGATCGACCGCGTCCGCGACTTCCTGATCCAGCCCACCGGCACGGCCTCGAAGTTTTCGCAAACGCTCCAGCGTCTCTGCGAGATTACCCAGCCGTGGGACGCGCCTTCACCGGCGCCACAACGCGGAGGCGCTAAATGAAACGGTTCGCCTGGCCATTGCAGCGGCTGCTGGACGTGAAGATCCAGAAGGAGCAGGCCTTGCGGGGCGAGCTGGCCAGGTTGCAGCAGGAGCTGGCCTTCGTGGGCGGCGAGATCGATCGCCGCCTGGCTGCGTTGGAGAAGCTGGCCAGGGATCTGGACGGACAGGAACTTCAGGACCGCCTGCCGCGTCAGCAGATTTTCCTTCGGCAGTTGCCGGTGGAGCAGGCGGTGATTGACACCCTCCGGGCGCATGGGCAAGCCCTTGAAGCGGCCAGGGCTGAGAAGATGGCCCAGTTGCTCAAGGAACGGATGTCGCGCAAGACATTGGAGCAACTTCGGGAAAAGCGATTGTTGCAGTATCAGAAAGAACTGAACGCGGTCGAGCAGAAGCATCTGGACGAGGTGGCCCAGGGCATGCACCAGCGAAAGGGTGTGCCGGCGGGCTCCAAGGGGCCGAGTGGCGCCGTGGAGGCGCGGCTTCCATCGCCGGCCGGTTGTGGATTGGGTACTCGCGAGGTGGTCTCATGAAGAAGATCGGCTTGCTGGTCATTATCGTGGTGTTGGCGGCGGGGAGTTTCACGCTGTCAATGATGATATTCAAGCGGAAGGCCGTCAAGGCCCACCCGGCCCCGCCCGTCGCCGCGGCCAGCCAGCCGGCCACTGATGCGGCCTCGGCCGAGGCCAATGCCCTCACCCTCGCGCCGCCGGTGGCGGCCTCCGGCAAAGAGAAGCAACTGGACGACCTGTCCCTCGAACTTCGCGGTAAGCTTGACGCCTGCAAGAAGCGCGAGGTGGAACTCGAGCAGCGCGAACGGCACATGAAGATGGCCGAGGACACTCTCAAGAAGCAGGCGGAGGAGCTTGAGACGTTGCGGATGCAACTGGTGACGCCGCTGGCGGCCTTGAAGGACGCCCAGGCCGAACTGGAGCGCAGCCGCCTGGCCATCAGGCAGCAAGAGAAGACCCAGCTCAAGCGGACGGCCACCATTTACGACAAAATGGACCCCGCCAGCAGCAGCAAGATCATCGAAGGCATGATCAACGGTCAGCAGGAGGACGACGCGGCGCGGATTCTGCACTTCATGTCCGACCGCTCGGCCGCCAAGCTGCTGTCCGAGATGAGCGACAAGACGCTGGTTGTGCGGCTGTGCGACCGGATGAAGAAGATCAAGGAAGAAGAGTAGAGCAATGGACATTACGACAGTCCTCGGGCTGGTGATCGGGCTTGGATGCATGTACACGGCGGTGATGGCCGACGGTGGCGAGTTCGGCCTGTTTTTCAACATTCCGGCCATCGTGGTCGTCGGGGGCGGAACCGTGGCGGCCACCTGCGTGCATTTTCCGCTCAACCAGGTGCTGAAGTTGCTCCCGGTCATCAAGAAGACCCTGTTCTACCGCCTGCCGGCTGAACAAAGCCTGATCCAGAAGATGGTCAACTACACCGCCATCAACCGCCGCGACGGGGCGCTGGCCCTGGAGCAGCAGTTGCCCGGCGCGGGCGACACGTTCCTGGTGCAGGCGCTGCGGATGGTCATCGACGGGCAGAACGAGCACGCCATCAAGGACCAGTTGTCGATGGAGATCCAGTATCTCCAGGAGCGTCACTTCGACGGCAAGAAGATCCTGGAATTCATGGGCGCCGGCTGCCCGGCCTTCGGCATGGTGGGCACGCTGATCGGCCTGGTGCAGATGTTCAGCTCGATGGACGACCCCAAGGCCATCGGCAAGGGCATGGCCGCGGCGCTGGTCTGCACGTTCTACGGAGCGTTCCTGGCCAACCTGTTCTTTATCCCGCTGGCCGGCAAACTGGGCATGCGGACCAAGAAGGAGGCCCTGGTTCGCGAGATGATCCTGGAAGGAACCGTCGGCATGGTGCGTGGCGAGAGCCCCACGGCCGTGCGGGAAAGGATGCAGGCGTTCGTGTCGGTGCGGCATCGCGAGGACTTGAAACCCAAGATATGAGGCCTTTGACACCGATTGGCGGCAAATGTCAGGCAAGCATCAACAGGAAGAAAGCGGCGGCGAGGGAGTTGGCCTGTGGTACATCTCCTTCGCGGACATGATCACGCTGCTGCTTTCGTTCTTCGTGATGCTGACGACCTTTTCCTCCTTTGACGACGGGTCGATGAGCAAGCTGGAAGGTGTGATGGAGTCGGTATCGCAAAGCGGCATTTTCGGCGGGCGGCGCCCGCGTGACAGCATGGTCGCGCCCGTCGAGAACATCGTGGACTGGACCGCCGTCGGCAGCGAGAAGCCCACCGACCACGACGGCCAGCCCGTCCAGCACCCGCCCGAGTCCAACTGGGTGAGCATGATGGCCGAGGCCTACAACAACCGGCGGCTGATCCGCATTCCCTCCGAGGACCTGTTCTTCGGAGAGGGAACCCACCTCACGCCCGCCGGGCGCAGCCGCCTCAAGCTCCTGGGCACCTTCGCCAGGATGGTGCCCTGCCGCGTGATCGTCGGTGAAAGCGCCCTCGAACAAAACCGCCAGGCCGTCGGCCGTTCGCTACAGCGAGCCTGGGCGGTCACGGAATTCCTGACCCAGGACCCCAAGCTGCCCCAGAGCCGCTTCAGCCTCAATGTCGCCCCGAGCGATTCGGCCGAGGACGCCGGCGGCAGGAAAATGATGGAAATCGCCCTCATTGCCGGGGAGGGCGCCTGATGGCCAGGAAACCTCAACAGGAGGAGGCTGGCGAGAAGGCGCCCCTGTGGATCATTTCCTTCGCGGACATGATCACGCTGCTGATGTCCTTTTTCGTGATGCTCCAGACGCTGGCCAAGGACCAGGACGCCACGCTGCTGGGGGCCAGCCGCGACTCGTTCAAGCGCGCGATTTCCGGTTTCGGCATCCCGGACCTGCTCTTTGGGGAACAAACCGGCAATAAAGAAGATTACCTCAAACTAAAATACCCCACCGAAGAGGCCGATGAAGAACCCAACAAGCCTTCGCGGATTATTGACGCCGACGACGAGAAGATTCGGCAACTATTTCTGCAAATCCGCAAGGACATGGAGACACGGACGTCGAACGCATCGGAAAAACTGGTCAATATGACGCCCACGCCAATCCGGTTTGAGTCCGGGGGCGAGGAATTGACGGCGGCGGACAAAGAGTTTCTACGAAACCTGGCCGGTGGCATGGCAGGGGAGCTGAATCCCCAGGTCCACCGTATCTGCGTGTCGATGAGTGCGGAAGAAGGCACTCCTCGCTCGGCGCAGTGGATGTCGGCGGCGAGGCGGGCTCGTGGCGTCGCCGAACAGTTGCGTAAGTATTTGCAGCAGGCCAGGCCCGGGAAGTGGCAGGTCAGTTCCCAAGGCGGCGGCGGTTCGCCGCGGCGGTCGCAGCCGGCGGGCCAGGGCGGCTCCAGGCCGTGCATTATGATTGCAGTAACGCAAGTGAGATAACAATGGCGGATGAAGTAGATACCGACAAGCCGGCCGCGAGTGCGGCCAAGGCTACAGGCGCAGGCCCCAAGAAGCTCCTGTTCACCCTGGGCCTCGCCCTGGGGAGCATCATTATTTCGTCGGTGGTGGGCGGGGTGATGGGCACGCTGATGGGCAAGGACGTGCCCGCGCAGGCCCAGGCCGCCGACAAGCCCGCCGCCGAGGCGGAAAAGACGCCGCCCGAGCCGGCCGCCGAGGAAAATGCCAAGGAGAGCGCCAAGGAAGGCGGCCACGGCGACAAGGCGGAGGCCTCAGGCCCGGTCCTCAAGGAAGGCGAGCTGGGCTACTACGACCTGGAATCGGTGACGGTCAATCTCGACGAGCCGAGGCTGGGGCGCTACGTGCGGGCGACGATTGTCCTGGCCATGGAGGCCAAGGATTTCAAGGCGGCCAGCGAAGTGCTCAACAAGCGAAAGCCGGACCTCAAGAGCTGGCTGACGGTTTACCTGGCCGGCTGCACCGTCGAGGATGTCCGCGGCCCGCGGAACCTCAATCGCATCCGCAACGAGATCAGGGACTCTTTCAACGAGCAGCTCTGGCCTGACAGGAAGCCGCTGGTGGCCAAGGTTCTCTTTAAGGAATTCGCGGTCCAATGACCCCAGCGCCCGACGAGAACCTGACGGCCTTGCTGCTTCGATCGATCTCCGGTTCCCCCGCCGCGGCCGCCGAAGGCGGGCAGGATTATGACTGGGGCGCCCCCCACATCTTCCAGTCCGAGCAAATGGACAAGCTCCGCGCCCTGGCTGCCCAGGCCGCCAAGCGCCTCACCACGGCGATGGAGGCCTTGCAGGTGCCCATGACGATCAAGCCCCTGCCGGTCACGCTGGTCTACAGCCAGAAGCTCTCCGCCGCCGCGCCGGCCTTCTATGTCACCCTGACCGACGAGGCCGGCCAGCCAGCCGGCATGATGGAAGTCGGCGCCGAGACCGCTTTGGGGTGGGTGGGGAGCTTGCTGGGCAGCCCGGGAGCCTCGGGCGCAGCCGACCGCGCGCTGTCGGACCTGGAGTCCTCCCTGCTGATGGACGTGGTGGCGACAGTGGTGAAGGAATTCGCCATCGCGCTTCGGCCCGGCAAGGCCGAGATGCTGCGCCACTCCAGGGAATTGCTCACGGCCTTGCCCTCCCTGGGCAGCGGGGCCGAGGAATACTGTAGGTTCTCCTTCGCCGGCGACGCCAGGAGCGACACGCCGGCGGTTTCTTTCGTCCTGGCATGCCGATTGCTGAACAATCTGGTCGGCGCCTCCGAGGGCAAGAAGAGAACGCCCGAGGAAGTCCGCAAGGACATGCTGGCCGTGGCGACCCTGGCGGACGTCGGCGGGTCGGTGTGCATAGGCTCAGCCGTTGCCTCCATGCGGGAGATCATGGGCCTGACAGCCGGCGATGTGCTGGTGCTGGACAAGGCTGCGGGCGAGCCGGTGGACCTGATGGTCAAGGACAAGATCGTGGCCAACGGGGACATGGTCGCCTGCGACGGACAAAAGGGCATCAGGATTCGGGTCCGGCATACCTAGTGCCCTGTGACTCGTGAAACAATGGATCGGGTGCCACTGCTGCGGTGTTTGCAGCAGTGTCGACGTCAAGCACGGCTACACACGACGCAGCCGTGGCACCTACCGGAGCAGATGTGACAGGGCACTAGCGGCGACTGGATGGCTCGATGATCGCGATAACGTCGAAAGGCTAACACACGATGGCCAGTGCCGTAGCAACACAGGATCCCCTCCCAGCGCAGGCCCCGGACAATCCGCCGGCGGAGCAGGCGGCAGAGCCGCAGGCCGCTGCGCCGGTTGTCGAGGCCGCGGTCTCTGACGTTGCCCCGCAGGCTGCCCCAGCCGCCGGAGGAGTCGAGGTCCACGAGGCCCAACTGCCCCAGGTTCCCGAGGCCCGCACCCATGGCGCCCCCGGCCAGATCGACATCCTGCTGGATACGCCCATCATGGTGCAGGCCCAACTGGGCGAGGTTCAGTTGCAGATCAAGGACTTGCTCCAGGTCGGCGCCGGCTCGGTCATTAAGCTCGACAAGCGGGTAGGTGAACCGGTGGAGCTGTTCATGCGCGGCACGTGCTTTGCCAAGGGGCACCTGGTGGTCGTGGGTGAGCAACTGGGCGTGCGGATCAGCGAGATCTTGTCCCAGGAGGCGAAGGTCTACTAGTCCTTCACAGCAGATTATGTGAGTTGGTGGCACGGCCTTTCTAGGCCGTACGCACAGGCTGGAAAGCCTGTGCCACCGAAAGATGATCGCTCCAGCACGGATATCCTCTGAGCGCCTCGGCGTAAAGAAGTGTTCATTTTCTCGACGTGATGTCAAATTTCCTGCTCTGACCCCGGGCGGGCATCCCCGCATTCCCTGAATATTCCGGTTTTTCTTTTGGCACGCCACGTGCATGTCGTAGGGCATGACGGTCCCTGCCCATACTGCGCGTGTACTAGCCCTGGCCGTGGCGACCTGCGCCCAGGCGGCGCTGGGCCAAAGCCTGCCCGTCCTGAACGATTCCCCGCTGCCTGCGGCCCCGGAGACCTTGGGGGCGGGCATCCTCTGGCAGATGCTCGCATCGGTGGTGGTGGTCCTGGCCCTGGGCGTCATAGCCCTGTGGATGGTTCGCAAGGTCCTGCCGCGCATGGGCAGGCCCGTGGGCAAGGCCAAGACCGTCCGCGTGCTGGAGACCACAGCCGTCGGTCCGCGGCGGAGCGTGCACCTGTTGCAGGTGGGCGGCAAGAAGATCCTGATCGGCGACTCCCCCAGCGGCGTCGTCATGCTGGCTGAGGTGACCGGCGCGTATGGCGACGACGACCAGGCCGAGGACTCGCAGAACCCGGAGCGGGCAACGTGATGCGGAGGCAAGAAACCCAAGTTGGCTGAGCAGGCAAGACTTTCGACGCACCGGCCCAGCGCCGCCTCCGTGGCGGCCCCGGCAAGACCGCGGGCATTGCTGCTCGCGATGACGCTGGTCGTGCTGGGCGGTGCCTCGCTGGCCCATGCCCAGGCGCAGCCCGCAGCCACCCAGCCCAGCGCGGCCCCCTCCCTGCCCAACATCAGCGACATCACCGGCGCCATCGACAAGGCCACCGGCGCCGGCAAGACCTCCGCCGGCGGCGACTGGTCGGCCCCGGTGAAGATGGCGGTGGTCTTCGCCGTCCTGGCCCTGCTGCCCAGCCTGCTGGTCATGATGACCAGCTTCACCCGCATCATTATTGTCCTGGGCTTCGTCCGCCGGGCCCTGACCACCCAGAGCATCCCGCCGACGGTCGCGCTGGTGGGCCTAGCCCTGTTCCTGACGCTCTTCACCATGTCCCCGACCTTCTCGAAGATCAACCAGCAGGCCCTCCAGCCTTACCTGAAGAACAGCATGTCGTTCGATGCAGCCTGCACCGGCGGCAACGAGGTGCTCAAGGAGTTCATGCTCAAGCAGACCCGCCGCAGCGACCTGGCCATGTTCGTCGACCTGGCCGGGCTGGGAACCAAGCCCGAGACGATCGCCCAGGTGCCTTCCTATGTGGCCATCCCGGCCTTCGCCGTCAGCGAGTTCCGCACCGCCTTCGAGATGGGCTGCCTGCTGTTCATCCCGTTCCTGCTGGTGGACCTGGTGATCTCGGCTATCCTGCTCAGCGCGGGCATGATGATGCTGCCGCCGTCGCTGATCTCGCTGCCTTTCAAGATCATCCTGTTCGTGCTGGTCGACGGCTGGACGCTGCTGTCCAAGACGCTGGTGGTGAGCTTCAATTGAAACCAAACTCGAAATCCGAATGACGAATGACAAAACAATGACGAATGATCGAACCGGGGCAAGGCCCGCCGGCACCGGCCTTCTGATTGGCCCCGCGCAGGACCTGGGCCTGGCAGCGATGCCGATGCCGCTTGTCCCTCGTTCGGTATTCGTCATTGATTCGACATTCGGGCTTCGTCATTCGTCATTTCACAGGGCGTGACAGATGGATCCTGACTACATCCTGCACATCGGTCGCGACGCGATGCAGACGACGCTGATGCTGGCGGCCCCGGCGCTGCTGGCGGCGCTGATCGTCGGCTTCCTCACCTCGATGATGCAGGCCGTCACGAGCATCAAGGACATGACGATGGGCCTGGTGCTCAAGATCGTGGCCATCAGCGTGACGCTGCTGATCTGCGGCAACTGGATGATGACCGTGGCCCTCAAGCACACGCGTGACATTTTCGACCGGATCGGAATGCTTGGACACTGATGATGGACATTTGGGCGTTCCTGGCTTTGCCTTTCGTGCTGCGGCTGACGCGGGTGTCGGCGTTCATCGCCGCTGCGCCGATCCTGGGTTCGCCGGCCGTCCCGGCGGTGGTGAAGGTGGGGCTGGCGATGCTGCTGGCGGTATTCTTCAACATTGTTTTCCCGATCAACCTGGGCCTGGAAATTCCTCCCCTGACGGCGGGCCTGATGGTGGTGGGGGAAGTGATCGTGGGCCTGGCGCTGGCCCTGGTGGCGCGGCTGGTTTACATGGCCGTGCAGCAGGGGGGGATGATCCTGGCCCAGCAGATGGGCCTGAGCGACGCCGAAGCGATCGATCCGGTCAGCGGCGAACAGAACGAGTCAATCGCCTCCTTCCTGGAGACGGTCTTTGCGATCCTGTTCCTGGCCGGCGGGGGATTCCAGCTCCTGATCTCGGTCCTGGCCCGGAGCCAGTCCGCCTTCCCCACCGGCGGCATGCCGGATGTGCCGATGCTGACGCGGGCCATTGTGACCTCCGGCTCGGCGATGCTGCTGCTGGGGCTCAAGCTGGCGGCCCCGGCGCTGGCAGCCTTCCTGGTCCTGGCCGTGGTGCTGGCCATCCTCTCCCGCATCCTGCCGGACATGAACATCCTGATGGAAAGTTACCCCCTGCGGCTGGCCCTGGGACTGGTGATGGCCGCCGCGATGATGCCGCTGATGGGACAGTTTACCGCCGACCTGGCCGCCTGGATGAGCCGGGCCTTTACCGGTTAGGGATAACCACGAGCAATGGCCGAGAAGCCCGCGTCAGAACGGACCGAGAAACCGACCGAGGAGCGCCTGCGCAGGGCCCGGGCCGAAGGCCAGGTCGCCCAGAGCCAGGAAGTGCCCTCGGCGCTGATGATCGCCATCATGCTGGTGACATTGGGCCTGGCCGGTTCGGGCACCTATCACTGGATGGCCGGGCAGATGCAGCAGGGCTTGAGCTTCGAGTTTCACGGCCCGATGTCGTCAGGGAGTTTCGTCTCGCTCCTGACCGGCCGGGGCTGGGCCATGCTGTCGATCCTCATGCCCTTCTTCATCTCGGCCGTCGTCGTGAGCATCCTGGGCAGCGTGGTGGTGGGCGGGGTGAACTTCTCCACCAAGGCCCTGAGCCTGAAGCTCGAGAACCTTTCGCCCTTCAAGGGCCTGGGGTCGTTGTTCTCGCTGAGATCATTGGCCGGCCTGGTGATCGCGATTGTCAAGATGGTCGTCATCGGCGTGATCGTGTGGAACTACCTCAAGGACAGGCTCCAGGAAATCCTGGTCATCGGGTCCGGCGGCGTTCAGCAGATCGTCATCGCGACGAGCCAGCTGGTGCTGGGCGCGGCCGGCAGGATCACCGTCTTCCTGGTGATCATTGCCGCGGCGGACTGGATCTTCCAGTGGTGGCGCTACCGCAGCGACCTGATGATGACGCGCCAGGAGGCCAAGGAAGAGCACGAGGAACACGAACTGCCCTCGGAAGTCAAAGGCCGCATGCGTTCGATGATGATGAGCCTGTCCAAGAAACGCATGCTCTCGAAGGTGCGGACCGCCGACGTGGTCATCACCAACCCCACGCACGTGGCGGTGGCCATTCGCTACGAGTCGGGCAAGATGGCTGCACCGGTGGTGGTGGCCAAGGGCGCCGACTTCCTGGCGGCGAAGATCAAGGAACTCGCCCAGGCCAACGGGGTGGCCATCGTCGAAAAGCCCCCGCTGGCCCGCATGCTCTACGCGACGGTCGAACTGGACCAGCCCGTGCCCGAAACGCTCTTTGTGGCCGTGGCCGAAGTGCTGGCCATGATTTACCGCCTCAAGAGGCGGCGGCAGATAACACGGTAACGCATGGTTGAGGACAAAACATTATCGACGATGGGGCCGATGGCCTCGCCGGCAATGAACAAGCTGCTGGCCCACACCGACATCGTCTTTGCGCTGGGCCTGGCCGTCGTGCTGGCCACGCTGATGATTCCCCTGCCGACGTTCCTGCTGGACATGCTCCTGGCCACCAGCATCTCCATCTCCCTGGCCACGCTGATCGTGGTGCTCTCCTCGCGCGAGTCCATCGAGTTTTCCTCCTTCCCGTCGCTGCTGCTGTTCCTGACGCTCTTCCGACTCTCGCTCAACGTGGCCTCCACGCGGCTGATCCTGCTTCAGGGCAGCGCCGGGCAGATCATCAACACCTTCGGCAATTTCGTGGCCGGGGGCAACCTGGTCATCGGCCTGGTGGTGTTCCTGATCCTGGTGGTCATCCAGTTCGTGGTCATCACCAAGGGCTCCGAGCGAATCAGCGAGGTGGCTGCCCGCTTCAACCTCGATGCCATGCCCGGCAAGCAGATGGCCATCGACGCGGACCTGTCCGCCGGCGCCATCAACGATGTCGAGGCCAAGGCCCGTCGCGAGAAGATCGTCCGCGAGAGCGAGTTCTTCGGCGCGATGGACGGCGCCAGCAAGTTCATTCGCGGCGACGCCATTGCCGGCCTGCTGATCGCGGCGGTCAACCTGGTCGGCGGGTTCGTGGTGGGCATGAGTCGCGGCCTGACCCCGGCCGAGTCGGTCAAGACCTACGCGATCCTGGCCATCGGCGACGGCCTGGTCTCGCAGATCCCGGCCGTGCTGATCTCGACGGCCTCGGGCTTCCTGGTCTCTAAGACCTCCACCAAGGCCAACCTCAGCGTGGACCTGGTGCGTCAGTTGCTGGCGCGCAGCCGGCCGCTGGGCATCGCGGCCTTCCTCTTCGCGGCCATGGCCTTTGTTCCGGGCTTCCCCATGCTGCCGTTCCTGGTGCTCTCGGGCGGGACGGCCTTGCTGGTGCGGGCGCTGTCGCGGCAGGAAGCGCGCGTGGCCAAGGCCAAGGAGGCCCCCAAGCCCGAAACGGAGCCCGAGGCGGCGCCGGATGAGCTGCTCGACAGCGACCAGGTCTCCCTCCAGGTGGGCGTGCGGCTGATCAAGACCATCGACCCGCGCCGCAAGAGCAGCCTCTCGACGCGCGTCACGCCGCTGCGCCGCAAGTTCGCCCAGCAATACGGCATCCTGCTGCCGCTGATTCGCCTGCGGGACAACGTCGCCCTGGCCCCCAACGGCTACGAGATCCGCCTGCACGACCACGTCGTCGCCAGCGGCAATCTCGAACCGGACATGCTGCTGGCCATGGACGGCGGCGCGGTGCGAAAGCCCGTCAAGGGCGTGGCCACTCGCGAGCCGGTCTTCGGCCTGCCCGCCCTGTGGGTGCCGGCCGACATGAAGGAAGAAGCTGAGATGAACGGCTACACCGTCGTCGACCCCGAGTCGGTGCTGGTGACGCACATGGCCGAGACCCTCAAACGCCACGCCGGCGAGCTGGTCACGCACGACGACGTTCAGAAACTCGTCGACCGCCTCCGCTCCAAGTACCCCTCGCTGGTGGGCAGCGTCGTGGGCGAGCATGTCTCATTGGGCCTGCTCCACCGTGTGCTCCAGAACCTGCTGAAGGACCGCATCCCCATCCGCGACCTGCCGCGAATCCTCGAGGCCCTGGGCGACCACGCCGGCAGGATCAAGGACCCCGTGCTCCTGACCGAGCACGTGCGGAAGGCCCTGCTGCGGACCCTCACCGAGCAGAATGTCGACGGGGGCGGAAAGATCACCGCGCTGACCTTCGAGCCGTCGCTGGAATACGAGCTGCGAAACGCCCTCCGCAAGGACAGCGAGGGCGGCACGCTGGCCTTGCCCCCTGAGCAGGCCCTGGAAATCTGCCGGCGCTTGGGCGAGCTCTGGCGGGCGGCCTCGGAGCGCGGGGCGGAAAATATTATTCTGCTGTGCGACGCGACGCTGCGGCTGCAGGTCTCGCTGATGGTCTCCCGCCAGTTCCCGCAGTTGCCGGTGCTGGCCTATGACGAAATCGTCGCGGGCACCAAGATCGAGTCGGTGGGCACGATCTCGCTGGCCCCCGCGCTGCCGGCCGGCAGGGAAATGCTGCTGGCCACCTGACAAAAGCAGTCACAAAGATCACAAAGGACACGAAGATCACGAAGCCGGACTTATGAGCAAGAGCAATAACAATGAATGTCTTCGTGCTCTTGGTGGCCTTTGTGATGGATGTTGTTGGAACGAATAAACCATGAAGCAGTTGGCATCGACAATCGCAGCCTTGGCCTTCTTCGTGCTGGCCATTACCGCCTGGTGCAGCGGGCTGAGCATGCTGCACTGCGCGATTCGCGCGAGTGTCGGGGCCCTGGTCGTGTACGGGGTGGTGTCGGTGGCGGGGAAGGTGGCGCTGGCCATTCTGGTCGATGCCGCCGTGCGAAGTTCCACCCCACCTGGTAGGAAGGACGGACAATGAGTTCGCAAGCCGGTCCAACCACTGGAGAGCCCCTGGCCGCCCGGGCCGCGGCCATGTACGCCGGCACCGGCCGGGAGGCGATGGAGGAGCGGCTGATCCTCGACAACCTCCCCCTGGTGCGGCACATCGTTCAGAAGGTCGCCTCCAACTTCTCCAGCAAGGACGACCTGGAAGACCTGATTTCCGTCGGCACGCTCGGGCTGGTCAAGGCCGCCAAGGCCTTCGACAGCCGCAAGGACACCGAGTTCCGAACCTACGCCTACATCCGCATCCGCGGCGCGGTCATCGACGAGCTTCGCAGCCGCACGTTCCTGCCGCCCAAGTCGCTCAAGCAGTTGGGGCTGATCCGCAATGCCTACCGCCGCCTGTCGGACCGCACCGGCGAGGCGCCCAGCGACGAGGCCCTGGCCGACGAACTGGGCATCCCGCTCGACCAGCTTTATCGCACCCTGGCCGCGGCACGCCGCCAGCACTTCCTGTGCATCCACGGGCTGTCGGAAGAGCAGGGCGAGTCCAACCTCCTGCCCCTCGACGGCCTGCCTTCGCCGATGGCCCAGGCTGAACGCAAGGAACTGATGGAGGTGGTCGCCGCGACCATCATGGGCCTGCCCCAGCGGGAGCGGCACGTCCTGATGCTCTACTACGAGCGCGACTTGACCATGAAGGAAATCGCCGCCGTGCTGGAACTGACCGAGGCCCGGGTCAGCCAGATTCACTCCAGCGCGCTGTTCAAGCTTTCCATGAAACTCAATACCGAGGTGAACGATTCCACCCCGGCAGGATGATCGGCCCCATTCCCGCCTCGTGCGGCCAGGGGCCTGAAGAAAGGATGCATCATGGACAGGATATCAGGCGTGCTCAAGAGCGCCGTGGTTCGCCCGGCAGGGAGCTGCATGATCGGGCAGCAGGGCCATCAAGGCGGCCAGGGCGGACAACAGGACAGCCCCTGCGCCCGCATTATCGAACAGGGCGACGGCGTCTCGATTGTCGAGGTGACCTGCACCTGTGGCCGGCGAATGCGCATCAACTGCACACACGCCAAGGCGTGAATGTGAAGTGCGGAGTGCGAAGTGCGAAGCAACGACAAGAACAGAGTGCAAAGAGCGAAACACGAGGGTGCCCGAATCTTTCGGCACTGCCGTTTCTCAGCTCGAAGAGCGTCTGACAAAGCGGCCGTCCGGAGCGTAGCGGAGGGCGGAGTGGGACTTCGCACTACGCACTTCGCACTGTTTCCTTGATATGAAGGTAGAAAAATATCGGAGAGTTCACATGTGGAACAAGTCTCTCATCGTTGTCGTCGCAGTGATCGGTCTGGGCCTGTCGGGCTGCAATGCCGAGGAACCCTCGGGCGCCGGCCTGCCCAAGCTTCAGATTCGCCAGCCCAGCGCGCAGAGCAAGCAGGCGGCGTACCTGTCCAAGTCGGCTGTGCAGAAAGATGCGTCCGTCGGCGGTGAGACCGCGGTGGACTCCGCCCTGGCCTGGGCGGAGAAGTACTCCCAGGCGTCGGCGAAGAACGAAGTCCTCCAGCGAGAGAAGGCCGACCTGCTGGACAAGAACGCCAAGCTCCAGATTCAAATGGCCACGTTGCAGGCTGACCTGTCGGTGGCGCAGCGGGAGTTGAAGGAGGCCAACACCATGCTCCTGGACATCCGCACGGACCTGGACAAGTGGAAGAGCAACGTGCTGGGCTACCGCCAGGAAATGCGAGCGGCCCAGCAGGTCCAGTTGCAGCAGTTGTCCAAGATCCTCAAGATCCTCGGCGCCGAGCCGGCCCCCAGCGGCACAACGGCCAGCAAGCCGGCAGCGCCGGAAAAGGAAGGCGAAAGTGAACCGCTTCCGCAGTGACATCACCGCGGCTGTGATGGTCTTAGCCGCCGTGGCGCCGGCAGGCTGCCACAGCAACCAGCCCGCGCCGCACGCAAAGGTCGGATTCTATCTCTCCAGCCCCGAAGACCTGCACAAGATCGGCCGGGTGTGTTTCCTGGAGCTGCCCCCCGAAGGCGAGAACGGGCGAGTCGCGCGAGATACCAGCGCCGCACTGGTCAAGGCCATCGCCGCCCGCGGCCTGTTCGACCTGGAACTGGTCCACGCCGACGATAGCGGGCTGGCTGAGTTGTCGCTGGGAAGCCCCGACAGGCTGCTGAGCCTGGAGAACATTTCGGCGCTGCGGAAGCTCCTGGGCTGCGATGCGGTCATCTACGGCCGAATTACGACCTTCCGGGCCCACCCGCACATGCAGATGGGTTTGCGACTGAGACTGGTCGATCTCCGCACGGCCAAGGTGGTCTGGGGCATCGATCAGATCTGGGACACCTCCGACAAGAGCCTGGAAGACCGGATCGAAGACTACTTCGAGGACCAGGTCCGCGACGAGCTTGAGCCGCTCAACTGGCGGCTGGTGCTGGTCAGCCCGCTGGCGATGGAGGGATTCGTCAGCTACGAGACCGCCCAGACCCTGCCCGGGACGACGGTGGAGAAGCAGTCCTCGGTCCGATCGAGCGTGCGGGGCATCAAACGTGCGGCGGGCACCTGAAAGAAACTGTCGAAAAGCGCAGTCGGCGGCTAAAGTATTCCAGTATTCCACGATAATGGTAAGTGAAGGTTGGAGTTGAGACATGCGAATCGACGGCGTAAACAATCTGAATAGTCTGGTCCCTCAGGAGTTTCCCGAAGGCAAAGGCGCTCCGCGAACCCCAGCCGCCGCTTCGTCGGAAGGCGCCGAGGGCATCACTGCCGCCGCAGGCCAGTATGTCGCGCAGGTCACTTCGTCCCCTGACGTCAATGTCCAGGCAGTGGCTGAGGCCCGCGCCCTCTTGGCCTCGGGCCAGTTGGACACCCCGGAGGCTGCCCTCCGCGCCGCCGCCCGCATTATGGAACTGGGCATATAGTCTGACCCGCCCTCCCAAGCGTCCCACGCGATCCCATCCACTGCCCCACCCAAGAGCTTCCTTCAAACGCCTCGATCCAAGTTGCCCCCTGACAATCCCTTCGCTCTCTCGCTCTCGCGGCTGTCCCCGCCCATCCGCCGCCACAGGGCCGTTGGATCCAGAGATTCACGAAAAAACTAGAAAATCATAATAATCCAAGCCAAGTGTGTATCCCGTGGGATTATTCGTTCCGTGACGTCACCATAACATCTTTTATTACAAATGGATGTGCCGTTCCGAAATCTGTCGGACCCCGCCACACTGAACTTACGCGGTAGGGGAACCCCTTACGGATTGGTCGGAAATCTTCTTCTTGCCGCTTAAGTTCCCCATCTTGCCATCGACAATGGTTTCTGGAAGCCCAAAAGGCTTCAAAATGAACTATCGTGCCCCCAAGGGGGGCGTGGCAGAAACGGCGGGCCTGCGTAGGCCAGCGGCCATGGCGAAAAACTTAGGATACGGAGAAAAAGATGCTAGCGATTAAGAACAACATGATGGCGGAAAACGCTGCACGTAACCTGGGCACCAGCTACAACGCATTGGCCAAGTCCGTCGAGAGGCTTTCTTCCGGCCTGCGTATCAACAGCGCCAAGGACGACGCCGCCGGCCTGGCCGTTCGCGAACTGATTCGTGCCGACGTGGCCGCCCTCAAGCAGGGATCGCGCAACGCCGCTGACGCCGTGTCCATGCTTCAGTCCGCTGAAGGTGGCCTGGCCATCATCGACAACATTCTCGTCCGCATGCGTGAGCTGGCCGAGCAGGCTGCCACCGGTTCGTACTCCGCGGACCAGAAGGACATGATGCAGGCTGAGTTCGCCCAGTTGGCGGACGAAATCGACCGTATCGCCGACAACACCGACTTCAACGACAACTACCTGCTCAACAGCGGCACCACCACCAAGACGATCAGCCTGGGGTCCGGCACGTCGATCACGCTGAGCAGCCAGGACATGACCGCCACCGGCCTGGGTATCACCGGAACCAAGGGCCAGGGCACCTTTGCAACGTGGGTCGCCGACTCCGGCGACGACTGGGTGACCGTCACCACGGGTGGCGATCTGGAAATCACCATCGCCGGTCAGGACGCGATCAATGTGACGCTCGCCGCCGCCGACTACAGCATGGACGACATCGTTGAACTGATCAACGCCGAGAGCCGCTCCGTCGAGAACTACAACGCGGCCAGCATCGTGACCGACGACGTTACCGGCATGCAGACCATTCAAGTCCTGGCCAAGACCGGCGGCGTGGCTGCCGTCACCATTGCGGGCGACGGCACCCTGGCCTCCACCAACACGATCATTGAAACCGCCGCCAACTGGGCCGTTGTCGATGGCACCGGCGCCGACCTGGACATCAGTGACGATGCCGCCGCCGCAATCACTGCCATCAATAACGCTATCACCAGCAAGGACCAGTTCCGTGCCGAGCTGGGTTACATGATGAACCGCCTTGAGGCGGCCGCGTCGGTTATCGACATCCAGGCCGAGAACCTGTCGACTGCCGAATCCCGCATCAGCGACGTGGACGTGGCGACGGAAATGGCCGCCATGACCCGCAACAACGTGCTGGCCCAGGCCGGCGTGAGCATGCTCGCCCAGGCCAACCAGATGCCGCAGATGGCTATGCAGCTCCTCCGCGGCTAAGAAGTCAGGTAATCACAGGCGTCTCGCCTGTGAGAAGCTAGCGGCCTGACGCCGGGCCGGTAGAGCGACAAAAAGACGCCAAGGCCCTTGGGAGCATCCCCGGGGTCTTGGTGTCATTTTTATTTTAGGCCCTCTGGGGCGATGGGCCTTAAGTCCGTCCGATAATGCCCGACAATGAGGGGTGGAAGCAGCGAACGGTTTTCTCAGCGAGAGGCAGAACCATGGCCACCGGAATGAGCGGCGTCTTCAGCACCATAGACACGGATACCCTGGTATCCGCAGCCATCACTAAGGCCAGCGGGCCGCTGAACATGCTCAAGAGCAGCCAGTCTCTCTGGGAGCTCAAGCAGACCGCCCTGGAGGCAATCAAGTCCAGTTTTTCCACGCTCCAGACGGCCGCCAACGAACTTCGCAGCGCCAGCAACATCCGGGCGGTTGCCGCCAGTTCCAGCAACGATTCCATCGACGTCTCAGCCACCTCGACGGCCGTGGCGGGCATTCACCAACTGGTCGTCAACCAACTGGCCAATTCCGAGCGACAGGTGCATGCGGGCGTGGCGGACTCAACAGCGGCCTTGGGCGCCGCGGGGCAATTCGTTTACACCTATGGCACCGAGACGCGGACGCTCCAGACCACCGACACCACGACGCTGGAGGATCTCCGCGACCTGATTAACGAGGACGGCGCCAACCCCGGCGTCTCGGCCAGCATCCTGGAATACGACAGCGGCAATGGGCTGAAGTATCACCTGGTGCTCAGCGGGCAGGACACCGGCGCCGAGCACGCCATCACGCTGGAAGCGGCCACCACGGTGGCGGGATTCGGCCCCGGCGAGGCCAACTGGACGCGGACCCAGGCCGCCCAGAACGCCCAGGTCCGCATCGACAGCTATCCGGCGTCGGGATGGATCGAACGGTCCACCAATAGCATCGATGACGTGGTCAGCGGCGTCACCTTCGACATCCAGGCCACCGGGACGGCGACGATCAGCCTGACCCGCAGCAATGAGAGCATCAAGAAAGCCCTGAATACCTACGTCTCCGTGATGAACAGTTTCATCGAAACGCTCGATCAGTACACCGGCTACGATGCAGATTCCAAGAAGGGCGGCGTCTTCCAGGGTGACCTGACGATCACTAACCTCATCCAGGACATCCGCTCCGCCATCACCGAGCCGGCGGCGGGATTCAAGACGGGCAGCAACGCCTTCACCGTCGCCACCCAGATCGGCCTGAGCGTGGACAAGGACGGCAAGGTCTCCCTGGATCAGGACGTGTTGACCGCGGCCCTGTCGAGCAACTACGAGGCGGTCGTTTCCCTGCTGACAGCCTCGGGAAGCGGCGTCACCGACAGCGCGGACGTTCAGTTCGGCAGCGTCCTGTCGTCCACCGTGGCGGGCACTTATCAGCTCAAGATCACCTATGACGTCGACGGCAACGTGGCGTCCGCCTGGTTTGCACAGGCCGGTTCGACGGACTGGCGCAGCGCGACGGTCAGCGGAAACGAGATCACCGGCGCCTCGGGCGGGCCTGAAGCAGGTCTGAACGTCACCGCGACGGCAGGCCACGCGGGGCAGACCCTGACCTACGAGGTCCGGGCGATGAAGGGCTTCGCCGCCGCCAGCTACGAGAAAATCACCGCCAAGCTGGACATGACCACCGGAGTCTTTGCCGTCAAGGCCGACCAGATGGACACGGCCATGGCGGACCTGGACAAGCAGATTGAGAGGATGCAGGCCCGTCTGGACGCCAAGGAAGAGACGCTCAAGGCCCAGTACGCCCGGATGGAGGAAACCCTGGCGAGGTTGGATTCCATGAAGACCGCCTACGAGGCCTTGCTGACTACCACCAAGAACGACGACGACAACTAATTGAGAACAACCATGAGCAGGCTGTCAACTTACCAGGAAAACCAGGTTCTCTCTCAAAGCCCCGGGCGGCTGGTCGTGATGCTTTACGACGGGGCGATCAAGTTCCTCAATCAGGCCATCGACGCGTTGGACCGGCAGGACTTCGCCGAGAAAGGCCGGCTGATCAACAAGGCCCTGGACATCATCGAGGAATTAGTCGCCACGCTGAACATGGAAGAAGGCGGCGAGATCGCGCAGAACCTTCGCTCGCTCTACCTGTTCATGAGCGAACAATTGTTGTCGGCCAACTTCCACAAGGATCCCAACAGGATCCGCGAGGTCACCGCCCTGCTCGCGGACCTCAACGGGGCCTGGAAGAGTATCACGAGTTGATTCAATAGTAGCCGGTAGTCAGTAGTTGGTCTTCAGGCATGGATTGATGATGGGTGGCACAGGCTTTCGAGCCTGTGCTGCCAAAGAGCATGTCCCGCCCAGCGGCCAATAAAGATCAAACCTCCCCGCCCTCTGCCGCCTTCCGCGGCTCTCTCGTCAGGCCTTCTGCTCAGCCATCCGGCGAAGCCGGTGCTTCAGCGCGTGGATCTGCTGGCGGATGTCGGGCAACGTGGCGACCTCACGCGAAGCAATCGCCGCGTCGCGCTCCTTCTGGAGCCGGTGAATCAGGCCCTTGATGCGGGTCTTCCGGGCGCCCCGGGCGGCCTGGTGCGTGTGAATGCCCATCACCTTGCACAGCAGCGGCAGCAGTTGCTCCTTGTGCATGGTGCTGTGGCCCTCCAGCGATTCGTGCTGCAACTCCTTGGCAATGTCGCGAAGAACCGTGACCTTCATTTCCTTGAGCTGCTCGTAGGTGTAAGCGGCCATACAAGCTCCTTGTCGACGTCAGAAATGGATGTGCCCGAACCTTCCCGTGCCCCCAATCATAGGCCCGCGCGGCGGAGGGATCAATATTCCGGCATATCTCTGTCCGCATAGCCGGGGGGCGGCGGGATTCGTTGTCGTCGGCCGAAAAGGATTTTCTCCAACAGGGGAGTCTTTTCTTGCTATAGCGAATAAGAATGATTGCTATTATATCGTTCAGCCTCGACCCCCGGGCGCGGCAGGGGCCGGCGCCTGGGCAGGCACATAATAGTGAAACGAAGGAGATATCGCTTTGGCTACCCAAGAGAACCTCAACGAAGCCTTCGCCGGCGAAAGCCAGGCCAACCGAAAGTACCTTGCCTTTGCCAGCAAGGCCGAGGCCGACGGATTCCCGCAGATCGCCAGGCTGTTCCGCGCCGCCGCCGAGGCCGAAACAGTCCACGCCCACGCCCATCTCCGCGTCATGGGCGAGGTCAGGAACGTGGCGGACAATCTCCAGACAGCCATCGACGGCGAGGGTTTCGAGTTCCAGAAGATGTACCCGAAGTTCGTTGCCGAGGCGGAGAAGGAAGGCAACCGCCCCGCCGCGACGTCCTTCAAGTACGCGATGGCCGTCGAGGAAATCCACTACAAGCTCTACTCTGACGCCCTGGCGACCTTCAAGAGCGGCAAAGACCTGCCCGATCGGCGGTTCTTCATCTGCCCCGTCTGCGGCAACACGGTGCTGGACGGCGCGCCGGACAAGTGCGCCATCTGCGGCATGCCCGGCCAACGATTCACGGAAATAAAGTAACGCACTTCAAACGATGGATCGGGTGCCACTGCTGCGGTGTTTGCAGCAGTGTTGGCGCTATGCACGGCTGCACACGACGCAGCCGTGGCACCTATCGCTTCATTTGCGACAGACTACTAACCCTGTTTTGCGGCTTGGCCGGCGCCGCGGCGCGATCGCCCGCGCGAACTGCCGCGTGACGGGCCGGATCGCCGGCGTCCGTTCGAGCGATGCTGGCCTTGCGGCTTGGCCTCCGCCTCAGCCTGCGGGACGACGCTGCCGTCGGGATTCAGCAAGGCCGGCAGCTTGTCGCCGATGAGCTTGCGGACCTCGCTGACGTAGCGGCGGTCGGCGGGGGTCACGAAGCTGGTAGCCAGGCCGCTGGCATCGACGCGGGCGGTCCGGCCGATGCGGTGGACGTAGTCCTCGGCGTTGTGGGGGAAGTCGTAGTTGATCACGTGCTCAATGTCGCTGATGTCCAGCCCGCGGGCGGCGATGTCGGTGGCCACCAGGATGCGGCAGGACCCGTCGCGGAAGTCGGCCAGCGCCTTGTCGCGCGAGGCCTGCTCGAGGTCGCCGTGAATCCGCTGCGACTTGAAGCGCCGGGCGTTGATCACGCGCGACAGCCGGTCGACGCCCCGCTTGGTGCGCGCGAAGACCAGCACTCGGCCGCGGCTCTGGGCGAGCAGCTTGAGCAGCAGGGGGCCCTTGTCCTCCTCGCTGACATGGAAAAGATCCTGCTGCGCGCGGTGGGCCGGCGCGGTCACGCCGATCTGGATGCGGACCGGGTCGCGCATGCTCTTGCGGGCGATGCGTTCCACGTCGCCGTCCAGCGTCGCGGTGAACATCATCGTCTGGCGATTGGCCGGCAGCATGGAAATGATCGTGCGAATCTGCGGGATGAAGCCCATGTCGTGCATCCGGTCGGCCTCGTCCACGACGAGGACTTCGACCTCGCGCAGCGAGAGCTTGCCGTTTTCGAGGTGGTCGATCAGGCGGCCCGGGGTCGCCACCAGCACGTTGGGCCAGGACCGCAAGGCCGCGTTGTCGTGCTCCATCGGCACGCCGCCGACGATCGTCGCCACGCGCACGCCGGAAGCGTCGCCGATCCGCTGGAACACGTTGGTGATCTGGGCGGCCAGTTCGCGCGTGGGGGCCAGCACCAGCGCGCCCAGTTCCGCCCGGTGGGCCAGTTTCTGGATGATCGGGATGGCAAAGGCCGCGGTCTTGCCCGTGCCGGTCTGGGCCAGGCCGAAGAGATCCTTGCCTTCCAGGGCCGGGCCGATGCAGGAGGCCTGGATCGGCGTGGGCCGCTCGTAGCCGAGGTCAGAGATACTTTGGTGAATGGTTTCCAGCAGCGGGAAATCAACGAACGTCGGAGCATTTTCAGTAGACAAACTTAACCTTCACAGTACCCACGAAAAGAAGAACAGCACCAAATCGCGGCCGGAGGTTGCTGAAATGCCACCCCTTGTGGGTCGCCGCGCCGGGCAGTTGGGAAAATCACCCCGCGACCTGTTCGCGGCGGGCTTTCCCGTTTGCGCCCGACATCGCGGGCGCCCTACGGCATCAATCGCATGATGCCAACAAGCTATTAGTATATCGTCAACTACGCAGATCGGGGCGCGAGAAATGCAAAAATCGCAGCCTAATCTTCCTTCTTCAGGGCCTTCTTGTAGGTGTCGCGTTGTTTCTTGAGTTCATCCCGCTCGCGCTTGAGGGCGTGGATCTGGCTGTCCTGCTGCTGGATGGCCGTCTGCCACTGCTGCCGGTCTTTCTCCAGGTCCGCCAGGCGCCGGCGCAGCTGGCTGTTCTCACGCTGGAGGTCGGCGATGCTCCGCGGGTCGGCCGCGGCGCTGGGCGGCGGGGCGGTTTGCGCGCCGGCCGGCTCGCTCATCAGTCCGCTGGCGTCGGCCTGGACATTCACGCAGCCGCACATCGCCGCAGCCAGGCAGAGCAGACTCATCATTATGATTGTCCTGGGCATCCGGTATCTCCTGGCCGCGCTAGCGGCCCGCCTGCCGTTTGTAGCGGTCGCGCTCGGCGGCGATCTTGTCCATGTCGGCACGAATCTCGGCCTTGTCCTTCTCCAGACCGCTGTACTTCTTGCACGACTTGCGATTCTGGTTTTCCAGCCAGGCCACGCGGTCGTGGAGCTGCTGGTTCTCGCGCAGCAGGTCGGCCTTGCTGTTGGGGCTGGCCTTGGCGACGGAGGCCGGCGGAGGCGGAGTGCCCCAGCTTCCCATGCCTTCCGGCGCCTTGGCTTGCACATTGACGCAGCCGCCCAGCCAGGCCGAGGCCATCAGCAACAGGATCGTACAGGTGACAATTCTTGACATAGTTCATGCTCCCCATGTCTCTCTTGACGCTCCTCCTATTCTAGCTCCCGCCGAAACCCCAAGCACGGCCATTCTCCACAGGATCGGTGTTTTCAACGGGCTCGATGCCCTCACGATTTGCCCACACGAGGCCTGTGGCGTAACCGCTAAAAAAGGAGAATTCCTATCTTAAGCCTGCCTGTGAGCGTGCCGATGGTGTGTAATGTGAATGCCTCAGGCTAAAGATGCGTCGATGCTCTGACCCTCTTTATGGCCTGGCGAGCAATACAATGTCTACGAAAATACTCTTAGTAGATGATAGTGCCGACGCACTAGCCATCGCCGAGGCCTTCCTGGCCCCCGAGGGTCATCAGGTCATCTGCACCAGCAGCGGCCAGGAGGTGCTGGCCCTGGCGGCCGTTCACATGCCCGACCTGATCCTGATGGACGTGGACATGCCCGATTTATCAGGTCTCGAAGTCTGCCGAGCCCTGAAGGCCGACCCCAAGCTGAACCTGATCCCGGTGATGTTCCTCTCGGGGCTGGCTGGGCCCGAGGACAAGGCCAGGGGCCTGGACGCCGGGGCGATGGATTACGTCGCCAAGCCTCTCAACCCCTACGAGCTGCCCGCCCGCGTCAGGGCGGCCCTGCGGACCAAGCGACAGCAGGACGTGCTGATCCAGCAGGCGCGGATCGATCCGCTGACGGTGCTTCCCACCCGCCTCCTGGCCCTGGAACGGTTGAACGAGGAATGGGCTCGCCTCCAGCGGCACGGCGGGCAGTTGGCGCTGATCATCCTGGACCTGGACCACTTCAAGAACCTCAACGAGACGCATGGGCAGGTCATGGGAGACCGCTTCCTCCAGGCCGTCGGCGGAGTGCTGCGGCGTCAATGCCGCAAGATCGATCTGCCCGCGCGGTACGGCGACGACGAGTTCTCAATTCTTCTGCCTAACGAATCGGCGGAACACGCCGCCATCCTTGCCGAGCGGTGTCGCCAGGAAATCGGCCAGGTCAGGATCGCCGTTCCGGCGGGAGTGGTCACGGTCACCGCCAGTTTCGGAGTCGCCGACGCCGGCTCCGTCGCGAGCAGCCAGGCGCTGATCGCGCTGTCGGACCAGTGCCTGGCCGAGGCCAAGCGACTGGGCCGCAACCGCACCTGGTGCTCGGCCACCAATTCGCAGGCGGACCCGCGCCTCTGATATTACCGCTTGCCTCCAGTTCCAAGCTTCCCCTCCGGCTAGTGCTCTGTGACATCTGATTTGATAGGTGCCACGGCTGCGTCGTGTGCAGCCGTGCATAGCGTCGACACTGCTGCAAACATCGCAGCAGTGGCACCTGATCCATCGTTTGGCGAGTAACAGAGCACTAGTCCATCAACTTCCAGCTTTGGCTTGCGAGTCCTCGTCCCGGCGCTCTAGAGTATCCGACTCTGGAAAACGCGGGAGACGCCCGTGCGCCACTGTGCCGCCGACCGAAGCAACACCAAGCCGCAATGGTTCTGGCGGCCAGGGCGAGTGCGTGGTTCGCGTCTCCAGAACCGATAGGATGGCGATGTGAGTGCAGAGGCAGGCAAAGCAGTACCCGACTCGGCCAGGCAGTTCGGACGTGACCTGACCACCGGCAGCATTCCGCGGCACCTGGTGGCCTTCTCGCTGCCGATGCTGGCCGGCAGCGCGCTCCAGACCGCCTACAGCTTCATCAACGCCATCTGGGTCGGCCAGTTCCTGGGCAAGACGGCGCTGGCGGCCGTCACGGTCAGTTTCCCCGTCGTCTTTGTGCTCATCGCACTGGCCGCGGGGCTGACGCTGGCCACCGGAATCCTCATCTCCCAGCATTTCGGGGCCCGGGACACCGCCGCGATCCGCCGCGTGGTCAACAGCTCCAGCGTCCTGATCACCGTCATGGGGATGGTGCTGCTGGTGGGCGGGGAGGTGTTCACTCCGCAGATTCTCCGGGCCATGGCCACGCCCGACGACGTGTTGCCCATGGCCAGCGGCTACATGCGGATATTTCTGCTCTCGCTGCCGACGACCTTTGGCCTGTTCCTCACGCGGAGCATGCTCCAGGGCATCGGCGACTCCAAGACGCCGCTGTACTACCAGTCGGCCTCGGTGGTGTTGACGGCTGTGCTGGACCCGGTGCTCATGTTCGGCTGGCTCGGCCTGCCGGCTTTGGGCTTGGATGGCACCGCCTGGGCCACCTTGATTGCACAGGGCCTGGGGCTGGTGGCGCTGGTGAGCATGCTCCGCAAGCGCAACAACCTGGTCGCGCCGCGGATCGGACTGAAGGACTTCGACTGGCCCACGACCTGGACGACCATCCGCATCGGCATCCCGGCGGCGCTGCAGCAGGCCTTGATCTCCGTGGGCATGGTGTTTGTCACAGGCATCGTCAACGGCTTCGGAGAAAACGCCACCGCCGCTTTCGGAGCGGCCATCCGGCTTGACCAATTGGCGTTCATGCCGGCCCTGACCCTCAGCATGGCTGTGTCCACGCTGGCCGGGCAGAACATCGGCGCCGGCAGGTACGACCGCGTGGGCCGAATTTTCCTGTGGGGCTGCCTCCTCAGCGGCGGCTTCACCGTGGTCGCCTCGGCGCTGGTCGTGACGGCGCCGCGTGTACTGCTGCGTATCTTCACCCCCGACGCAGCCGTGATCGACATGGGCGCCGACTACCTTCGCATTGTCGGGGCCTGCTACGTCTTTTTTGCCTTCATGTTCGTGAGCAACGGCATCATCAACGGCTCGGGCCACACGATGGTGACGACGCTGATCTCGCTGCTGAGCCTGTGGATCGTCCGCGTGCCGGTGGCTATCGGCCTCTCGCGATCCTACGGCATCAAGGGCGTGTGGTACGCCATCGCCATCAGCTTCGGCGTCTCGATGCTCGCCAACCTGGCTTACTATTTCTCGGGCCACTGGCGCAAGGCGGTGGTCAAAGTCCAGTTGCCTCCCTCGCCGCTGTCGACGTTCGGCGAGGAGACCGGCGAGGCGTAATCATCCTGCCGATGCCTTGCGGACCCTAACCCTGCGCCTCGTAGCGGTCCACGCAGAAAATCTCGTCCGCGCCCTTGCGCCGGCCTTCGTCGGCGGGGCCATTGAGCGTTGCCGAAGCGGGATACCCCAGCAGCATCATGGCCACGACCTTGACCTCTTCCGGCACGCCGAGCAACTCCTTGACCTTCGACTCGTCAAAGGCGCCGATCCAACAGGTGCCCAGACCCTCCGCCACCGCCGCCAGGCTCAGGTGATCCAGGGCGATGGCCAGGTCCAGCTCGACGCTGTTGCCACTGCCGCCCATCTTCTTGTAGGCCCGATCCGCCAGGCCGCAGCCGACGACGGTCACGGCGGCATCGGCCATCCACATCTGGCCGCGGGAGGCCTGGGCGACCTCGCGGCGCAGCGCCGGATCGGTCACGAAGATGAACCGCCACGGCTGGTTGTTGCAGGCCGAGGGCGCCCAGCGAAGCACCTGCCGCATCTGCTCCATCACATCGGCCGGGAGCGGCTTGTCCAGGTAGCGGCGAACGCTACGTCGATTCCGAATGGCTTCCAGAACGTTCATAGAGGTTCTCCTCATTCCAGTAGCCAATTGTCGGCGAACCAGGCCGGTTCTTCAAGGCGTGGTGTTTGTCCGGGAGCATTTCGGTTTCCGGGAAAATGCTTGGTGGCACAGTCTTTCTTGACTGTGCTTGGGCGATGCACAGGCTGGAAAGCCTGTGCCACCGAAAGGCCCTTTGCTGAGCTTCCCGGAAACTGAAATGCTCCCGGTTTGTCCTTGGGGCCGCCGCATGGGTCAATGGCGCGGCCACTATAGGGTCAAGTTACAGGGCGATACGGTCGATTTATAATGAGAGGCGTAACTGTCGTGGGAGTTCGCGATGCAACCTAGCGTAACAGACATAACGATCTGGGAAGACCATGACCCGGAAGTGGCGGCCAGCCTTGAGGCGGAACTGGTCCGTTTCGGCGACACCTGCCGGTACGATTGCGGGCGAAAGAAAATCCTCTACCGTAGCGACGTCGACGCCCTGCACGCCTACGTGATCCTTCAGAGCGAGATGATGGATCGCCACAAGTGGATCGAGTCGGAGAAGGCCCGTCGCGATCTGAAGGATCTCTCGCTGGCGGACTGGATCAAGAGACACTCCACCGCCTTCTCGAAGTTCTGGCGACGAACGCACGTCTTTGTGCCCTCGACCAAGCGGCCGGAGTGGCGTCAAGAACGTTAGCGTCGCTCGCCTCGGTCTTGTCCACGGCCTGCGTCCTTGCCCCGGTCACCACCTCGACCCTTACGTCTGTTCGCCCGTGCGCCCGACGCCTGCCCTCCCCAACCCCAGACGCCTAGAATGATGCGCGGATGCAGAAATGGTGGTTGTAGTGCAGACAGTTGTTTCCGCCGTCGTTGCCTTGTTCGTAATTCTCGGAGCCGGATGCTCTTCCCGAGCGTCGGCCCCGCCGGAGAACCCCATGCCTGACAAGCCTGCACAATCCCAGGCTGCCCCGACGCAACCGGCGGCATCAAGAGTGGCCATGCCGCCGCTCAGCGAGGCGGAGAAGCTCATCATCCTGGGCAAGGGCACCGAGAGGCCCTTCACCGGCCCGCTGGTGAGCAACTTTGAGCGTGGCGTCTATGTCTGCCGGCAGTGCGGCACGCCGCTGTACCTTTCGTCGGCCAAGTTCCGCAGCGATTGCGGCTGGCCGAGCTTCGACGACGAGATACCCGGCGCGGTCACTCGTCATGTCGATGCCGACGGCCGGCGGACCGAGATCACCTGCGCCCACTGCGGCGGGCACCTCGGCCATGTCTTCACCGGCGAGCGACTGACCGACAAGGACACGCGGCACTGCGTCAACTCCGCCTCCATCGCGTTTGTCCCCGAGTCGAATTGGCCGCTCCAGAAGGCCCTCTTCGCCGGCGGATGCTTCTGGGGTGTGGAGCACCTGTTCAAGCAGGCCCCCGGCGTGCTGGCCGTCACATCCGGCTACACCGGCGGCAAGGTGGAGCGTCCCACCTACGAGCAGGTGTGCACCGGCAAGACCGGCCACGCCGAGGCGGTGGAGATTGTCTTTGACCCCGCCAGGGTCAGCTACGAGCAGTTGGCCCGGCTCTTCTTCGAGATTCACGACCCCACGACGCGCGACCGGCAGGGGCCTGACGTAGGTTCGCAGTACCGCTCCGCGGTGTTCTACCAGACCCCCGAGCAGAAACAGACAGCCGAGGCGCTCATCGCCCAACTGCGGGCAAAAGGATACGCGGTAGTGACCGAGGTGGTTCCGGCTTCGACATTCTGGCCGGCGGAGGCGGATCACCAGGACTACCTTCGCAGGCACCCGGGACGCTACGACTGTCATGTTCGCGTGAAGCGATTTGACACGCCCAAAACGAGCTTCAGGTAGCACAGGCGTCTCGCCTGTGCATTAAGAAGTTGGACCGGACACAGGCGAGATGCCTGTGCTGCCTGGATCCCCGCCACCCGCGCTCAAGGCTGCTCGGAATCGGGAATCCGCACGGTCACGATCGAGGGCAGGCCGTAGTCGTCCTGGACCTGGCCTTCGGCGACCGGCCGCGCGCCGTTGAAGGTGAAGTACAGCGTCGTGCCGTCAGGCGAGAGGCGAGTATTGAAGTTCCGCGATATGCGGTAGTCGAAGGCCTGGCGGATCGCGTCGCCCAGGAAGGCAATGGCCTTCCGCCTTCCGGTGGCCAGCTCGTACTGGATGATCGGCACGCCGTACAGGGAGGCGCCCTCGGGGGCCGTCAGGCTGTAATACAGGTACTTTTCGTTCCGGCTGAGGGCCAGGGTAACGGTATAGACGCCATCGTCCAGATTGGGCCCCAACTCCCGCAGCGTTCGCGCGTGAGGCTCGAAGGCAAAGAGTACTCCATGATGCGTCATGCCATAGATCGTGCCGTCGGATGTAGGTTCAGTCGAGGCGCGAAGCTTGTTGCCCGTTCGGCTGATCTCGGAGTGGCGGCGGCTCATTGGGAGCTGGGCGGCCGTCATCTCCACCAGGTTGGTCTCGGGGCTGTAGCGGGCCAGGAAGCCCCGGTTGACGGTGAAGTAGGCGTTGCCGTCGCGATCGAGCATGATATGGCGCGTGCCGCTGACCGACTCGCCCAGGCCGCGAAAGACCACTTTTCGCTCCATCAGGTCGTAGATCAGCAGGTGGTTGCTGGGCGTGGCGAAGGTGTAGAGAAGCATCCGCTGGGCGTCGAGGCGGGACGCGGGCATTCCATCGCCGTGGGCAGGTACGTCGATCAGCTCGACCTGTCCGCCGTTGGGGTCGAACGCGATGATCGCCGAGCCTTTATACCCAGCGGCCTGTGCGGCCTCGCTGGGGGGCAGCCCACAGTGGGTGGCAAGATAAATTTTGCCGTCCCGCCCCTGGTCCAGCCGCGCTTGGAGCTTGCCGGCACAGATCAGCGGATCGCTCAGAGTCGCCCGCACATCGGCAAACAGGCGGACATTCCCGCTGGCCGGGTCCAGCTCGTAGATCCGGCTCTGGCCGCGGCCGTCGATGTCCTCCAGGGTGTTGCCCACGCCGGTATAAAATCGGCCGTTGCTTGCCAGGCAGCCGTCGGCCATGTTCAACCACCGCTCGTCGTTGTCGGTGGGCAGGTCGCTGAGAAGGTGGACATTCACTTCGGGCGCTGTCCGGGCCACGGGAAGATCAGCCAGTGCGGGAGGGGATTTCAATAAATCGTCATTACGGATTACAGCCATATTACGGCATCCCTTGCTCCGGGTCCCTGGGGCGATTTCGATAGCCTAATCATAGCGTATGGCGCGCGCAAAAGGAAGGCTATGAGAGTGACCGTTATGGAGGACTCGTTGGCATAAACAGACTCGGTTCGGTTTTTGTTCTTGACTGCGACGTCTGGACGTCTAGCATGGAGGCATGAGCCTTTTGAAGATCATGCCAGGTCAGGTCCGTGACGCCATCGTCGACTATCTCGCCGCCCGACTGGATGAAGCTTCATTGGCCGAGATCCAGCAGGCCGTCGCACGGCGGCTGGGCAATGCGGTTCCCAAGTCTTCTGTGCGGAGTTACCTTCGGCTTAATACGGAAACGCTGTTTGATCGAACGGACGTGGGAACTTACAGGCTCAGAGTTGCCGAGCCCGAACCGATCGCGGAAATCGACAAACAGCAAATGCCGGTTTTCCAAGCTGGCCAAGCCCAGTTGTTCAAGGCAGACTGCCTGGAATGGCTGCGAGCACGAGCCCCTTTGAGCATTGAAGCCGTGGTGACTGATCCGCCCTATGGCTTGGTGGAGTACAGCGCGAAAGAGCAGGAGAAACTCAAGAACGGGCATGGCGGGGTGTGGCGCATTCCGCCGTCTTTCGATGGCCACCAAAGAGCGCCATTACCTCGATTTACGACGCTGACGCCTGAGAATCTTGATGAGCTTGTGGTTTTTTTTGGCAAATGGGCCCGACTGTTGATGCCGGTGTTGGTGCCGGGAGCACACATTGTAGTCGCCACAAATCCATTGTTGTCATATCTGGTGGCCACAGCACTGGCCGGCGCCGGGTTCGAGCGGAGAGGCGAGATCATACGGCTCGTCATGACCATGCGGGGGGGGGACCGGCCCAAGAATGCCCACGAGGAGTTTTCGGGTGTTAGCGTAATGCCTCGCTCCATGTACGAGCCCTGGGTCATCTTCCGCAAGCCGGTGGAGGGAAGAGTCCAGGATAACCTCCGCAAATGGAAGACCGGTGGTTTCCGCAGGCCTGAAACCGGCAAACCGTTCTGTGACGTTATCAGTTCATCGCCTACCCGTCCGCAGGAGCGATCAGTGGCGCCTCATCCGAGCTTGAAGCCCCAGGCTTTCTTGCGGCAAATCGTGCGCGCGGTGCTTCCGTTGGGCGAAGGCACAGTTTTGGATCCGTTCGCGGGTTCAGGATCGACGCTCGCCGCCGCCGAAGCTGTCGGCTATGCAAGCATCGGGGTGGAAATGGACGACCACTACATCGACATGGCCAAAAAGAGCCTGGTGCCTCTTTCTAAACTTCGGGTCTGAGAAGTTTGTAGACCCAGTTCTCTCGAAGCTTCTTGACGCCTTCACGATCCAGGGTGGCTGTTCTCGTACCCAGGGGGCCTCGGGCATTTCGTCGGAAATCCTCCACGGTGACCTTGGCCAAATAGACTTCCGTGAAGGTCACGGGGTTTCGTTCCGTTGCGGGCTCCGTCTCGTCATCGGTCTGGTAAACAAAGACACACATCCACTGATCCCTCGCACCATGCGTGTCCACCGCGCCGCCGGCCTTTCTCGTCGTCTTGATCTCGACTCCCTCAGTGCCCGCTTTGCTGGCGTTTTTAGGGTAAACGCCCTTGACCAGCAGGTCGGGATGCCCATTGAAATACTGGTTCTGCACCAGACTGCGGGAATGCTTCGCTAGACTGGCTGTAAGCATGTCGGAAAGCAGGCCCGACATGATCGAGGGTCTGAGCATGTCGTCCAGCCGTTCAAGTCCCTTGCCAATGAGAAGCTTGTTCACATCATAGAAAAAGTCGTAGATGTCCTGCATCGCCAGCCGGAAATCCTCCAGGCGCAGGTTGAAGGGCAGAACGATGTTGGCGTTAAAGGCGCCTTGCTCGCTGGTATTTCGGAAGATGGCCATGAGCGATAGTCTACTATCTTGCAGTGTCGATGCAACGATCAGCTTCTATGAAATGCCGCCTGGGCGGTGGCGTAGCCTTCGGGCGTGCCGGTGTCGTAGGCCCGGCCGCGGATGCGGAAGAGGTAGTAGCTGTCGGGGCGGTGGGCCAGGAGCATCGATTGGGCGGCGGCCAGTTGCAGTTCCGTGCCGGGCACCTGGGCGGCCTCCAGCGTGCGGAGGCAGTCGAGGATTTCAGGGGCAAAGATGTAGATGCCGCAATGGGCCAGGTATTGTCCCTGCGGCAGGTGCGGGCTGGCCAGGCGGGAGCGGGCGGTGGCCAGGTCGGGCTTTTCCACGAAATGGCGGCAGAGATAGGTGTCCTCTCCCAGCGGCTCGCCGCCGGCCACGCCGACCTTGGACAACTCAGCCTCGCCGACGCTCTGCATCCCGATCATGGCCGCCCCGCCGCGCCGCGCGTAGGCGGCGGCCAACTGGGCGGCACAGGGCAGCACGCCCGCTTCGGCGAGATGGACGTGATCGCCCAGGAACAGCATGAAGCTCTCGCGGTCCAGGCAGTCCGAGGCCTTGAGCACCGCGTAGCCAAACCCCCGGGCCTCGGCAGTCACCAGGCTGATGCGCGGCAGCAGGCGCCGCTCGCTCTCGCCCAGGGCGGCGAAGTAGCTCTCGACGATGCCCAGGTGCTGGGGCAGGACGACCACGATGGCCTCGGCAAGCCCCGCGGCGGCGGCTTCGCGGCAGATGATATGAATGACCGGCCAGGCGTGCCCCTCGCGATCCACCAGCGGGAACATGGCCTTGGGGACGATCCGCGCCAACGGACCCATGCGCGTCCCCAGCCCGGCGATCGGAATGACAGCCTTTCGGATCATACTGTCCTTTCGGAATATTCCCGGCGCGGGCTTGAGCCAACGCGCTAACGGAAACGGGACTCAAATTTCGTTCATCAAGATCGCCGCGGAGGTCAGTGCCGCCAGCCACAATAGTGTCTTGACCCCGGAGACCTGGCGGTCGATGCGGCGCCTCTGGCCGCCCGTGCCGGCCAGCCATAGAACATAGTTGATCCGCTGCGCGATCGAGCCGTGCCGCCAGTTCCATTGATGGCTCGACATGCCGTTGAGCAGCGCCACGCGCTGAAGCGCCCAGGCGAAAACCGCGGCGCCTTCCTGGCTGACGCGGCCATCGTCGCGGTCGCCTCCTTCGATCTCCAACCCGGCCAGGTAGGCGCCCGTCACGTCGCTCTGCCGCTCGAACAGGCGGCTGACCTTGCCGAATCCGATGCCCCAGGCCGCCAGCAGCAGCGCCACGGTCAGGCCCTCGGCGGCCGAGTCGCCCAGGTGCAGCCAGTCGGCGACAGTCCCGCCGACCCAGCCGCACAACACCATCGTCGAGCCGGCAAAGAGCACCGAGTAGAAGATGTGATGGTGCAGGATGTGCCCAGCCTCGTGGGCGAAGATGGCCAGCACGCAGCGGCGGTCCATGTTGGCCAGCAGCGAGTCGCTGAGCAGGACGTAGCGGACGCGCCCGCTCAGACCGATCACGCCGGCGTTGGCGATGGCGTTGCCCGATTCCCAGACCCGCAGGCCGCGATGCGTCAGGCGCAGGCGTCGGCAGACGTCTTCAAGTTCCTCTCGCAACGGGCCCGGCGGCAAGGGGCAGGTCTGCCAGATACGGACGATCAGCAGCGGGCTGATGATGAAGACCGCCGCCGCGATGGCCAGAACGCCGCCCGTTATCCAGGCTGGATGTTGGCTGGCCGGCAGGTGCGGCGCGAGCCATCGCGAGAAGGCCAGCGTGAACGTATCGGTCCCCAGCACGATCAGGGCCACCGGCGCCGCGATGAACAGGAGGTTGTGGCGGATGTTGTAGGTCAGCCATTGCCGCCGCGTCCACAGGCCGATGCGTCCCTGCCCCGAGTCGGCCAGGCTTTGGGCCACTTGCCGGCGGCTCAGGCGGTAGAAGGGGTACTCCAGCAGCCAGTGGAGGATCAAGGCCGCCACGAACGGCCCCGCCGCCGCCAGCTCGCCCATCAGCGGCACGCGGACCAGCGCGGAGGCGACGATCAGCTCGCGATAGCCGCAGCCCATCACGCCGACCAGCCCCAGGATCATCCAGCCCTGGATCGCCAGGCCCATGGCGTTGTGGCGGCGCAGCAGCGTGCGCGAAATTTCGCCACCGGCGCGTCGCGCCCACAGCAGCGATAGGCGCCCGCACAGGCCGCTCAAGGCGGCCGTGATGGCGACGTAGGCGACCGCCGCCGACAGGCCGTCCCAGCGGCTTGCCGACGGCAGAACCCAGAGAGGTTGTTGAAGCCAGGACAGGCTCACGCCCAGCCCCAGCAGGACGAGGATCGGCATCTATTTCACCGGTCGCAGATTCTACGCCGCCCGCGGCAACGATCAAACAGCGGAAATGCAAACTTTGTCCGCGTCGGCGAAAGACAAGCTAGCCCGTAGGGCGTGCAACTGGTTGCACGCGGAATCGTTCACCGGCGAAGACGCGCGGCGGAGTTCCTACTCCGCCGCGAAGATGCCCAGAGTGAACGAAAGGAGGTGGGGTTGGAACTCCACCTCACTGATATGCATCACGCACCATGATTCAGGCAAACTCGATTCCGCGACACACCTGTCAGGTTCGGCGCTGGCACAATGCAATAAGGGTCCCCTCATCGGCCGCCGATTGTTAGAATGGCGGATCGAATGGGCCGGCACTGCAGCTTTCAGCCGGCCTCTAACGGTCGAACGTAATGCAACGGGTTGCTCGGTAAAGCCCGGTAGCGGGGCGGTTTTTCCGCCGCGTCCGGGCGTGACCCTGCGCGCTTGGTTGGCGCTATGTTCAAGAAAGTGCTCAAGAGCCGATTGCTGGCCAAGGCGGCCGCCCGCCTGCGGGGCGGCGCTGCGCTGAAACTCTCGGGCGTGTGGGGCTCGTCGGGGCCGCTGCTGGCGGCGGCGATGGGCAAGCTGACCGGCAGAACCGTCGTGTTCCTGACGGCCCAGCTCGACGACGCCGACGCGGTGGCCGACGACATCGAGGTCTTCACCGGCAGCGCCGTCCAGCAGTTGCCCGCCTGGGAGATCGACATCGGCGCCGCGCACGTCAACGACGACGTGACGGGCCAGCGCCTCCGCCTGTGCAACCTGCTGGCCCAGGCCCCCGCGCGACGCGACGAGCCGGTCGACTTCATCGTCGCGCCGATCATGGCGCTGATGCAGCCGGTGCCGACCCCCGAGGCCCTGATCGGCTCGCGACTGGCCCTCCAGCGCGGGTCGCCGATGAGCCCCGAGGAGCTGTCGGAGTGGCTCATCGACGCGGGCTTCGAGCACGTCGAGCAGATCGAGCAGCAGGGAGAGTTCGCCCGGCGCGGCGGCATCATCGACATCCTGCCGCCCGCAGCCGCCACGGCCATCCGCGTGGAGTTCTTCGGCGACGAGATCGAGTCCATCCGCCGCTTCGACCTCGACAGCCAGCGGAGCACCGAGCAGATCGGCAGCTTCGACCTGACCAGCTCAGCCGCCCTCAAGAGCGGCCCGCCCCAGCAGGTCACCAGCCTGCTGAGCTACCTCCCCGACGACGCGATCGTGTGCATGGTCGAGCCGTCGGAGCTGGTGGAGGTGGCCCGGCAGATCCACAGCCGCCTGGGCGAGATCGAGACGGCGCAACCATCGCTGACCGAGGCGATCACCGATGGCGCCGCCACTTCCGCCGCCGCTTCCTGGCAGTCGGTGTCACACTGGCTGGCGCCCGACGAACTGCTGGTGCAGATGCGGCGGTTCGCCCGCGTGGAAATGTACGCCTTCCGCCCGCGCGAGGGCCAGGCCGCCATCGACATGGGTATCCGCTCGCTCCAGGAACTCTCCGCCACTGCCGCCGCGGCCATGGAGGAGCTGACCGAACTGGCTGCCACCGACGAGGTGTGGGTCTACTGCGAAAACCCCGCCGAGCAGAAGCGGTTTGAGGATCTGCTGCACGAGGCGCACCCCCAGGCCGTCTCGGCCATCCACACCGCTATCGGCCACGTGTCCTCGGGCTTCCGCTTCAGTGAGCTTCACATGGTGGTCGTGGGGCACCACGAGGTTTTCCATCGCTACGCCAAGCGGCGACGGCTGAGGCGGCTCCGCGTGGGCAGGCCCATCGACTCGCTGCTGGACCTGCACGAAGGCGACTACGTGGTGCACGTGGCCCACGGCATCGCCCGCTTCCAGGGCCTGCGGACGCTGGATCGCGACGGGCGCAACGAGGAATACCTCACGCTGCGTTTCGCCGACAACGCCGTGCTGCACGTCCCGGCCGGCAACATCAACCTGGTGCAGAAGTACATCGGCAGCCGCCAATTCCGCCCGACGCTGAGCAAGCTGGGCGGGGCAAGCTGGGCCCGTCAGAAGGAACGCGCCACCGCCGCGGTCCACGACCTGGCCGCCGACATGCTGCGCATCCAGGCCGTGCGGGCCGCCACGCCGGGGGTCAGCTATCCCGCCGACACCGACTGGCAGAAACAGTTCACCCAGGAGTTCATCTACGTCGAGACGGCCGACCAGCTTTCCACCATGACGCAGATCGACTCGGACATGTCCGCCGCCAGCCCCATGGACCGCCTGCTCTGCGGCGACGTGGGATACGGCAAGACCGAGCTGGCCATGCGCGCAGCCTTCAAGGTGGCCGAGGCGGGCCGGCAGGTGGCCGTGCTGGTGCCCACCACCGTCCTGGCCGACCAGCACTACCGCACCTTCAGCGAACGCTTCGCCGACTATCCCTTCCGCATCGACGTCCTCAGCCGCTTCCGCACCGCCGGCCAGCAGGCCCAGGTCATCAGCCGCCTGGCCGCGGGGCAACTGGAGATCCTCATCGGCACCCACCGCCTGCTGAGCAAGGATGTCAAGTTCGCCGACCTGGGGCTGGTCATCATCGACGAGGAGCAGCGTTTCGGCGTCGAGCACAAGGAGCATCTCAAGAACATGCGCGCCCAGGTGGACGTGCTGACGATGACGGCCACCCCCATTCCGCGGACGCTGCATATGGCCCTGCTGGGCCTGCGAGACATCAGCTCGCTGGTCAGCCCGCCGATGGACCGCCGCGCCATCTACACCGAGGTCTGCGCCTACGACACGCGCCTGGTCCGCCAGGCGATCCTGCGGGAACTCAATCGCGGCGGGCAGGTCTTCTTCGTGCATAACCGCGTGCAGGACATCCACCGCATCGCCGACCGCATCCGCGGGCTGGCCGGGGAGGCCCGCGTCACCGTCGCCCACGGGCAGATGCCCGAGGGCCGGCTCGAGGAGACCATGCTCGCCTTCGTCCGCCAGGAGATCGACGTGCTGGTCTGCACGACGATCATCGAGTCGGGCCTGGACATCCCCTCGGCCAACACGATCATCATCCACGACGCCGACCATTTCGGCCTCTCGGAGCTGCACCAGCTCCGCGGCCGCGTGGGACGCTACAAGAACCGCGCGTACTGCTACCTCCTGCTGCCCGAGAGCCGCCCGGTCACGCCCGTGGCGGCCAAGCGGCTCAAGGCCATCGAGGAATTCTCCGACCTGGGCGCCGGCTTTCAGATCGCCATGCGCGACCTGGAGATTCGCGGGGCCGGCAATATTCTCGGCCACGAGCAGAGCGGGCACATCGCGGCGGTGGGCTACGAGCTGTACTGCCAGTTGCTCGAACAGGCCGTGCGCGAGCTTCGTGGCGACAAGACCGCCGCGCCGCGCGTCTGCCACGTGGAACTGGGCGTCGACGCCTTCATCCCCCAGACCTACATCCCCTCCGAGCGGCAACGCATGGAGATCTACCGCCGCATGGTCCACTGCCAGGGCGGCCGGGACCTCGAACAGCTCCGTACCGACCTGGCCGACGCATACGGGGCCGTGCCGGCTGCCGTCGAGACGCTGCTGTCGGTCAGCGAGATTCGCGTGCTGGCCGGCCAACTGGGCATCGACAGCATCATCCGCATGGACGACGACATTGTTTTCGCCGTCAGCAACTATTCCGCCATCCGCAGCCTCTTCGACGGCTCGCAGGGCAGCGTCCGCCTGCCCGACGCGAAAACCGTCCATTGGCGGCTCCCGCCGGTCTACCTCGAAACGGCCACGCTCCTCCGCGTTCTGCTAAAGAGATTGAGGCAGACGGCCGGGGCCGTATAATGGCCTCCTATCCAACCGGCCCTCTTCCGCGGGACGGCTGGGGTCGCCTGATTTGGAACGAAACAATAGCCAGATGACGAAGCCCGGGTGCCTAGCCGTGACAAACGATGATCCGCGTAATAAGCGAGCGCCCCAAGTTGCTTTGGACGGGCGTTCGTCATTGGTTCGTCATTTGAGTTTCGTCATTCGTCATTGCCTTGTGGTGGTGATACTGGCGGCGGCGATGCTTGGCTGCGGCAAGGACGGCCGGCCTCACAGGGTGCCCCTCACGCGGGCCACCGAGGAAGTGCCATTGGAGCTGGCCTCGGCGCCCCCGGCCAGCCAGCCGGCCAAGGTCTCCCTGACGGCCACCCCGGTGCGCCGTGGCGTGGTCAACGAGGACGCCGACGCCCCGCCCAAGCCTTCGCGCCCGCAGAGGGTCGATCTGGCCGAGGGCCCGGACGACCAGGAGGCCGCCGCCCCCGCTCCCACCGACAAGGGCGAGTTGAAGGTCTTGGGCAGCCCGCAGGTCGTCACCGGCGCGGTCATCCAGGTTAACCGCCGCTTCTTCAGCGTTGACGACATCCTGAAATCGGCCAGCTTTGAGCTGACGGAGATTCCCCACAACCTCAGCGAGCAGGAGTTTCGCCTGCGCGCCGCCAAGATCATCAACGACGAGACCCGTCACCAGGTCAGCCAGGCCCTGGCGTTGCCGGAGGCGGAGAAGGTCTTCAGCGACGAGCAGAAGAAGCTCATCGACAAGGAAATCGACGAGACGCTCCAGGAAATGATCTCGCGGAGCGAGGGCAGCAAGAAGAAGCTCGAGAGCAAGCTCCAGAGCCAGGGCACGACGCTGGCCAAGGTACTCGAAGACCAGCGGCGGAAACTGACCGTGCAGTACTTCCTGCGGATGAAGTTCACCGCCTCGGTCAACACCAACCGCCTGGGCCTGTGGGAATACTACAGCCGCCACCAGGAGGAGTTCACCACCCCCAAGCGCGTGCAGATGCAGATTGTCTCGGTGCCGCTGAAGGCCTACCTGGCGCCCGGGGCGACAAACCCCACCGAGGCTGAGCTGGCCGCGGCGCGGGTCAAGGCCGAGGCGCAGATCGCATTGGCCGTCAAGGCGCTGCACAGCGGGGAGGACTTCGGGCAGGTGGCCGAGAAATATTCGGTCGGCCCCAAGGGCCCGGCCAAGGGGCTCTGGCAGCCGCTGGCCGAGGGCAGCTTCCGCGAGGAGGCCGTCGAGAAAGTCGCCTTCGCCCAGGGCGGCGGGCAGGTCAGCGATATCGTCGACACGCCCACCGGCTGCTACATCGTCAAGACCGCCGCCGTCGAGCCGGCCTCCACGACCAGCTTCGAGGACGCCCAGCCCAAGATCGAGAAGATCCTCCGCGAGCAGCAGCTTTCCAAGCTCTACAACGAGTACTACTCAGCCCTGATCGCCAAGGCCACTATCGTCCAGTCCGAGAACTTCGTCTCGATGACCGTGGACCGCGCCGTCGAGCGGTACTGGAATAAGTAGCAAGTGCGAAGTGCGGAGTGCGAAGTCGGGCGGGGCTACCGCCCCGCGTTACTGCTCCGCGGGTTGTGGGTGCTATGCGCTGGCTAGGCTATTGTCGCTGGACTTGCTGGAGCTGAGGGCATATGCTCTGCTGTACTGGGCTGGGCAACATTTTGCGGGAACGGGTTCTTTAGGGTGGTTTACCAAGCGACATAGCTCATGGCAAAGCTGAACAAAGACAAATATCTGGTGTTCATCGATACCTGCGTGTTTCTGGGCTTTTATCGAACCCAAAAAGCTCATAGCCTCTTAAGTCATCTCAGTGCGATTGCGGACAGAATCATAACGACCGAACAAGTTGAGATGGAGTATAAGAAGAATCGCCAAAAAGTCATTTCTGATTCCGAAAAGAGCCTTGTTCCACCTCAGCCCATATCGCCTCCGCTATTCTTGACTGATGCCAAAGATATCAAAGGCATTAATAGAGACATAAACGACTGCATTAAGAGAATCAAGCGGGTTAAGGCAAGACTCAGAAACATCATTCAGCATCCCCAGACACATGATAAGGTCTACACTGCTGCTCAAAAAATATTCAATGCGGATAATGGCTTCAATCTGTCTAGGGACAAAAAAGAGCGTTTTGAAATAAGGCGGCTAGCCAGAAAACGATTCCAACTTGGCTACCCGCCACGAAAAGATAAAGATAGTTCTTACGGGGATGCTATCAACTGGGAATGGATCATCAAATGCTCGCAAGAAAGCGGTAATCATATAATCGTCGTGTCTCATGATAGCGACTACGGAATAATTTCCGAAATCAGCTATCCGAATGATTGGCTCTTAGAAGAATTCAAAGATCGCACCAGCCGAAAGAGGCAGTTGGTTCTTACACCTTATCTTTCTGAGGCTCTTGCAAAACTATCCGTCAAGGTCTCGCGAAAAGAGCAAGCCGAAGAGCGTGAGGCTGTAGCGGAATCTGCAAGAGAAGACGCCAAAGTAATCGACATGCTGGAGGCCACTCCGCACACTAAAGAAGAGATCGTGCGTCAGTTACATGAACGATCCAATCGCTGGGCCTTAAGTCAGAGTCGTCTTAGAGAGTTTCAAGACCGGTTGAATGAATTCAAGAAAACCCAGGTTACGTTAGCTGAATTTCAGAAGATTCACCAAAAGCTCGCCGAACTGAATGCAATCAAAGAACAGAGAGAAGATGCCCAGAAGAGGCTTGCTGAATTAGAATCAGCTAGGGCAAGAATGGCGGAAATGGAAGAGATTCGTGACCGATTATCATCGCCAACCCCACCTGTCGTATTGCCACCAGTAGCTACAGATGGCGAGGTTGCCTCTGAATAGGCGGGTGGCGTGGTTGCGGTGTATGCAACCACGTTGACCGTTGATGGTGGTTTAACACGTGGCCGCAAACGTCGCGGCCACGGCACCGGGCGCCTTGACGAACTAGTAGTCCTTCACAGCAAAAATTGTGAGTTCGTGCCACCCCCAAGCGTCGTGTGCTTGGGGGTGTCCGCACGGCCAAGCAAACAACGCTTGACCGTGGCACCAGCAAAATTAGTTGTGAAGGACTACTAGCCGCGAGCGCAAAGCGAGCGGAAATTGCCGTTTCTTCGCCCGGCCTTACTGATGGACTACGTAGTCGATGGCCTTCTGGAGCGACTCGGGCGCATTGATGTATCGCGTGCTTCCGTGCCGCGTCCACCATGGCCCCTTCGCGCCGGGCGAGGCCAAGCCGTTCAGCGTCCGTGAGGCCCATGTCTTGAAATATCCCATCACGCGCTCGGGCGAATAATCTGCGGCACAAACTACTACATGCACATGGTTGGAACGGACATTGATTGCATGCAGCCCCCAGTTGCGCGTCTTGCAGCAGGCCTGGATTGTGCTGGAAACCCTGTCGCGTTGCTCCTGGCTCAAGATGACCGATGGGCCGGACATGGCGTGGATCGCGGAGCCAAGAATGCGGTTGTCGCCTTCTCGAATCGGAACGTGCCAAGCCCCGTCACTGTGATGCACCCATCCGCGCCGGTCGCCGGGAAGCCAACTGCCGTAAGTGGTCCACGTCAGAAAATAGGCCAGCGGTTGAGTCATGCGAATACCCCTATTGGCCGCTCGGAACAAAACGACAATATCCGCTCGCTTCGTGCTCTGCCTACCGGTAGGCAGGTCGCGGCTAGTTCGCCGATCGCACCCCGCTCGCTTTGCGCTCGCGGCTAGTTCACCCGATCACACCCTGCTCGCTTCGCGCTCGCGGCTAGTTCACCGATCACACCCTGCTCGCTTCGCGCTCGCGGCTAGTTCACCGATCACGCCCCGCTCGCTTCGCGCTCGCGGCTAGTTCACCGATCACGCCCCGCTCGCTTCGCGCTCGCGGCTAGTTCACCGATCGCACCCCGCTCGCTTCGCGCTCGCGGCTAGTTCGCCGATCACACCCCGCTCGCTTCGCGCTCGCGGCTAGTTGTGGGGGTTATCCCGCGTGATGATGTCCAGGCCTTCGCGGCTGGAGGCCGGGCCGTCCCACTTGTAGTGCTTGATGGACTCGACGATATCGCGGGCGATGCGGACGGCGGCCAGGCCGTCGACGGCGGAGACCACCGGCGGGGCGCCGTTCATCACCGTCCGGGCGAACGCCTCAGCCTGTTTGCGCAGCGGCTCGATGGAGTCCTCGATCACTAGCTGCTCGACCTTCAGCAGCTTGGTGTAGTCCATGCTGCCGGCCAGCTCGGCCAGGTCTTCGACGTCGGCGTCGCGGGCCATCTGGATCAGGTCCATGTTGGCGCTCTTCTTGATGACGACGCCGACCTTCTTGGCGTAATCCACCGAGAGGTAGCCTTCCTCCGAGAAGATTCGCATCTTGCGTTCGGTCTTGATGGCCAGCCGGCTGGCGGTGAGGTTGGCCACGCAGCCGTTCTCGAAGATCAGCCGCGCGTTGCAGATGTCCTCGTGGGCGCCGATCACGTTGACCCCGACGGCGTGGATGGCCTGGACCTTCGAGCCGACCATCATGCCCACCAGGTCGATGTCGTGGATCATCATGTCCAGCACCACGCCCACATCGGCGGAGCGGAAGGTGAAGGGGCTGATGCGGTGGGCCTCGATGAACTTGGGCGCAATGGCGTGTTTCTTGAGGGCCTCGACGACGGGGTTGAACCGCTCGGTGTGGCCGACCTGCACGCTGGCGCCGGTGGCGCGGGCCAGTTCGACCAGTTCCGCCCCGGCCTGCGGGTCGTTGGTGAAGGGCTTCTCGATCAGCACGGCCTTGCCCGCCGCGACGAACGGCCGGGCAGCCTGCAGGTGGTAAAGCGTGGGCACCGAGATAATGGCGGCATCGACCTTGTCGACGGCCTCGGCCACGTCGCCCAGCGCCAGGCAGTCGCGCTGGCCGGCCAGCGCCTTGGCTGCGGCGAGATTGGAATCGACGATGCAGACCAGCTCGGCCTCGGCCATCTCGCTCAGCACGCGCGCGTGGAGCTTGCCCATTCGCCCGGCCCCGACGACAGCGACGCGGAAACTCATGCCTTGTTCCTCCACAGGCTGATCAGGTCGGGCGGCAGGTAGCGCAGGGCCTCGGGGGGCATCTGCCCGCGCAGCAGTTCGCGGTAGCGGCCGTAGACGCCCTGAAGGCTGTGCTGGCAGAACTCGCACAGCGCCGCGGCCTCGCCCTCGACGCCCATGTTGACCAGTTGCTCGATCTTGGTTTGCAGGGCGGTCTCGTCCTCGAACAGCTCGCGGAGGGCCTTGCGCAGCTCGGCCTCCTCGCCGGGGGAGAGCTTGGCCGCCCTCATGCCGTTTTCGTGGACGCCTCGCACAGCCGGCGGGAGCTTCTCGTGGTCCTCGCCGCAGAAGTTGGTGAAGGGCGGCACGTCGCGGCGGACGGGGGTTCGCGGCCCGACGCGGGCGTATCGGCCGATGGTGGTGAAGTGGTGCGCGCCGGCCAGGTCCGAAACCACCGCGCCGCTCTGGACCAGCACGTGCCCGGCCAGCAGCACCTCGCGCCCCAGGACCGTGTGGTCGTCCACGAAACAGTCATGGGCGATGTGGCATCCGTCCAACAGGAGGTTATCGTTGCCGATGCGTGTCAGTCCGCCGCCGGCCTCGGTGCCGATGTGGGCCGTGACGCGCGGGCCGAAACGGTTGCGATGCCCGATGATCAGCATTGTGCTGCTGCCGGCATACTTGAGGTCCTGCGGCGAAGAGCCCAGCACGCAGCCTTCTTCGATGATATTGGCTGACCCGATGATCGTGCGCCCCGAGACCGACACACGGCGGGTCAGCACCGTGTGCGGGCCGATGGTCACGCCCGGGCCGATCACGCAGAAGGGCCCCACCGTCGCCTCGGCGGCCACGCGGGCGGAGGCGTCGATCTCGCGGATAACCGTCAGATCCTTCATGCCGATCTCCCGCCCGCGCCGGCCTGGAGAATTTCCACCAGGCGGCGGACGTGGACGTTGAGGGATGCCTCACCGGCCATGCGTCGAAGAACGTCCGGGTCGGCCTGGGCCCCGGCGCCGTTGAACAACTCGCGGAAGGCCTCCTTCAGCGCCCGGATGTCGTCGTCGCCGAAGCCGCAGCGGCGGAGCTTCTCGCTGTTGACGCCGCGGACACGCGCGGGGTAGCCCTGCACCATTGCATAGGGCGGGGCTTGCCCTTCGATGCCGGTGTAGCCGGCGATGTAGGTGTACATGCCCACCTTCGCCCCGGGGGCGATGAAGGTAAAAGCGCTGGTGCCGACGTAATCTTCGATGGTCGCTCCGCCGTCGATCTGCGTACAGTTGGTGATGATGCAGTGGTCGCCCACGCTCGCGCCGGGACCGATCTGGCAGCCGATCATGATCAGGTTGTCGTTGCCGATGCGGGTGGGCGCCTCCAGGCCGCCGCTGAGGGTCACGTGCTCACGGATGCTGTTGGCCTCGCCCAGGACGCACCGGCCCACCTGCCCGGCCTGGCCCGGCACGGCCCCGATGACGGCCATCGGAAAGACGTGGCACTTGGCGCCCAGGGTCGTCTGCCCCACGATGGTGGCGCCGTTCTCGATGACGCAGCCGGCGCCGAGCACCGCTTGCGGGCCAATGTAGGCAAAGGGCCCCACGCGGACATCGGCGGCCAGTTTGGCGGTCTTCTCGACTACGGCGTAACGGGATATTTCCGGCATCAAAAACCTCCCAAGACAACATCTCAACACAGAGGGCACAGAGCAACAGAGAGAGAATCAAAATCCAATCTTCTCAGTAGATCTTTTCTGCTGTTCTCTGCGTCTCTGTGTCGCATGTCGCTAAATAGGTTCGGAGTCCACCAGCATGAACTTGATCTCAGCCTCGGCCGCCAGCTCGTCGCCCACCATCGCGCGGCAGCGACAATGGCCGGTGCGGGCGCGAACGTGTATCGCCTCGCTCTCCAGGATCAACTGGTCGCCGGGGCGGACCAGTCGCCGCATCTTGACGCGGTCGAGGCTCAGCAGCACGGCGATCTTTCCGGTGTGCTCCAGGCGGCGGCTGAGCAGGATGCCCGAGAGCTGCGCCAGCGCTTCGAGGATCATCACGCCGGGCATGACCGGCTGGCCCGGCCAGTGGCCCTGGAAGAACGGCTCGTTGATCGAGACGTTCTTGACGCCCACGGCCCGGCTGTCGCCGTCGATCTGGAGGATGCGGTCGACCATCAGGAAGGGATAGCGGTGTGGCAGGACTCGCATGATGCGGCGGATGTCCATGACCGGCTCGCCGCCGGCGCGGCCGCGACCCTTGGCCGAAAAGTGCTGGAAGAGTTTGCGGACCAGGGCGTGGTTGAGGTCGTGCCCGCTCTTGTAGGCCACGATCCGCCCGCACAGCGGTCGCCCCAGCAGCGCCAGGTCGCCGATCAGGTCACAGACCTTGTGGCGGACGTGCTCGTCGGGGAAACGCAACTGGTTGTCGATGGGCCCGCTTTCGCCCATCACGAGAATGTCCTTGGTCGTCAGGTGCGTGCAGAAGCCCTGCGCCTGCAACTGGTGAGCCTCTTCCTCCAGGGCGAAGGTGCGCGCGGGGGCCAGTTGGGCCGCGAAGTCGTCCTTGCCCAGGCGGAAACTGAAGACCTGCCGCCCGATGACGGGAATGTTGGAATAGTCCAGGTCGAAGAGGATATCCAGATAGTTGGTCGGGCCGGGCAGGGCCGCCAGCATCGAGTCGCCCTCGGAGACCGACATGGCCTCCTCGATGACGTAGGGTCGGCGGTCCATGTCCTGCTCGCTGGTGCCGGCGTTCTGGATGGCCTGGACGAAAGGCAGCGGCGAGCCGTCGGTGGAGGGAAGCTCGTCAGCGTTGGCCTCGATGATGATGTTGTCGATATCCATGCCGCGGACGGCCGCCAGCACGTGTTCGACGGTCTCAACCGACGCGGAGCCATTGCTCAGCGTGGTGCGGTGGCTGCGGCGGGCCACCTTCGAGACGCTACAGGCGATCTGCACCGTGCCCTGGCCCGCCCCGGTGCGAACGAAGACGATGCCGCTGTCAGCCGGGGCCGGCAGGAACTGCAAACGGCTGGGCTGGCCGCTGAAGAGGCCCAGGCCCTCAACCACCGCGGGGGTTCTAATGGTCTTTTGGCGACTCAAGGGTATTCAGCCTCGATTCGAGTTCACGTACGCGTTTGAGCAGCTCGGGCAACTTGCCCCAGGCCTGCATGATCCGCATCGCCTCGCCAGCCGGCCGGGCCGGGGCGCCGGCGATGATCTGTCCAGCCGGCACGTCGCCGGCCACCGCCGAGCAGGCAGCACATTGTACTCCGTCACCCAGCGAGATGTTATCGCGGATGCCGACGTGGCCCATCACCACCACGCCGTTGCCCAGGCGGGCCGAACCGGCCACCCCCGCCAGCGCCGCCACGATGCAGGCCTGGCCCGTCTGCACGTTGTGGGCGATCTGCACCAGGTTGTCGATCTTCGTGCCCGCGCCGATCCGCGTCGAGCCGAACTTGGCCCGGTCCACGCACGCGCAGGCCCCGATCTCCACGTCATCTTCAATGATGACATTGCCGATGTGCTGGATCTTGTGATGCACCCCGTCGGCGAAATAGTAGCCAAAGCCGTCCCAGCCGATGACGCTGTTGGGACCGATGCGGACGTTCTTGCCCAGGCGGCAGCGGGCATGGATGACCACGCCGGGGGCCAGGAAGGATCCTTCGCCGACGACGGTGTCCGAGCCGAGCGAGACATTGGCGCAAAGGACGGCCCCGGCCTCGACGCGGGCCCTCGCGCCGATGCAGACTCCCGGCCCGACGGCTGCGGTGGGGGCCACCTCGGCGGAGGGGTCGATGACGGCGGAAGGGGCAATCCCCGCCGCGGGGCGGTCTTCGGGCGCCGCCAGCGCCGCCAGCAGGGCGGCGACGGCCACCTGAACATTGGCCACGCGGATCAGCGCCATGGGTGCGGTAGTCGCCAGGTCGTCGGGCACGATGGCCGCCGAGGCCCGGCAGTCGGCGAGCCTGGCTGCCCGGCGCGCGTCGGCGGCGAAGGTGACCTCGCCGGCCCCGGCCGAGTCCAGCGCGCCCAGGCCGGAGATGGCGGCAGAACCGTCACCTTCGACCTTCCCGCCCACCAGGCGGGCGATGTCCTGGACTGTCAGATTCTTGCGTTCCATTCCAGCGGGGCATCATACCGGCGGCCCGCCCCGGCGGCAAGACTCCTCCCTCCGGCTGTCGGCAACTGGCACACTAGCCGCGAGCGCAAAGCGAGCGGAGTGTTCGAGGGCAATTACCGCTCGCTTTGCGCTCGCGGCCAGTCCGTAGAACTTCATTGACAATTCGCCGGGCCGTGCGGTATCTATCGCAGCGGCTTGTAGCTGCGCCCGAAGTGTCGGCGGAGACCGCCTCCGCGGGTTTGCGACGCCCGCGGCACTGTAGCGCGCTCATGGATGATGCGAGTTTCATGCAAGGCTTGGGAGCCAATGTGATTGGGAACCTGCGACGTGCCTTTGCCCTGGCCGCAGCCTTGTGCGTCGCCGTCTCTATTCTGGTCGCCGACGACGACAGCCCCGCCCCCTCGCGCCAGGTACTCGAAGTCCGCGTGCAGGGCAACAACCGCCTCTCGACCGCCGCGGTCCTCTCTCACGTCAAGACCCGCGCGGGCAACCCTTACGACGAGTCGGTGGTCAAAGCCGACGAGCAACGCCTGCTCGAGACGCGGCAGTTCTCCAACGTGCTGGTGACCCGGACGCCCACCAACAAGGGCGTCATCGTCACCTTCACCGTTTCGGAGCGCGGCACCATCAGCGCGCTGACTATCTCGGGCAACAAGGCCATCAAGACCGGCGAGCTGATGAAGGAGCTGACCTTCGGCGTCGGAGACCCGATGGACCGCTTCATCGTCGAGACCGGCCGAAAGGCCATCGAGGCCAAGTATCGCGACAAGGGTTACGCCCAGTCCGAGGTCACCGTCGACGCCGACGCCCTCTCGTCGGGCAAGGTCGTCTACCAGATCCGCGAAGGGCCCCGCGGCTTCGTCCGCGGCATCCGCTTTGAGGGCAACACCTTCTTCTCCTGGCTCAAGCTCAAGATGTCCATCGCCTCCAGCACGCGGTTCTGGCCGTTCGTCCAGGGCATCCTGGACACCGAGCAGGTCGACCGCGACGTCGAGACCCTCCGCGGCCTGTATGTCGATCAGGGTTTCCTGGACGTCCAGGTCGGACGCAGGATCGAGTTTTCCCCCGACCGCAGCCGCGTGACGATCGTCTTCCTCATCCAAGAGGGGACGCGCTATCGCGTCAATAACGTCGTCTTCCACGGCAACCTGGTGTTCGCCAACGACGAGCTGCTCAAGAAGCTCCTCATGGGCGGCGGGGCCTTCTTCACCTCCAGCGGCATGGAGCAGGACACCAAGGCCATCCAGGACGCCTACGGCGAGATCGGCTATGTCGACGCCACCGTCAAGGCCAGCCGGCAGTTCGTCGCGCCCGCCAACCCCAACGAGCAGCCGCCGGCGATGGTCAACCTGCTCTTCGACATCGTCGAAAAGGACCAGTACCACGTCGGGCGGATCGAGGTCCGCGGCAACAGCGTCACGCAGGAGCGCGTCATCCGGCGGGAGCTGCGGTTCTTCCCCGAGCAGCTTTTCGACACGGTGGCCGCCGAGGAATCGCGCAAGCGGCTGATGGACACGCGGCTGTTCAACAAGGTGACCATCACGCCCGAGGGCACCGCCGCGGGCGTCCGCGACGCGATGGTGAAGGTCGACGAGGCCCAGACCGCCGAGTTCATCATCGGCGTGGGCGTTTCCTCCAATAACGGCCTCAGCGGCAACGTCACACTGCGGCAGAAGAACTTCGACCTCTACCACTGGCCCACCCAGCAGGACTGGAAGAACGGGCGGGCCTTCAAGGGCGGCGGGCAGGTGCTGACGGTTTCGGTCGAGCCGGGCACGGAGCTTTCGCAGGCCGCCATCGAGTGGTTCGACCCGGCCCTGGGCGACAAGAACCTCTCCCTGGGCCAGAAGATCTACTACTTCCAGCGCGAGCGCGAAACGTACATGGAGCGCCGCGTCGGCTACGTGCCCAGCCTGGGGCGCCGCTTCGCCAACAGTTGGTACGGCGAGTTGGCCGGCCGCGTCGAGGAAGTCAATATCGACGACCTCGATCACCACGCCCCGCCGGAAGTCCGCGAGGCCAAGGGCGGCAACTTCCTGATTGGCCCCAAGGCCAGCCTCACCCGCGACCGCACCGACAGCCGCTGGGCCCCCTCCACCGGCGACCGCTTCACCGTCAGCTACGAGCAGATCTTCGGCGACTGGAACTTCGGCCGCCTCAATATCGACTACCGCCACTACCGCACGCTGATGACTGACGCCCTCAACCGCAAGCACATCCTGGCCTCGCGCCTGGCGGCGGGCCAGATCTTCGGCGACGCCCCGGTCTTCGAGAAGTTCTACGGCGGCGGCACCGGCTCGATTCGCGGCTTCAAGTATCGCGGCATCAGCCCCCGCAGCGCGGGCGAGCCGGGGCGCGGCGAGCCCATCGGCGGCGACTTCATGCTCCTGGCCAACAGCGAGTACACCTTCCCGCTCATCGGCGAGCAGCTCCGCGGCGCATTGTTCGTGGACACCGGCACGGTGGAAAAGGACTTCGGCATCACGGAATATCGCTCCTCGGTGGGTTTCGGCGTGCGGTGGGTGCTGCCGCTGCTGGGACAGGTGCCCATGAGCTTCGACTTCGGCTTCCCCATTACCAAGGCCAGCGACGACGATACGCAGATTTTCAGCTTCTCGGTGGGCTGGTCGTTCTGATCGCGACAAAACGGAGTTTCAATCATCATCAGGAAAGGTTTAGCCATGAGAAAGACATACACTATCGTTGCCCTGGTCGCTGCCCTGGCCGTCGCGGCTGGGCTGCTGCTGAAGGAAAGCTTCGCCCAGACAGCCTCGGCGCCGGCCACCGCGATCGTCGCCAAGGCCGCCGTCTGCGATGTGCAGGACCTCTTCACCAACTACAAGCGCGCCAAGGACGAACTGGCCACCCTGGCCGACAAGCGACAGGCGGCGCTGGCCGAGGATGAAAAACGCGGCAAGGCCATCGACGCCCTCCAGATGGAGCTCGAAGGCCTCAAGCAGGGAAGCAAGGAATACCAGGCCCGCCTCTCTGAGCTGCAGCGGCTGACGATCGACCGCGCCGTCAACAAGCAGGTCCAGGAGACCATGCTGCTCTCCGAGCATCGCCGCCTGACCATCGAACTGTACAACCAGATCCAGCAAACCATCGGAAAGGTGGCCAAGGAACAGGGCTACAACCTGGTGCTCTACCGCGAGCAGGAACTGGTCGAGGCGCGGGAAACCGAGCAGGTCATCGAGCAAATCCGAACCCGCAAGGTCATCTATAGCGACCCGGCCCTGGACATCACCAAGGACGTGCTCTCTCGCCTCAACGAAAGCTACCGAAGCGAAAGCAAGTAAGCGGAAGGCGACTTGGATTCATCGCTCGCCCTGACTCAAAGAACGGCCAAGTGGTGGAACGCTACACCTACAGCCCCTACGGCAATGTAACGCGCTACAGCGGGGCGTGGGCCTCGCAGTCGGAGACGACCTACAGGAACAGCGTCCTGTTCGCCGGCTACTGGCGCGACCGCGATACCGGCTTGCTCCTGGCCCGCAACCGCTGGTACCATCCCCTCTACGGCCGCTGGATGTCCAGAGACCCGATCGGGTATGTCGATGGGATGAATCTGTATCAGTACTGCGGGGGAATGGTGCCCAATGCGGTGGATCCACTTGGGTTATATTCGTCTGCCGTCCACACCCGGCTTACACGTGACGGGATGATTGCGAGGGGGTTCACCCCCAATGAGATTAAGCAGGCAACAGCCAGCAACTTGGCGACCGATACGAGGTGGTTTCTTGATAACAAGAGACATTGGATGCTTGGATACGAGGGGGAGGCGCGTACACATGCCACGAAGATGATCGAGTGGGCAGCCTACGAATATGCAAATGGGGACAAGAGTACGGCAATGTTCAATCTTGGACAGGCCCTTCACACTGCGCAAGACAGCGCTTCACATTATGATGACGGAAGAGGCAGTTGGCTCGGGCATGCTGCAGGGGTTGCTGATTTGTCGCAGAGTCCCTACATCGACAATGCAGAGGAGTACACGGATGATGTACTGAGCAGATTCTGGGATGAGGTTCAGGAGGAATCCGAGAAGGCATGGATGGAGGAAGACTTAGACAATATTGTCCTTCCCACTGATGCCAACACGGAGAAAACTAAGGCTGATGATCTCTTATAAAGTGACGATGTCTTGGAAAGAAGGGCACAATGCTGCCTCGAAGTCGCTATAAAGGGACACTCGCGAAAGGTGCTACATGGGGTATTGTGGCGACATTATTTCATTATTGCCTGTCGATCCCGTGGATGATTGGTTGGGTGGCACCAACTCCCCATTCAGGAAACGTTCTTGCCTTATTGTATTTTGTTGTAGAACTTCCAGCCACCGTACCAGCGACAGTTCTCATTTCTGACGACTCCGGACTAGCTACTCTGATATGTGCAACTTCCGCAATATGGGGTGGATATGCGTTTATCGTTGGTGTGGTGTGGTCGCTATATACAACACGGCCGGGAAGAACACAAAAGAATCAGGACAACTACCGCGGGACAGTGTAGTGCCCCGCCAGCATGACCGGGCCAACCAGATCACCGACGTGACCTGCAACGGGGCCTATTGGGCGGCGGTGACGCAGGACGCGCCGGGCAACATGACCGTCGCGGGCAGCGTGGCCGACGTGTCGACGTCCCACGCCTTCCGGTACGATGCGTGGAACCGCCTGACGACCGCCTATGACGGCAGCGACGAGATTTACATGGAGTACCGTTACGACGGCCTGGGCCGGCGGATTCGTGACCGTCGCCCCTACTCCCTTGGCACCTGGATGGCCAAGGAGTACTACTACAACGCCTCGTGGCAATTGCTGGAAACGCGGGCCGACCCGTCGGGTGGGTCTCCGTTCCAACTCCTGGCGACCTCGCCGGAAGAGCAGTACGTCTGGTCGCTGCGGTACATTGATTCGCCGGTGCTTCGGGACCGCAACGCCGACGCCAACAACAGCACCGGCATCCTGGGCAAGGCGAGTTCTGGTTTGGAAGAGCGGCTTTACTATCAGACCGACGCGAGCATGAACGTCACGGCGTTGGTCAACCCCTCCGGGACGGTGGTGGAACGCTACACCTACAGCCCCTACGGCAATGTAACGCGCTACAGCGGGGCGTGGGCCGTGTGGCTGGAGGGCGGATCGTCGGGCACAGATGGATTGGCGAGGCCTGCCAGGTTGTGTCCGGATCAGGTCAGCCACCAAGTGCCCATGCCCAGGTAGACAGCCGTGGTGATCATGTCGCCCAGCATCAGCACCACCGGGCCGGCGGCGACCTTCGGGTCCAGCCGCAGCACGTGCAGCAGCGTCGGCAAGACCACGCCCAGCGTCGCCGACGACACCGCCGCCAGGAGGATGCTGAAGCCTATGACCGCGGCCGGCAAAAAGCCTTGCCCCCAGAACGACGAGGCCAGCATCACGCAGACCGCACTGGTCGCGCCCAGCAGCAGGCTCGTTCGCCACTCCAGCCCCAGCCGACGCCCCAGGCGGCGCCACCGCGGTGATGGCCCGTGAAGGTAATACAACGTCAGCGTCATCGACTGGATCGACACCGACTCGCTCAGCGTCAAGACCAGCGGGATGAACATGGCCAGCAACAGAACCTTGCCCAACACGAGGTTGAAATGCTGGGCGATCATCGCGCAGGCGATGCCGCCGGCGATATTGCACAGCAGCCACGGCATCCGCTCGGCAAAGCCCGACACGGCCGTGCCGCGCCGAAGCTGCTCCACCGAAACACCCATCAACTGGAAAAGGTCGTGTATCTGCCGTGACTTGGCCAGGTCCAGCACTTCGTCGGTGTAAAGTTGCACATCCACAACTCCCAGCAGCCGGCCTTGCTCGTCCACCACCGGCAGGGCCAGCAGCCGATGCCGGGCGAATACTTCCAGGGCCTGGCCGAGGGTGGCGGTATCTCCGATGCTGATGGCCGGTTGATCAGCCAGTTCGCTTATCGTGCAGGTGGGCTCGGCCAGTAGCAATTTGCGCGTGGGAACGACACCCAGGAGTCGCTGGTCCCGATCGACAATATAGAAGTAGGCGATCTTGTGTTGTAGAGGTCGGCCACGCAGGGACTTGAATGCCTGCCCGACAGTCCACTCCGCCGACAGTGCGGTCTCTGCCGGCGTGAGAAACTCCAGCACCGGCCGGCTCAGGTCTTTCTCTGCCGGGGCCTTGATGTTCTGGTTCTCGCCATTGTTCCAGTTCGTCATTCTCTTAATTCCATGATCGGACCAACGTGTTGTACTCTTTCGTGCAACCGGGAATTATAGTGAGCCTCTCCATACGAGGTAAGAGGAACTCGGACTTTGTGCCCAGGCCCGGCTGGGGTATCTTCTTATAGATAGATAGGGAGTTCTCTCATCGTAGTAGAAGATAGTTCCTGTTGTTGGTGTTGGCACAGACGGGGTGAACATTGCCAACCCACACAACAGCAAGCCGTTACGGCCAACGAAAGAGTCCTTTGAACCCGTGAATAACCTGTTGAATCCTTTGACGGTTCCTTATGGCCGCTGTCGACTTGACCATGAGGGAGAATTTTAACCTTTCCCGCGACTGTTGGGGCCTTTGATAAGGGTCGGAAACCAACAGCAAGCCAGACAAGTTGTTAAGGGGCTTTCCACACCAGCCTGTTGAGACTCCGTTGCTTGATCTGCGGTTAGTGCCCCGTCAGGCCCGGCCACGGAGCTCGTCGGCGATCAGGTCCAACGTCGCCTGGAGGTGGGCATCGCTGTGTCGCATTCCCTCGATGATCTTGTTGGCATGGATAACGGTGGTGTGGTCGCGTCCGCCGAAGTAGCCGCCGATTTCCTCCAGACTGTGGCGGGTGAGGTTGCGGGCCAGGTACATGCACACCTGTCGCGGGAAGGAGATGGAGCGGCTGCGCTTCTTGGACTGTAGGTCCGAGAGGCGCACGTTGAACCGCGAAGTCACAGCCCCCAGGATCGCCTCGACGGTGATCGGGCGGCGCTGGGCGGCGGTGGTCTCAGTGCCCAGGGCCTCCTCGGCCAGCGGGATGTCCATTTTGCGATCGGTTACCTGCGCCAGCATGGCCACCTTGGCGATGGCGCCTTCCAACTCGCGGGTGTTGGAGTCGATCACGCCGGCGATGAAGCAGACCACGTCTTCGGGCAGATCGATATGACGGAGCTTGGCCTTCTTGCGAACGATGGCCACTCGCGTCTCGTAGCACGGCCGATCGATCTGCGCCACCAGGCCCCAGTTGAAGCGGCTGACGAGGCGCTCCTCCAGGTCGGGGATCTGCCCTGGCCCGCGGTCGGAGGACAGGATGATCTGCTTTTGCGACTGGTACAGCGTGTTGAAGGTGTGGAAGAATTCTTCCTGCGACTGTTCGTGGTCGGAGAGGAACTGGATATCGTCGATGGCCAGCACGTCGGCGTGGCGGTAGCGATAACGGAAGTCGTGAATTTGGCCCTTGGCAATGGCGTCGATGAAGTGGTTGACGAACATCTCGCAGGACAGCACGCAGATTTTGGCGTTGGGGATGCCCGCGGCGACCTTGCGGCAGGTGGCCTGGAGCAGGTGCGTCTTGCCCAGTCCGGCGCTGCCGTGGAGGTAGAGCGGATTGTAGGTCTTGCCCGGCGAGTCGCTGACGGCCATGCACGCGGCGTGGGCCAATCGGTTGCACGGGCCGGTGACGAAGGCCTCGAAGGTGTAGTCCTCGCTGAAAGGCAGGCCTTCCTGCGCAGCGTTATGTGTCTCTTCCACGTAGGACGAGGAGGGAAGATCATCTTGGCCGCGGTCGGCCTTGGTCAGGAAGCAGACGCCCACGAGCATTCCCGTGGCCGCCTGCGCGGCTTCAGTAAACAGGCGTGTGGCGTGCTGTCGGCAATAATCCTGCTCCTGCCGGCCGGGAACCTGGATCTCAAGCAAACCGTGTTCCAGTGAAATCGGTTCCAACGCCGTAAACCAGGGCCGGATAATATTCCCACCCGTCGCCACTACCTGTTGAATGATTCGCTGCCACAAAGCTAAATCGACGGTAGCCATCGATGTTGCCTTTCGTCCCACGCGCGAAAAGAGCGCGAAATGTGTCCTGCTTTCTTGCCCGGAATTGCCTAGGGTGTGGCTTAGGACGTCTGCGCCTTCCTTGGCGCGGGTGTGATACATCCTTCAGCAAGTCAGCCACACCTACAGCACGACTGGGAATGTACAACCGGTTGCCGGAGAAGTCAAAACGAAAATTGCTAACAACATTTCACCGGGTGTGGAATACGTCCCAACTGTCGCCTCGAACATCAGTTGAATCGCGTCACGGCGGGCGAGGATTCCTTGTTTCCACCATTGGGGCGCGCTCCACCCGCGTCGGTGGATGATTTGTGGAAGAATTTTCTTCCGCTGCCTCCGCCATTGGAAACAGGGGCCGGCGGCTTGGGGCGCAGGGCCAGGTTTTCCTCGCCCAGCAGGCCGACGAGTTCATCGACCAGCCGGCGCGAGGGACTGACGAACCACTGGCGGTCGGGGCGGATGAACGTGCAGACGTCGGCGCGCGACGCGGGGCGGATGCCCAGCATGATCGGACAATTGCCGCGATGGCGCACCAGCACGTCGTGGATGCGCGGCAGGAAGTCCCGGTCGTTGCTGGGCAGGCGCAGCAGCACCGAGCCGGTCAACTGCTCGATGGCCTGGTCGATAGGCACCACCTCGTCAACGACGATGCTGGGGCGCTCGCGGCGGCGGTCCACGGTCCCCGTCAGGAACACCATGGCCTCGCTCTTGAGCAGTGGCGCGACGCGCTCGTACGTTTCGGCGAAGACGACCGCGTCGCACTTGCCCGTCAGGTCCGCCACCGTCAGCATGGCCATTTTCTTGCCCGCCGAGCGGCCGTTCTTGGTCACCGTGCCGCGGACCGAGGCGATCATGCAGCCGATGGTGATGGGGCCGGTGGCGGCCTCCAGGTGCGCCAGGTCCACACTGGAGGGCGAGGACAGGCTCTTGAGCTCGCGCGCGAAACGCACCAGCGGGTGGCTGGTGATGTAGAAGCCCAGCGTTTCCTTCTCAGCCGCCAACAGCTCAGCCTCCGACCACGGCGCGACGTCGGGGAATCGCGGGCTTTGGCCGCCCGACGGCCCGCCCATCTCCAGCAGGTTCATCTGCCCGCTCTTGCGGTCGGCTGCGGCGGACTGCCCAAGATCGATGGCCTGGTCCAGCGCCTTCATCATCGCCGCCCGGCTGGCGCCGAGGGCGTCGAACGCGCCGCACTTGATGAGGGCCTCGAGCGTGCCGCGGTTGACGGCCCGCAGTTCCACGTTTTTGGAAGTCGAAGAGGTCGGCGAATCGCTTGACCTCGTTGCGGGCGGCCACGATGGCCTCGACGGCCTTGTTGCCCACGCCCTTGACCGCCGCCAGGCCGAAACGCACCTGCTCGCCGTCGACGGTGAAGTCCGCTGCGCAGGTGTTGATGTCCGGCGGGGCGATCTTGATGCCCATGCGCGTCGCCTCGGACATGTACTGCACGACTTTGTCGGTGTCGCCGCTTTCAAAGGTCAGCGTGGCGGCCAGGAATTGCCGCGGGTGGTGGGCCTTGAAGTAGGCCGTCTGGTAGGCCAGGATCGCGTAGCGCGTGGAGTGGGCCTTGTTGAAGCCGTATCCGGCGAACTTGAGGATCAGGTCGAACATCTCCTGGGCCTCTGCTTCGGAGATGCCGTTTTCCTTCGCGCCGGCCAGGAAGTTGGGGCGCTCTTCGGCGATGACCGCTTCCTTCTTCTTGGAGATGGCCTTGATCAGCGTCAGCGCGCGGTTGAGCGGCAGCTTGCCCAGGCGATTGAGCACCTGCATCACCTGCTCCTGATAGCACATGATGCCATAGGTCTCAGCCAGCAGGCCGTCCACCAGCGCGTGGATGGTGGGCACTTCCTCGCGTCCGTTCTTGCGGGCGCAATAGGCGGGGATCAGCTCCATGGGTCCGGGGCGGTACATGGCGTTGGCGGCGATGAGGTCCTCGATGCGCGTCGGCTGCATTTGCACCAGGACGTTCTTCATGCCGTCGGATTCAAACTGGAATACGCCGTCGGTCTGCCCTCGGCGGAAGAGTTCCAACACCTTCTGGTCATCCAGCGGGAGTTGTTCGGGGTCCACTTCGGCGCCGGTTGCGGCGGCTACCAGCTTGGCTGCCCTCGCCACGATGGTCAGCGTTCGCAGGCCCAGGAAGTCCATCTTCATCAACCCGGCCTTGTCGCAGGTGGGGCCGTCCCACTGGGTGATGGCCTCGTCACTGTCGGCCTGCTTGCACAGGGGAACGATGTTCTCCAGCGGCTCGTCGGCCACGATCACGCCGGCGGCATGCACGCCGGCATGGCGGGCCAGGCCTTCCAACGAACGCCCGTAATCCAGGAGGTTGTGGACGCGCGAATCGTTGTCGTACATCTCCTTGAGGTCGCTCTCGCTGGTCAGCGCGCTGTCGAGATCGACGTGCAGGCCCTCAGGGATCTTCTTGGCGATGGCGTCGACCTCAGCCAGCGGGAAGTCCATCACGCGCCCCACGTCGCGGATGACCGCGCGGGCCTTGAGGGTTCCGAAGGTGATAATCTGGGCCACGTGCCCGTACTTTTTGCGGACATATTGGATGATCTGCGGGCGGCCTTCCTGGCAGATGTCGATGTCAAAGTCGGGATCCTCGTCGCGCTGGGGATCGGTCCACCGCTCAAAAAGCAGGCCGTAGCGGATCGGATCGACGGTGGAAATGTCCAGCACATAGCCCAGCAGGGTCGCGCAGCCGCTGCCGCGGGCGCCGATGGGGATGCCGTTGCGCTTGGCGAACTGCACGAAGTCATGCACGATCAGCAGGTAACCGCAATAGCCCTTGCCGTCGATGACGTCCAACTCGCGCTCCAGGCGGGCGCGATATTCCTCGGGGGGACTTCCACCGAATTTGCGGGCCAGCGCCTCCTGGCCGATCTGGGCCAGGTATTGCCTGGCCGTCAGGCCAGCGGGAATCTCGAAGACCGGCAGGTGCTTCTTGAACTGGAGCTTCAGGTCGCACATCTCGGCGATCTTGAGCGTGGCGTCGGCTGCGGTGGGAAAGGCCGCCAGCGACTGGCGCATCTCGGCGGGGCTCTTGAGGTACAGTTCGGGCGAGTAGGTCATCGCCCCGCCGTCGCCGAGGGTCTTGCCGGTGGAGATGCACGTGAGTACTTCGTGGGCGGCCTTGTCGCTGCGCTTCAGGAAGTGGACGTCGTTGGTGCCGACGATCCCGACGCTCAGCTCGCCGGCCAGCGCCACCAGCAGCGGGTTGGTCTTGTCCTGCTCGGGCAATCCCTGGTTCTGGACCTCGATGAAGAATCGGTCGCGCCCGAAAATGTCGAGATATTCGCCGGCGATCTGACGGGCCTTGTGGTTCTGGCCCGAGAGCAGGGCCGAGGGTACCTCTCCGCCCAGGCAGGCGGTGGTGGCGATCAGGCCTTCGTTGAACTCGGCCAGCAGTTGGCGGTCGACGCGCGGGCGATAGTAGAAGCCTTCGAGGTAAGCGCGGCTGGAAAGCTTGACCAGGTTGCGCCATCCAGTCTCATTGGTAGCCAGCAGCAGCAGGTGGTAGGAGGCGGTCTGGATGTTTCCCATCGAGCGGTCCTGGCGCGTGGTGGGCGAGATGTAGGCTTCCATGCCCAGGATAGGCTTGATGCCGGCGGCCTGGGCGGCCTTGTAGAACTCGATGGCGCCGAAGAGGTTGCCGTGGTCGCTGAGGGCCAGGCTTTTCATGCCCAGCTCGGATGCGGTGGCTACCAGATCCTCGATGCGGTTGCCCCCGTCCAGCAGGGAGTAGTGCGAGTGAACGTGAAGATGAACGAACCCATCCATGGTGGCCTGCCTGCGCGTTGTATTCCGACCGGGCCGGCGCGGCAATTCCGGCCGGCCGGCTGATGTGGAGTCACTATACCACGGGATGGCTCGCGGTCAAAGCGCGCTCTGCCGTCGATGGGGCAGGCCTGGCCTGGATGGCGCCCGCGTCACTCCGGCAGGTACAGGGAAGCGCCGGCCAGATTGTAGTCGGAGAGATCCGCGGCGCACTCGACGCGGTTTCTGCCGGCGCGTTTGGCACGGTACATGGCCGCATCGGCGATCTGCACCAGCAGGCCCTGCGTGGGGGAGCGGAGCTGGGAAGTGCTTGCCACGCCGAAGCTCAAGGTGATAGGGAGGCGGAGGTTGCCGACATCGAACGTCTTGGCCGCCACCGCGTAGCGAAGGCGTTCGGCGGCGCCCATGGCGGCCTGGGTGTCGCAGTCGGCCAGGATGATCAGGAATTCCTCGCCGCCGTATCGCCCCACGTATTCGTAGGAACGCATCTCGGTGGCCAGGCGCTTGGCCACTTCGGTCAGCAGCACGTCGCCGGTGGGGTGGCCAAAGGTGTCGTTGACGTCCTTGAAGTTGTCGATGTCGGCCATCACCACGCCGACGTGGCTTCCGTTTCGGGCGGTGCGGGCGAACTCCTTGTCCAGCAGGCCCATGATGGTGGCGCGGTTGGGCAGACCGGTGAGATAATCGTGGCTGGCCTGGCGGCGAAGGGCCTCCATGGCCATCAGCGACTCGATCTGGAGGTCGAGGATCCGCCGTCCGGCGTCGATACGCACGCGAAGTTCGTCGGGATCAAACGGCTTGGTGACATAATCATCAGCGCCGGCGCCGAGGCCTTGGATCATGTCCCGCTTCTGGTCCTTGCCCGTCAACAGGATGATGTACGGGCGAATGTCCCGCTTGAGTTGGCGAAGGCGGAGGCAGACTTCAATGCCGTCCAGGTGGGGCATGACCCAGTCCAGGATGACCATCGAAGGTGCGTCGGGAACCTGGAGCTGCTCCCAGGCCTGCCGGCCGTCGGAGGTCACAACCACCTCATGCCCCCAGTTCTGGAGCATGCCTTGCAGGATGCGGCTGGACACGCAGTCGTCTTCGGCTATCAGCAGTCGCACGAAACTTCTCCTCCGATGAGGCGCGTTAACGCCTCTTTGAGCCGGGTGGTTTCCATCTTCACTTCAGGCCAGGACTCCTGGGCCTCCTTCAGGTTTCCACCCCGGGCGGCTGACTCCAGGCGGAACGCGGCCTCGAGAGCCTTTGTGGCCGCGAAGTTCCCCACACAGCCCTTCAACGAATGTGCAGCGCGAATCAAGGCCTGGCCGTCGCCGGCCTTCAAGGCATCCTGGATCTCAGCCAGCATGGCCGGGCAGGTCTCGATGAACAGTGCGCCGGCCTCTCTGAGCAAGTCCATGTCGTCGCCCATCATCGCCATCAACTCAGCCTTATTGAAAGGCTCCTCACCAGGCGGCTCCTGGGGGTCAGGTGCCGCCGCAGCCGGCGCTGCCGGCGAAGCGGGCGCCGGAGTGGCTGGGATAATGTCGCCCAGGGCCTTGAGCAGCTCTTCTCTGCGGATGGGCTTGGGCACGTACGCGTCCATGCCCGTCTCCAGGCACAAGGCGCGATCCTGCTGCGTCGCGTGGGCTGTCAGGGCGATGATAGGCATGTGCCCGCCGCCCAGCGCCTCCTGCCTGCGGATGCGAACGGTGGTCTCCAGCCCGTCCATGCCGGGCATCTGAACGTCCATCAGGATGACGTCGAAGTGACCGTCCTTCAAGGCCGTCAGGGCCTCCAGGCCGTCACCGACGACGGTAACCTTGTGGCCCCATTTTTCCAGCAGGCAACGCGCCAGGGTCTGGTTGACCGGGTTGTCCTCGGCCACCAGAATCTGAAGCGCGCGCGGCCCGGTGGTCGAGGTCATCCCTGCCGGCTCATCGGCCTTGCCGTCAGTCTCTGCTGGGCACACGGCTGTTACGATCGCCTTGAGCAGGCCCGAGCGGCTGATCGGTTTGATCAGGTGCGAGGAGATCCCTAACTCCTTGCGGCGCTGAGCGGTGGGGGCCTCTTTGGCTGAAGTGAGCATGATGATCTTCATGCCCGCGCGCTCGTCCTTGCGGCGGATGGCCTTGGCCAGGGCAAAACCGTCCATGTCCGGCATGCCCGCGTCGAGGATCGCAAGGTCGAAGGTGTCATGGGTCTCGTTGGAGCGCCAGATGGCCTCCAGGGCCGCGGGCCCGCAGTCGGCGCAGGTCGGCCGCATATTCCAGCCGGTGAGCATCTCCTCGAGGATCTGGCGAGTGGTGGCGTTGTCGTCCACCAGCAGCACGCGTATTCCCGCGAGCCTGGAAAGTTCCTTGGGCGGCGTTTCAACCGGGGCGTTCTCCACGGCCTGGAGATTCACGGCAAAATGGAAGGTGCTACCTTGGCCCAGCTTGCTTTCCACCCATAGTTGTCCGCCCATCATATCCACCAGTTCGCGGCAGATGGCCAGGCCCAGCCCGGTGCCTCCGTGCTTACGCGTGATGTAGCCGTCGGCCTGGGCGAAGGCGTCGAAGATGACCTCCTGTTTGTCCGGCGCAATGCCGCACCCGGTGTCGCGCACGGAGAAATGGAGCTGGACCTCGCTACCGCATCGCTTCTGCATCTCCACCAGCACGATCACTTCCCCGGCCTGGGTGAACTTGATGGCATTGCCCACCAGGTTGATGAGGATCTGGTTGAGGCGCGAGCAGTCGCCCACCAGCGCGTCGGGTACGTCGCTCCGCACCAGGCCGGCCAGCTCCAGCCCCTTGGCGTGCGCCTGCACCGCCAGCGGACTGATGGCCTGATGCAGCGTCTGGCGGAGGGCAAAGTCCACCGGAGTCAGTCGTAGTTTGCCCGCCTCGATCTTGGAAAAGTCCAGGATGTCGTTGATCAGCAGGAGCAGGGCGTTGGCTGAAGAACGGACGATCTCGAGGTACTCCCGCTGTTCGCCGTTCAGGGCGGTGTCGAGGGTCAGTTCGGTCATGCCCACGATGGCGTTCATGGGCGTGCGGATCTCGTGGCTCATCTTGGCCAGGAACTCGCTCTTGGCGGCACTGGCCATTTCCGCCCGCGCGGTCATCTGGTTGGCATGAGCGATAGCCAGTTCCAACTGGCGGTTGGTCTCCTCCAACTCCCGCTTGGCCGACTCGGCCTCGGCCCGGGCCCGCAGCAGATTCTCTTCGGCCAGCAGCCGCTGGCCGCGATCGTCGGGTTCAGGCTTACCCATGGGTCAGGCCCTCCCCGCCGGTACGCGGCGAGAGGATAACCTCTCGCTCGTCAAACGATGGATCAGGCGCCACTGCCGCGGCCTGCCTGCCGGTGTTTGCGGCAGCGTCTGCGTCAAGCACGGCCGCATACGACGCAGCCGTGGCACCCATCGCTTCATCTACCACGAACACCTTGATCATTCGTTACCTCTGACAATACTCATCCTGGCCCAAGCGACTTCCTGCGCCGTCCATGTCTGCAAGAGGGGCGTTAAGGTCTTCTTCGGGTATTTCCGGTACGTCCATGAACAGTGCGTCCCGTGGGTAAGGGCTGCCAAGGCAGGAGGGGGTCACGTCAAAGCTCCAGACAAATGGTTACACGGGCGTACCGGTACCGTACTCGTCCACAGCCGTAGCCGGGTGTTTCCGACTCGACGTATCCACCGCCTCAGCGGCCTTTCCGCCTCTTGTATCGACCAGAAGACGTGCCACTTGAGTAGCGGTGGTGAATACCGAACGCATACCCGTCCGGGGTGTGCTTGGACGGCGTAAAGCCGCAAAGCCCGGGGGTCAATCGTCCCCCCTGCCATCGGAGACTTACCGGACGTCAGGAAGTATGGCTGAGGGCGGCGCCGAGGGCCAGGAGGCTCCTGAGATGCGATTGTTCCTCGGCGATGATCGGTGTGAGCAAGGGCGACAGGTTCGGCAGGCGAGCGAGCAAGCCCTGGTAGAAACCGATGGCGTCCTTTTCCATATTGCTGGCCATCTTCAGGGCGTCGTCCAGTTTTCCGCCGAGGGCGACTTTCCGCACGACCGCCGGGTCGGGCTGGATCTGCTGCTTGGCCAGGGCCTGAAGCTCGGCCACGACCCGCTCATCCAGCGGCCTGACGCGATGGCTCTCGGACAGGCGCGACCGCATCAGGGCGAAAGACTCGCGGTGCCGGGCCTCGTCCTTGGCGGCTGTGACGCAAAACCGGCACACCTGCGGGTCGTCACTGCCTAACGCCAAAGCCTCGTAGAAATCCTTGCCGATCTGCTCCATGCTGATCGCCAAGGCCCAAATCTCTTCACCGATCGGTGATTCGCCAGCCATAGTGCTCTCCTGTATTCAATTGTCGCGACTCCGGTCTTGAGAGGATCCCAAAGGATCGATCCGCGACGCAGTGTTGCCCAGTATAGGGCCTCGGAAAAAGGCTGAGGGGAAGCCGGCAATAAATGGGGCTTGCCCCTAAACGCGGGTCCAGTACCGGCCTGACCCTGACCTAGGGGCAAAAAAACCGTGAAAAGAATCCATTTTACTTCGCGAGGGCAAGTCAGTATGGTACTCGCTCTTGCTTTTCGGCTTCGGCGGCAGGAGTTACCAAAGCCGCCGCGGAAAATGTGACAAAATTGGAATGCACCTTCAGGCCTCGCTCCAGTGGAAGCCTAGGGAGGTACGGCAGCAGACCATGACAAACGAAGTGCTTTTGTGCCTGACCGTTTTCATACCGACCCTCGGGGCCTTGACGCTGCCCATTCTGGGCGGCTTGTCCACCAAGCTCCGCAACTTCATCGCCTTCGGCTTGGTGGCCGCGGCCCTGATCGGCTCGCTGTCGCTGCTGCCGGCGGTACTCAAGGGCCAGACCGTCACCTGGCAGTCCATGCAACTGGCCGGGCTGGGCATCTCCTTGCAGGCCGACGCCCTGGCGGTGTTCATGGCGATCGTCTCCTCGCTAGTCAGCGCCATAATTGTTGCATATTCATCGAGTTATGTCAGCCACTACACCCACCAAAACGAATACTACCTTATGGTGGTGCTCTTTTTGGGCGCGATGATGGGCCTGGTTTTCGCCGCGAACCTCATCCTCTTATATGTATTCTGGGAAATCACCGCCATCGCCAGTTGGCGCCTGATCGGCTTCTTCCGCGAGAAGTCCTACGTCGCCAAGGCCGACAAAGCCTTCCTGGTGACGGCGTTTGGCGCCTTGTCGATGTTGCTGGGCTTCGTGGTCATTTACGCCCAGACCGGCTCGTTCGACCTGGCCAGGATCAAGGGCACGGCCTTGCCCGACCTGGCGGTGGTGCTGATCATGTTGGGCATCCTGTCCAAGTCGGCCACGCTGCCCTTCCACACGTGGTTGCCCGACGCCGGCGTGGCCCCCTCGCCCGTGACGGCCTTGCTGCACGCGGCCGTGCTGGTCAAGATCGGCGTGTACGTCTTTGCCCGCCTGTTCATCGTGACCTTCACCTACGGGGCGGACTGGCACACGGTTTTCATGGTCCTCGCCGCGGTCAGCGCACTGGTCTCGGCCGGGGCGGCCCTGATCGACACCGACCTCAAGCGGATCATCGCCTACAGCACCGTCAGCCAGATCGCCTTCATCTTCCTGGGCTTCGCGGCCGGGAACGAGATCGGCGTGGCCGGGGCCCTGCTGTACATCCTGATGCACGGCGTGGCCAAGGGCGGGCTGTTCCTCTGTGCCGGCATCGTCGAGCAGAAGACCCACACCAAGGACATCCGCCAGATGGGCGGCCTGGTCAAGACCATGCCCATCACGGCCGTCTCGTTCCTGCTGTGCAGCCTGTCGGTCATGGGCGTGCCGCCCTTCGGCGGGTTCTTCAGCAAGTACATGGTTATCAGCGGCGCGGTGCAGAGTGATCACCTGTGGCTGGCCGCGACGTTCGTCTTCGGCGCGGTCCTGACGATCCTTTACCTCTTCCGGGCCTTCAACCAGGTCTTCCTGGGCACTCCCCTGGGCCAGACGCCCCGGGAAGGCTCGCCGATCATGGTCGGCTCGGTGGCGCTGCTGGCGGCGATGTCGCTGCTTAGCGGCCTGATCATTCAGCCTTCGGCCCAGTTTGCCTACACGGCGGTCCGTCAGATGCTTGGAGTTGTCGCGAAATGAACGGAATGCTCCTGTTGCCAATCGTTTTGCCTTTCCTGGCCGGCGCGGCGGCCCTGCTGCTAGGCCGGCGGGCAGGCGCGCTGGGCGGCCCGCTGGCCGTCGTCGCCACCGCGATCAACCTGGTCGTCGCCATCGTCCTGTTCAGGCAGGGGGGCGAGGTCACCTTCGTTGCGCCCTGGGCGACGCTGGGCATGGAATTCTCCCTGCGGGCCTACCAGTTCAGCAATTTCATCGTGCTGGCCGCGGCGGGCTTTGGCCTGCTGGTCTCGCTCTACTGCGTCAAGTTCATGTGCGATCGCAAGCACGCCAACCAGTTCTACTGCTACATGCTGATCTCGCTGGCGCTGGTCAACGGCGCGGTCCTGGCCAATAACCTCATCGCCATGCTGTTCTTCTGGGAAGGCCTGCTCGGCGCGCTGTTCGGCATCATCGCCATCGGCCGGCCCGGCGCGTGGAAGACGGCCACCAAGGCCTTCGTCATCGTCGGCATCAGCGACCTGTGCATGATGCTGGGCATTGCCCTGACCTACCACCTGGCCGGCACGCTGACGATCTCCAAAATCAATCTCCCCCTGGGCGGCCTGGGCGCCGTGGCCATGATCCTGATGATGATCGGCGCGATCTCCAAGGCCGGCTCCATGCCCTTCCATAGCTGGATTCCCGATGCCGCCCTGGACGCGCCGCTGCCCTTCATGGCCATCCTGCCGGCGAGCCTGGAAAAGCTGCTGGGCATCTATTTCCTGGCCCGCATCAGCCTGGACATGTTCCAGTTGTCGGCGGAGTCGTGGATCAGCCCGCTGATGATGATTATCGGCGCCGTCACCATCCTGCTGGCGGTGATGATGGCCCTGGTGCAGAAGGACTACAAGCGCCTGCTGTCCTACCACGCCATCAGCCAGGTCGGATACATGATCCTGGGCATCGGCACGTGCCTGCCCATTGGCATCGTCGGCGGCCTGTTCCACATGATCAACCACGCGATGTACAAGAGCTGCCTGTTCCTCACCGGCGGCAGCGTGGAAAAGCAGGCCGGCACGACCGACCTGGCCAAGCTGGGCGGGCTGGCGCGGAAAATGCCCATCACCTTCGGATGCTTCATCGTGGCCGCGGCGTCCATCTCCGGCGTGCCGCCCTTCAACGGATTCTTCTCCAAGGAACTCGTCTATGACGCCGCCCTGGAGCGAGGCATCCTGTTCTATGTGGCGGCGCTGCTGGGCTCGTTCTTCACCGCGGCCAGCTTCCTCAAGCTGGGCCACGCCGCCTTCCTCGACAAGGGCCGCAACGAGAACGCCGGGGTCACCGAGGCCCCGCGGTCGATGCTGATCCCGATGGTCGTCATCGCCGCCCTGTGCGTGGTCTTTGGCGTGTGGAACGGCCTGCCCCTGCACAACTTCATCCAGCCGGCCCTGGCGGGCTCGCACTTCGGCCAGCTCAACGCCCACGAAATCGGCGATTATTCCGGCATGCACGGCAGCAGGGTGCTGCTGATCATGACGGCCTTGTCGCTGCTGGGCGCGTTGGCCAACCACCTGTGGGGCGCCAAGGTCAGCGGCTCGGGCCTGGGTGCGGCCGATCACATTCACCATGCCCCCTCGCTGTCCTGGGCTTACGACAGGGCCGCCCAGCGGCAGTTTGATCCCTACGATCTGGTGCTCAAGCTTCTGGCGGTGGTCTCCAACATCCTGTGGCGGCTGGACCGGGCCAACGATTGGATCTATGACCGCTTCACGGTGGGCCTGACGATGACGCTGTCGCGTGGCGTCCGCCTGGCCCACGGCGGCAACTATGCGATGTACGTGCTCTGGGCCATCCTCGCCGCCGCGGCGGTGCTGGTGTTCCTGGTTAAGTCCTGATGAGATCGGTATAGCACGAGAGCAGGAGTGCGATAGTGTTTGCCTTGCTGATCCTGGTGCCCCTTGCCGGGCTGATCCTCATGAACCTGCCCATTGGCGCAGCGCTTAAGCGTCTGGCGTTTCCGCTGGCCTTGGCGCTGACCGTGGCGCAGAGCCTGCTGATCGCCTGCCCCGCCGGCGTGGCCTGGCTGGGCGGTGGAACGCTGGACCATTACTTCAACTTTTCACTCGGCATCGACGGCCTGAGCAGGGTCCTGCTGCTGTCAGTCGGGATCGTCGTCTTCACCACGCTGCTGGTGGGGCGGGCGATGCTGGTGGGCCCGCGCCGCCAGTTCAACTTCGTCAGCCTCATGCTCCTGGCGATGATCGGCATGAACGGCACGGTCATGCTCAGCGATCTGTTCAGCCTCTACGTGTTCATCGAGATCACCTCGGTCTCCTCCTTCATCCTGATCGCCCTCACCCGCGGCAGGGATTCGCTGGAAGGGGCCTTCAAGTACATCATCCTCTCTGCCGTCGCGACGATCATGATGCTCGCATCGGTGGCTGTCCTGCTGATGGTGGCCGGCGGCACTTCCTTCGAGGTCATTGCGGCGGCACTGAAGAACTCGCCCCACAGCCTCATCGCCCGCATCGGCATGGGCGCGTTCGTCTGTGCCCTGTTCATCAAGGGCGGACTGGTGCCCTTCCACGGCTGGCTGCCGGCGGCATACTCCGCCGCTCCCGCGCCGGTCTCGATCTTCCTGGCCGGCATCGCCACCAAGGCCTCGGGCATTTACGCCCTGGTTCGCCTGGCAACCTATGTCTTCCCGCAAAGCCCCGCCGTCAACAACGTCCTGATGCTGGTGGGGGCTGCCTCCATCATCATCGGCGCCGTCGCCGCCGTCAGCCAGAGCGACATCAAGCGCCTGCTGGCCTACTCCAGCATCAGCCAGGTCGGCTACATCATCCTGGCCCTGGGCTGCGGAAGCCCGCTGGCGGTGGCCGGGGCGATCTTCCACCTGTTCAATCACGCGATCTTCAAGAGCCTGCTGTTCGTCAGCTCCGCCGCCGTCGAGCAGCGGACCGGCACGACGGACATGGCACAGTTGGGCGGTCTGGGCTCGCGGATGCCCGTGACCAGCGCCACCTCGGCCATCGCAGCCCTGTCCACCGCGGGCATCCCGCCGCTGGCGGGCTTCTGGAGCAAGCTGATCATCATCGTGGCGCTGTGGCAGGCAGGGTTCCACGCTTACGCGGTCATCGCCATCGGCATGAGCGTGCTGACGCTGGCCTACCTGCTGGTGATGCATCGCAAGGTCTTTTTCGGAAACGTGGGCGAGGCATTGGCCCAGACGCGTGAAGCGAGTTGGGGTCTGCTGGTGCCGGCCGTGGTGCTGGCGGCCATTACCATCGGCCTGGGCGTGGCCATGCCGTACGTGGTCAATACCTTTATCCTGCCCATCAGCAGGATTCTGTAAACAGGACTGATTTGCAGGGAACGAAATGATTTCGGCATTGGACATCTTACTTCTGGCGGCCATGGTGGCGGCGTCGGTGTTCACCGTGATGACGGCGCGCCTGCTGTGGTCGGTGTTGTCGCTGGCCTCGACCAGCGCCTTCCTGACGATGATCATGTTCAAGCTCAACGCCCCGCTGGCGGGCGTCTTCGAGCTGTCGGTGTGCGCGGGGCTGATCCCGGCGATCTTCATCAGCACCATCGGCCTGACCCAGCGGCTGAGCCCCGAAGCGCTGGCCCAGCGCCGCAAGGACAAGCTCAAGCGGTTCTTCTTCCTGCCGGTGATCATCGTGCTGACGGGCCTGGTGATGAGCCAGGTTCCCCTGGCCGTGGATTTCGCCATGCCGGCCCCCGCCGTCGGCCAGGACGTACAAACGGTATTGTGGAACAGTCGCACCATCGACCTGCTGGGCCAGATTGTCGTCCTGCTGGCCGGGGCGTTCGGAGTGGCAGTCTTGATCAAGGGTTCCAAGAATGACTGAAGCGGCTACTCAAATGCTGGCCCTCTACAGCATCGGCGTGGTGTCGGTCCTGATCGCCGGGTTCTACTGCGTGATGACCACGCACAACCTCATCCGGGCCGTCATCGGCGTGGAGATCCTGGCCAAGTCCGTCACGCTGCTGCTGATCGTGGCCGGGCACCTCGTGGGACAACTGGCCTTGGCGCAGGCCCTGGTCATCACGCTGATCGTCATTGAAGTGGCCGTCGTGGTGGTGGCCGTCGGCGTGGTGCTGTGCATCCACCAGCATACGAAATCCATCGATTCGACATCGATTCGCAACATCAAGGGTTAGCACACCATGGAACAATGGAGCCTGTTTCTGCCGCCCCTGGCCTTCGCACTGGTCTTCCTGGCCGTCTGCGGCGTGGTCTTCGGCATGGGCCGATGCTCGGGCGTGGCCCGCGGCAAGCTGGGCAAGGGCATGCAGTCCTACGCTTGCGGCGAGAAATCGCCCAGCCACATGGTCCAGCCGAAGTATTCGCAGTTCTTCCCCTTCGCGTTCTTCTTCACCATCCTGCACGTGGTGGCGCTGATGTCCGCAACGGTCCCCGGTGGATCTTTCCCGGCCCTTATCATTGCCGGCGTCTACGTGCTGGGCGCGATCGTGGGCCTGTTCGTCCTTTACACCAGGTAAGTGCCATGAAGCTTGTCGAAAAGATCGTCACGTGGGCCAGGATCAAGAGTCCCTGGATCCTGCACTTCAACACCGGCGCCTGCAACGCCTGCGACATCGAGATCATCGCGGCCCTGACGCCGCGCTACGACCTGGAGCGTTTCGGCGTGCAGCTCAAGGGCACCCCGCGCCACGCCGACGTGCTGGTGTGCTCCGGCCCGGTGACAAGGCAGATCAAGGACCGCCTCCTGCGGATTTACGAGCAGATGGCCGAGCCGAAGTTCGTGGTGGCTGTGGGAACCTGCGCCTGTTCGGGCGGGGTCTTCAAAGGCTGCTATAACGTCACCAGCGGCATCGACAGCGTCCTGCCGGTTTCGGCCTACATCCCCGGCTGCCCAGCCAGCCCAAACGCCATCATCGACGGCGTGGTCAAGCTGCTGACGAGCCTGGAAGCCAAGGAAGAAGTCGCTGCCGTCAAGCCCCAGATTTCGGGCGAGCTGGGCCCGCAGGAAACGTAAGAATATCAGCCAGTTTGCTTGAGAGGTTAAAAGATGTCCGAAGAGGAAACCGCACAAACCCTGTTGCAGGATCAGTTCCCCTTCCTGGCCGGCAAGATCAGCATCCAGCGGGCCAGGAGAATCTGGGCTGAAGTCCCCGCCGAGAGCGTTCGGCAGGTCTTTGATTTCGCCGTGGACCGGCTGAAGTTCAACCAGCTTTGCACCATCACCGGCCTGGACGAGGGCGAGAACCTCGCGGTGATCTATCACCTGGCCCGCGAGATCGGGGCCACGCTGAACCTGCACACCGTCGTGCCCAAGGCAAACCCCGTGCTCTACACGGTTTCGGACCGTTTCCCCGCCGCCGACTGCTACGAGCGCGAGCTGGTGGACTTGCTGGGCTTCAAGGTCGAGGGCCTGCCTCCAGGCCATCGCTACCCGCTGCCGGACAATTGGCCCGCCGGTCAATTCCCGCTGCGAAAAGACTGGGATGCCGCTATACTGGAAGGCATTCCTGATAAGGAGTCCGACAATGCCTAACTCCGGCCATATCAAAGTCCCCATCGGCCCTCAGCACCCCGCCCTCAAGGAGCCCGAGAGCTTCCTGCTGACGCTGGACGGCGAGAAGATCATCCACATGGGCGTCCGGTTGGGTTACAACCATCGCGGGATTGAAAAGGCCTGCGAGGCCAGAAGTTACATTCAGTGCATCTACCTGATCGAGCGGGTCTGCGGCATCTGCTCGCACTCCCACTCCACCGCGTTCGTCCAAGCCGTCGAGGAAGTTGCCGGCCTGGAACTGCCCCGGCGGGCGCTGTACATCCGCACGCTCATCGGCGAGTTGGAGCGGATTCACAGCCACCTGCTGTGGCTGGGCGTGGCCGGGCACGAGATCGGCTTTGACACCCTGCTGATGTACACGTGGCGCGACCGCGAGGTCGTGATGGACCTGCTGGCCTCGCTGACGGGCAACAGAGTCAACTACGGCCTGAACACCATCGGCGGCGTCCGGCGTGATGTTTCCGAGGAACAGAAGCAGGAGATTCTCAAGGCCATCGACATCCTGGAAGAGCGGACCAAATACTACGTCACCGTGGCCACCGAGGAGATCACCCTCATCCAGCGCCTCAGCGGCGTGGGCGTGGTCTCGCACGATGACGCGGTTCGCCTGGCCGCCGTGGGCCCCACGGCCCGGGCCTCCAGCGTCGAACGCGACGTGCGGCGCGACGATCCCTATGCCGCCTACGGCGAGTTGGACTTCAAGGTGGTCACCAGCGATCACAATGACGTCTACGGCCGGACGCTGGTGCGCGTGGGCGAACTGATGGAATCCTTCAGCTTGGTCCGCCAGGTCGTCAAGAACATGCCCGACGGCCCCGTGACCATCAAGGCGCCGCGGAAGATTCCCGCCGGCGAGGCCCTGTCCCGCTACGAGGCGCCCCGCGGCGAGGACGTTCACTACGTCCGCGGCAACGGGAGCGAGAAGCCCGAACGCGTCAAGGTTCGCGCCCCAACCCTGGCCAACGTCCAGGCCGTGGCGCACATGCTCAAGGACCGCTACCTGGCCGACATGGCCATCGTGGTGGCGGCCATCGATCCCTGCTTCTCCTGCACCGACCGGCTCATTTCGGTCGCCGGGGCCGGAGGCCGGGACATCATGACCTGGGACCAGGTGCGGGCCCACGGCATCGAGTGGTATCGCCGCTCGGGCGTCGATTTCACTGAGCTTAATCGCACGTTCAGCACGGGAGAGGCCAAGTGACAGCAGGGTCCGTACTATACTCCTTGTTTTACATGCTGATCTTTCCGGGATTCCTGTTCCTGGTGGTCTTTGCCCTGGCGGCTGAGTACATCGACCGCAAGCTGCACGCCAAGTTGCAGAACCGTGTCGGGCCGCCGTGGTTCCAGCCACTGGCCGACCTGATCAAGCTGGCGGCCAAGGAAGACCTGATCCCCTCCAACGTCGATCCGTTGCTCTTCAGGATCACCCCGCTGGTGGCCCTGGCGGCCACCGTGACGGCCTTCTTCTACCTCCCGCTCTGGAGCACCACGGCGCCCTTCCACTTCACCGGCGACCTGATCGTGGTTCTCTACCTGCTGACGATCCCGACGGTGACGTTCTTCCTGGCCGGCTGGTACTCGCGCAGCGTCTTTTCAATGCTCGGTGCAGCCCGCTGCATCATGCAGCTCTTCGCCTACGAGATTCCGCTCTTCCTGAGCATCCTGGCCCCGGCCCTGCTGGCCAACACCTGGTCGCTCAGCGGCATGGCGGCGTTTTACGCCCTGCACCCGGCCTATGCCGCCCTCAACGTCATCGGCCTGCTCGTGGCGATGGTGTCGCTGCTGGGCAAGCTCGAGAAGGTGCCCTTCGACATCCCCGAGGCTGAGACCGAGATCGTCGCCGGCAGCTTCACCGAGTACAGCGGACGCCTGCTGGCGATCTTCCGCCTGGCCATCGGCATCGAGATGGTCGTTGGCGCCTCGCTGATCGCGGCGGTGTTCCTGCCCTTCGGCCTCAACTATGGCCCAGTCGCCGGTTTTGCTCTGTACCTGGCTAAGATCCTGGCCATCGTGTGTGTGCTGGCTTTGTCGCGAACCCTGTTCGCTCGCCTGCGTATAGACCAGATGATCAACTTCTGCTGGCAGGTTGCAGCCCCGGTGGCCTTCGCGCAACTGTTGATAGACCTGCTGGTCAAGGGAGTACTGAAATCATGAGATGGCCCGGAAAAATGGTTCGGCAGGTGCTTTTCTCGGTCGTGCGCAAGCCGGCCACCGAGCAATATCCTTTCGCCAAGGCGCCCCAGTGCGAGAGGTTCCGGGGCAAGCTGGCGTTTTACGCGGAGAAGTGCATCGGCTGCAAGCTCTGCATGCGCGACTGCCCCGCCGACGCCATCGAGATCGTCAAGGTCGGCGACAAGCAGTTCGAGGCCCACATCGACATGGCCAAGTGCATCTACTGTGCCCAGTGCGTCGATAGCTGCCCCAAAAAGGCGCTGGAGGCGACGCAGGATTACGAGCTGGCGCAGTTGACCCGAGAAAGGCTCAAGCTGGTCTATCATGCCAAACCCCCAGTCGTCCCAGCCGCTGACAACAAGCCTGAAGAAGTGGCACCAAAAAGTTGACCGCGTCGCGGTTTTGGCCATCGGATCGCCGCTTCGCGGAGATGACGGCGCGGCGGGCCTGGCCGTCGAGGCGCTGGAGGTGCTCGCGAAGGATTCGCCGGCTCGTTCGCGGCTGGGCGTTTTCAACGGCGAGACGGCCCCCGAAAACTTCACCGGCGAAATCCGCCGCTTCGCCCCCTCGCACCTGATCATCATCGACGCGGCTGAACTGGCTGAGCCGGGGCTGATCGAGTTGATCGAGCCGGCCGCCATCGCCTCCAACTCGCCGGCCTCCACGCACCGGATGCCCATGAACGTCCTGACCGACTACCTGCGCGTCTCGATCGGCTGCCAGGTACTCATCATCGGCATCGGCGCTGCCAGTCGGACCTTCGGCCACGCACCCTGCCAGGCCGTCAAAGATGCCGCCCAGACCGTGGCCGACGCGATCGCCCAGTCGGTTCTCTGAGGCCCTACCCGCTTATTCCTTTACCGCCAGCACGGTGATGCTGGCCGCGATGCCGGCCAGCACATCGGCCGCCCCACTGGTGAGGGGGTCGCTGCCGGCCTGCGAGGCTGCATAGGTCTTGTCGCTGAGCAATTCCACCTTGCCGAAGCCCGCGTCGCGAATAGCCTGGAGATAGTCCTCCCGCGGCAGGGCCCCCGCCACGCAGGCGGCATAGAGCTGCGCATCGTTTTGAAACTCCGCCGGCAGCGGGCGATTGAGTACGATGTCGCTGACCACCATCCGCCCGCCGCTCTTGAGTACGCGGTGGATTTCGCGGAAAACCGCCGCCTTGTCGGGCGAGAGATTGATGACACAGTTGGATATCACCACGTCGGCCGTCACGTCGTCGATGGGCAGATGCTCGATGAACCCCTCGCGGAACTCCACGTTGGCCAGGCCGGTGGTGGCAAAGAATTTCACGGCGTTGCTGCGAGCCAGCTTGAGCATCTCGGCGGTCATGTCCACACCGATGGCCCGGCCGCCCGCGCTGACCTGCTGGGCGGCCAGGAACACGTCCTTGCCCGCGCCGCTGCCCAGGTCCAACACCACGTCGCCTTTGCGGATGTGCCCGAAGGCCAGCGGATTGCCGCAGGAGAGGCCAAGTTCAGACTCGGGAACCGGATGGTCCGGAACGGTGTAACCTTTTCTGTTGCAACCACATACACTTTTTTGGCCGCAGCAGGACGATTGCTTGCGGGCCACTTCAGCGTAGGCCTTCTCAACCAGTTCGTGAGTCTTGGTCGGGTCGTTCATTTTGTCTCCTCTGTTGCAAGGGCCGTCGGCTTGCCTGTGGTGCAGCCACCGACCTTCTCTAACTCGGCTGGATCGTCAGAGAACCATTTCCACTTGAGCCACAGGCTCACGTTCACCAGGCTGATAAGAACGGGCACTTCCACCAGCGGGCCGATGACGGCGGCGAAGGCCGCCCCGTGGTTGATGCCGAACACGCCCACGGCCACCGCGATGGCCAGTTCAAAATTGTTACTGGCGGCAGTGAAGGAGAGCGTTGCGGACTTCGCGTAGCCCGCGCCCACCTTCCTACTCATCCAGAAACTGACCAGGAACATCACCACGAAGTAGATCAGCAGCGGCACGGCGATCAGCAGGACATCCGTGGGCCGCCGGATGATCCGCTGCCCCTGCATCGAGAACATCACCACGATGGTGAAAAGCAGGGCGATGAGAGTGACCGGTGAAATCCTGGGGATAAATCGGCCGTGGTACCAGGCCTTGCCCTTGAGCCTGACCAGCACCAGGCGCGTGATCATGCCGGCCAGGAACGGAATGCCCAGGTAGATGAAGACGCTCTGGGCAATCTGGCCGATGGTGATGCCGGAGGTGTCGGCGCCGGCCAGGCCCAGCAGGGGTGGCAGGACCGTGACGAACAACCAGGCGTACACGCTGTAGAAGAAGACCTGAAAGATGGAGTTGAAGGCCACCAGTCCGGCTGCGTATTCGGTGTCGCCGCGCGCCAGGTCGTTCCAGACGATGACCATCGCGATGCAGCGCGCCAAGCCGATGAGGATCAGGCCGATCATGAACTCGCTGTGGCCGCGGAGAAACAGGATCGCCAGGGCGAACATCAGGATCGGGCCGATGATCCAGTTCTGCACCAGCGAGATCGCCAGCACCTTGTAGTCGCGGAAGACATCGCCCAGCTCCTCGTACTTCACCTTGGCCAGCGGCGGATACATCATCAGGATCAGGCCGACGGCGATGGGGATCGAAGTCTGCGTGCCCTCCGGCCGAAGCGAACCGATCCAGTCGCCCACCGCCGGCGCGGCATAACCCAGCAGCACGCCCGCAGCCATCGCCAGGAAGATCCACAGCGTCAGGTAGCGGTCCAGAAACGAAAGTTTCTTTGTGACGCCTTCACGCATGTGCGTTATTCCTTAGGGGCTCTAACAAAACATCGTAGCACGGGCGTCTCGCCCGTGAGTCGCATGGCCATCTTGGCCATGTTCTTCGCAATTTGCACGGGCGGGACGCCCGTGATACTCATGGGCAAGATGCCCATGCTACGTTTTGTTAGAGGCCCTTAATGGAGGTCAGCGCCTCCGGTAGGCTCCCAACGAACGCCCTGATCTCGTCGCGAACGCGTCGGTAGTGGTCCAGGGCCTCTTGCGGCGTTTTGGCATCCTTGGCCAGCCTGGGCGGATCGTCAAAACCCACGTGAACCACTCTGGCCTTGCCAGGGAACAATGGGCAGGTCTCGGCGGCGTTTTCGCAGACAGTGACGACGTAATCGAGCGGCACGTTCATCAGTTCCGAGACGTTCTTGGACCGATGCCCGGAGATATCCACGCCGGCCTCGGCCATCACCTGGACCGCCAGCGGGTTGAGGCCGTGGATTTCGATGCCGGCGGAGTAAGGCTCGACCGCGTCGGCCTTGAGTTGTCGCGCCCAGCCTTCGGCCATCTGGCTGCGGCAGGAATTACCGGTGCAGAGAAACAGGACTTTGAGCTTGTCCGACATTCTCACTCCTTGGTCAGTTTGATGTAGTTGAGGGTCATGCCATTCAAAACGTGATCAGAAAGTAGAATCCGGCAATCACAAGAATCGCTCCCGCGCCCCATCGGATCGCAACGTCTGCCCCCTTGGCCGCAAGGCTGACTTTGCTCAGGGAAATGCCCAGCAAGACAGCCCCCAGCGGCAGGCTGAAACCGATGGCGAACATGGCCAGCATGAGCGTCGCCCAGACGACTTTGCCTTGAAGGACAGCCGCTCCAATCACGATGAAGATACCGGGATTGCACGGAAGAGAACTGGCGGCAACGATTCCACCGAGGATCAGACCGGCCAGCACGGCTCCGGATGTCCCAAGCCGATTGCCGATATTCTCGAACTTGCCCAACGATAGTTTGAAGGGCAAGAGTTTCAGAGCCGCCAGGCCAAGAACAATTGCCACAACGCCAGCGAAGACCTTCCAGTACCGGCCAAGGCTGTTCTGTGCAACTTGCCCGATGAACCCGGCGATCCCGCCGATGATCATCAGGGCGACTATCGTACCCAATGTGAAGAACAGCGCCTTCTTCAGGGCGGCCTTGCGATTTTCATTCGCCTGGGCACCGGAATAGCCGACCAGTATCCCCAAGGCCGGGAGCGTGCAACACGCGCTGGTGGCGGCACTCACGAGGCCAAGGGCTAGAGCGAACACAAGCCCCAGGGGTTGCGAGGCGACTTGCTGTAGTGCATCGGTGACATACTTAAGCATGAGCGCCCTTCCTAGTTACAGCCACCGCTGGATGACCCGCAACCCGAGGGTCCGCAACCACCTCCAGCACTGGATGATGCCACAAACGCCTGCAACAGTTTTGTCTCGGTCACATCGCCTGATACCGCCGCCATACCTTTACCCTTGCTTGCGATCAGAATGGCGGGCGCCTGCACTTTCGACGAGATACCGGCGTAATCGGGAGAGCTGGCCCGCAAGGTATACAATCCAAGCGTGATGTTGCTGCGTTTCAGGGTTTGTTGCGCGGCAAGCACGGCCGCATTCGTCTTGTCAGCGGCGAGTTCGCCCTTGGCGTTTGGAATGAAGATGAAGACGGCGTCCTGGTTCATGGCGACCTTGTTCAGCGCACTAAGCGATTCCAGATAGTCGCCGATCTTCTGACCAGCCTGGGCCTCGCCAGGACTCTGTTCAGGGGCAGTCGAAGGTTGTGAGGTTCCCGCGGCAGCGTTTGGAGCAACGGCAAACCCGGTACCGCAGGCGGGTGTGGTGTTATAGGAACCGTTACTCTTAGCCGCGGCAGCCTTGTAGATGAAAATGCCGGCGATCGCGACCAAGACGGCGAGACTGACCACTATCTTCATCTTCTTGCTGCCCGAAGGCGTCCCGCAGCAGCATCCAGGTCCACACGCGGCCTTATCGCTTCCAGCTTGAGCGGAAGAGGCCGTCTCGTTGCCCTCAAGCCCTACGAACTTGATCAGATCGCTCCTGACCGGGTAGGTCCCCTTGCTGACAATCGAGTCGTTCACCACGATCAGTGGTAGGCACTCGTTGCCGTCGTTCTTCAGGGCTTCTCTCACGGCCTGCTGCTGAGCGAATGCGGCGGGGTTGGAAGAAAGGCTATATCGCTCGACCTCGATCCCTTGCTGCCTCAGCCAATCCAGGTCGCTGGAGAATCTCGCCAGTCCTGGATTGACCTCCAGGCCACAGACGCCGCTCGGACAGCACATCGGAGGGTCGTAGATTTCGACTCTTGTTGTTTTCATCTTGTTGTCCTTTGTTCTTCCTGTAAATGCTTCACGTGCGATTCATCGCTTGTCAGTTGCCGCAGGGCCTCTGCCCCAACGGGTTCGTTGGCCACCCAAGGAACTATCGCTACCACGTCCGCGTGCTCCTGCACGACTTCACGAACATACCTGCGCTGCTGCGTTTTCCTGGCCACCAGGACAGGGTCGGTCAGTTGCAGCGGAACGAGGGCTTGGTTGATGACCCACCCAAAAGGCTTGATGCGGGCGCGTGCCAAGTCCTTCTGTAGTTGTGCCGCCTCATGCACGGGGGTCGCTTCGGCCAGGGTGACAATCAGAATCTTGGTGAATTCGGGGTCACGCAGGCGGGGCAGGAGGTGGCGCACTGACTCTGGCAGGCCACTCATGGTGTGGGACACCTGCCGGTGGTACGCCTCGGTGGCATCGAGCAACAGCAGCGTGTGGCCGGTGGGCGCGGTGTCCAGCACGACAAAACCATCTTTGCCCTCGTCCACCTTGCGGGCGAATGCCCGAAACACCGCGATCTCTTCCGTGCAAGGGGAACGCAGGTCTTCTTCCAGGAGCTTTCGACCCTGCTCGTCCAGCGTCGGCGCGGTGTTCGCCATGACCTCCTTGCGATAGCTCTCGGTTTCTGCTTGGGGGTCGATGCGGCTGACCTGAAGGTTGGACACGGTCTTTGCCAAAGACGCGTCCACATGAGATGCCGGGTCAGTTGTACTCAGATGAACACGGTAGCCGCGACGGGCTAATTCCACGGCGATGGCAGAGGCGATGGTTGTCTTCCCAACACCGCCCTTGCCCATCGTCATAATCACGCCGTGGCCTTGCCGGGCCAGAACGGGGATCAGCTCCGACAGCGCGGGAGGTAATTGCCCGTTGCCGGCACCCACTTCGGCAGCCGGTTGTAAGACCGCCTTCGGGTCCGTGAAAGCTCGCAAAGAGGCAATACCCACCAGGCCGAACGGCTGGAGTGGAACTTCGCTACGTCCCAGTGACGCCAGTCCGGCGGGAATGTCGGCCAACGCCGACTGCGATCGTCGCTCCATCGCCAGGGCAATGGCATCATCGCCATCATGGGACTTGAAGAGGCCATTGATGACAAGATACTGGTTGGTGACGCCCAAGGCTGCCAATTCTCCCCGTGTTCGCTCGGCTTCGGCCAGACTTGAACGCTCCGGGCGACTGACCAGAACCACCGTCGTCATACCGGCATTTGCGAGCGATTTGACGGTCGCGGCATAGAGTTTCCGTTGGGCCTGCAGGCCCGCGAGCGGTCCAAGGCAGGACGCGCCAGTCGTATTGGTGTTCAAAAAACCGCTCCAGGCTGAAGGCAACGACAGCAGCCGCAGCGTGTGCCCGGTCGGAGCGGTGTCAAAGATTACATGGTCGAATCCGGCTGTCGCCGCCCGGTCACCCAGCAATTTCGAGAACTCGTCGAAGGCGGCAATCTCCGTCGTGCAAGCGCCTGATAACTGCTCCTCAATACTGGCCACGGCAGCAGCCGGAAGCACGTCTCGATACGGGCCGACCATGCGCTCACGATAGTCCCGAGCCGCCGCCTCCGGGTCGATGTTCAACGCCAGTAATCCTTCAACGAGTGGCACGGGTGTCGGCCGCGAAGAAAGCCGCACTCCCAGCACTTCGTCCAGGTTGGAGGCTGGATCGGTACTGACCAGCAACACCCGCTTTCCACGGTCAGCCAGCGCAATAGCCGTGGCGCAGGCCAGGGATGTCTTGCCCACACCACCTTTGCCGGTGAAGAACAAGTGCCGCGTTGCCTTTTCGATGAATCTTAATAAGGCCATCTTCGTTTCTAACTCTTGTACCGCCGGCAAAGGGCGCCTGTACTCATTTTGCGGATTGCCTTGAGTTTCTTGGCGTCCTGGACGATCCGCGGATCGCCGGCCAAGTTGGCTTGCAGCCACCGAATTGCCTCTCTCGTGCAGACTGGAGCGTCATCGCCGGCCAGCCGGTAGTAAATCCAGCGGCCTTCCTTTCGCGACTCCAGCAAACCTGCACGATGCAGGACATTGAGGTGAGTTGAGACGGTTGAGGGGGCCAGCCCCAGCATCTTCATGATCTGGCAGACGCATAGCTCCCCGCCGCGTAGGAACATCAGCACCCGTGTCCGGTTGCTGTCAGCCAGGGCCTTGGCGATGGCCAAAACGTTCTTCATTGTGAACTCCTATACTTCGTGAACAAACGAATTATACGATAGTGCGGCCCAACAGTTCAATGGCAAAGTTTCGACAGGCGGATGAACGTTATGACAAAGCAGTTGCGGTTACTTCCTTGCCCGGCTCGCATCGGCCAGTGCCTTGGTCACTGCCAGGATCTTGTGCATGCGGTTCGCTCCTACACTTCGCCAACTGACGAAGTATAGTCCCGCCACAAATCCGAGTCAAGGAAATCGGGAATCAATCCGCATCGATGGGGCCAGCCGACAGCCCCTGTGATATCGGGCAAGACTACCCACCCCCAGGCCCGTCTATCCTCACCCGGTCAATTTCGAGCGGTTGAGCCGGCCAGCGCGTTGGTGGGAGTAATCAACTTGTCGGGGTTGGAGCGGGACCACTCCAGGGCCATCGCCGCGATCTTCGGGTCGAACATCGAGCCGGCGCAGCGGACCAGTTCGCCCATCATCTTCTCGGGTGGATAGGCGTTCTTGTAGGTGCGGTTCATCAACATTGCATCCATGCAGTCGGAAATCTGGATAATGCGGGCCCCCAGCGGGATCTCCTCGCCGCTCAAGCCGGAAGGATAGCCCGAGCCGTCCCAATTCTCATGGTGGGAGCGGACAAGCTGGGCTTCCCGATTGAACAGGGTGATCTTGGAGAGGATCTCGGCCCCCAGGTTGGGGTGGCGGCGAATGTGCTCCATCTCCGCCCCGTCCAGCCGCCCGGCCTTGGTCAGGATGCTGTCGGGCACGCCGATCTTGCCGATGTCGTGCAGCAGCGAACTGACGCGGATCGACTCGATGGTGGAGGGGGGCAGCTTCAGGATTTCGGCGAACAAGCCGGCGTAATAGGCCACCTGCTCGCTGTGCCACCGGGTGTAGGGATCCTTGGCCTCGACGGCCCGCGCCAGCGCGCGGACGCCATCGAAGGACGCCTGCTTGGCCTGCGAATCCAGGTGCAGGGCGTCGGCCGCCCGCGAAGGCAGGCGGGGAAGCTGCTCGGGGTTCTCGATCGCCGTGACTGCCACTTCGCGCAGCTTATCCACGTCGAAGGGTTTTTCCACGTAGTCGTAGGCGCCGAGCATCAGGGCCTGGGCCAGGTATTCCCGCTTGGGCGCCCCGGTGGTCAGGATGACGCGACAGTGAGGCCGCTCCCGCCGGGCGATGGCCAGCAGATCCAGACCGGTCATATCGGGCATGGCAATGTCGGCGATCAATAGGTCGAAAGGTTGCTCGCTCAACAGGCGAGCCGCCTTCGGCGAGATCGTCTCAATGAAACAGTTAAACTTGTGCCCCGAAAGCCCAGCGGCGATCAGTTCGCAAACAGCGGGTTCATCATCCACGATTAACGCGCGAGGACATTGAGGTTTCATTTAAACCAACCCTTCTGCTTTCGACCCTACCCCGACCCAATGACTTGTGCGATACTCACATCCACGTATCTGATCGGCCATTGCCCGGAAATCCTTTAGCCTTGATCGCAAAAATCGGAAATAAACAGAAAAGTCCGCGCGGCAGGTGTCGTTGGGAGTACCCAAGATCTACCCATCGTAGGTTTTTTGGAGGGATGAAGGTGACGACCGGACACATAACTTCTTATAGACATCAAGGTAACAGTCAGATGCACAATCGGCCTGTCCAACGGCTACCCGTTACGATCAGGTTGATTGGTCCATCAGCGTCAGCAGGCGGCTGATCCAGGCGGCGGTGGTCTGATTGGCTGCGGCGATAGACTTGCCGCGGGTGAAGTAGTACAGGGACATGCCTCCCTGAAAGCCGATGCTCAGCACGATGACCAACCCATAGACGACGAAGGCGAGCTTTCCGACCATATCGTTGATGCCGCGGTCCTTGCCGGGAAGCTGCGCCAGGGCGTCTCGGAACTCCGGCGACAGTTGCATGTCCTTGCTGAACATCTGGACGATGCAGTAGACGATAATGACGGCCAGGAATGCGAGTTGGTTGAATCCCAGCAGCCGGGTGGCCAAGGCATCGGAGCGTCGGACGCGCTTGGCACCGTGATATTCCACAGCCCCCACCGCGCAGACGGCCAGCGAGACGGTCAGGTTGAACAGGCTCCACGATGCCACGGAGGACACGACGGCCAGGACGCCGATCACCAGTGTGATCACGGCGGAAGAATGGGCGACGCGATAGGTCTTCCGGGCCCCTTGCCGCGCCGCCAGGGCCTGGCGAATCTGGGAGAAATGGCTCTCACTCAGCGGCGATTGCCCGGTGTCGCCGGGCAGGGGAGGCGGAGTCGGCTGGGATGCAGTCTGTTTCACCGGTTCCATGGGGGCGTTGCTCATTAAGGTTAGATCGCCATATCTCTTCGGGGAGTTTAGACCAATCGAAGGTCGCGGCATCCCAATTTCCCGACAGGCTTCTCATCGTGTGCGATTTATTGTAGGATCGCCTGCCCATGACATTACGCGCCATCATTCTGGGTCTTGCCGGGGCGATCTTCATCGCCGCCGGCGGCTACTTCAACGACCATGTCTTCAGGCTCAACCAGGTCGTGGGCAATCACTTTCCGATCATCGTGTTTGGGCCGTTGTTGCTGGCGGTGATCCTGATCAACCCGCTGCTGGCCGCCCTGGGCAGGAGTCTGCGATTTCGGCCGGCGGAGCTGGCAGTGGTCGTGACCCTCATGTTCGCCGGCTGCACCATCCCCGGCAGCGGCATGATGCGGTTTTTCACCCGCGCGCTGGGCATGCCGGCGACATTCATGCCCAAGGAAGTCGGCTGGAAGAAGACCGGCGTGATGGATTACCTGCCGCCCTCGATGCTGCCGGGTGGCGGGCAATACAACGAGCGGGTGGCTGACGGTTTCTATGTCGGCAGGGGCTCGCCGGGCCAGCCCATCAGCGTCGACCAGGTGCCGTGGGATCTCTGGCAGGCGCCGCTGCTGACCTGGCTGCCGATCATCTTCCTGCTGGGCGTCGCGTCCATCTGCCTGGCCCTGATCGTGCATCGCCAGTGGGCCTACCACGAGCGCCTGCGATACCCAGTGGTGGACTTCACCGCCTCAATCCTGGGGGAGGAGTCCTCGCGCGGAATCCTGCGCAACAGGATGTTCTGGCTGGGTCTGGGCATTGTGCTGGCCATACGGATCGTCAACGGCATCGCCGTGTGGTATCCCAACAGTGTCGAGATTCCCCTGTCGTTTGACCTGGGGCCTCTGGGCGAACAGTACAGCGTGCTTCACAAGGTTCCCTGGTCGTATGTGACGCTCAAGCCCGCCATTTTCCCGACGGCTGTGGCGTTCGTGTTCTTCCTGGCCTCGGATATAGGCCTGAGCCTGGCCATCTCGCAGGTAATCTTCATCGCCGCCGCCATCATCTGCGTGCAGAACAATGTCTCCTTTAACTCCGACCAGCTCCACGGCGGCAGCTTCGACTGGCAGCGGTTTGGCAGCGGGCTGGCCTTTGTCCTGATGCTGGCCTACATCGGCCGGCGGTACTACTGGCAAATTCTTCGCCGCGCGCTGATCGGCGGCAAAGGGGGCGACCAGGTCTACCCCTATGCTGTCTGGGCCTGCCGAATCCTCTTGTTGTGCGTGGCCGGCGTCGTCGCCATCCTGGTACGTCTGGGCCTGGACTGGACACTGGCTCTGCCGGTGGTGGCCCTGACGCTGATGATCTACCTGATCATCTCGCGGATGAACGCCGAAGGCGGGTTGATCCTGGCTGGGGTGGCCTGGCAGCCCACGGGCGTGATCCTGGCCCTTCTGGGCATCGAGGCCCTGGGGCCCGCGGGCATTCTCATCCTGGGCATGCTGGCGCTGATAACCACGATGGGCCCTCACGAGAGCCTCATGCCCTTCCTGGTCAACGGCTTCCGCCTGTGCGACGACATGAAGGTCCGTCCCGCCCGCATCGGCTGGGCAACCGCCGGCGCCTTGGCGCTGGCCATCGCGGTGGCGGTGCCGGTGGCCCTGTGGGCCGACTACAACTACGGCACCGTCAACGGCGAAAGCTGGCCGACAATAGGGGCGCCCAAGATGCCTTTCGACGCCGCCAGCCAGGAAATACGCAAGCTGTCCCTGTCCAACCTGCTCGAAGAGTCCAAGGCCCTCTCGCCCGTGCAACGCATTACGCACATGTCGCCCAACCCCGCGTTCCTGGGCTGGGCCGGCGCGGGCTTCGCGGCAGTCTGCCTTTTCAGCCTGCTCCGTCTGCGGGCTTCCTGGTGGCCGCTGCACCCGCTCATCTTCATCGTCATGGGGACGTGGGCCACCGCCCAGTTTGCGCCCTCCTTCCTGCTGGGCTGGATGGTCAAAACTGCCGTTGCGGGCCTGGGCGGGGCGCCGGCCTATCGAACCGGAAAGATCTTCATGATCGGCGTGATCGCCGGCGACCTGCTGGGCGGGCTGATCTTCATGGCCATCGGCGCCATCTACTACGCCGTCACCAACACCCAGCCGCCTCTGTACCGCATCTTGCCCGGCGGCTGAGACGGCGCTAGGATTTACGACCCAGGCATGACAGTTCATGCAAACACGCGAGGTCTTCCCATGAGCGCCATGTCCCGACGTGACCTGATCAAGCTGGCCTCCGCGGCGGCGGCAGCCATTATTGCCAAGCTGACCTTGGGCCAGAGTCTTGCCGCATCAACTTCTCCCGCTGCCACCTCCTTTCCCCAGAGCCCGCCGGTCATCTCGCTGGACCCTGCCACCCAGCCGTCGGAGCAGGGGATGCTCCTGCGGATCGGGCGAGGAACGCTTCGGCCGGACCTGGAGGCGGGTGTGCTTTTCCTGACGGTCAAGGACGTCAAAGGCTTCTACACGCTACCGTATATTCAGTCGTCGCGCGATCTGGAAATCTCTGCCGACTTCGCCGGCTCAGGCTTGGCCGGTTTGGCCCGGATCGTCGCGACCTTGTCGGGGCCCAAGGGGTCCCTTGGCGCCAAGACGCTGACACCCGCCGCCCCGGCCGTCCGCTTTGCCGGCCTGGAGGGCGGGGAGTACGACTTGACCGCGGTCGCCTTTGACTCTGCCGGCAAGGAGATGGGAAAAAAGGTCTATCGGCGGATCGGCGTGGGCGCCGTCATCGCCGCCCTCGGCGACAGCCTCACCGAGGGCTACTTCAGCGCCGCCTTCATGAAACCCGAGGGGGCCAATCTGTCAGCCTGGGACTTCCCCGCCGAGGCAGGGTCCAGGGATCGCCGCAACTTCCCGCAGTATGCCCCGACGACGCACATTCATCTGCCGTCGGTCAACACCTTCGCCAGTTGGATGCCCCGCCTCAACGACCTGCTCTCGCTGGCGTGGGGGCAGCCGGTGTTCATCGCCAACGAGGGTTGGGGCGGCATCACGACCGGCCAGTACCTGGAATTGATGAAGAGCGACCTGAACTGGCAGCAGCGGATGCGGCAATTGGCCCCGACGCTGTGGCTGATCCACCTGGGCGTCAACGACGAGCGTGCCAAGGTCAGCCCCGAGGATTTCGGACGAAATCTCGCGGCCATCGTGGACATCCTCGTGAAGGATTACCATGCTGCGCCTGCGGATATCTTCATCGCCCGCCCATCGTTCGACTACTGGCCGGGCGCCAAGGAATGTCTCACAGCCTATTGCGGCCGGGTCGAACAGTTGATCGCCGCCCGAGGCCTGTCGAAGGGCCCGAACTTTTTTGAGGCTTTCTCCCATGACCGGGATTATTGGTATGGTCAGGATCCAGCCCATCCCAAGGCTGACCGGATGGCGTTCATGGGCGACATGTGGTACGAGGTCCTGGCCAAGGCCGGCAAGGTTCCGACCTCTTCGACGAGCCAGTGATTGCCGCGCTGCGGGCCTGATGGATTGCCCCGCCACATGCCGATACAGTACGTAGAAACCCAGGGAGAGAAATCGGCCATGATGAGCGACCAGAACCCGACGCAGCAACCTCCGGCCAAGCCGCAAGACCATCGCGCGAAACTGATCTTCCTGGCCTTGGTGTTGGGCGCGATCTTCCTGGTCTACATGCTTCAGCGGAGCGACCCGATGCTGAAGAGCTGGAACCAGAACCTCGACGCCACCCTGGCCCAGGCCGGCAAGGAGAATCGTTCGTTGGTGGTCCTCTTCGACAGCATTCCGCCCAGCGAGATCGGGCGCGACATGGTCCGCAACACGTTCCCCAAGAACACCAAGGCACTGACGGAAGGCAACTTCCTGACCGTTCACGTGGGCCTGCGCGGGACAAACGATCCGGTGGCCCGGAAGTACCGCATCCAGGACGTGCCCACCACGCTGCTGCTGTATCCTGACGGGGCGGAAAAGAATCGCCGCGTGGGGAAGATCGGCGAACTGCCTTTCCGCAACGGCTTCCTGGATTGCACCGAAGTCGTCTCACCACCCAGCGACAGCAGCAGGCCCTGAACCGCTGTTGCGGCCTCAATCCGCCGGCGCGGCGACACATTCCTTGACGACCGCGGCGACGTGTGCGGCATCCAGGCCGACCTCGGCCAATTGCTCCTGACGGGTGGCATGCGCAATGAAACGGTCGGGCAGACCCATCAGGCGAACGTGCGAGGCATCCAGTCGCGCGGCACTGGCCAACTCCAGCACTGACGAGCCGAAGCCGCCGATAATGGCGTGGTCTTCGACGACGATGAGCGGCTTGCCCGAGGCGATCAGGCCGGTAATCAATCCCGCGTCCAGCGGCTTGGCGAAGCGTGCGTTGACCACCGCCACCGCCAGACCGTCGTCTCGCTGCAGCGCGTCGGCGGCTTCCAGCGCCACTTCGGTCATCGTGCCGTAGGCCAGGATGGTGGCATCGTTGCCGGGCCGGACCAGGCTGGCCTTGCCCAGCACGAACGGCGGGCAATCTTCCGCCAGGTCGCCGGCCACCTCGTCGCGCGGGTAGCGGATGGCCGAGGGGCATTCCAGCGTCAGGGCGAAGTCCATCGCCGCCGACATCTCCGCGGCGTCGGCGGGGGCCATCAGAACCATGTTCGGCAGCGAGCGCAGGAATGCGACATCCAGGAAGCCGTGATGCACGGCGCCGTCGCTGCCGACCAGTCCGGCGCGGTCCATGCACAGAACCACGGGGAGGTTCTGGAGCGAAAGTTCCTGGAAGACCTGGTCCATGGCCCGCTGCATGAAGGTGGAATAGATCGCCACCACCGGGCGCAGGCCGCCCCTGGCCAGGCCCGCTGCCATCGCCAGCGCGTGGCCTTCGCTGATCCCGACATCGAAGTGCCGCTCGGGGAAGGCGGCGCGGAACTTGTCCAGGCCCGTGCCGTCGGGCATGGCAGCCGTGATGGCCACGACTTTTTCGTTTCGCTTGCCCGCCTCCACCAGCGCCTTGCCGAAGACCGCCGTCCACGTCGGCCGCGGGCGGGTGGGGAAGATCGCCTTGCCGCCCTGGACCGTGTAGGCCGAGGGACTGTGGAAGCGGCAGGGATCCTCGACGGCGTACTGGCAGCCCCGGCCTTTCTGCGTGTGCACGTGCAGCAGTGCGGGCCTGTTCAGCCGCGCCAGACGCCGCAGGATGCCGATGAGGCTGTGGATATCGTGCCCGTCGACGGGGCCGAAGTACTCAAAGCCCAGGGCCTCGAAAACCTTGCCGCCGTGGAGGGTGGTCTTGAGCCCGGCCTTGAGGCTCCGCAGGGCCTCGTTGATCTCCTCGCCCAGGGGCAGGCGCTGAAGCAGTTGCTCGGTGGACTGGCGGATGTCGCCGTAGGTGTTGCTGGTGCGGATGCGGTCGAGTACGCCGGCCATCGCTCCATGTGTGCGATCGATGGCCATGGAATTGTCGTTGAGGATGATTAAGAACTGGCGCTTGAGCAGGGAGGAGTTGTTCAGGCCCTCCAGCGACAGGCCGTTGACGATGCTGCCGTCGCCGACGACGGCGACCGTCCGGCTGTCGCGTCCGCAGGCCTGGTCGGCCAGGGCCAGGCCCGCCGCCGTCGAGATGGCCGTTCCGGCGTGGCCGGTGGCAAAGAGGTCGTAGGGGCTTTCGCTGGGAGCGGGAAAACCGCTCAACCCGTCGGCCTGGCGGAGGGAGTTGAACTGCTCAGCCCGGCCGGTGAGGATCTTGTGGGCATAACACTGATGCCCCACGTCCCACAGCAGGCGGTCGGCAGAGAAGTCAAAGACGTAGTGCAGCGCGATGGTCAGCTCGGCGATGCCCAAGTTGCTGGCCAGGTGTCCGCCGCGCTTGGAGACCACCTCCACGATCAGTTCCCGCAGCTCCTGGGCCAGACGCTTGAGATCGCCCTCTTCCAGCCGCCGAAGCTGGTGGGGGTTGGTGATGCGGTCGAGCAATCTGTCTTCGGGTGTCATCTTAATCCTTACTCACACAATCGTATCGTACCGCAGTTCAAAAACCGACGGCTAGTGCGTGCGCTCTGCCAGCAACTGCGCCAGCAGCCGCAGGGGCTGGAGCGAGGGCCCCAGCGGCTCCAGCGCCGACCGGGCCGCGGAGGTCAGTCGCTCGCCAAGTTGCCGGGCTCCGTCCAGGCCGATCTGCGCCGCATGCGTCTTCTTGCCGGCCTGGGCGTCCTTGCCGGTGGCCTTGCCCATTTTCTGCGACTCGCCCAGCACGTCCAGCAGATCGTCAATGAGCTGGAAGGCCAGCCCCAGCGATCGCCCGTAATTGCTCAGGGCCGAGAGCGTGGCCGCGTCGGCGCCGGCGGCCAGCGCGCCCATCCGCACCGCCGAGCGAATCAGCGCCGCGGTCTTGCGCAGGTGGATGTACTCCAGGCCTTCCAGCCCCGCCGGCAGGGGGCAGAGGTCCATATCGGCCACCTGCCCGGCGATCATGCCCGATGGGCCCGCGGCGCCCGCCAACTCGCCGCACAACAGGGCCGTCGGGCCCGAGTCCGCCTCGGCCAACACGCCGAAGGCCCGCGTCAGCAGCGCGTCGCCGGCCAGGATCGCCATAGCCTGGCCGAACTTCACATGCGCCGTGGGCAGGCCGCGGCGAAGCTTGTCGTCGTCCATCGCCGGCAGGTCGTCATGCACCAGGCTGTAGCAGTGGACCATCTCGATGGCCACGGCGGCCCGGCGGGGCAGTTCATCCCGCGCATCCGCGCCCAGGGCCTGCGCGGCCATCAGGACCAGGGCCGGCCTGAGCCGCTTGCCGCCCGAGAGGACGCAGTACCGCATCGCCTCAGCCAGGGTGGACGGCACGCCCGGCTCGATGAGCCAAAGACGCAGATCCTCCTCGGCACAGGCGGCGTAAGGGGACAGCAAGGCCACCAGTCTGTCATCGACGGTATCTGTCATTTTGCAAGCCGCGTCGGCGTTGGCGGTCAGTCAATGTTGTTCATGGGATCCAATGGAGTACGAAAACGGCCATTATAACGCCCCAGCCGCCTGTTCAACATTAAACTGCCGGGTGGATAGGTCTGCCCGGCCGGGAGGTGGCTGTGGGCGCCCGCGGCGGGCCTACTTGGGTTGCCTGTTGGCCGGCGCCGCCGCCTCGCGCGGAGTATCCTGCCGGGTGACGGGCTGGCTGGCCTGCTGCTGCATTATCCTACCCAGCCCCAGCCTGGTGAGGATTCGCTGCATGGCCAGCGATTGGGATTGTCCCGAGGGGGCCGAGGTGGGGCCGCTGGCGGGGGCCTGCTGGGCGAGCTTCTCGTCGGCATGAAGTTCAGCCAAGCCCTCAGCCGCCGGTGAAGATCCGCCCGCGAGGCTCTTGGCCCGTTGACTTGCCTCAGGTCGCGCTGGATGGGAGCTCTGGTCCTTGGCCCCATCATAGAGCGGGGTCGTGGCGTTGCTGAACACGGGCCGATCCTGTTCGGTGGCCTTCCACATGGCCAGCTCGGGCCCGGGCGGCTTGTCACTCTCGACCTCCGGCTTGGGGGCCGCCGCCTGCGCCGTGGGGATGCTCAACTGGGTCGAAGCGCCCTTGCGGGCCATCCGCTCCTCGAAGCTCTCGGTGCGAGAAAGCTGCAAGATCACGATCAGGCCGGCAGTCGCCGCCGCCAGCATGACGGCCGCCGCGGCCAGCGAGGTCCAACTGAACAGCCACTTCGCGCCGCTGTGCTGGGAGCGGCCGATCAGATTCTGCCGCTCAGCCTTCTCCAGCACCGCCGAGGCGAAATCCTCGTCGGCCTTCAGGCGCGGCAGCGAGTGGAGAAGTTCCCGCGTCTTGCGCAGGCCCGCCAGCGCCGCAGCCAGGCTCGCGTCGCGCTCCAGCCGGGCCTCCAGCGCGCCGGCCTGCTCGGGCGAAAGCTCGCCGTCCAGGTAGGCGGACAACTCCTCGGGTATTTTGTTCTCGTCGTCCATCGATCAAACCAGGTCCGACAGTTTGTCCTTCAGCAGGCAGCGGGCCCGGTGGAGCCGGCTCTTGACCGTGCCGGCCGGCACGTCCAGCACCTGCGCGATTTCCTCGTAACTCATGTCCTCGATGTCGCGGAGGATGATAATCATCCGCATCTGCTCTTCCAGGTCTTCCAACTCCGCCGCCACCCGCGTGCTGGTCTCCGCGGTCATGGCCGCAGCCTCCGGCGAAGGATGCCGACGCTGGGCCAGCATGGCCGACAGTCCGGCGGCCTGGCCGCCGACGGCCTCGTCACCGTCATTGACCGAGCGGAAATTGATCCGCTCGACATGCCGGCGGTGCGAGAGGGCCAGGTTGGCCGCGATCCGGAACAACCAGGTGTAGAACTGGCTCTGCCCGCGAAAGGTGCCCAGTTTCTCCAGGGCCTTGAGGAAGGCCTCCTGGGCCAGATCCTCGGCCTCGGCCCAGCGCCCGCACACCCGGCCGACCAGGTTGAGCAGGCGATCCTGATACTTGGCCACCAGCATTCCGAAGGCCTGCATGTCGCCCTTGCGGCACCGCTCGACCAGGGCCAGGTCGTCGAAGGCAATTGTGGGACGCGCCGCCGAGGCGGGCACGCCGCCCGGCCGATCCGTCGCCACTATCTTGGACGCCCGTTCTGACACGCTGTTCCCTGGAAAGTTCCTCGAAAAGCTCTCCGTTCACGGCTGGGAAAACTTGGCCCGCCGGGACGAACCGGCCGAGCAGAACAAATATATCACGCCAGCCCACCCCTTGGCAGCAACTATTTGTGCTGAATGAATGCGCGGGGGGCATCACGGCAACATGTTCGTCCGGGTTTCTCCCAGCGTTTACCCCAAGACGCCCCGATGGGGCTCTGGCCCAGTTCGCTATCTTACCCCGTGCTCCCGCACGGGGCTACGAAAGACGCCGCGATGCGGCTAAGAACCGTGCCTAAGAACCGCATTGGCCACGCGGGTGAGCAGATTAGCCATTCGCGTGAAAACAAGCAACATGAAGATGATCGGGATGGAACGCATCTAGCCCGCATATTTCACGCAGTTTGCCCATAAATAAGTTGCCGATGTCCTAACTATTTGCTATATAAGTAGTTACCAGACCTCTTATAGGCAATTAGAAAGGCCATCGGCATGACA
>JBAZTO010000001.1:0-200168 GCA_041661865.1 Phycisphaerae bacterium | reverse complement strand
GGCTTGGTGGTCTCGAGAGCAGAAACGGAAGTCTTCTTCATGGCATTAGGCTTTCGGTTGAGCGTTGGTTTCACGTTCTTTGTCCTCTGCGATCTTAGCGTCGATGAACTGACGCATGCGCTTGATGGCGAAATAGGTGCCACGACGATCGACGGCCTTGATGATCGGCTCGCCATTGTCCTGGCAGATGATGCACTCGCAGTCAGGGGTTCGGATCTTCATCGTGGTCCGCGAGGCTGGTCCAGGACTTGGACGATGAGGGAGTCCAGACGTCGATGGGAGCGAGCAACGCGATGAGCGTGCCCTTGCTCCAGCTGGTCAGCAGGCGACGTAAAGCCCGTGCCGGCCATTGGACTTGAATCAGGAACTTCTCGTTCGCAGCGTCCCAACGATAGGGCTCACGAGTGCTCCGGCATCGGACCTCGAAGAAGTTGTGCCCTTCTCCGTCCCCACCTTCGCAGAAGATCTCACCGCGGAAGCCGAAGCGTAGATCGAGGTAGATCAGTTCGCTGCCCCGCGTGGTGCGGTGCAGTAGGCGGGATACACGGTGATGGGGATCGATCAGTCGGAGGTGCACGGTTTGGCCTTTCGCCGACGGCATTCGACGACGCTCACTTTGAGCGTCACGATACCGTGGTCGATAACGAGGGTCTTCTTACCAATCGCGCCAACGTATGCGTACTCGAAGTCGGTCAGCTCAATGGCTGAACCCTTCTCCGGTATGACGGGGATGACAGAGTTTGAATAGGTCAGAACGTCTGTCCCGGTCTTGAAGTTTGGATCGCGGCTGTGAAGGCTGACGGAGCCTTCATGCCAGAACATCGAGAACTCGATCTGCATCAGACATCCCCGTACAGCGCGCCGCGCATGTAGAGCACGAAAATGTAGAGACCGAGTTCGGTGTCGATGTGGTAGCTGTCGACCGTACCGACGGCACCGATCGAAGCCGGATTGTCATGGAATAAATGTTCGTCGAGAATCTTGCGCGCCACCTCTTCCATCTTGGTACCTGTGCCCAGGTACCCTTCGCATTGCATGCGTTCAGCCGTGCGGATGTACTTCTTTCCCGTGTCCGGGTCGTACCAGCGGCAGCCGTACGAATCAGGTGAGGGGCAGCCGCAGTGGCCGCCCACACGGATGTCGGTCTTGCCGACCGGGTTGGCGTACATGGCACGAGCTAAACCGATCGGAACCTGACACTCGACGACCCAGTAGTTCCAGGCGCGTGTGAACTTTGCCTTTCCGTTAGTCGCCGTTACCAATACACCGGCCTTGGTGGTCTGCACTTCGGATTTACCGCAGTCGTGGTTGCAGATGATGTCGATTCCGCAGCGCGCTAGTTCGTTGGCGATCTGCCTGTCGTTGTGTTCGATGGGACGTCCGGCGAGATTGATCATCGTGTTCCATAGGTAGGAGAAGAGATACCAGCGAAGTTCTTGGGCGTCGGGGTAAAGACCCCTCCGGTCACACGGTCGTGGACATGCAGATCGAACTGAGCGATCTCGTCCGCCGTGGCTTTGCGTAGGAACTTGCCGTAGTGGGTCCTGCAGTTCCAGGGCAGCTGGAAGGGGACGGCATCAGTGACGAAATACTCGACCTTGCCGCACCGCTCGCATTCACAGCGATAGGTGTAGACGTCGTTATCCATCTCACCGCACTCGTCCATGCCTTCGTGCGTCCGCTGGGCCGGAGGGTACTCCGGCCAGCAATGTCCGAGGATGAAACAGCGCAGGCTCATTCCGGTTCCGTCTGGGCTGCAGCAGTCTCTTGGACGGGCTTGCTCTTAGGGAAGAGCATGAACTCGCCAGGTGCAGTCGCCAACCCGGGGACCGGGTTGGCATGGAAGTAGATCTTGATGCGACCTTTGGAGTTGATGAACGCGTGGCCGACCGTGGTCCAGCCCGTGTTCTGCCCGCGGGTCCAGTGGTACGAGACGTCGTAGTCCGCCTTGTTCTCAGACATTAGTCATTCTCCATGCGGTGGACGACCCAGTCCCAGTAACCCAGGCGGGTGTCGCAGTTGGCGACTTCGTACTTCCAATCAGCAACCAGGTGATCGGGGTGTTCGCCCCAGATGCCGTAGGAGCCGATCAGTTCTTCCTTCAGGGTCATGTCTTCTCCGGGGTATCGAACGTGACGCCGTTGGCGTCGAGGGTGAAGCTGAGCTCGATTACGTTCAGGGGAGCGGTGGGAGTCACGGTGCTCTCTCCCCAGACGCAGACGCCGCACTTGGCAGCAACGCGCATCCACTTCTTGTATCGACGATGCCACGTCGGCCAACGCTTGGCCTGACGTTCGGCCTCTTGTCCTTTCTTCACGTTCTGCTTCCAGCTCCGCGACCGGTTGGTCTTGGTGACATGGAAGCGCACGGTCGGCGGCGCAATGCCGCGTGAGATGCACTGCTGGGCGAGAGCATGGACCATCTGCTGGTAGCGCTCAGCGTCGTGTTCGTGAACGCTGCCCAGGTAAGGCTTCAGGGCTTCGTGACAGCTGTGCTCGATCAGCCGAAGTTGGGCGATAGAAGACGCCAAGGTGACTTCTTGCAGCTCCTTCGACATGCCGCAGGTCTTTTCGACATTCTCCCGCAGTCGCTCCATCAGCTCGGCGTCGACAATGAGGCTGCGTTTCCGCAGCGTTTCATTGGCGCTCTCGAGATCGGCCAAGAGCCGAGCGTCCGGCAGCGCCTTCGCTGCCGGTGACTCCCCGTATTCAGAGGTCACGCAGTTCCCTTTCGAGGACAGCGCGGCAGACCGGCGGAGCGTCGACGGTCTGGACGACGGCGTGCTTCTCAAGCTCACGCAGGTGATGCACGAGGTCTCCGAAGTTGTGCGGGTGGATCCGGTAGGTCTGGACGAAATCCCGGCCGCAGTAGTGGCCGATGAGGACGACGTGCGAGGCATCGCCGACCGGATAGTAATCGACGTGGGCCGTGGTGCGCTCGCGAACGAGCGCACTGACGGCTTCAGCCTCGTGCAGGGCGGCCTGGGCGAGGCTTTGGGTGGCGTCCGCCTGGTCGACTGCCCGGCGGAGCTTCTTGATCCAGGCGAACAGTCCCATGTCAGACGTCGCCGTTGGTGATCTGGTTGCGGGCCATGAGCGCCTGCTGGGTCTTCATCAAGGAAGACGCCAGACCCTGGATCTGGTTCTGGATGAACGGCTCGTTGTCGTACTTCAGGACGGCGTCGCCGAGGCGCTCGGCCGTGCGCTTGGCCGCGTAGGCCGGGATGGCCTCGATGCCGTGCTGCACACCGATGCGGACGGCTTCCGCGATCAGCTTCTTCACCTCGGCGTCGTCGAAGTATTCGTTGACCTGCTTGGAGATCGAGGTCTCGACGAGCTTCACGAACTTGTCCTTCGCGTCGTCCGACAGGTTGTATTCCCTGCGGACGGTCTCGCGGTCGCCTGCCCAGGAGTTCCGGGCTCGCTCGGTGACGACCTTGCCCTGCGACAGGACTTCGGAGGCGATCTTGGCGATGGCGTCTTCGGGGATCAGCTTCATCACCTCTTCGGTGACGCGCTTCATCAGCGAGCCGATAACGTCGGGGCTCGCAGCGTTGATGGTGACGGACGTGAGGGCGACGCCCTCGATGGACGCAGTGGCTTCAGCCATTGGGGAATCTTTCGATGACGAAAGGAAGTGGACGTGTTTCGTAGATCTTGCGGATCTGTTCGTGCTTGTTGTGCAGCTCGCGAGCCAGGTAGTCGATGATGTCGGCGTAGGTACCGCCGCCGCGCATGTGGGCCTGAACAGCTGGTTCGTTGAAGTAGGCCCAGGCCAGCTTGTCCTTCTCCGGGTCGCTCGGGATCGGAGGCAGCGTCTGCCCGGCGAGCCGATAGACAGCTTCCATGCAACGGCGCCGCATGTGAGCATCCAACTCACGGTAGGGGTCGTGCCCTTCCATGAGGTTGATGATGTCTTGGATCAGCTGCACCGGGTCGCTGTTGGGCTGGTCCGGTGGCAGAGGAGGAGCCGTGACGTCAGACATCGAACTCAGCCAGGCGACGGACGAACTTGGCACGATCGACGTCATCGGGCTCCCATTCGCCGGTCATGAACTCGTGGGCGGCCTTCAGCAGGATCTCCATGGTCCGCATCTTGGAGACGTGGGCGAGCAGGTTCTCGAGCTGTGTGTCGTATTCGATGTGGGTCTCGGCCGTGAGGCAGCCGCGGTACTTGATGAACCACATGCGCGTGGCGTTCAGCTGATCGCTGGCGAGGACAGTGGCATCAACGGGAGGAACGACGTTCTGGAATGGCCAGTAAGAGTTGATCGGCAGCCTGTGCTCGATTTCCATCTCACGGGCCTTGCCGTAGTCGGGGATCTCCCAGTAGCCGTGGCCGTCGAGTTTGCCGAACCCGAAGGTCAGGCCGTCGTGGATGCCGTTGCTGCTGCCGCCGAGGAGGACGTTCTCGATCGCCGTCAGCCAATCCTCGTCCCCGTCATCGAAACGGACGATCACGGTGGAGAAGTCGCCGGCCACCGAAATGATGTAGCCTGCTTTCTTCTTGCTCTTGACGTAGGCCCGCCGGCCAATCCTGTAATCCTCGCGTGGGAAGAGGCCCTTCACTTGGCGAACCTGGGCTGGAACGGCGCGCTGAGCTTGCCGGTGGTGCGGCTGATGTAGCGACGGATGCCGAAGGCATCATGGACGAAATCGGCCTGGCGCTTGGTGGCCGCATTGAGGAAGTCCTGCAAGCGCAGCGGCGTGCCGTTGCAGTGGCAAGACGTCAGGTCCATCACGATTTCCATCTTGGTGTACGGGACATCGTGCTCGACCGAGATCTGCAGGATCGCGTCGGCGATCTGGTCGATGAGCTTCTGCTCATCCGGGGTGACCGTGAAATCAGGCATCGTAGCCATTAGAGTCCTTTGATCTTGTTGAGGAAGAACCAGTGGGCCGCGCTCACCGGGTCAGTGCATCCGGGCGAGTCCGCGACGATGAAGCTGTCGGGACCGGGGTAACGCAGTTCCCACACGACGGATTCATCGTCGTCCGACCAACATTGAATGTGGCAGATGACGAGGTTCCCGAGTTGCAGTTCGTACCAGTCTTTGAAGCGAGTTCCGCCATGGGCCTCGACAGGGACGAGCGTCAGCTGCGGCGTCTCGTCGCTGAAAGGGAGGATCATGGGACCGCTCACTTGTCATCCAGTAGGGTCGAGGCTTTCTTCATGAGCAGTTTCAAGTCGTCGAACATCTCGACTTCATCGACTTCGTTAGCGTGTCGAAGATAATAATCGACGACATCCAACGCGGCCTGCCGCGCCGTGTCGCTGCCGATTTCGAGACGGATCAGGCTGTTGACCATAGCTTCACCAATAGCGACACCGATGATCTGATCCTGATTCCAGCCAGTTGGAAGAGTCATGAAAGACAAACTCCGAGTTGGGACCAACGGGTGATCGTCTTGACCTGGTGCGTGTGCATTTCAGCTTCGAGACGTTTCATCTCGATGTCGAACTCGCGTTTCGCTTTCTTGACGGCAGCGTCACGCTGGGCTTCTTCACGATCTTTGGCTGCCTGCTTTGCTGGGTCGGTATAGCGCATCGGCAGGATCTTCTCGAAGAAGCTCCGCTCGCCCATCTTCATGCGGATGTAGAAGCTCGCGCTGAGCGTGGCCATCTCGAGCTGGTATTTATTCCAGACCCGATTCATGGCATCGAACTTCTGTTGGAGCGCGTAGCGGCCTATCGAAATGCGATAGTGCTCGCCAGCGAAGCAAACCAGGAGGTCGTTGGCCTTGTTCGGCAGACGCTTGATCGCCGTCAGGCGCCAGCCACCAGGCAGACCACGAATGATGGTGCGATAGGTCTTCTTGGTGACCGGACCACCGAGGACTGCTGGCTTCATGGTTGCTTGTCCGCGGGCAGGTTCTTCACCTCGGACTCGCGGAAGCAGATGATCGGATCGCCATAGTCGACGCAGGAGCGGTTGATCTTCGCAGCGCAGCCCTGGCAGTACCAGGCACGGGTGCTGGTGTTCCAGAACCGATCACGGTCGCCGAAGACGCGTTGGCACGCCGTGCGGTTGCAGGCCGTTTGGCCCTTCACGGGGTCGGTTTGCATACCGTCTCCACGCATTTCAAGAACTCGTCATCTTCGCTCCCCCAGACCTCGTGCCACGTCAGTAGCACAACGACGCTCTCGACGTCGAGGGTCGGGTAGAACTTGAGAAGTACCTCGTGCTGTTCAGCCTCTGGCACGGCCCGGATTGCGGCCCGAACCTCTGGCGTCAGATAGACCAGGGCCTCTTCGTACGTCATACCTGGTACTTCTTCAGCATGGCCGCGTCATCGATGTCGATGAACACGATGGTGTCGTCCGAGACGTTCTTCATCCGGCGCTCCCAGTCGGTGAACTTCCAGCTCAGCGATGGTTCGTCCGCGATCCCCTCGATCTTGGGTCGAACGTAGCACCACTGGTCGCGATACCACTTGGTCAGCTTCTCTGGGTCCTTCGGCACGGTAGCCATGTCGAGCCAGCGCCAGAAGCCTCTGGTGGGCTTCGCAGAATGGCGCCAGGCGAGGAGCTTCGAGGCCAGCGTGCCGACCCACTGTTCGTGTTCCTGCTTGGTCTTGGTCTGGGCGGCCGCGATGGCGTCTTTGATCGACCGGGCCGTCATGTTGATGTAGCCAGCGGGAGCGTTGTCGCTCATCGTGGACTCCTTGGGTTGTAGTCGAGCATGAATGATCCGATGCTGCAGTTCATGCAGTCGAACTGGAAATCGAGGATCTCTTTGATGTCCTTGTCTTCCTGCGTCGGTTCGATGTACCACCTGTCGTCGTCGGCTTCAGGGCTTCCGTCCTGTGGACGGTCGGGATGCTCCCGACGATCCACACCCAGGTCGAAGAGCTTCCCGTGGCTGTCGCGGAACATCCAGGTTCCCATACCAGCGGTGAAGGAGAGATCGTACTTGTCACAGAAGGGGATAACGATCCTGGCCCGGATGTGCGACTCCATGGCGCTCGTCTTCATCGAAATGATCTCTCTGATCTCCTTGTTCTTGTCAGCAAGGAGACCAAGAGCTAAAGACTTGGGCATCATGTTTCATTCCTATATGGTTCGATCTGATCAATGTACTCGTCGATGGCGTAGCGCTGCCGAGAGAGCGTCTTGATTTCCTCTGACAGCCGGCGGGCCTGCTCTTCCAGATAGGGCTTCGCAAGCCGGATCGCATCCTTCTGGGTCTCGCCAAGACGGTTGTATTCGGCGAACCAGCGGGGTCCAACCCCCTCTGATCCGACGTCCCTGACGCCGATAACGGTCTCAGTGTTTGCCGTGTGGTTTGGATAGGTGATGACCTCGTAGATCTTCAATGTATCGACGTCGAGGTAGAAGGGCATTATGCCTCCCTAATCGCGATGCGTGCTTCCCACGCCTTACCACGATCCGTCCAGGACTTGGCCATGGCAGAGCAGCATTCGGCGCAGTAGCGATAGCGGTGGAGGTCACCGTCGAAGAGAGCGACGATGACCCGGACACGCGTGCCAGGTACGCTGAGTTGATTGCAGCAGCTGCAGGTCAGCGCCTTCCGCGACGTCACGATGACGTTGCGGAAGATTCTGTCGCCCGGGCTGCCGAAGTCGCCGTCGAATGGGTCGACGGCGAGGCAACGAGCTTCATTGAACTTAGTCATGTCAGTCTTTCAGTTGCTGTGGCTTTGGGCTCCCACCAGGCATAGTTCGGGGCGCACTTCGGCCCATCATAGCGGTAACTGGCTCGGCCGCTGATCATGGCTGCGCTGACCCCTGGGACGCCGTTGGCAAAGTCCTTGGGCTCCAGCTTCATGCACGGCAGCCGATGGTTCTGACAGAGCAGGTTCTCAGCCACAGGGTTCTGGACTGCATACTTGCAGGTCCGGCACCAGCGTTTGATTTCAGTCATGCCTTCTCCAGGGTTTCTTTGAGAAGTTTGTGTCCGCCGGCTCCGATCTTCGCTTCACCCTCGCCGTCCCACCAGGCATGGCCGCCGGTGTCGAAGTCGATGGACACCCGGATGGCGTCCTCGAGCTGCTTGACACGGGAACGGAGCGCCAAGATCTCTGAGGCTCGTACGCCAAGGAGTTCGTAGACCTCACTTCGGGCCTGGCGCTCATTCCAGACCTCCTCAACGAGCCGGAGCAGAGACTCGCGATCCTCTGCTGAGATGACCACATCTTTGCCATCGGCCCTGTTACTCAGGAAGGCAGGATCACACAAGCCCTTAACGAGGTTGCACACTTTATTGAGGTCGTTTTGGCTCATGGCCTGTGGCAGCACCGGCGTCCTGACTTCAGCAGCGACGGTCAGTCGATCAGTCATTCTTGCCTTTCACATAGTTCTCGTCGAAGAGCTGGCGATAGCGCCGAGCCAGCGACGGATGGTGAACGCCGATCTCCTTCAGTCCTTTCTTGAAGTCCTCCGCCGGGATGTCGCCGGAGTTCTGGACCGTGGCGGCTGCGAGCTCAAAGCCCGCCTGGCGCAGATCATAGAACAGATCAGCAACATTCTGGTCGTTGGCCGGGACGATGACGTAGCCCTCGTCGGGCAGGAGCCACTCGAACTCGAGCTGCTCTTCTCCGACGGTCTGGGCCAGGACGTGCCGATAGGTCTCGAGCATGCCACAGGACTCGATGCAGGAGATGGCCTCACGCAGGCAGTCCTGCAGATCACCGACTTCCATGTCGGGTTCACTGTCATCGCCGTGCTGCTTGGCAGATTCGCAGAGTTTCGCGAAGAGTTGTTTTCCGTTCACATTAGACTCCTGGGTTGCGGCCGGTTCCGTGGCAAGTCTTGCATTCGTCCATGACGACGCCCCAATCCATGTGCACCCCGCATCCGGCGCACTCGGGGCATTCGTACTTCTTCAATCGGAGCTTCAGTTTCTCGAGCTTCACAGCAATGCGCGCCTCCACGGCTTCCTTGCCGTGCATGATGGCCAGCTGATGGATCATCATGGTGACGTCAGCGATCTCGTCGATCCACTGCTCCTGGGTATCACGGCGTTGGGCTCGGCGACCGAACATGGTGAGCAGCTCGCCGATCTCGCCAACCAGCATAGCCTCTTGGGCCTGGTGGCCCCAGATGCGCGTGGCCTTCTCGCAGACGACATCGATGTCAGACGGGAGTTGCATGTCTGGCTTTCTCTGCTGCCTCGAAGGCGTTGTTGTACTCGCGCTGGGCGTTCCAGAGGTCGTTCTCTGCGATCTCCAGCGTCTTCCGGGCAGCGTCTCTCCGGTTCATAGCAGCATCGAGCAACTCAGCTGCGCGGCCGAACCTGGCCCATCTCGGCCCGTTGATCTTGCCGCGCATCAAGCCCTCATGATGGACTCGACCTGTTCGTGGTCGAACCCGAGGGTCGTGGCGAGCGTATTGATGATGCTCTGCTCCGCCTGGTGGAGGGCTTCGTGCAGCTTGCTGAGCCGCACGTCCTGCCCGATGAGCGCCACAGCTTCGCAGCGGATGTTGTCATCGTAGCTGGCGACGAAGGCGTCGACGAACTTCAGGAAGTCCATCGGGACGCCATTGACCTTGATCTCGAAGTCCAGGCCCTTGCCGTCTGGTGAACCAGCGGCGATGAAAGCTCGAATGGCTACGATCTTCTGCACACGGGTCAGTTTGTCGAAGTCGATCTGCATGGTTGTTCCATTTTGGTGAGAGGTTGCCTACCACGGGTAAGCAGCGGTACGTTCAGTCTTCCAACAGCAGTAGGTCGCCATAGTAGCGACGGATGTGGTTGCGCAGCTTGAGGTCGACCGGGATGCCCGGCAGCTTCTCCTCCCAGCCGTGGACGGTGTAGGCCTGGTACTCGTCGTGCAGGACGTTGTCACCGTAGCCCATGTCGCGCAGCTTGTTGAAGGCTTCCTTTTCGGATTCCTCCCGGATGACATCGTGGACCATGTTCCGGTAGCTGGGCTTGCTGGCATAAAGCGCGTGGGCGCGCTCGTGCAGCAGAACATTCCTGAAGTCTGACTTCAGGTGAAGGCCGACGATGTACATGTCGGGACGCATATGCCGCAACGCTTCCAGTTCATGCCCGTCGAACTGCCACGCGTCGGGATTTCCCCTCATGGCCTCGACCACGGTGGCCGGGAAGTTGCAGCCGTTCCAGCGGATGTAGTAGTCGTGCTGCCAGGTCTGCAGCTTCTGCCGGGAGAACACCTGACCATGCAGCAGCGGGTTCTCGTGGAACTCCTGGAAGCGGGCCAGCGCGTACATGAGATCATATTGGGTCTCATACACGAGAACGTCCATCAGGATCTCGTTGAAGACACCGATGGGTTTGATGACGCGGGTCACGAGTTTTTACCTTTCTCCGTGAGCAGAAAGACACGATAGTTGTTGTGCGTGAAGCAGGTGACGTACTCACCTCTGAAGGCGAGCTTGGTCAGGTTCATCGCTATACCGGCCGGATGCTTGCCCATGCCCTGCGCTGCCAGCGAGATGCGCAGGGTGTAGGCATCGAGGCTCTGGTTCGGCGACGCCTTGATCAGGTCGACGACGGCTCGACAGAAGGGCGTCACGGAATATCGATCCCGAGCTGGCGCATGGTGTACTTGATGCCCCAGATCTCAGCCTTGATGTCGATGATCTTCTTCTCGTCTTCGGCCTTCTCAGCCTCCTCGAGATCCTCTTCGCACTTGGCCTTCAGCTTCAGCACGGCCTCGACGCTCTTCCTGTCGACGAGGTAGTGGGTGAAGCCATGCAGCTCGTTGATCCGGGAAGGATCGCTTCCGAGCCAGCCATTGGGTTTGATGTAGATGACCTTGCAGCTCATTGGGCCTCCCACCAACCACGATAGTCGGTGCCGTCGATGTTAGCACAGAGTTCGCCGGCCAGGTAACCTTGCTTGCGCATCTCCTCGATGCGCTCCATGGCCTGCTCGTCGAGAGCATCCAGAAGGTCCTGGTCAGCGTCGTCTGGCACGGTCCAGCGGTAGGTGACTCCGCCGATGTGGTCTTTCACGTTGTTGCCTTGGGTTCGATGCCAGGCGTCGCCTGGATCGACTCATGGATGCGCGGCTCTGCGAGGGTCTTCTTGCGAGTCGCCAGCTGGCGCTCGACCTCTTCCTTCATCGGGCCGGTCGTGTGTTCGACAGCGGATTCGCCATAGCTGTCGATGAGGATGGCAGCGGCGAGCGACCGGGCACCAGTGCCATGAAAGCTGATGCTATTCTTCCGGCGGCTCATCCGACGTTCACCTTGATCTGCTCAACCGTCATCCGGCAGGCGTAATCCGCGACCAGTTCGCAGACCGTCCACACCGCGTTCGGCTCAGACTTGCAGGCGGCTTCCAGACGGTCCTTGATCTGGTTCCCGCTGTGGATGCCACCGTAGGCTTCGACGCGGCACTCGCTGATCGGGAACCGCACGATGATGTAGCGGCCGAGCGGTTTCAGCTTGGCCGGAAGCAGAACCTGTTTGGTCGTCTTCTTCATGTTAGACCTCCTTGGTGCAGAGTTTCACGGGACGATCTCGGCTTCGGTGCCGCACTCCCGGCAGGTGAATAAGAAGTTTCCACTGTCGAGATCCGGGCGGTGGACCACCTGCTCGTCGTTGGTCTCGATGGTGTCACAGAACTCTCCGTTCTCGTCAACCTCCCAGGTCTCCGTGACGTGGGCCGTCACGGAGAACCGGTTGTTGCCGCACTTCTTGCACTTGAGCGTGCTCACCGCTTCGGTTCGCGGGCGAGGACGAGCTTGGCAGCTTCCTCACAGATGATGGCGCCGACGTAGTCGCCGTCGACGGCCCGATCGGTAGCGAGCTGATTCAGTTCACCCTCGTCGGCATCGTCGGTGTCGAGCACGCAGTCGATGGTTTCGGGAGAGACCTGGTTGACCAGATCGACGACGCGGGCCGTCGCGGCAACCAGGATGGCATTCTTGTCGAGTTTCATGTCAGTTCAGCTTTCTCGCCGAGACGACCTTGCCGGCGCGCTCGACGACTTCGATGTCTTGTTCGGGCAGGTAGATTTCGCTGTTCTCGCAGAAGCTCTCGGGTGTCCAGGCCGGACCCGGGTCACCTTCGTCGTCGATCTTCTCGGCGATGAAGCGACCCAGGTGCAGCTCCTTACCCTTCTTCAGCAGCTTGGCCGGGACCTCGATGGTGCGATGGCACCGGCAGCTGACCAGGACGTCAATGGCTGTCATTTTCGACCTTCATATGGCGAGGGGTTGGATCGGTCTTGAAGACATCCTCAGCAGCCGTGGCGCAACAGCCGAGGCCGCGGAAGGTCCAGTAGATGGGCCAGCCGACGCCGCCGAAGAAGCTCTCGAGGGCGTCGCCCCCGCGCCTCATCTTGATGAAGCCGTAGGTGAGAAAGCCGGCGGCGAAGTAGATCAAAATGAGGCTGATGATGAGGATGGTCCGTTTCACCGGACCACCTTCACATCACCTTCGATGACGGCGGCGATGAGGAGCTCACAGTCCTGTGACTTCGCCGAATCCAAGGCCTGTTCCTCAGCATGCGCGGCGTCATCAGCCTGGTAGCTCTCGGCCCAGCGCTGATGGTTGTCTTCGTAGATGCCGACGACGGTGTAGGTCTTGAGCCCGCTCACTTCTTCTTGGCCTTCTTCGCGACCTTCGCTTTGGCGAAGGCGATCTTGGCCCGCCCGTAGGAGGCAGCCTCTTCGGCCTTTGCCTTGGCGATGGCCAGCTTGGCCTTCGCCACGATCGACCGAACGCTCTTGGCCGCGATCTTCTCGGCCGCCGCGTAGTTCTTCGCCGGCTTCGGGTCGGTCTGGTTCTTGCCGATCAGGATGACCGGCTCCATGCCCGGGAACTTGATGGCCGGGTAGGCGTCGACCTTGGCCTTGCCAACCATGGAGTTGCCATCGAGCATGGTGATGACGGTGGCGACCGCCTTGGTCTGCATCTGGAGGGTGATTTTCATGAGATTTCTTCCGTGTGGTAGTGTTCAGCGTGGTCTGCCCAGTTCTTGCGATCCTTCTTCAAGGCCGCGAGCCGGGCTTCGAGTGCTTCGATGATGATGTCGGGGTGGACGTCGTTGGGGTCAGCGACCCCAACGACGACCTTGGCATTCAGGCTGAAGAAGTGTTCGAAGCTCATGCGCTTCCTACTTCCCTTCCTGCCGCAGCTTCTCCACCTCCCGGAGGCAGCAGTAGATCATGCCGTCGATGTCATTCGCCTGGGTCGTGAGACCTTCAGCGATGATATTACGGACCTTGTCGACATGCAGCCGGGTGACGCCGAACGTGCAGTTCGGGTCATAGCGCTTGAACTGATTGTGCATCAGATGCTCGACGGCGTTGAGCATCCGGGTGTGACAGCCGTCTTCCATGAAGTTGACGTCCACCAGCGCGCAGGCCTGGCCCAGCGTGATGTGGTCCGCATCGTATTTCTGGGTCATCTCGGACAGCTTCACACGCAGTTCGCCGATCTCATGATCCTTATGGTCTTGCAGTCCTTCGTAGAAGTCGGCCGCGGTGCTGCGGTCCTTGAGCTGGCGGCCCAGGGCACGCAGGCCTTCGACGAGGTCATAGTGGGGCCAGACGCCCGCTTCCTTCAGGACCTCCTGAGCGACTTCCTGCTTCTTGGCGTCCCACTTCTCCTGCTTCGGGTCAGCCTTATTGGCCCGCACCGCGACGATGGCGTCTTCGAGACGCGCCAGGAGTTCGCGGCTGTTCGACTGGAAGTTCGGCCGCATCGGAAGCATGACTCCCAGTCCGTCCGTAAGGTCCCCGAGCAGGGACATGGCCTTCACGACGTTCTCGCAGACAGCCTTGAGTTCTGACTGGCAGTTGTTGTACCGGTCTTCGTAGCCGGCGAACTTGACCTTCAGCTCCCGGATCGACGTGCTCAGAGCGTAGGCTTTGTTGCCAGCAAGCTCGCCGATCTCCTTGGTGAGGAACTCGATCGCTTCCCGATAACGGGTGGCTTCGCTGCGATCTTCGATGGCTTTGTTGATGGCGTCACGCAGGTTGGCGAGATAGCCGAACGTGGGCTGGATGCCGAAGCGGCGAGCGAGATCGATGATGACAGCGTCATGCTCGTCGCTGACCTTCTCGTGCTGCGCAACGATGGACTTGTGGACAGTGAGGATCTTCCGCAGTTCCTCGACCACACTACGCGCCCAGGCAACGCCGTCGGCTTTGCCACTGGGCAGAATGTTGATCACAGCTGAGCCCTTCACGAGGGTCAGGACGCACTGCAGAGCCTCCTGGAAGGCCTGCTTCTCAGTATCGGTAGGCTGGCCGACGAGGACGTTCTTGAGCTCGGCCCTGGCGTTGGACAGGGCACGATCCAGCCAGGTGATGACCGTGTTGGCCCGCGTGTACCACCCGTCGGACTCGCAGATGCTGCCGATCCCGAGCTTCTTCTCCCAGCCTTGGATGACCTGGGCGGTGAGGTAGAGCTTCTCGTGCGAAGCAGCTTTGTCCTTCAGGTCAACGATCACCTTGCGGACGGCCTCCGTACCGCCGACCAGGTCGAAGCCCAGTTCGGCCGTGATGGTCTGCCACGAGGCCCGCAGGTTCTCGTTCACCTTCTTGTTGTCCTCGAACCTCGAGCGCATCACAGACAGGAGCTGGGTGGTTCGGGCAGCGAGGCGCGTGGGGGCCGGGACGAAGACCGGGGTGTTTTCCAGGCCGTCGAAGTTGGAAGCCGTCGGCCTCGGGAAGATGATCATGCCGGACTCAGCCTGCTCGATGACGGTCTTGATCTCGCGCAGTTCGGCCTCCGCGGCCCGGGCGCGATCTTCGGCCTTCATGTGGTTCTCGCTGATGTAACCGAGGCGGAGGCTCTTGACCTCAGTCTCCAGCTTCGTCACCCGCTGCTCCGCACCCTGGGCACGGTCCAGCAGCTGCTGGTTGAACGAGGCCAGGGCAGGAATGCTGTCGGCCTTGTTGCGCAAGTTGGCTGCGAAGGCGACGTTGGCATCACGGCCAGCGTTGCAGTTGCCGCCCATCGCGATGATGACGTCGATGAGGGCATCGTTTGCCAGCTTGTGCATCTCCTGACAGTGGCGAAGTTCTTCCACTGTGTTCATCAGCTTCGACATGTCGATGCCACGGAATCTGTTCTCGAGCTCCGCGAAGGTCTCTCCCCCGCCATCAGGGAAGCAGGCCTGGATGACCTTCAGATGGTTGCGGAGAACCTTGTTATCCTTCTCGAGTTCCATCTCGTGGATCGTCGCGGCAGCGGCCAGCGAGCGCAGCGGGTGGCTCTCGAGCTGCTCGATGTAGGCAGCGACCTCGCGCAGCATCTTGGCGCCGTCGTGCTCGTCGGTGCGATTCGCGTTTTCGAAGTAGGCGCAGCGGGCGTCAGCCCACTTGCGCAGATCAGCGGGATAGTTGCTCATGTGTTAGGATTCCTTGCCAGTGTGAACGTGTTTGTGTTCGTGGTTATGGGTCTGCGTGGACTTGTTGATCGTGAACGGTCGCCAGATCGCCAAGCACAGCGCGATGAGGACGAAGAACAACCAGTGCCACCACGGGGCAGCCATCAGATAGTCAGGGACGGTCATGACTGCAGGGTGACGCTGTAGCTAGCAGCCATCCCCGGAGCCTCGATCGAAAGGGAGAGGCGAGCCGCGAGCCAGAGGGCCTCGTCGAATCCGATCGCCGTGGTTGACTTGCGGCCGGACTCGGACAGCACCTGTAGGTGAGCGAACTTCCAGTTCGCGATGATGCCACGCTTGTCGATGTAAAGCGGGCCGTCGCTGGTCTCATCCGGGGTAGCACCGCTGTGGTCAGCGATGTAGACCTTGGTGAGATCCTTTGCGTCCTTGAGGACGAAGTAGGTGTGGCCATCGGGGAAGCGCTTCAGCGTCTTCCATGCACGCTTGGTCATACATCGATCTCCTTGATGTGGTCATTGCTGATGAACAGCGGTTTGCTGAAGGTGCCTTGGAGCTTCTCGACGCTGCGGCAGCGCATGGCCGGAACCGCGAGATATTCGTTCCAGTGGACACCGTACTCGTAGTGCTCCGGGATTCGTACGACGGTGATGATCTCGACGCCGAGACTGTGCGCCCAGAGGTAGGTGCCAGGCTGCGTCGGCGTCGGTAAATCGACGTTGATGCGGCTCACGGTTTCGTACCAGCGGGGACCTTGAACATCTTGCGCAGGTGGCAGTTCGCGTTGTGCACGAGCTGCTTACCAGTGATCTCCTTGATATAGCTGGTGATGGCAGCGCGCGGCGTCGAACCCGAACCATAGCAGCTGGTCAGGATCTGTCCGTTCTTGATCTCGACGTCCTTGAACTGGGCCGTCCAACTCACCCGATAGTTCTGGCTGGGGAAGCACGTTCCCTCCACCTGGAGTTCCAGGTGGAGGAGGTCAGCGATCTCAGTGATTCGCATATTATTCTCCGAACAGGTTCTCTTCGCCGGGCTTCTTCGGCTCCGGGGTCTTCGGCTTCAGTTCTTCGCGGTGGACGAAGGCGAGGGCTGTCTCGTAGTGCATCTTGACGAGGCCATCGCACGGCTTGAAGCCGGTGTCGACGCTCCAGCCCTGCATCTTCCCTTCCTGGGCGAGCCAGGGGGCGCCGACGACGTAGGTCCCCTTGTCGAAATCGCAGTAGATGCGGACAAAGGAACGGCAGAGACCGAGCATGAAGCAGTCCATACCGAACAGCTGGGCGCAGACCTGCATGTGGCTGATAGCCACCGGGCACTTGCTCCATTCGGTACGCATGACGGCCCACTTCTGGATGCCCTTCACCTTGGCTCGGGGCTGGATCCATTCGGTGCTGCAGTCTTCGTTCCGTCGCCAGATCTTGTAGTCGACGAACTTGTCGAACTCCTTCCAGCTGCACCCGTCGGGGGCGAAGCCGAGGAAGTGCGTGTCGTTCGACACGAGGCCGAACTTCGCGCCCGGGAGGAACGTCTCCCCCATCTTCTCCGCAAAGACGCGCTGGGCCTTGCGGGAAGCGAAGAAGTCGAGGATGGCCTTCTCGGCCGGCGAGCAGCTCGCGACGCCGAAGTAGATGTAGTCGGTGCTCACGGTCATCCCTCCGTCGGGCCGTACTTGACCATCAGGTCGCTGTACAGCAGGGGCAGGTGGTGGCGGATCTCGCGGGCGTAGGTCATGATCGCCGCGCGGCAGGCCGCGACGTGCTTCTTATCTTCGCCGCCCTTGTCGAGGCGGAGAACGAAGTATTCGGCGCCAGGGTCCATGGGACGACCGTCGGTCTTGGTAATGTGATACTTGTTGGGGATGATGCCCAGCTTCTGGTGCTGGGCGATACGGTCTGAACTCACAGGGGTTGCTCCGGGTGAACTTGGTGGACGAAGATGGCTTCAGAGAATCGCAGGGGCCAGTAGAGGGGCCAGAAGATGCCAGCTATGGCGCCTTCGAACCTGATGCTGCTGGGCGGGTCGCGGAAGAATCCCGTCGGCGGATCATTCAGCCGATGCCCGACGTAGAGTCCGTAGGTGAGGAAGGCGACGAGGAAGTAGGTCAGGACCATGGCAGCGCAGCCGAGGTTCGCCTTGTCTTCCTGTTTCACGTCGTGATGCCCTTGCGATGGAAGAGCCGGGCGATGGCGCCGGGCAGTTCATCCTGCGCATTGCGCAAGTCGCCCGGGTCACCGTTGGTCGCGGTGTAGAAGTCGGCGCCACCGCCCGTCGGCTTGATGCCGATGAACACGAACGCCATGCCGCTGAGGATGAGACCGATGGCCTTGTGCTGATCCTCCGTCAGCATGAGCATCTTGCCGTCCGGGCCGACGATCGTGCGAGCAGTCTCGTCGCCGCCGGGGACACCGTGGTCGATGCCCTGGTACGTCGGCGGCGTGGGCTGTCGCGGGTCGCCAGGGTTGGGGTTGCCAGCCGTGGGTTGGGCCTTGGGGCCGAAGTTGCCTTTGATGATCTTGTCGCTCATGGTGCTGCTTTCGCTTCGACGCAGGAGGCCTTGTCAGCCGCATCCCGCGCGTCGAGGTATTCATCGAGGGTCATGGTGATGCCAGCGCGCTTGGCCGCTTCAGCAAAGCGTTCCGGGATCGCGGCGCACAGCCGCTTGTCACGTTCGTCGTTCTCCTCCTGGCGAAGACGGCAGTCGAAGCCAGGCTTCACGAAGGTCTGGTCTCCCGGGCCTTCGATCGCGGGGAACATCTCGGGGTAGTAATACGGACTCTTCAACTTCTCGCCGTTCCCCCACCGCGAGTCTGGCCGGGCGCGACGGATGTCGAGCTCGGGGTTCACGCCACGGAACTTGGCCGACGAGCAGAGATGGATGCGGCAGACCTGGGGGCGCTGGTCGTACTTCGAGCAGCGACCATCCTTGAACGCTGTGCAGGTGAACCACAGCTGGTGGCGCCAGCGGAGATTATCTGTCGACCCGACCGGAACCCGCGACGCGTCGAAGACAGCGTTACCAGGCTGGCGGATTGGCTTGAAGTGTTCCTTGATGAACTCGAAATCGCTATCCGGCACGCCCTTCACACGGATCTTCTGAGCGTCCCAATCGGGAAGCCCGGTCTCGTCATTGACGATGACGTGGATCTGGAACTGGGAGCAGCACAGACCGCGGCAGGCCTGGCAGGCTGCATGGTTGGCGATCTCCGGCAGTCCGTCGTCGTAGATCCCGAGCTTGGCTTTGATCTCCTCAACAGGAAGATCCAGCATCTTTTTCAGCTCGGGATCGTCGAGCATGGCCTTCGTGGTCGAATCATCTTCGATGTTCTTTTTCGCCTCGGGGTCCTCAAGCATCTGTTTCAGTTCGAGGATCGGATTCATCTGGGCCGCGGGCACGTCCTGGTCTTCACCCATTGGTTTCGCTCCTGCTCGTGGTCTTGTTGGTGACGTGTGCACTGCGGAGGTAGCCTCCGCTGGAGACATCGAATCGAACCTCCGGGCTGTCGAACTTCGTATTGAACTTGTTTTCCAGCCAGGCCACACAGGCCTCTTCTATCATGGTGTCGTTCATGTGGTACGTCCGGGCCGTCTCGACGACCGTGATGACCTCGACGACAGGGGTTCCGCTGCAGTCGGCGACGCGCTTCAGTTTATCGTTATCCATGATTAGTGGCGCCCTTGCTTGCGACGGATCTTCTTCCAGCGACGTGCTTCGCGAGTCTTCTCACGCTTGGGATTGGTGCTCGTTGTGTTGCTCCAGCCCCGGACGGGTAAGGAGAGCAACGGGCTGAGGACAGAAACGACGGCCGACAGGGTATTCAGCATACGCACTCCTTGGTTCCGCGTTTGAACGAGCCCGGATCACAGCATTCGTCAGGGTCATCGAGACCGTGACCGCGTCGTTCATCGTCCGTCATGGACTCGAACGCAGCATGGCACTCCGGGTGGTAGTAGTTCGAGCCCACATCGCCCTCCGGGCCAGTCCCGGAAATGCGAACAGCGGGCTGGCCAGGCAGGACGTGTTCGTTGCACCAGAAGCACCGGTGCCGCGTCCGGCAGGCTTTGACATGGACGGTGGCGCAGAAGCTCACTGCTTCAGCACCCACTGGCGGCCAAGGCCGAGTTCGATCTTGCCTTCGCGCTTCCACTTCTGGACCAGCTTGTCAGCGACGCGATTGGCTATCTCGCGGAAGTCGATCTGCCTGCCGTTGGTCCTCGTGCCTTCGGAGGCTTCGATGAGGGCATCCCGGTCGTTGTCCTCGACGAACTGCTGGACGCGGAATGTGGTGAAGTAGTTGCCGGCGTGCTTGAACACACGCTTCTCGAGGGCTTCAGGAATCGCATAGCCATGGATGGCCATATTAGGTTCTCTCGATGTAGGGGTTGAGTCGACGTTCGGCATCTGAGTCGCCCCAGATGCAGCGCTTGCAGAACAGGCCACCGACGTTCGGTAGATCCTGACGTTTGACCTCGACCAGGCGCGGGTCGTCCTTGCTGAAGCGGCCACACCAGCACCTGGTCTGGGCCAGGCCATTCCAGGTGTGGATCGTGTGCAGCTTCGTCTTCGGGTTCTTGCTCTTGGGGTTGTAGCGGAACGACATGGAGGCGTCCCGCTCTTCCCTCGTCAGCGTCCCGTTCACGGGAACCGCGACTCGCTGCGCCGGTAGATGACGTCGAGCGGGGTTTTCATGGCGCCGATCAAGGCCGCCGTCGGGACAGCGAGGCCATCGTCGCACCAGGCGCCGTCGACCAGATGCTCCATCGCATCATCGACATCCTTGCCGTTGACCGTGCCACACATCACCTCTTCGACGATGTGGGCCTTGTCAGTGAGTTCGGTCGTCAGCTTGGCCCGGGCTGTGATGACACAGTTCGAGACCATGTTGATGGTGACCTTCGTGCTGGTCCAGATGGTGTAACCATACCAGGTTTTCACTTCGTCGGGCATTCGACCACCTCCTTCGGTTCGGCGCTGAGGACGACCTTGAAGTCGTCGTGGTTGAGATTGATGCTCACGCCCTGCAGCAGGCTCTCGGCCTGGCGCTCCGGGCGCGGGCCGAGCTGCTTGACGCACTTCTTGGTCTTCTTCTCGATGACCTGAACGTAGTATTGTGCGCTCACGGGGAGACCCAAGCCTTGTCGAAGGCCGCAGCGGCTTCAGCCGGGGTATTCCCGTAGCCGATGACCTCGTCCTTGCGGGCCGCCCAGCCCTTGCCGCAGCGGCAGATCGAGGGATTCAGCAGGACGTGGGGTGCGGTGATGAACTCCGTGATGGCCGCGAAGTTCAAGTTGGCAGCATGGATGATTCCGTTGGCCGCCATGGATGAGTCTTCTGGAGTCATGTCCACTTTCCATTGTCGAAGATTTTGAAGAAGTTCTTGTGGGTCTGCTTCAGCTCGGGGAGCATGCTGTAGAGTCCAGCTACTTCGATGCTCAGTTCGTACCGGCCGTCGAAGTCATGGCCGTTGTCACACGGCTTATCCGGCGCCCAGTCGATCAGTTCGATGTGGAACAGCCGGGAGCAGAGGCCGAGGCCCAAGAGGGCCTTGGCCAACGAGGCCAACAGCAGACGATCGTCAGTGGCAGCGTCGAACGTCCGTGTCGTCCAGAGCTTGGCGCCCAGCCAGTTGTGCGGCTTCTCCCGATAGAGGATGAGCCGTGGGCGACACGGCAACGTCTCGAAGCACTCGCCTCGCTTCTTGCGCACGGCTTCCATCTGTGAGTCACGATGACCAAAGGCGTCGATGCCGTTGCAGGCCGACCAGCACTTATCGAGGCTCGGGAGCTTTCGATCGAGGATGGTATAGACCTTGGCTGCGAGGCCCTCAGTCGAGATGTGTTTCTTCTCAGTCATGCGTCAGCTCCGTCGCCGCTGCCTTCTTCAGGATCGTCGTCTTTCTCGTCGTCGCTCTCGGCTGTGTCCTCTGCCTCAGTGGAGCAGATGTCTGCCCAGTTCTTGTCGAGCTTCGCGCCCCACTCATCCCAGGCACGGACGACGATCTCCAGGCCCTCTTCATCGGCCTCGTCCTCCGGGTCCGTGTAGACGGCGAGGACAGTCTCGATCTGCGTCTTGGCCAGCTTCAGAGCAGCCTTCTTGTCCTCCGCGAGGAAGCGCACGCTGACCAGGCAATCCGGGCCTTCGTCGTCCTGCATCCAGGGGTAGGTCATCAGGTAGGAGACATGGAACAGCTCAAGCATCGTCGACTCCGACCCTGTTCGACGGGTTGACCTTGACGCCCGGAACGTTGCACTTGTGCACGTCCCAACCAGTGAGGTTCTCGTTGATGTGCTTGGCCAGCGACCACCGCGACATCGAAATGACGCCACTGTAGAATGCTGGGTAGTTGCCCGGGGTAAAGCTGACCTGGTGCCAGATACCTGGCTTCAACTCGGAATAGGCGATCATTCCGCCGTCATGGGAGAGCACGGTGTTGCCGCAGTCGTCCCAGTCCAGAAGGGTCGTCTTGATAGACTTTGGGATGGTTGTTTTCTTCATGTTGGTGGAACTCCGACTTCCTTCTCGAGAGTGGCGATGGCACCCTTGAACTCCTCGAGCGAGTTCTGGATGTACAGGCGGATGTTCGCAGTGGACTGAACTCCGTCGTAGCGGCAGTTGTCGACGCAATCATCCACGAACTCGATGAGATGCTTCAGCTCGCTTGAGTCTGCGCACCGCCGCATCGTGATCAGCTTCTGCTTGAGGCGATCGGCTGCTGGGCTGCTACTCATGACACGGCCTCGCGGTGCAGCAGGCCCTTGAACAGGTAGAGCTGCTCGCGGGAATCATCGCGGAAGGTCTTGGCTTCGCGCTCGGCATCCAGCCCCTGGACGGCTCGGCGCCGGCTCGGGCAGAGCCAGGCCTCCGTGGGGCATTTCCACTTCATCCAGGTCATGATCAGAAGCAGGGCATCCTGGTTGTCCTGGTCCGCCCGGTCCATCGCAGCGTACATGTCGTTGCAGAGGACGGCTTCCACGAAGTGGCCCGGAGTCTGTGCGTGCAGAACCCATTCACGAAGGCCATGCTTTGTGCATTCCGGGATGGCCGTGTAGCGGCCGGTGAACGCCAGATTTTCAGCCAGCCAGGCAGGGACGATGTCAGTGACCATAGAAGAGCACCTTGAGTTTGCCAGAGTTACCCCAGGTCTCCCGCGCTGCGACGAGCGCGTTGAGAGCGGGAAGGAGTCGGCGGTACGGCCTTTCGACCCCGCACATATCGGCCGTGATCGCACTGATCACAGCATCGACATCCCGCAGTCGCAGCGGGAGGCCGTACTTGTCCGCCAGGACGGCCGTGTTTCCCTCACCTATCGGGTAGATGTAGTAGAGGACGGACTTGGCCAGCCGGCGGTCGGCCGCGGTCTGGCGATCCAGCTTCTCGAGCTTGGACCCGCTGCCGAGAACACACATATCAAACCCAGCGATGGCTTCGCACCACACCCGCATGGGCTCAGAGCTGGTCGCCCTTTTGGTCAGGGACGACTCCTCGACAAGAAACAGACAGACCTCGTAGCCCATTGGTCTTTTCCTTCATCTTGTTGTTCACGAACTCGAAATGTTCTTCATCGATCGAGATCTCCAGTTGGTCCTGGAACCGCGAGACGACCTTGCCAACGACCTTGCCTTCGCAGGTGACGGGCTTGCCCACCAGCTGGTATGCCCAGGCCATCCAGGTTTTCGCCTCAAACAGGTCGACGACGTCGGGGCATTGCCCGATGCTGCGAGGGATCGGCAGTTGAATGACGTGGTTGAAACCCTTCATTGCTTTGCTCCTGGCCGCTGTCCGTCGGACTCGGCCTCAGGTTTGAGGTTAGCTGCCTTGTACTTGGCGAACTCGGCCTTGATGAAATCGGTTTCCATCTGCGCCTGGGTGGGAGGCGTGGTCAGAATCAGCACCTTGTATTGTGGGCCGATGTTCTCGAGGACCGTGACCTTCAGTCCGTTGACAGTGAAGGTCTGGTTCATGACGCCGCCGCTCATGTTTTCTCTACGAATCATGATCGATGGGATCGCTAGGCCGGCGATGATCGCAACGATTGCGATACAGACCGCCAGCTCGACGATGGTGAAAGCGTTTCGCATGGTTACCATTCGTGGGTGGGGAGGAAGTCGTAGGTCTCAGCATCGCAGTCCAGGTTGACCCATTTCACGCCCAGCTCAAAAGCCACGCGCATCAGGTTGACGTAGGACGGTGAATGGCCCAGGTCCAGCAGCTGCTCCTCGAACTTCTCCGGGTTGTCCGTGAAGTTGTGCCACGAACTGACGAAGAAACCATGCTCGTAGCTCATGATCACCTGTGGGTGAACCTCCGGGGCATCATCAACGTGCCCCTTGAGGATCTCGGTGTCATGCTGCGTGACGTGTGCCGTCGAGACGTCGAGCACCTTGAAGGTCGTGAACTTGGTGGTGAGGGTGGCCTTGTCGGTCATGGCAGTTCCCACTTGGTATGATCCTGCAGGTGATCCGGCAGGTGTTCCTTGATGCCGTTGTTCGCCCAGTCGTGGCCATAGAAGCCCCAGCAGGAATCGGTGACATCGCCGTCCTCATCGATGACTTCGAATCCATAGACGTCGCCGCGGCAGTATTGGTCGAGCGTTTCGATCTCAGCCTTGAGACTGCTCTCGAAATACTCTGGCGCGCATCCGATCTTCTTAGCACTCTCGGCCGTGACGTAGGTCCAGCCAACCTGGCCAGAGTCCCAGCGGCACCCGAAGGGCGAGGTCGAAACGGTCACCCCGCTGTGATCGTACATGTAGATCGGGAGCTTGAAGAGGGCTTCGGCGACGACCTCCTCGGCTTCGTCCTGATTGCGGACACGCTTGGCACCGTCGCGAAGTCCGTACCGGTTGTGCCAGTGGACGATCTCGCCGAGGTTGTCCCACTCGCCCGGGTTCATTGGGCTGTCATCGTGACGAATCCTGACTTTCACCTGGGCCGGCGGAGCTGTGACCTGTGCGATGAGCGCACGAGCCTCAGTGATCTTGGCCAGGGGGTTGTCCGACATAGCCTGCAGCATGTCGAGCATCTGCTCGGCGTACTTGGCCAGTCGGGCTTCAGAGGGCTTCTCGGTGGTGTGCCTCATGCCCACAGCCCGTCGCTCATCTCTTTCATCTGTTTCATGATGGACTCCAAGGCCGCATCAGCGGTGTCCGCGGTGGCTTCGATGTAGTTGTCGTTGTAGCAACGGTCGAAGGGATTGTCGCTTCCCGGACTGGCATTGCCCATGATGGCGATGCCGAGCCGATAGACGTTGCCCTTTTGCCAGATCTTGGTCACCGCAGCCACGCCGGGGCTGCGGCAGACGAACCGGCGGTTCGTCATGTCGACGGGCGACGGAAACGGGAAGGCTTCCTGGAACGGAAGGGCTGATGCGAGGTTGAACTCGATCTCGTCCTTGTTCTCCGGGTCGAGCCTGGCGAGCTGTGGCCCGGGCGGGGCGCCGGTGATCTCGATCAGCTCGACCGGGCCGTCGATCGCCTCAGTAGCGAAATCGTAGGCCTCGTCGAACTTCTTGTAACAGCGGGTATCGCCGCAGTTGGTGACGCTGATCAGAACACCGAAGTGCTCCGTGGCCACCTTGTACATCTTGCTTTTCGTCATGCGTGTTCCCTCACTTTGATGAACACTTTCTCGAAACGTGCTTCGATGCTGACGCCTGGATGGCGAAGGCGCATCAGCCGTGCGGCTTCTGTCGCCTTCGCTGCCGTCTCGAACGTCAGCGTCTCGTGCCCGTTGCTGTCCCGGAGGAACTCGATCAGCGGGTCGAGCGCCGGAGCAGCCATCACGATACCGCCACCTCGCCCTTCAATACCGGATGCGGGGCCTCTCCCGTGGCGATGGCCTTGGAGAAGGACCGGAAATCCTTGTCCTCCTTCATGCTCTCGGCCTTGGTCAGCTTGGGGAAGGGGTTGAACCACTTCCGGGTCAGCGACGAGAGGAACTCGGAACTGGACTCCGTGGCGATGTTGGTGGTCATGCCAATGAAGCGACGCAGCAGGTGAGCCGCATCGGGTTCGAAACCGGGTGGCAGATTAGCCCGGAGCATCTCCACCGCGGCCACGCGGGCACGGGCGTACTTCTCCGCGGCTTCCTTCCCATGCACCGCGAGGATGTGCAGGGTTTCGAGGTCCCCGCGGTTGGTGGTGTCCCGGCCGACGTCCAGCAGATCCAAGCGAGCCAGGATGTGCGGGATGGTCGCTTCCGAGATGTGGGTGATGCCCGCGGCCATCAGCAGCGGCGGCAGCGCAGAATGGAAGTATTCCTTCTCCTGGTCCGACAGCTGCTGGTACAGCTGAACCCACGAGCCACGGACCTTTTCGTCCGTGCTCAGGTTGCCCATTCCATATTCGATCGCCATGTTGTTACCTTTCAGAAGTCGATGGCGCGCAAGGCGACATCCGACGAGATGAAATCGCCGTAGGGCGACTTGGACTTGAACCCACGTTTCTCACGGCGCTTGGCAGCGTCGTCGAACATGTCCTGCAGGAGCGGGAACGGGCTGTTCCGCGCATCCGGCAGAGGCTGCAACGTCAGCCGGTCCATGGCTCGCGTCACAGCGACGTAGGCCAGATTACGTTCTTGCGAAAGGGCCGATTCGACATTATTCGAGCGATAGGCCATCGGGTGCGGCAGCTTCTCGGGTTGCAGGATGATCGCGTGGTTCGCCTCGAGGCCCTTGGCCCGGTGGATTGAGGAAAAGATCACGCCGTCGTTGGAATCGTCCTTGAACACCCGGGTCAGGAATCCAGCCAGCTCGTCGGGCGAGTCCATGTCCTGCGCGAGTTCGCACAGGCAGGAGTGCTTATCACCCCACAGCGTCGCCTGGTTGGTCTTGTTGTCGTCGATGGCCTTTTCGATCTGCTTCCCGATGTACTCGCTGAGAGCCGTCAGGAAGGCCGGCATCGAGCCGTTGCTCGCCCGGTCCTGCACCGCATGCACCAGCTTGGTCAGCCCCGTGCCGAAGTCGGCGCGACCACGGATGGTCACGCGCTTGCCGGTACGCAGGCACTTCAGCGCCGCGCCCATCAGGGGCGCATTGGTGCGGCTCATCACCATGTCGCCGTTCTGCAGGCTAGCCAGCAGCGCAGGCAGATCGCCTTCCTTGTTGAAGGTGACCGTCCCCTGCTTCGCCGTCTCGGATGGTTCGATGTTGGGACCGATGATGGTCTGGGCCAGGTTAACCACCGCCACCGGGCAGCGGTAGCTGATCGACAGCGGCAGCCGGGTGACCTGGAACTTCTCAGCCAGGTTCTCCATCGACTGGGCGTCGGCGCCGCGGAACTTGTAGATGGCCTGCCGCTCGTCGCCGACGAGGACCACGCGGTTCTTCGTCGGGCGGTTCAGCTTCGCTACGTCGGCCTTCGGCGTCACGTTGCCCAACAGAGCGTCGAGCGCGTCGAAGGTGTTGATCACCGGCCGGCCCTCGAGCATGAGGGCGACGAACTCGGCCTGCAGCCGGTTCAGGTCCTGGCTCTCGTCAACCAGCACCAGATCGTAGTCGTGCCGGCCCTTGAGCCGGTAGTGGACAACGAGATCGAGCATGTCGTCGAAGTCGATCTGATCCTTGTTCGCCCGCAGCTTCTCACAGGCGATCTTCACGTCCTCTGTGATGTGGATGGGATCTTTCGCTGCGAACAGCGTCTGCAGATCCACGTCGTATTCGACCGCGGTGGCTTCGATCTCAGCCCAGTCGCCCGGGTCGGTGTGGGTGCCGCGAACCTTGCTGATCAGATCCAGCAGGGCCGGGATGTACTCCTTCATCAGCGAGGTCTGCTGCCGGGTCTTCCCGAACATATCTTCCATCACCTTGCGCTGCTTGGCGCCGTGGGAGTCCACGCCGACCTTCAGCGTCCAGTTGTCGCGGATGATGTTCAGCCCATGGCTGTGCATCGTCGTTGACTTCACGGCCGGTGGGAGCTTCGCTCCCAAGGTGTTCGCGATCTCCTTGTTGAAGGCGAGCGCGATGATCGAGATCATGTGCGACGTGGCCGCGACAAGCTCGCAGATCATCTTGAGCGTGGCGGTCTTGCCGGAGCCGGCGACAGCCCGAACCATGAGGTTGTAGGTGTCGTGGGCCACAGCATCCAGCACCGCCTGCTGGTACTTGGATGGGATCATGTTTCCTTCCGAAACGCAAACACCTCGGCGGGTGCCGAGGTGTCGTGCTTGTTCGACTGGTCGACCGATCAGGTCAGGCCGTGCTTCACAGCCCAGGCTTTGAGGTAGTCGGCGAGTGCCTTGTTCCATTTCTTGCCTGAGTCCCAGAGATCGTCGAAGCCCATCTTCCCGCCGGTGGCGCGCAGGACTGCCTTGTACGGATCGCAACCCGTTTCCAGCATCGCCGTCACCATGGTACGGTGGGCGTCGACGGCTTCTGGGAATCGCTTGGCCGTGAGGTTGAACTCCCACACCGGGTCGTCCCTCTTCATGTGCTTCCACGATTCGATGACCGCGGCTTCGACAGCTTCAGGGCGCAGCTTCATGGCTGTCAATCTCCTTACTGATGGCTGCTTGGATTCCGGCCGGGAGACGAGGCATCCGGCTGACGGCCTGCAGGAAGGCAGTGCTGCTGCCCGTCCAGTTCAGGCCGCCGACGAACTGGTGCAGCTCGTTCTCCAGCACCCGCACGAGCGGCACCTGCATGGTGAACACGAGCTGTTGCTTGATCTTCTCAGAGACGAGGAGATCGGGCCGCCGCTTCGCGAGGTTACGGAGAACGGAGAGCACCGTCGAGTACGACGGGCTCTTGTCCCCCATGTCGCGGATGAGCGTCTTGTGGAGGTCCGCCGCTGTGACCCCCTTGCCGAACTCCATCATCCGCAGCAAGCGCTGCTGCAGTGGCCCGATCATATAGGTCCGTTCAGGCCTTGCTGGCGCGGCGGGCTTTCTTCGCCACGGGCTTCTTGGAGGGTTTCTTGGCCTTGCGGGACTTGGTGACCTTGGCAGGCATCGGATGCTCCTATCGTAAAACCAGGACGGTTGCCTGGGGTATCGCTGGCCCTCGCGGGTCAGGCTTGGTGATAGGAGCACACAGTGGGCTAGTATTAGGCCTTGTCAAGCCCAGGGGTTCTGCTCTTCCTCCCCCTTGTCCTCGTCGAGGCGCAGCGCGATCATCACCGGATTGCCCTGCGGCAGCAGGTCGACCGACCGCTCGAGGAACCGAACGGTGCCGAACTTGCCCAGCAGATTCTCACGCTCCTGCCACCAGGCGGCGCGCTGCTCCATCGCCCCGATCGGCACGGCCTCGAAGGTCCGGTCGTTGAGGTTGTTCTTGAAGACGAACTTGTCGACGATCCACGTCGAGACTTCACCCTTCAGCAGTTCGCGGCCGAGGACGTCGATGATCTCAAAGTTGGCATCCTGGAAATCCTTCAGCTTGATGATGCCGTCGCCGCGATCGTTGAACTCGTACGGGCGATCGAGCTGCCGGATGATGGCGCCCTCGAAGCCCTGCAGAATGAACTTCTTCTGCCGCTCGCGGGCCTCGGCTTCATCATCGACCCGGAAGGTTGGGACGAGCTGCAGCGGCAGGCTCTGGATGAGCAGTTCAGCTTGCGAGCCCGGGGCGTGCCCGCCGTAGGCCAGCTCGACATCGGTGAAGGTCATCGCGAGGCCAGCGGCCTTGGTGAGGACATAGCGGAAGTACCGCTCCCGCAGGTGCCGGCCGCGCGACTCCCACGAATGGTCATACCGCCCATCGAAGGCCGGCAGATCATAGATGTGGTACTGGAGCATGGTCGTCTGCTCCTGCTCGCGCTTGATCAACGAGTTCAGGATCTGCAGCGGCACGCCGTGCAGATAGACCTCGCCGTCAGCCATCTCACCAGGCGAGATGATGTGCTTCAGGTCTTCCTCGATGTGCCGGAGGTTCGTCCAGTCCTCGCCTTCGCGGCTGCGGATGATGAGGCGGCTCGGCTTGAACGGGTCGCTGACCCAGGTCATCAGCGCAGTGGGTGCAGTGTAGATCGAGAGACCTCGTAGACCGTTGAGCTTGGGTTGGAGGTCGGCCGGGTAGCCGACGGTCAGCTTCACCTTCACGCGGCCGGCCTTGCGCTTGACCTCATGCTCGAGCGGCTTCGCCAGCATCGGCAGGAGGACGATGATGTCCTGTGCCTCCTGGACGGTGGGGAAGTAGCCTTCGCGCTTCTTCTTCTCCCAGGCGGACTGGGCCTCGGCCTCAGCCTGCACGGCGCCAAGGCGCTCGTTGGCCTTGCCGACGTTCATCGAGCGAACACGGTCCTGGTGCTGATTCTGCTTGCCACCCATGCGGCCGTACTCGGTGACGACGACGTCGTCTCGGGTGAACACGCGCCATTGGTTGATCTTGCCGTCACGGGTGCGGCAGAAAAGCGTTGGGAGTTCGATCACGGTGGGTCACCTTTCATTTCACGGAGTTCACAGTTGGCAAAACCGGGGAAACCATTCAAGTGTGGCCAGATGCGGGAGCGGAACATCATGAAGAAGTCCGCGACAGCGAGAGCGAACTCGTGACGGTACTCCGGGGAGTTGTAGATGTAGACGACGGGCAGACGGCAATCGGTGGCCTGGAAGGTGACCCCGGAATCCGTCATGTATCGAACGCTATATTCGCACGGGTTCAACAGCAGGTCGTTCTTACCACGGATTTCATATGGATCAGAACCGCGGTGGTCGAGAATGTTGGGTCTCAAGGTCCGTCCTCATCCGGTCGCAGGCATGGCGCCAGGGCGTACTTGGTTGCGCCAGTCAGCTTCAGGATAGCTGCTGCGTGTGCGTAGACCTTGGCCAGGCAGGGGGCGCACAGGTAGACGAAGGTGAGACCCTCGCCGCCTTGAAGGAGAATCTCCTTCTCAGCCCTCGCACCGCACTGGCATTTTGCTTTCTTCAGTCGGTCATCCAGGTGGCTCATGATCTCTCCGTTTTCCAGTTCTCGAGCGCTGCAGCACGCAGCTCTCCGAGGGTCTCGTGTTCGTAGCACTGGAAGCCCCATGATTCGAGGTATGCAACCAGCTCGTCGCGGGTCGCTTCTTTGATCTCGAGTTTGGTCATGCCGGCGTCTGTCTCGGAAGCGAGACGAGGTTGGTGAGCTTGTAGCTCGTCACCCCACGGGTCATTCCGCAGTAGACGAACTTCCGCTTCTTGGTCTTCTTCTTCACGGTTTGTGCTCCATGAGGTTGATGAGTTCGATCAGGACGTCACCGTGACATGGCTGATTGTCCCGGCAGTAGCAGCCGAGCCGCTTGCCCACCAGCTGTGGCAGCAGAGCGAGCAGGCGTGGCTGAGTCAGAATCCACCGACGGTAGTTGGCGATGGCAGTAGGCCGATCGCAGGACCAGCCCACTGCCCATGGATTGCCGAAGATAGAGGGCCGCCCGATTAGAATGTCGTAGGGCTCCTTGCGGCAGTTGACGCGCCTGGTGTTATGCCAGGAAGCCGTCGCCGCCACGGTTCGCTCCCAGGGGAACAAGGTTGTCCCCGTAGACGAGCATCGCAGCGTAGAAACGTTCCTCGATGCTCGCGTAGTCGCAGCCGATGATGACAGGCTGGTGCTCCATGCCGTACGGCGCACCCAGGATGGGGTTCATGGCCACACGCCGTTCGTTCTTCGGCGAGCCGACATGACAGATCGACTTCCCGACAGAGCGACCCATCGTTACGACGGGCTGGAATGGGATGTTCTTGTAGGCCTGGAGCAGCTGCTCGGGGATCGTCAGATGGAACGGACTCTCACCCCGCAGCGGGGCTTTACTGAGCCGGAGCAGCGTTGGGCTGAGCATTGGGGTCCACCGCTTTGGGCGACGGGGCGTCAGCCTCACTGGCATCGAGCTTCTTGACGTAGATCGACAGCAGTCCGATCGCGACGAGAGCGCGCTTGAGGTCCGTAGTGCATTCCTGGAACCACTCGCCCGGCGTGACGTCGCTGAGCTGGTAGATGACCGAGTTGAGCGCGCAGGCCTGGATGAGGATGCCAGCTTCGGCCAGCGCGGCGCCGGCCGGGTTCACCTTGGTCAGCAGCTGCGCGAAGATCGACAGCGCGATGCCGATGGGCTTCTGCTTCGGGTCCGGGTCAGGGTTGAGGAGGTAGCCGCGCAGGGTTTCGAGGGCGGCTTCGATCTGCTGGTCGAGGTCCGTGGGAAGTTCGACGTCGATGGGGCTGGTCACTTCGATTTCTCCGTGATGTTGTTTTTCAGGGTCTCAAACTCGCCACGCGAAACGTGGCGCTTCGAGGTGTACTCGGCGCGGTTGAGCTTTCGCTCAGCGCGCCGAATCTCGCTGTAGCGCTTCTGGAGCTTGCCCCAGAAGGAGCGCGCCTTGGCCATCCAGACCTTGTACTCGTTCCCTTCGATCTTGCCGTCGGCATCAGCCCACGCCCGCTTCGACGCAATGTCGGTGCTGACGCAGGTGATCTGGTGGCGGAGATCGGCGGCCTCACTGCGGATCTGATCCGAGGTGAGGGTCGCGACGGGAACTTCGTTGACCTGGTACTTGGCCATGGCGCGTCCTTCGGGTTAGCAGATCAGATCAGGCTGGGGACGGTCGCCGGCGGGGGCGGCGGCGGAGGCAGCGTGGCCGCGACGACGGGGGTGTCCCCGGTCTCGATCTCGCCGTCGCCCTTGGCCTTCAGCCAGTCGGGCATCTTCACGATCTGGGCCGGGCCGGAGAGCTTCTGGCCGACGATGGTCGACAGCGCGAAGTTCAGGACGTCCTCGCCGTATTCGTTGTAGATGCGCCAGATCGCGCGGGACGCGGCCTTCTCCTTCTTGGAGACGTAGCCGGGAGCCCGGGCCTCGCCCTTGAGCGGGGCACCGCGGAACTTGAAGTCGCCGTTCGCCAGGCGCCGCAGCCAGCCGGGCTGATGATCGTTGACGTCCTCCAGCACCAGCTGGACGGTGAGCGCCAGGGCCTTCAGCGAGGTCTCCTTGCGGATCTCGGCCACCTCGTCGGCGCCGATGCCCTCGGGGATCACGACCGACGCGCTGATCAGATCGAAGATCGCGTTGGTGACCTCAGGCAGGTCCTTCATGACGCGGGCCTCGTGGGCCGTGCTGACCGCATCGAACTCGCTCTTGGCGATGTCCGAAGCCAGGCCAGCAGTCGCGTCCGAACGGAACTTGGTCATCACGGTGCCGCGGAGCGCGCCGTACTCGGCCAGCTCCTTCTCGCGGCGGATGCGGTTGCGCTCCCGAGCCTCCTCGGAACGGCGCAGCTTCTCGGCGCGATCGTGCTCGTCGTCGATCTCGGCCTGCGAGCGGGTGTCGGCGCCCTTGGGCAGTTCCTTCAGCGGGCTGCCGTCGCCATCATGCCACTCGGGGCGCAGGATGATGAGCGAGTGGCCGACGCCCTCGATGAACAGCCGCATGGTCGGGTCGGACGCCTGCACGGCGCGCGGATCGCTGAGATCCTCGAGGCCGCCGATCTTGAAGAAGGCACGGATCGCAGCGGAGATGACGTCGGGGCCAGCCCGCAGGTCTTCCCAGGTCAGGGTGCGCGCGATGGCCCCCATGGACTGGCTCTCCTCGAGCCACGACGGCACGCGGTTGCCATCCTGCATGTCCCATGCGTTCTTGGGCGGACGGGACTTGTGCCAGGGCAGCGGGTCGGAAAGGCCCAGGGCCGTCCGCATGGCGAAGTGGGCCGGGGTGCCGACGGTGACCAGGCCGGACTTCACGTTGAAGACCAGGACGAAGCTGGCGACGGCGAGATCGTCGGCGACCTCGACCGGGACGACGGCACGCAGCTGGGCGAGCTGGGCTTCGGGCTTCGCCTTCGCGAAGGCGACGCGGGCAGCGTCGTCGAGCGAAGAGCCGAAGATCTTCTTGAGGGCGTTGAAAGTGGAGCGGGTGAGCATGGATGATCCTATCTCTATCGGGAATCGGTGGGGCCAGTCGGCCCCACCATGGGTTTCACAGCTTGTGGACGGAACCGTTGTTGATGATCCAACGGGAGGCCGGGTGTTCGAGCGGGGTCTCTGCGGCAATGTCATCTTTGGCCGTCATGGTCAAGATCACATGCTTGAAGTGCGGAACGACGTGCTCCATGAGGAAGCTCGTCATGATGTTCCGGTTGTGACGATCGAGGATGTCAGCACCGTCGATGACCAGCAGCGGGCTGTTCAGCGAACGGGCGACAGCAGTCATCACGCTGACCTCCATGCGCCAACGGGTCGAGAGGCTGACCTCTTCGATAGGCAACCCGCCGAGCGTGATGCCGTTGGTGATGTCGATCGCCAGCTTCCGGCCGCCCAGCACCGCCGCCCCCATGTCGGAGATGATGTTGCTGAAACGCTGGCTCTGCTGGGTGAGGAAGTTCGTGTGGGCGGCCTGGATCTCCTTGGCCGCATGGTTCCACTTCGCCCATTCCACTTCGGCCCGCTGCGCCTTGGCCGCGTAGTCCGTGTTGACGGCGTCGTAGGAGTTCCATCCGCCGATCAGGCGCTGCATCTGGTCGCTTGCCGCCTGGGCAGCGTCCTTGGTCTGCTGAGCAGACTGGTTGCGTTCGGTGCAGACGAACACGGCATTGGCAGCCTGGGCCAGGAGGCCGGGGAGCTGCTCGCTGATCGTCTTGCCACCGGCCTCGAGGCTCCGCTGGTAGTCAGCGAAACAAGCCGGCTCGACAGGCTGTACCGGAGCCGAGTCTGGCGCCGGGTTGTCCCCCAGGATCTTCTGTGCCTCTGCCACGATCGCCGCGAGCTCGACCTTCACGACGACCATGTTGAGCCCAGCGGCTTCATACCCGGCGGCGCGCAGCATGGCCTCGATGGCATCGAGCGTCTTGAGGTTGACGTTCGCCAGCTTGTCGAGGGCCTGCCGGCGAGCGCCCAGCGGATCATCGGTGCGAACCGTAGCCAGCTTGACCTGGTAATCAGAGAGCGCCTTGACGTGGTTGGCGATCTGGCTGAGGTCACGGCTGAGCGACTGGGCCTCCGCCAGCTCGGCCTTGGTGGTGGCGAGCGTGGTCACGGCGGACTCGAGGTCAGCCTTGACCTTGGCGATCTGGCCTTCGGTCGGACGGTCGATCTGCGGCGGGGTCGGCTTCGGCGGGGTCTTGTGCTGTGCCCGCTGGTCTTCGCAGTAGGCGACGATGGCCTTGACCTGGAGCTTACCCGCACGTTTGGCGAGGTCAGCACAGCCACGGATCGCGTCGTCCTTCACGAAGTGGACGCTGGGATCGAACTGATCCTCAGCCACACCAGTGAGGTAGGCGCGCATCGCCTTGTTGCCGCCGTCACCAGCCATCTCGCTGTCGAACAGGAGCGGCACGACGTCCTTGGGCGCCTTGAGGTTCTTGGCGATCTCGGTGAGCGAGTCGCCGGTGTCATAGCTGGTGCGGTACACCAGCAGGTCGTTGACCTGGACGCGCACGGACATGCGGGATTCGCCATGCGTGATCAGGGTGCCGACGTCCTTGCCCTTGTGGCCGAACGCTTCGCCGCAGAAGGCGAACTTGATGGCGCCCTTCAGGCTGGACTTGCCGGATTCGTTGTAGCCGACGAGGATCGTCAGCTTCCCTTCATCCGTCATGTCCAGGCTCCGAATGTTTCGGAAGTTCTGGATATTGAGTTTGAGCATTAGGCCGGTTCTGACTTATCGTCGCCAATGAGATCCGCACCGTTCTGGATTGCCAGAGCGGTCGAGCGCATCCCACGGAGGAAAGGATCGAGGTCCCCGGGGAGGGACTCTTGTGCGTCAGGAAGGGGCTGGAAGCCGACCTTCGAGTTGGCGTCTTCCTGGCCTGGCCGCTCGAAGCGGCCCATGGTTACGAAGCGCATGTTGACGTAGGCAAGGTGCCCACGGATGAAGCCCGTGAAGTCCTTCGACCCGGTGGGGTCAACGGTCCCGAGCTCCTGCTTCTTGAAGTATTCCTGCACCTGCTTCAGGCGCGCGACTACTTCATCGTTGTACTTGAGGAGCGAGGCTCCGGCTTCGACCGGGTCCTGCTCGACGAGGCCAGCCTTGTCACCCGTTTCGTTGGCCCGTTTGGCCATGGCTTCTGAGACGGTCTTGACCGTCGGGAGAGCCCTCTGGACATGGCCGGTCTTGTCGGGCTTGATGGGCTGGCCCAGCTGTCCTTGCGGACCAGGGTTCGGCGTAACGGCGTTCGTTGGCATATAATCCTTATCACAGAATCAGGGAAAGTTTTCACCGCCCCGAAGGGGTCGGGGGCGGCGCGAACTCCCCATCGTTGTCGTCTGGCGGGGACGCGTCTCGGACGTGCTCGATGATCTTCTTCGGCCGGCGCCCGCCACCCAGGGCAGCGGCCAGTTCGCTGAGATCTCCACCGGCGCGCGGCGCCAGGTAGGAGCGCAGGGACTTGCGGGGCTCGTGGGTCTCTGGGGCCTCGGGCACCTTCACCAGAACCAGCTCGTCGCTCTTGTTGAACGGGTTCTTGCGAAAGGGAGACGGCTTGTCCTTGGCCATGCCGGCTACTATGGCGAGCCCGTTGCCTTGGACAAGGCACACCGTTAGGATGGGGGCATGAAGAAGACCGCCGTCTTTGACATGGGGATGAACGCTGGTCTTCGGGACCTCGACACCCTGAAGAACCGCCGGGACGTCCGCATCCTCGAGTCGAAGGAATACTTCGGCATCGGCGGGTCGGAAGAGGGACCTGTGACGTTCCTCCACCGCGTGGTTGACTACGAAGAGCAGACCCCGAACGTCATGCTCGACGACTCGGTCTACCAGATGCCGCTCTGCTGACCCGCCGCCAACCCGATCCTGATCCTGATTCCGAAAGCACACCGATGACCTTCTCGAAGAACGTCAACTCCCTCATCGCTGACCGGGCGGGCTCGGCGCTCAAAGACTTTCTGACGACCACGCCAGAAGCCTGGGCGGTCGAGCACATGGCGAAGCGGTATAGCGCTGCCCCGCCCTCGGACTCGGACGCTCCAGGCTCGTTCCCAGTGCGCTGCTACGACCACCTGAGGAATGAGCATCGTCAGCTCCGGGCGTGGTTCACGGAGCCGGACTTCAAGGTGTCCGCCCTGCTGCAGTCCCGGTTTCTGTCGGACCAGTTCAGCGGCCCGCTGAACGACGGCTTCGGCTGGGACTTCCGGCGTGACGGTGATGTCGAGCCGCGCATGCTCCAGTTCAAGGCCACGCTCATCGCCTGCTACCGTCAGATGGAGATCCTGCCCAGCCGGGAGCGCACCGTCGGCAACATCAGCGTCGGCGGCATTGCCCGCCTGGTCGGCGGGGCCTATCGGGCGCGGGCCGAGATCCACATGTGGCGCCCCTTCGAGAAACGGAACAAGGATGACAAGGTCGAACTGGTCTGCAGCGGCGAGGAGCTGTCGAAGCGCTGGGTCGCCTTCCGCACGATGTCATTCCTGACTGGCATGGGGATCGACCCGTCGTGGGCCTGGGATACCAGCGGCTGCCGTCGGATGTTCGGTATCGTCGACGAAGTGCTCTCCAACGAGAGCAGCGAAGCCTGACGAGTCAGGCGGCTGTGGTCGGGTGCACGGCCGGGCGCGTCTTAGCCAGCAAGGCCGTGTCGCTCTGGGTCGGCTCAAACATCTCGCTGCCGTGATCCCTGCGGGCGACGCGGGCGACGTGGTCCTTGATCATGTTCTCGACGATGAGCGTCACCTCGTCCATGCGGGTCTGCACCGGACGCGGGTCTTCGAACAGCGGGGCAACCTTGGCCCAGATCATATCGCAGAGGATGAAGCGCTCGCCGAGGTCGTCGGTCGTGGTGGGGAAGTAGGGGTCGATGCTGACAGCCAGCGGCAGGGACTTCAGTTCGCTGCGCACGGCGACCAGGACGTCCCGAATGCGGGAGCGGACGCGGTCGGCGATGAAGGCCTCGCGGCCGTTGTAGTGGTTCTCGGTGAAGGACTTCTCGATGATAGCGCAGATGGCGCGGAGCATGTCCGAGTTCAGCTTCGCCCCGATGAACTTCCGGCTGTCCTCGCGCGAGAGCTTGCCATCGACCTTGTCGGTCATGCGCTGCACGGCGCCGGCCACGTTGTTCAAGGCCACGTTGTTCCGAGTCATCGTCGCGCCCAGGTTGTCCAGCGTCTTATTGGTCGTCTGGTTCATCAAGGCCGTGCCGGCATGGGTATCGTTGATCGTGGTGGCGAGGGCAGCCAGGCTCTTGGCCTGCTCGAGTTGGGCTTGGGTGTAGAGCGCGGCGCGGGCCTGCTTCGCTGCCTCCATCTCCGCATCCCGTGCCTTCTGCTGCATCTCGAGCCGGTTCTGGTCGCGCTGCATGGCGCGGCGGAACCAGAAGAACATGAACGCCCCGCCGAGGCCGAGGGTCACGAGAGTCACGCAGAGGACAATGAACAACCCGGTGCGGAACTGGGACAGCGCAGAAGCGAGGTCTGCCGAGGCTTTGATGGTGTCGGCGTTCACGTCCATGGCTGGTCCTATGACATCTTGTGCCAGAGGCCGTCGACGTATTCGAGGACGGTGTACTGGCGCGGGGTGTTATACACGGGGTTGGTGGTACCATCGACGGTTCCGGTAACCGTCAAGGTGTTGACCGATCCGGTCTTCTCCTTGAGGCGGATCTTGTCGCCTTCACGGGGCGAACCAGGAAGGGCGTAGGCAAAGCTGCCACCCGAGACGTCGTAGAGGATGGTCTGGTCGCGCTTGACCGCGAACGTGCCGGCCGAGTTGATGGTGACGGCTGGGGTGACCGCATTGCGGTACTGAGACAGGACGCGCCAGATGCCGCCACGGAAGACCAGCGTCAGCTCCATGAACACGGCGTCGAGGACCGGCGTGGTTCCCTCGAAGCCCGCTGCCGCGATGAGCGTGATGACATTTAGCTCAGCCGTGCCCGACACGTCCTTGAGGTGGACGATGTCCTCCTCACGGGGCGACGCCGGCAGCGTGACGGCGAACGTCCCGGCAGTGGAGTCGAGATCGATGGTCTGGCAGCGCGCCGGGTTGAGGGCGGCTGCGGACGTGACCGCCACTCCGGGGGCATCCGGCGTCTTGCGGTACTGGGAGAGGATGCGCCAGCGGCTGAGCCCGCCGATGGTCTTGCGGACCAGGACGATGCCCATGTAGGCTCGGTCGATGACGAACGACGTGCCGGTATCGAAGCCATCAACGTCGGTGAGCGTGATCGGGAACTGGTCGCACTTTCCCGAGACGTCCTTCAGCTCCAGGACGACGTCGTCTGAAGCTGCAGCAGGGAGAGCGAGCGAGAAGGCTCCGGCCGTCGAGTCGAGCGGGACGAAGGCGTAGCTGGTGGCAGTGAGCGTCCCGGCAGCGATCTGGATCGGCGTGAGCAACCCGGCGTGGCCGAAGTTGTAGACCGGGCGCCAGCCGCCGACGACGGTGTTGATCTGCTGGCTGATGATGCCCGTCAGCTGATCCATGTAGTAGAACGGGAACGAAGTGAGCAGACCCCAGGCCGTGGTGTTCCACTTGTACATCACGGTGGCGGTGGAGTCGAAGTAGTAGCGCGGGTCATCACCCACCGGGGCGAGCGAGGGCGGGCCAGCCGCGACGGTCGTGCGGGTAGACACATCACCCACAGCAATGTCCCAGGCTGCCGGCGGGCCGGAAGGGCCAGGAGGTCCAGTCGGACCAGGGCCGCCAGGAGCGCCAGGCGTTCCGACGAGGGAGGTCGCCGAGCCCCAGACACCGCCGGTCTTCGGCCCATAGATCGCGACCGCCGCGGTGTCGATGTAGAAGTTCCCGTTGACCCCGAGGCCTGAACTGGGAACGCCGACACCCGAGAGAACAGTGTTGCCGTCGGCGCCCGGAGGGCCGGGGCCGCCGGGAGCACCAGGCGTTCCGATGAGCGAGGTGGGCGAGCCCCACACGCCAGCAGTCTTCGGCCCGTAGATCGCGACCGCAGAGACGTCGATGTAGAAGTTCCCATCAACGCCGAGGCCCGAGCCGGGGGCGCCAGCGCCAGAGAGGATGGTGTTGCCGGCCGCGCCGGTGTCACCCTTGGAGCCTTTGGCGCCGACGGGCTGCCAGGAGAGGCCAGTCTGGTTGTAGTAGAGCGCTCCGACATCCGACATGTAGGCGAAGCCGAAGACCGAGCCGACCACCAGGTTCGCCGCAGCCAGGTTCGCGAAGACCGTGAACTTGTAGTTCTTCACGACCCCGGCGTTGTGGTCGCGGTCGCCGAAGAGCTGCTTGATGGCCATGCCTATACCTTACTGGGAAGCTCCGGCGATGCCAGTTGCGGGGGCTCCACGGGCGTGCTGTAGAAGGCCCAGGGCCACAAGCCGGCGGCCACAGCGGCGAAGAACCCCGCGATCGGGATGGCTAGCAGAGCCTCCACGGACCACAGCCGCGCCGCGATGCCCATGGACACCCAGAGGGCCAAGCAGAACGCACAGTTCAGAGGCCGAACGTCGGGGATAATCGGGCGCAGGGCGGTGTGGGCCACCGACACGCACGAAACTGCCGTCAGGGCAAGAAGGCCGACGTCAGAGCAGGACGGCGTAACCATTGACAGCCGTCCCGAACGTGGCGGTGACCGTCGAGTTGCCGCCGGGGTTCACCACCTGGGTGATCGGGGCGTCGATCTGATCGAAGACGCCCGGCGAGACCTCAACCCACAGCTGCACGCCGACGATGCGACGACGCGGGTGGGTCAGCACCCAGGGGTCACCGCTGGCTGCCACCACCAGAGGGAGGGCGGCCGCGAGGCGCTCAGCAAGGTTGTCGAACGGGACGCTGTTGAGCGGGTCCTGATGAAGCAGGGGTCCGAGGAAGGTCTCGAGCACCCGGATTCGCTGAGCGAGGCCGTTGTGGTGCTGGGCCACCCACCGCAGCTCGACACGGGTTCCGGCAACGTGCGGCCGCGCAATGGTCCCGTCGTAGCCACGGAGGCAGCCGCCGAGGACCGCACTGTACGACGTACGGGTGATCGTGTCGTAGTAGATCACCTCGTCTTCGATCGAGATGACGCCCTTGGTGTCCTGCAGCTGATCGCCGTTGCTGATCGAGAAGGTGGTGTCGCCGTTGCTGATGCCAGCCGGCAGGGTGGTCCACCAGTTGTTCTTCGCGATCAGCAGCTCGTCGCTGGAGTCGGTATCGGTGGGCCAGGTCACTGCTTCTTCTCCTTGTCAGCCGCAGGCGGCTTGACGTCCTTCTTGCCCGGCAGGCCGGCGGCGGTCTTCGACACCTGCGAGGGGCGGGCGCCGTACTTGACTTGCTCAGGCATGGTCGTTCTCCGAATCCGCGAGTCGCTTGATGAGGACGTTCCTGTTGACGAAGAGATCGATCTTGCCGAACAGGCTCTTCCCGCCGTGCAGTTCGACGATCCCCTCGCCGGCGTCATCGACGGTGAGGGACGTCACGCAGCTCTGCTTCTCCCCGTTGACGAGGATGACGAGGTCGCTGACCAGCAGGGGGACTTTGGGCTCGGGATCCATGGTTACACCTGGCTCGGGCCACCGCCGGTGGGCGGCCGCTGTTCCGGGAGGTTCTGGGACTGCTGGCCGGCAGAGCCCTGGCCCGACACGGCCGGCCCACCAGGCATCACGCTGCTGGTGTCTGAGCCGTCCCCGCCGTCGGAGTACGGGCCGCTTGCACCAGGGGCCATGCCCGGGCCAGCAGCTGCCCCGGAGTTCTGTGCGCCCTGGATGCCACCCATGGCCTGACCGGCCTGCGCGGACTGCAGCATCTCCTGCTGGACCTGCTGCTGAAGCATGCTGACGACGCACGGCATCGTCTGGCTCCACTGGCCGATGATGAGCGCCTGAGTCTGCGGGTCGAGGCGGCTGATGAGCTTGGCGCTCTGATCGAACTCGAGCGGCGTCGAGAAGCCCTTGGCATGCAGCTGCTGGACATAGACCGCCAGGTTCTCGACGCGCTGGCGCTCGGCGATAGCCTGCATCTTCTCCTGCTCGATCTGCATCTCGTACTGCATCAGGATCTGAGCCTTGGCCTCGAGCGATTGAATCACCGTGTTCATGTGTGCAGCCGCGAGGTTGTCCTTCATGGTGATCTGGTTCAGGCGGTCGTGCTCGCCCTCGAGGATGTCGAACTCCTCGTTGGCGTCGTAGCCCATCTCGTTGATGACGCTGCGGCGGCTGAGGAAGCCCTGCATCATCAGGTTGACCGCGTTGGCCTGCTGCTGGACGTCGTCGGCCATCTTGAACTCGGCCAGCTTCACATCGACCTTGGGCATGCGGTAGTATTGGGCCAGCTTGGGCACCAGGAACTTCAGCAGGCGTTCGTTGTTCTCACGGTCGTTGATGAAGTGGTTCTCGAGCACGCGGAGGCTGACGCTGGCGCCGGACCAGTTCAGGCCGCCCCAGATCATCTCGATCGGGCAGCCGAGGCCGGCCGCGATCACGCGCGCCGCAGACTCCATCTCGGCCGCGACCATCATCACGCGGGCCTGGCCGCCGATCTGCTCGACGTTCAGCGGGATGGGGGAGATCAGGATGTGGTTCGGGTCGCCCTTGAACTTGTGCAGCTCGGCACGCAGCTTGTGCTGCCAGTCAGCCAGGTTCATGGTGCGCTGCGGGCTGACGTCGCCGGTGCCGGCAGGGCTGACCACGCGCAGCGGGGTGACGTGCTCCTGGGCCAGGGCTTCGTTGGCGCGGCGCAGGATCTTGTAGTAGTAGACGTCCTCGAGGACACGGAACAGCGGCGGGATGCCCCAGCCTTCCCAGAGCCCGGGCGTGCCGTCGGCCTGGGCGACCCACATGCGATCGAGGTTCATCTTCACGCGCTGCTGCCGGTACGACGCTTCGAGGAAGCGCATCTCGGTGGTGTCGATGATGGCACGCACGCCGTAGGTCAGACCGTCGCGGAGGTTGTCCTGCGGCTGGTAGTACCAGACGCGCTCGCCGCTGATCGGGTTGTATTCCAGCGACATCCGCATCGGGTTCAGGCGAACCAAGCGCAGGCCTTGGCGGGCCTCGCTCTTGCGATCGATGATCTTGAACACCCGGGCGCGGCCCGAGGTTCCGCTGCAGCGCGGGCAGGCGCCACGGGCCTTGAGCGAGAACTGCTTCTGCTCAATGGCGGGCGTCACCGAGATGTCGGCGATCTGCTTGATCGGGATGTCAGCGCCACAGGACTGGCAGACGCAATACCGCACGAACGGCAGGTAGATGTAGTAGAATCCATTGCCGTAGACGTACTTGTCGGTGTTGATCGTCTTCATCACTGCGCGCACATCGAGACCGACGTTCAGCAGGTAGTCCCACTTCTCGCGGGCCTTCTCGGTCAGGTTCTCGCCGGTCTTCTCCTGGATCACCAGCTGGGTGATCGGGTACTCTGACATCTTGTCGACCAGGGCGCCGAGCAACGCATCCTGGTGGTAGTAGAACCGGCACAGCCGGAACAGCTGCTTGATGTTGACCGGGATGTCTTTGGTGGCGATGGTCGCCAGCGGGTTCGCGTAGGAACCGCGAAAGCGTGCGTAGAGCGGGTTGTCGCCCATCCCGAATGTGGTCATGCGGCCCTCAAGCGTAGAACTTCCGTCGCGGGACAGTCGAAGCAAGCCGCCTTCATGGCGACGCCGGCCGGGAGCGGCAGCTTGGGCCGGGCACGGCTGGCCTCAACGGCCTTGAGGGCATTCATCGTGGTTTCGTGCCGGGCCTGCAGATCCGCCGGGCTCGGAGCAGCGGGCGCCAGGGCGGCCGACGGGCCACGAACGCGGGCCATGATGTCCTGGATCTGCTGCGTATTGGCCAGGCTCTTGGCTTTGGCAGCCTGGACGTGTTCGGGGAAGGCTTGTGGTGCCATGCGTGGGGGCAGCTGGACGCCGGCCACGTTCCGCAGGACGGGCGTCGGGTTTGGAGTTCCCTGGGCACGCATCTTCTCAGCCCTGCCGAATGGCGTCAGGCCAGCCAAGGTGTCGCCAAGGCCGAACAACGCGGCTTGTTTCCGGGCTGCCAGGAGGTCGAGGGCCGGGCTCATGCGTAGGACCCAGGATCATCGGACTTCTGGTCGTTGATGTAGGTCTGGGCTGCGAGCAGCTTGGCCGCCTGGGCCTCGACGGGGTCGCTCTCGTCGACCTCGCTCATCTTGGCGTTCTCCAGCATGCCGCCGGCGAGGAGCTTCTTGATCTCCCGCAGCACGACCTCGTCGTCCGTGACCAGGCCCTCGAACAGGGTGTTGTCCGGCAGCTCGATGGCAGGGTTGGACCAGGGGAAGATCACCAGGCCGTCCGTCATGGCGACGTTGCCGACGTACTTCTGCAGGTCCGGGTGCATCGTGTGCCGGTTCTGGTCCAGCCGGTGGATGCAGACGCAGGCCCAGGCCAGCTCGATGTAGCTGAGCGGGTCGACCCACTCGAAGTTGGAGCGGCGGTGGTTGAACGCGACGGCGACGTTGTGGAACAGCGTCCAATCCTCGAAGACGTCGGGGTTGGTCAGGACGACCTGCACAGCCATGATCTTGTCGAGCTGCGCCACCTGGTCTTCGGTCAGCCCAGCGAAGGTCCGCAAGGTCTCCGGCAGCCAGTCGCGCCATTCGCTGTGGGAGGCCTGATCCAGCGCGTCAGCGACGGCGATCGGATTGGCTTCGGGGTCTTCGCAGACCTTCTTGAGATCAGCCTTCGGTGAGAAGGGCTTGGCGAGCTTGAGCTGCACGGGTGCCCTTTCTCGGCTCAGTATTCAACAGCACGCCCGTTGGAGTAGGTGTAGGCCAGCATCTCGGTCGGGTCGCCGGCGCTGGTGACCGAGCTGGCCTCGGGCTTGGGGTTGAAGCCCAAGGAGGCCGAGCTGCCCATGCCGTCCATAGCCATGTCGCGCACGGCCTGCTTCACGGGGCTGGGCAGGGCCTGGTAGACGCCGATCGGGTTCTCGCTGAACTCGCGCAGGAACTCCTCGTCGAAGTGCTCGGCGAGCTTCGAGGGGTCGATGCGGCTGAGGTCCACGCCGTCGATGAGCATGCTGCCGGAGAAGCCAGCGGCCTTGAAGCACGCGGCGAAGGGATCGAGCAGACCCTTGCGGTACTCGACGGCGCCAATGCCGGCAGTCTTGTCGAAGACGGCCAGGGTGGTGATGATCCAGTCGGCGTTGACCGCGTTGCGGCCGGCGAGCTTGGCGGCACGGAAGTTCACGCTGGCCAGCGACTCCATCGAGCCGTCTTCCTGGTGCAGGCCAGCGGCATCAGCGAGCTGATCCAGCACTTCGGTGCCGATGTCAGCCTTGCGAGCGGCTTCCTTGCGCTGGTCGAGGGCAATGCGCAGCGAGGTCGGGTTGACGTCGTTGCCGGTGTAGAGGTTGACCTGCGAGCTGTCAGGCAGGACGACGTCCAGCGCGGAGGCGCGCTTGGCGATGTTCCGAGCGTAGGCGAACTTCTGCACCGGCTCGAGGTTGATGGTGGTGAAGGGGAAGCGAGCGATGGCCATCTTGACCAGCTCGGCGTCGTGCAGCGGGTAGTAGTTCTTCCCGCCCACCGTCAGGCCCCATGACTTCTCAGCGAAGGCCTTCTTGGAGGTCGGCAGGGTCGAGGTGATGTCGACGTAGGCGATCTTGTTGAACTCGAGGAAGTCTTCAGCGCTCAGCTCGCCCTCGCCGGCGGCGAGCAGACGCTCGCGGGAGGCGAACTTGGCCTCCGCAGCGGCGACAGCTTCGGCAGGCAGGAAGGCCTTGGCCTGGTCGAAGTAGGCCCGGCTGATCTTGAGGTTGTCGAGGTCGTGGATCGGGTACCGGCGCTGCAGGCCGGACGCGGTCTTCATGACCAGGGCGAAGTCGCGATTGGACAGTCCCTGGACGGTTTCGAGCGCAGCGACCTTGCAGGCGTGCAGCTCGGACGGGAAGGAACGCGCGACCGCTCCCTTTTCGTCATCGTAGAGGTCGAGGACCAGCGAGGCGACTTTGGGCTGCATGGCGCTATGCTACTCCCAGGAGCGAGTTGGACAACCTCAGGCCGTTGGGCCAGGCTGCCTTGTAGGGTGCGTGCATCTTGAGGTGGGTTTCGAGGATGGAGCGACGGACTTGCACGTCGTCAGCCCACTTCCCATCGGCCTCGGCCTTGAGATGGGACAGCACCTCGGAGATCGGCTGCCAGGCGAAATCGGCCTCGTAATCTGCGTGCCGCTGGCTGGCATTGGCATGCGTCGGGTTATCGAAGGTGGTGCCCGTCATCCAGAAGGTCAGCCCGCCCTCGAAGCCCTTGGCCCACTTCTCCTTCTTCGAGTACCCCTCGGGCCAGATCTGGGTGGTCGGCTCGTGCGCCACGGTGCAGTTCATGAGGACGCGATCGGCCTCTTCCATGAACTCCCGCTTCGCGGCCTTGACCGGACTCTCATTGACATCGACGCCACCCCCGGGGAAGCACACATAGCCATGCTTCCAGTGGCAGAGGACCTTGTTGTCCTTGAAGCACATGGCTTCGGCCCGGGGGCGGAGCTTCATCGGTTACGGCTTGGACGGCTGGGTCGGGACGATGGCAGCGACTGGCGCAGCTGGGGGAGCGGCACTGGCAGCAATAGAGCCGGCCAGGGGAAGGTGCGCCACCTGCTGTGCGATGCCGATCGGGTAGCCCTTCAGCTTCTCGTATTCGATGTCGAGCTTCACCTCGTGCAGCTTGATGACGATGTTGCCGATGGTCACCGCGAGATTGCTGAGGGTCTCGCAGATGATGTAGACGATCGCCACGTTGCCGACCAGCTTCAGGATCTCGAGGTTGAGAACCGAGTAGGTCAGGTAGATGAAGGCGACGAGAGCGATGATCAGGACGAAGCGCTTCGAGCTGAAGAAGGTGGTCTTCAGAGCGTTGCGGGCGTCGGTGGCAGCCTCTTCGGCAGGGGCCTTTTCGAACCAACCGGCGATGGAGTGGAACATGGAAGCGAGGCTCATGGAGTTCTCCGGGGTTTGAGCGTTGCGACGAAGCCTAGCGAAGACTGAAAGACAGGCCAGCAGTCCAGCCACCAGGAGCATCCGCCTGCCCCCGGAACGGGTAGCCGTACCAGAGGCCGAGACCGAGGTGTTTCCAGTCTGGGCCGACGATGCGCTCGGGGAGAAAGAAGCTGGCGCCTGCTCCAGCCCAGTCGTTGGTGATGACGAGGTCGGGGGCAACGACGTCGTAGCCGAGGCGGATGGGGCTGAAGCGGAGCCCGGCTGTGAAGGGGTCGAGCCGGTCGTATCCGCGGCTGGCGGGGCGGAACCCAGCGAAGGTGCCGATGTCGTACTGGGTCTTGACGAAGTTGAGGTCGTCGGTGACTTTGGTTCGGAGGGGGCTTCCAGCCTCGTCATAAAACAGCCCGTCACGCTCAAGCACGCGAGCGACATGACGACCGGACGAATCCTCAAGGTCCAGGGTGCGATCGGCATCTTTATCTCCTCGCCACAGGTGGTAACGGGGTACTTCGCGCTCTGCCGCCGTGGCCTTGTCGATCTTGGGGGCTGGCCTGCTGTGCATGGCGATCAGGAAGACCGCGCCCACGATGACGAAGAACCCGATGACGCTGCGGTCCATGATCAGACCCCGGTGGTAGGTGTCGGGTAGCCGAAGCGATCTCGACGAACGAGATCCTGCGGCTGGAAGCGCTCCAAGCTCAGGTAGTCAGCGGTATCGCGATCGGCGGGAATCTTGACGAGGGTAGCACCCTCGCCGAACACCAAGCGGACCAGCTGGCCCTTGGGCAGGGAGACGTACCAGTTGCCGAAGATGTCGGCGACGATGTCCTCGAGCCCGGTGCGTTGGTTCAGGGTGATGAAGTCCAGGTAGGTCTCGGCCACGAACCGGCCGCCGGACTCTGGCAGGCCCAGCATGTCCTTCATGCCGCCGTAGACCAGGCATTGGCCAGGCATGCTCGCCTTGGCCATCGGGGCGGCCCAGACGAATGACTGCCGCACCACGTTGGTGTTGTTCGGCGTCATGGAGAACTTGAAGTGGACGGTGTAGGTGATCCCGTCCTGGTAGAGCCGGGGATCGATGCGGAACGCCCACTTGCCGCAGGCTGCGCGCCAGAGCTTCTGCCGGGTGTCCCGGCGGGCGATCACGGTCTCGACCACGTTCTTGATGTCGTCCGCGTGGGTCACTGCAACCTGCAGGAACAGCGGGTCAGCGGGATCGCCGTGACGCGCTCCCTGCATCCCGAGAGCTTCGATCGCAAGGAACTGCTGGACCACCAGGTAGTCGAGGGAGAGCATAGTTCAGAACCATGCCCGGTGATCGCGGATGAGCTGGGAGCCGTATTTCTTCAGCTCTTCGTTGGTGACCTCGCGCAGCGGCGGGGCAACCGCGTCCAGCTCGTACAGATCGCCTTCCATGAAGTAGGTCAGGCGTTGGCCATAGACCACGACGAACTGGGCACGGCCCGCGTGGTTGGCCGTCAGGCGACGGATGAAGTTCCCCGTGACGTGGCGGTCGGAGACCTCGATGATTCGGTTGGCGTCCGGGCTACCATCCTGGCGGGTCAGCTGCCAGGTGATTAGGCAGCTCTTGTCCGGGCGAACCCAGCGCTGGATCTGGTAGTTGGGGAAGTAGGCCTTCCGCTCGCCCTGCGGGCCGAGGTACTCGATCTCGTACATCACCGAGGGGTCAGAGTTCTCGTGGTCCACCGCCACACCCCAGCAGGCATCCTGGTTGATGGGGTAGGACGTTGAACCGTCGAGGGGGGTCCGCCAGATGACGACCTTGCGGACGTTCAGGTCGATCAGACCAGCAGGGTTTTCCCAGCACAATACGAGGGACACGGCGGACCCTTCACGCCGCCAGGGCGGCGAGCTTGATAGGCTTGATCACAGGCTCGGCGGTCTTGGCCGGCTCGGCCGCAGCCGGGGCCGGAACGACGGGCTCCGCGGTCTTGAGAGGGGCGACAGCCGTGGCCGGCCCCGCGCCCGGGGGCATCGTGGCGGCGATGGGAGGCGAGGCAGCGGTCTTCTTGTCATCGGCCGAGGCCTCCGGCGCCGGGGCGTCCTTGGGCTTGGCAGGTTCAGCGGGCTTGGGCGGCTCGGGGGTGGCGGCCGCGGCAGCCGGTTCATCCTTGGGCTTGCGAGGCGAGAAGGCGCCCTGGACGCGCTCGGCGACGGTGGGCTTCGGGGCGGAGAACGGCCGGCGCTTGGGCGCCGCGAGCTTGAGCGGGCAGAGCACAGCGATCGGCAGGACGACCGACGCCGGCTTCCACGCCTGGGTCGGCATCTCGCCTGACAGCATCTGCTGGCGCAGCATCGCGGCATCCGGGCGGCGCTGCTGCGGCTCGGCCTGCTGTGGCTCGGCCGGCATCTGCGCAGGCTGGGGGATGTGCCCCATGCGGTAGGTGTTGATCTCGGCGGCCGTCGGGATGTCGCCGCTGTTGATCCGCTGGGCGGCGTGCAGGGCGACGTGTTCAGGAAGGCCTTCGACGCCGGGGATATGCTGGCCGGCAATGGCGTTGACGTGCGCGCGGCCGATGGTCGGCGGCGCAGGCGGGGCAGCAGCCGGCGCGGCGGGGGCCGGAGCCTGGGGCTGCAGGCCAGCCAGCTGCTTCTGGTGCTCCGCCTGCAGGTGCGCCATGTGCTGCTCGTGGAACTGGGCGTTCTGCAGCTGCTCGCCTTCGCGGGCACGGCTGGTGTCCACCTTGGCCATGAGACGTTCGCGGCCACCGAAGGGGTTGAGGGTCTTGCCAAGCGATCCCCAGAAGCCGTGGCCCTGGTCCCGGAACGACTCGAACGCGCCAGGGTTGTAGACGTGCTCGCCGAGGCCCTGATTCAGGCGCTGCTGGGCGCCAGCCAGGTTGACTCCGTGCTGGGCCTCGCCGGCGGCAAGGTTGGCCGCCCCGGTGTTGGCACCGGTCATGGTCTTCATCGCGCCAGCCGGACCCCACATGCGCTTCGCCGCGAGGCCGCCAAGGCCACCAGCCAGTCCGCCCGCGACCGCTCCACGCAGCGCTCCGGTCAACGGGCTGCGGGACTCGCCGTCGTCGTCCTTGCCGGGGGCAAGCGCACCGATCGCGCCACCGGCGAGCGCGCCGAGGCCAGCCCAGCGCCGGCCTCCCATGCCCGCCAGGTTGTTCCACATCGAGGGAGCCGGCGGGGTGGCGTTCACCGGCGCGGCGGGGATGTGCGTGGGTGCCATCGGCACCGGTGCAGCTTCCTTGATCACCTCAGCCTGGACTTCGCGGATGGAGGCACACGACGGGAGGCGGACGAGGGTACGCATGACCCCCAGCGTACCGCAGGTGGCCGGACAGGCAACGAAAGAGGAAACCTATGGGGCGACCGCAGCGCCCGTCGGGACGACCCCGATAAGCGCCTGATTCGTCACCTTTTCCAGCGCCTCAGCATCAGTCATCCGAGAGAACCAGAACTTGACCCCTTCCACCGTGCAGTGCTGGTGGAAGGCGCAATATAGCTTCTGACCCCGGGAATGCTCATCCACCCCCGACAGGTACTGGAAGCACTGCATGTTGCACATGTACTTGAAATCGCACGCGGAGCAGGCTTTCGGGAAGCCCAGCGCCCGGTCGAACGTCCGGTCGTCCTTGGTGTAGCCGGTCGGGTGCCCCAGCTTCACGTCCTCCGTGCAATCCGAGATGTTGCCGTCGGGCATGATGGCCAGCCGAGCCGTCCCCATGTCGCAGCCCTTCATCACGGAGAAGAGGTTCTGGATCTCGAGGGCCTTCCTGAACGGGCTGAACATCTGGACGTCGAGGATCTTGGTGCCGGTGTAATACCACTCCTTGGCGAAGGCTGTGACCTCATCCAGCACATGCTGGTGCTGCTCGTCGGTGAGGGCGTTCTTCTCGTCGTACTTGATATAGTCGAGGGTCGTCGGCACATGGAAGCCCGTGACCGCGAGCAGCTCGCGCGACAGCTTGAAGGGCTCGGGGGAGATGCGCGACAGCGTCTGCCGGGTACCCACGTTGTGGGTGTGCTTGATGATCTCGACGAGGCGGTTGAAGATGAAGCGGTAGGTGTCCTTGCCGGCATAACGCCGCATGTAGGCGCCGTTCTCACCTTCCGGGTCGATCGACACCGACAGGCTCAGGCGCTTGTCCAGGTGGTCGATGAAGTTCAGCAGCTTTTGGAAGGTCTCGTCCGGGTAGAACGTCGAGGTTGAGGTGCTGATGGACTTGGCCCCACGGTCGAAGACCAGGTACTGGATCAGCTCGGCGTAGCCATCCCAGTTCATCACCGGCTCGCCGCCATAGATGATCACGCTGTCGAGGTTCTCAATCCCCTGGCGCTTCAGCGTGGCCTCGAGGGTCTTCGGCGACAGGTAGTCTTTGACCTTCCATCCGTCCTTGGCGTAGCAGTACCGGCAGCCACCCTCGCAATAGCCCGTCGGCACGATGCTGATGTTGGTGATCTTGGTGCCCAGGAAGCGGTCTTTCTTGTACGAATCGTAGGCAGAGCGAATGCCCTTGTAGGTCGACTCGTCAAGCTCAACCCGCTCGACCGGGGTCGTGGCCTGGATGAGGTAGGCCAGCTCGGGGACGAGGATCACATGCGTCCCGTCGGTCAGCTGCTTCAGCGGGATGGCCTTGAGGGAGAGGGTCTGGTCCTGCATGGCCGGAAGTATGTCGAACCCGATCCGATTGACAGCAGCAACCTGATTAGCTTCTGTCCGCCGCTGCCCAACGGCGCACCCAGCGCGACATCAGCCGCACGAAGACCGTCCGGGCGAAGAAGGGAGACAGCAAGGGCAGCTTGAAGAAGATCTGCACCTGGCACGCGAACCACCGCGGTTCATTGCGGTTGAACATCGTGTTGAAGAACCGGGCCTCTTCTTCGTCAGAAGCCTGGGGCGTGACGATCTGGTGCTTCGCCACGTCGGTATTGCAGGACTTCGCCTTTGGTTCGATCGACACCCGCCACCGCAGATACCAGGGGAGGCTGTGGATGAAGCGGTCCCGGCGCTTCTCGTCCGTGAAGGCCACCAGCATGGTGCACTTCGGCGAGCCTCGGTGTCCCTCGCACGAGGAGAAGGGAAACACCTCGTGCTGCAGGCAGGTCAGAACCAGTTCGCGGACACCGTCCTCAACGTTGGATTGGAACTGAGGGGCTGACGGCGAGATGCTGTAGGCGAGGTAAACGCCGTCCTTCGTCGCGTTGATGCGCCCGTTCGGTTGCTTGGTGTTCGACAGCTCGTGCACATAGCGCCAGCCATCAGAACCTGGCGGATACTGCAGCACGGCTGGCCGAGCGGCGGCATTCGACCACCGCTCCATAGGCCGGTGGACGGCCGTCTCAGGGACGACGCTGCCCAGGCTCAAACGACGTCGAACTCCCACCGCAGGTTATCAGCCGGGACCGCGCTCCAGGCCGTGAGGATGCGATCGTTCGTCGTCGGGATGACCACGACGCGACCGGCTTCGGAGATGGTGAGCCCGGCAGACGACAGCGTCGCGGGGCCGATGACCACGAAGGCCGTGGGGTCGACCTGGATGAGCTGCTTCTGCTCCGCCCGGGCAATCTGCAGCGGGATGGTCGCGACCTGGCCCTTCCGATAGACCACGTTGGCAGCCTTGGGGTCGATGATGTTTCCGGTCGCCTTGGGCTCTTCGACGATCCTGAGCGAGTAGGATGGATCATCGGCCGCGAGCCAGTGCCAGGCGACGAAGCGCTTCATCGCGACGTCGGCCTCGCCACGGGACAGGTGCCAGGCCTGCTCCTCGTTCTTCCACACCGTGCCGTTCGAGACGGTGAGGTTCACCTGGCACAGGGTGAGGCCGAACATCCGCTGGTAGGTGAAGATGAACAGCTCGTCCTTGCTGCGGTCGTAGAAGGTCGACATGAGCAGCGTCTTGCCGCCGGCGGCGAAGCGCTTCATGCCCGGGACCTTCTGGATCGTCTGCACAGCCGGACCCTTGTCCCCCATGTAGACCAGGACGATGTTGTTCCGCAGGTCGAAGGCCTGCCCGAGGGTCAGCTCCAGCTTGCTGACGTCGACACCCACGTCGGCGTTCACCTGCTTGGTGACAGAGGTGAGCTGCGGATCGGTCGTCGGGGTGATAGGCGACTCGGCCTTCACCGTCCGCATCACAGCGAGGAGCGTCGCGGGAGCAGCGATGTCACGGCGGACAACGCTGGTGTCGAACTGGTAGCACTTAGTCATTGGAGAAGTCCCACGGGCTGTCGTCATGAGGATCGTGGAGACCCGTACGGGCCACCCACTTCGCACGGTATTCTCTCGCGAGATCGTACAAAGCGATGTGCTTGGAACAATCCGGCATCCGCCACTTGTCGACGATCTTCTCGTTGATATTCGTCACGCTGCACTCGTTGATCTTCGAGCAGTAGAAGCAGGCCTTGTGGTGCCGGGGGCACTTGTTCGCCTCGATCGCTGCGACGCAGGCGTCGCCCTGCAGGCCGCAGGACTTGCAGATGGCCGACAGCTTCGGGATCTCGTCCTTCCAGCCGACGGGGAAGACGACCTTGTTGATGTACTCCAGCTGGGGGTTCATCACGGACTGGAGGTGGGCCTTGATACTGCCGAACCCGCTCGGCGACATGACCGCGACCCAGCTACCGCCGGCCCACAACCTCTCCATGAGGTTGACCAGCTCGAAGTAGTCGTAGTCCGCGAAGTTCGTCATCGTGTTGTGCGTCGTCGGCTTCTTCAGGGTGAAGAAGTAATAGTAGTCAGGGCCGACCGGGTAGTCGAAGTCCTTGATCTCGTCGACGAAGATCTTGTTCCAGATCCGCACGTTGCCGGTGGTCTTGAAGGTCTTCCCGCACCGGCTGTTCGTGATGATCGTGATCGGTGCCGGAACCGCGCGAACGCGTTCCTCATAGCGGTGCCAGAAGTCCATGTTCGACAGGACGGTGATACCGTTCAGCTTCTCATGCCACTTGGTGATGGTCCGCAGGAAGCACTCGGCCGCCTCCTTGTCGTGGAAGGGCTCACCGCCGGCGAAGCCCAGGCGCGGGTGCTCTGCGTTGGCGATGACCTCATCGATCCCTGCGTCGTCGAACGGGGTCGGCGCCCACGTCATGTTCTCGATGTAGCAGAAATCACAGCTCCGATTGCAGGTCCGGGAGTGGAGGATGACGAACGTGGTCCGCCCGACCTTCGACTCCCTGAAGCGCTTGGCGAGGTGTTCGATCGGGTACGGATTTCCACCAGGCATTTACCAGCTCCCGCTTCCGCAGTCAGAGTGATCCGAGTGGCAGTTCGAGTGGCAGTTGTTGTGGCACACGCCGAACTTGTTGCCTGAGGACGGGACGTACCGAATCGCGCCGCCCTGCAGCACGATCTTGATGGACGCGCCGAGGAGCTGTCCCGAGGGCGAGTAGTAGTTCGAGCCCGGCACCGAAGCCAGCGGCGGAGCCGGATCAGCTCCGACGCGCTGAGCGAGGTTGCCATTCGAGTCATAATACGACGTGTTCTCTGGCGTGACGGTTTCCGCACGAGCCGCCTCGATGGCGGCGTCACGGGACTCGAGGTTGTCACCATCCGTGGGGTTGGTCGGGTCAGCCACCTGGGTGATCGGGTGGTTGTTCATCGCCGCGCCCGACTCCAGGACGGTGTCGCCCTGGACGGTCAGATCGTTGTTGACGTTGACGTCATGGGCGTCGTTGATGTCGTGGTTCCCCATCTCGAGGGGGCCGCGCATCCGGGACTCGACACCGCCATCGCGCGATAGGAACTCGTAGTAGTCCTGGTTCGCCATCGGCAGCATCGGCGGCATCCCGGCTCCGAGGTGCACGCCAGCGATCGAAATGGACTTCGGGCTGCCACCGCCGTCGGGGTTGATGACCTCGATGCCGATGCCCTTGACGGCAGCCAGCAGCGCGGTGCGCGCAGCAGTGGTCGTGCCATCTGAGTTGCGCATCGCCGGGAACTTCAGCGAGAAGGTGAAGTTCGTGTAGCCGTTGGCTTCGGTGGTCCCGGTCTGCCGGACGTAGCCACCGACGGTGAGCAGGTCGTTCACACCCACGCCCGGGGCGGCGCCGTCGAGCAGCTTCACGCCGACGTAGAGCACGCCAGCCGTCATCTGGGCCAGGGAGACCGAGACGCTGAGCACCCCGCTGTCCAGGATCGCCCCCAGCAGTTCCGGGTTGGCCGTCAGATTGATGTACTGCCTGCAGTAGTCGTGCAGGGTGGCCACGAGCCGGCGGGCCGTTCCATCCCCGCCCGTGTTCGGGATCAGCTGCCAGGTGGTGGCCGCATCGATCAGCCAGTTGACGGGCGAGCCCGGGTTGGCGAAGGGTCCGGTCTTCGCGAAGATCGAGTTCTTCAGCAGGTTCGGGCCGGCGTTCTCCGCCGTTCGCTTGGCCGCCGTCTCGATGGCAGCCTTCATCTTCTCGGTGCCGAGATAGATGTTGAAGTCCGACGCGACCATGCCGCTGAGCGCGCCATTGACGAAGATGGTGGGGCGCAGCGGGAAGCTGGACTGGACGTTGGGCTGGCCGGTGTTGTCGACGGGGAGGCCGTCCGGCAGGTCAGTCCAGTTGGGCAGCGGCTGGCTTCCGGTCCACGCGCCCTGCAGGCGCAGCCACGAACGCCGGATGTCGACGCCCATGATGTCGTGCAGGAAGTGGAACATCGACCAGTCGAGGGCACGGATGGCCTGCCGGTGCGAGTCGCCGGCGCCCTGCATGGTGAGGATGTCGAGCTGCGCCGGCTTGTGCAGCATCACGCCCGACTTCAGGACGTGGCTGTAGACCGTGTCGTTGTCGACCGAGGTGGCCACGCTGACCGCGAAGGGGTCGGATCCGATGTTCAGCGGGAGGTCGTCGTCCGCGCCCCAGTTCGAGGTGTTCAGGTTGTTGCCCGTGGGCAGGCCATCCATCTGGTAGAGGATGCCCTCAAGGCCCGCGAAGCGCTTCAGATAGGTGGTCGGCCCACTGACCACCCCATCCTGAGCCGAGCGCACCAGGCCCTGGTCGCCGGTCTTGTCCATCCACAGGCGCAGCATGTAGTCCATGCGGCGCATGGAATCGAGCAGGCTTTCGCCATCCTTCAGGAAGTTCGGGAAGCGGTAGGTGCCGCCCGTGGGATCGAACCCGGTGATGGTGACTGCCGGCGTGCCGAAGCGCGGGACGCCCATCGGGCTACCGCTGAAGCCGGCCGCGTTCGCCATCTTGCGCGCGATGGCCGTCTGCGACAAGGCGCCGGTGGTCGGGTCAAGGGCATCAGACACGCCGCCATCGACGAGCCCAGCGGTGCGGCCCATGAGCGGGTCCATGCCGAGCAGCGACTGCAGGGTCTGCCAGGGGTTCATCACCGGGACGTAGGTGACGCCGGCAGCCCAGACGTCCGTGCCGAGGTCGAGCGGGTCGCCGCCGGCAGCCGTGCCGCCAAGGATGACGTAGCCGACGAGGATCTGGTTGGCCTGCACCGCGGCGAGCGTGCCCGGGGTCGAGGCCGGGCGGATGTTGCCTGCTGTCACGGGGTCGACGCTGCTGTCCGCCGTGCGCAGGGCCTGGTCGGAGTCGCCGGCGTCCGCCGCGGACCAGCCAGCCACCCCAGAGGCAGCCATCTCGACCGGGTGGTGGGCGAAGAGGTTGAAGCCCGGCCGCGCCGTGTCCTGGCGGTAGGTCGCAGCGAACGCCGAGAAGGTGACGGGCGGCACGGCGCCGGTCAGGTCGCTGGAGCTCTCGATCCGCGGCTGGGTGTTCGAGGCCGTCTCCATGTCCGACGGGAACTGGGCCACGACGGCGACGACGATGGGGCGGTCAGCGGTGTTCTGCAGGACCGGGACGCCGTTGAGCAGGACAGCGGTGAGGTCGACGACCCCGATGCTCGGCCCGAGATCGGTCGCGCGAGCATCCCAGAAGATCTTCGTGCCGTAGGGCGTGTAGAGCGCGCCGGCGTCGACGTAGATCGACGTCCCCTTCGGGATCAGCTTCATGCCATAGAGCACGCCGCCACGGTGACGACCGAGGTCGTCCTTGGCCATGGTGTTCAGGAACTGGGTGCGCCGGTATTCCTGGTACTTGAAGACGTGCTTGAGGAAGGGCATGGTTTAGGGCCTCAGGAACCGCGAAGTGAAATGGTCCACTGGACGGAGACGACATCCCCGCTGCCCAGGGTGATGGGCTGGAAGGCCGTCGCCGCGCACAGCAGGCCGGTCGTCGAGACCAGGCCGAGGGCGTCGTAGGTCACCGTGCCGGTCGGCTGCAGCAGGGCCGTCCAGGTGCAGATGGAGCGCAGCCCGCGCTGGTCGAGGCTCTTCACTGGAGCGAGGTCGCCGCCGGTCTCGACGGTCACGTTCATCACCGGGGAGCCAAGGGCTCGCAGCCCTTTGGTAATGGGGAGGCCGTTGGCGAGAACGGCCTGCACGCGGGCCACCCGGTCCTCTCCTGTCAGGCCTCGGGCCAGCAGCTCGTACATGGCGTCGACCACCATGTTCTTCTGGTCCAGAGTGATCAGGCCAGTTCGGCGATCCCGAAGGACAACATGGCCAACCAGCTGCAGGGGAACGAGATCGGCATCAGGCATGGCGTGATCCTACGAGAAGGAGGGACTCAGACAACGGGATCACACCAGGCGGATGCGGAAGACCTTCTGGAAGGAGTTGGTCAAGCCGCCGCCAATACCGCTTGCCACAACGGTCAGCGTGACCTTCAACACGGCGTTGTTGGCCACCCCCGTGAACGTGGGCGCGGCCGTCGTCCCGTTGAGGATGGTGGGAGGCGGGTTCAGGGCCTCGTCGACCACTGCCCAGCTGTAGGTGTAGGGGCCGAGAGGCGACGGCGGGACAGCCGGGTCGATCAGGGTCTGCAAGGTGATGACCGGGTTCGGCGAGGGGACGTCCCAGTCGCCGCCCGGGTAGGAGGTACCGGTGTTCGGGCTGGTGACGACGACCGAGATAGCCGGGGTGTTGAACCGGCGGACGCGGACGACGGACGTGCAGAACGCTCCGGTCACCGGGTCCGTGACCTTCAGCTTGACGTAGACGATGCTGTTCCGATCGCCGAAGTCGATGCGGATCGTCGCAGCCTTGAGATCCGTGGTGGTAAACGGGGTCGGGACGTTCGCCTCTTCGCTCACCGTCCACTGGTAGACGAACGGGCCGTTGAGCTTGCCAGGAGGCGGGGTCAGTGCGCCGAGGTCCAACAGGGAGCCGAGGCCGATCGACATGAGGTTCGGCGGCAGCCAGACCACCGGGATGTTCCCCGGAGTAATCGGCGCCGCAGTCGGGTCAGCCACGGTGATCTGGACCGACGGGGTCTGGAACATGGCCGGGGCTCCACCATCAGACGGCGTGATGTCGATCGCGTCGGAGATGATCTGCTTCGAGAAGATGACGCAGGTGCTGCCGACTGGGGTGGCCTCTGCGATGGCGGCGAGCAGCGGCGCCGGGTGGGCCATCACCGAGGTCTCGATGATGGTGGAGGTGTTCTTCAGCATGTCGTACAGCGGCTTCGCATTGTCCGCCGTCACGGTGATCGGCGTCGACTGTCCGACGTAGTTCGCCCGCTCCTTCACCAGAGCGGAGAAGGCCGGGTTGATGAGCGAGTCGGCGTAGCGCCCAACCAGCGTGATGACGCAGCCGATCGCGATGTTCGTGCCGTACGCGGCGTAGACCTCATGCTCCACCGAGTCGCGGCTGCCCCAGCGGAGGTTATGCAGTTCGAACGGCCCCTTGCCGTTGTAGCTGATTTCGACCGTCGTTCCGGGCGTGTTTCCCGGTCCATCGAGCAGAGTGATCCGGCAGCGGCCGTTGTTCGGGAAGCCGGTGGTGCTGCTGACCGAGAGGAAGGAAGCGCCGACGCGAGCGGTTCCCGTCGTGGTCACCGTGGGGATGTACGCCCCGGCGCCAGGCGACAGCTCGAGATACTGAGCGTTGGGCGAGACTGGACGGCGAACGTCAACCGATCCCGTCACCACGGTGGTGCCGGGGATGTCGGTCTTGGCGTAGTATTCGCCCGGGTTCGTGCCCGGCCCACTGACCTCGAGGGTGTGCGTGGTCCCGTCCTGGTCGCTCACCACCACCAGCAACGTGCCGCGGGGCAGTGCCGGCGGCACGGGCGAGACGCGAACGAAGGCGTAGTCCAGGTCGCGGAGCTGGATCGTGATGTAGCCGGACGAGATCCGGCCGGCATCGAAGTTCACCTTGCCTTCCAGCATCGCCTGGAAGTCCGCGGCCTTGTACATGTACCAGTCGGGCCGGCTGACGTCGTCATAGACCAGCGCGAGCGAGGGATCCAGGGGATCGCCACGGAACACCTGCTGTCCGATGGTGAACAGCTCCGGGGCATCGATCCCGACTTCGATGCGCGTCCCATCCGACAGAACCAGGAACTTCGTCATCGTGGGCGTGACAGCCGTGACCGTGCCTTCGATCGAGGCATAAGGCGCCCCGTTGTCCCGCGAGGCCCGGACCATCATGCCGTTGAAAGGCAGGTAGTTCGTGATGCGGGTGAAGTGGATGATGGTGTACTGGACCGGGTTGTCCGTCACCACTTCGAGGCTGGCGACCGCGAAGGTCAGCCAGGCGACCTGGCCATAGACCGGGTCGGTCATCTGAGCACGGAAGGTGTCACCAGGCTGCAGCAGGTGCACATCGTCGGTGACGAAGATCGAGTCATGCCCGCGGCCGATCAGGCCCTTCAGCTTCATGTCGTAGACGACTGAGCCACGCATCGACTGGCCAGGATAGACCTTGTCGCCGAGCGTGGGCAACTTGTCGTCTTGACGCATGTCGAAGGTCTCCTGGGCCGCACCAGACGCACTGGTGAGGGTCACGGAGAAGCCCGAGATCTGCGTCGTGTAGCCCGAGATCTTTGCATCGTTCTGGAACGCTGCTGACCCCAGGTAGGAGCAGACCGTGCGATGCAGGTTGCCCCGCGTCGCTCCCTGGAAGCGCAGGCGGAAGTTGGCCGCGAGGGCGTCGCGGTACGACTGGCTCGATTCACGCAGGTCGCCGACGAGGGCACCGAAGTTTCGGCTGAGGAACTGCTCGTCGAGGACGAGGAGCGGCACCCACCACTGGCCCGGGATGGCGTCATCGGGGCCGCGCTTGCGCAGCAGCGAGGCTGAGCCAGAGATCTCACCACGATCGACGACGTAGTCCGTGCCCTCGTAGAGCCGGATGGTCGGCGACAGGACGTGGTCCTGCATGTAGGGGATGTCGGTGAAGTCAGTGCCAGCGCTCTCGATGGCGCGGGTGTTGGCTGCGCTGAGGACGAGCCCCTGGGCGTCGATGGGCAACCCCGCGTATTCGGGGAACTCATCGAAGATCAGGGTCAGCACCGGGTTCCCGCCAACGCTGGCGATGTACGCGGCCTCGATGAGGCGCTGCATGTCCTGATCGCTCACCTGGTAGGCCGACTTGAAGGCCGTGGTGAGCTGCACGAAGTTTGCAGCCAGGTTGTTGAGGACGTTCTGCGTGATGCCATAGCGGTTCGACAGGGTCGCCGTGTCAGTGCCGGCCGCGGCCGCACCGGTGGCCCGGGTCAGGTCAGCGCCGCCGATCTGGACTGACAGCGCCGGGGCGCGGTAGGTCAAGAGGACGGTCTTGCCCTTGATCTGCTTTGAGAAGAAGAGCCGGAGCTGCGAAGCCGCGCCAGTCCCGACGATGGACGCGGTGTAGTCCGTGCCGTTGCTGAGCAGCTCGCCAGCCAGGTAGACGTTCAACGTGGAGAGGTCAGCATTGACGTCGAACGTGATGGCGTTGAGGGCCGACGTCGAATCGAAGCGCCCGATCGGGTCGAGGTTGTCGTCGAAGATGCCGCCGTCATCGAAGGTGTCGAAGACCTCCGGGACGTTCGTCACCGTGACCGCGCAGGTGAAGTGCAGGTGGCCGTTGGTGTCGAGCGAGTCGGCTGAACCCAGCGTCTCGGTGGTGTACTCGAGGTCGACCCGAACGTTTCCGTTGTTGTCCGCCGGCTGGTTATCGCGGAACTTCAGGGTTCCCGTGCTGGCATCGAACTGCATCGCGCTCGGCGAGATCAGCTGTCCATTGATCGAGATGCGGAACTCGTTGGCGAAGATGTCGACGACCCCGAAGGCCGGAGGTCCAGCGGCGTATTCATAGAGGTTCAGCTCCATGATGCCGGGGCTGCTGTTGATCACCCGCGTGGTGTGGACGTGGGTGTGGTTCGGGACTGACGGCGAGGAGCTGGTGCCGAACAGCAGGACGATGTCGCTCGCATTGAGCGAGACGTCAGCCGGCAGGACGACGCGGTTCGCACTCTTGTACGAGATGCCCTCGTTGTTCCCGTATGCGAAAGGGACAAAGGTCCGTGCCATCGTGAAGAACGGGGTGTTGGTCGCAGAGCTGACGATCGTCCCATCGAAGGGACTGACCGAGTTGGCCGGCGGGTTCCGCAGGATGAGTGCATGGATCGGCAGGCCGTTGCCGAAGCCTGACGGCAGGAGCAGCGTTCCGGGGGTCTCGAAACCCAGCGGGGCCAGCATGCTCGGCGCCAGTCCGTCAAACACCGCGTCGCTGAGGTCGAACGCGACCTCGAGCTCGTAGCGGTAGGACGGCGCCGCCTGGATGATGCGGATCGACTTGCCGTTGCTGCCGATGCTGTAGTCCGACCCGGGCGCGAGACGCACGCCCTTGCCCGAAGCGTCCATCTTCCACACCGCGGTCAGGGCCTGGTAGATGGGCAGGCTCAGCTCGATGGTCTGCCGCTCAGCCACCGACTGGGTCAGGTTGTTCGGCATCTGCCACGGGAAGTTGATGTGCCAGTGCTTGGTGTGGTTCGTCTGCGCGACGCCACACGAGCTGGCCCCAGAGCCGCCAGGGATGCCTGTGCCGTCGTTCACCACCGGCACGGTGCTGATCGTGCCCGAAGCTCCGATGGTGATGGACGGGTCGCCGCCGGTGAGAAAGCGGAACCACTTCTTCAGCGTGTCGTAGCGGTTGAGATCCAGCCGCACCCACCGGCGCTGGGTGAAGATCGGGGCGTCGTAGAGGCTCTTGTTGTCATCGATCTGGAAGAGCCGCACGAAGTCGGAGTCGAGCGCCTTGAGGAAGGCGTCGTACATCGCGTTGAGCGCGTCCTTGTCCGACGCGTCGTAGGTCTGAGTCCAGAACGCGCTGAGGCGGTCCCAGATCAGGTTCTCCAGCGCCCGCTCCTGCGGGGACTTGATCAGAGCCTTGATCGTCATGTCCCTACTCCGAGATCAAGGTGACTGAGATGTTGCCGGCCAGGTAGGCCGCAGTGGCCGAGCCGAAGACCTCGTTCACGTTGGTGTAGACCACCGGCACGCCGTTCTCCGCCGGGTAGTAATACCCGTCGATGCGGAGGGAAGCCATGTCGATCGAAGTGACCACGCCCTGTGCGTACAGGAACTGGATGATCCCGTCCTTGGAGACGCGGGTGGTGCTGGGCAGGGTGTTGAGGTAGGCCGCGATCAGCTGCACCAGATCGGACTGCGAGCGCGTGCTCTTGACCCGAATCTGCAGATCGATCGCGATGGTCTCCATCCGCTTCACGACCTGGTTGCAGTTGAGCACCCGGACGTCGTCGTTATTCACGAAGTTGTCCATGGCCTCAATCGTCGCGTCCGCCAGGTAGGTCACCCGGATCGGCTTGAGGTGCATGTTCTGGTCGGTGAGGATCATCTGGTTCAGCTCGCGCGAGCTGTACCGCAGGCCAGGATCGGTGACCACGAAGTCGTAGTTGGCCGGGCCAACGGGCTGCTGGGTGGCCGGGTCGACCTCCTCGACAGCGAGGATGCGAACCACGGGGAGCACGAACTTCTGACCGTTGTAGTAGTTGTAGGTCTCGATGCCGTTGGCCCGGACGTTCCGCACCATCACGCGATCCAGCACGCGCAGCATGAAGCGGATGGGGAGGTTGATCCAACCGGCCTGGAATCCGGTCAGGTGCTCGTAGACGCCGGTGACGAAGTTGAGCCCGTTGGCGTGCGCCTGCTCGAGACCGACCGTCCAGTAGGTGCCGTTGTCCACCACCGTCGCGATGCGGCAGTGCGGCAGCTCCCACGAGTCGTCGGTGACCGAGGGTCCATTGGCCGCGGTGTCACGGGCGACGTGCATGACCCACTGCCCGAAGGTCCCGTCCCGCGTCCAGGACCAGTTGGTCGGCAGCGAGGACTTGAGGATGTTGATGTGCGACGCGTCGGCGATCGTGCCAGGCGTCCAGTATTCCATGGCGAGCCAACCCGGCCGGCGAACCAGGCGGTACTGCACGCCGGTGGACGGGTTGACGAGATCGCCCGGGTTGATCGAGAGGGCCGTGGAGCTGAGCAGAGAGACGATCGACTTGGCGATGAGCGAGGCATCGTCTCCGCTGTCGAGCGCCAGCCAGGCGTCGCGCACGATGCCCGTCGGGTCGTAGCCGCCGATGGCCTTGCCGAAGTCCTGCAGACCATCGAGGAACTGATTGGTGCTGGGATTCTCCGTGCCCTGCAGCCCAGCGACCGGGAGGTTGATTGGCTCGAGGATCGCCGGCGGCCGCACCATGCGGTAGGACTTGACCGCCGCTGTGGTCAAGCGAACGGCAGGCGAGATGAAGGCGTCGACCACCTCGACGTTGATGACGCTGGAGACGTCGTACGGGGTGAGCAGCGGCTCGGAGGCCACCAGCTCGACCGTGTCAGCATCCACCGGATGGTCGATCGTGTGGAAGTAGTCAGTCCCGTTCACGTTGAGCTTGAGCACGCGGCCGCGGTGACCCCAGGCGCCGATGAGGGAACCAGGGAAGCTGATCGCGGTAGCGCCAGCCGGGACGAAGCCCTGGGCTGTGACCTTCTGGGCCTGCGCCACATTGGGCAGGTGGGTGTAGATCGACTCCAGCGCAGAGGTCGCGTTCAGAAGGTAGGACTGCGCAGTGGAGAAGCCGTAGGTTCCGATGTTCACACCCATGAGCACCAGCAGCTGCTCGGTGGCCGGGTTGGCCGCGGACCAATCGTCGGGATTGAGGAAGGAGAACGGCGCCAGGCGGGCCTTCTGGTTGTCCCCAAGGTAGCCCGTGCGGCCGTTGCGCGAGAGGACTTCGATCGCGACGCCCACGACGGCGTCTGCGTCTTCGTTGGGCGGAGCCACGGCCACGTCGAAGGGGAACTGGGCCTCCATGGTGATGGCCGTGCTGCCCGTGGTGTGGATCAGGCTGGTGGTGGCTGCAGCCGCGGCATGGCCGTAGCCCCGTGCTCCTACCTTGCCAGTGCCGAGGTAGTCGACGAAGGTCATCGACGTGGTGTCGTCGAAGAGATCCTGGTCGGACAGGGGCTTCACTTCCCAGTTCTGCCCGATGAAGCCAGTCAGGATACCGGCGTAGCTGCCCTGACGGACGATGGTCCCGATGTCGCCGACGAGCGGATCGACGTAGCCGAACGGCTGCGAAAGGCCGATCGACGCGATCAGGTTGGTCTCCTGCTTGTTGGCCACCGTCACCGTGCTCAGTGCGTCGGCGATGAAGACGTCGCGCGAGGGATCGTTGGGCTGGACGTACCAGGTGTAGGTGGTGTTGTCGTAGTTCCGCAGGGTGCCGATGAACGAGATCGAGGTCTCGGGGCGCCAGATGTGGAACGGGGTGGCCGTGCCGGGCGTGGTCGGACGGGAGTGCTTGAAGGTCGTCCCCGCCGGCAGGTTGTAGGTCGGGTACGGCGTGGCGAACTGAATCGTGTCCGGGCTGGTCATCGTCAGAACGGTGCCGTCGTAGGGCACGCCGACGATGGCGAACTCGAAGATGTCGCCGACGAGGCTGAGGGCCACGATGCCCGCATGGACGAAGACGCCGGCGGTAGTGACCGAGCCGCCGACCGAGATAGCCCCCGTGGACAGCAGCGCGATGGGCTGGCCGTCCAGCTGGGCATGGTCGTTGTCAGGGAAGCTGAGGATCTTCGCGCTGTAGATCGTGCCGGAGACGTTGAACTCGACGACGTCACCAGCGCGGGCCACCAGGGCGATGCCGACCATCGGCAGGATGTTGCTGCCCGGGAGCGGGGCGGCGAGCGACCCAAGGGCGACCGAGGTGCGGGCGAGCTTCTGGCTCACCGTCTGGCCGATGTCCGAGTCCACAGCCGGGACGTAGTTGGCCGCGGACATGATCAGGGGCACGACGGTCGAGGGCGACTGCATCTCGATCTTGCGGACGGAGCCGCCGGTCGAGAAGCGCACCGTGCGGTAGGAGACCTGGCCGGTGCGCGGGTTGGTGATGCGCAACGGCAGGCCCGAGCCATCGCCGAGGCCCAACGGCCAGGACTGGCTGCTGGGGACGAGCGAGGTGAGGGTTGCGCTGATCGAGGCCACGCTGGCTGCGGAGACGAAGACGCTGGCCAGAGCCAGGGCATCACGGGTCACGGTCACGGCCGTGGTCGACGGGATGGCCTGCCGCATCGGCGGGGTGATGACGACATGATCCGCATCGGTGACGGAGTTGACCACACCCTGCAGGAAGGTGCCGGGGCGGGTGGCCGAGAAGGTCACGCCGATGTTCACCGGAGCCACCGGCGGGGTCGTCAGCTGGACATGGTCGTCATCGATGACGCTGGACACCGGCGACGAGTAGGGCACCGAGGGGACAGTGACGATGTCGCCGGCCTGAAGCAGGATGCCGATGCCCGGGTGGTGGAAGACGCCAGCGAGATCGATGCTGGGGGTGTACTGGGTCTGGTTGTTGGTCCCCAGAGCGCGCTCCTGCAGGACCGCGAACTTCACCCGATCGCCGACCTGGGCCACCGAGCCGATGCCAGTGACGTTGACCGCAGTGGCCGTCGGCCCCATGGTGGTCAGCAGCGGGCCAGCCAGCACCTGGCTGATCTCGGTGTTGCGGACCAGGCAGAAGGCCGTGCCAGCCAGGATCGACACCGGCGGGGTCAGGCCCAGGGTCACGTTGTTGTCGTCGATGACGGAGGCCACCGGAGTGGTCCATTGCACTTCGCCCGTGTTGCCTGCGAGGGCGATCATCGTTCCGTCGAGGGTCAGGGCCTCAAAGACGAGAAGGTCGCCCTCGGAAGCAGCAGCGCCAAGGCCGGGGGCGTTGAAGACGACGGTGCCAGGGTCAATCTGGACACTGGTCAGGTTCATGTAGCGGGCGTTGAGGTCGGCGAAGCCCACCGGCATGGTCGAGGCCCGGCTGGCCGTGCCGTCGTTCTCGAAGTAGATCGGGGTGCCAGAGACGAGGTCACCCTTCAGGCCCTGGACGATCGAGATGTGGGTGAGCCGGGTGCTGACGCCAGCGACCGTGATCGAAACCGCGGCGGCAGTGCGATCGATGGTAACGATGGGCAGCCAGTCGCCCGTGGTGCCGTCGCGCGGGTCGAAGACACCGTCGTCAGCGCCGTTGTGGCAGTAGGCCCAGCAGGTCGTGTCAGCATCCTCCGGCAGGTAGCCGGGGCCGCTGACGCCGACGAAGGTGTACTTCGTGGTCGTGGGGGTGACGATGACGGGAGCGATGAACGCACCCTCAGCGACGATGTTGCCCAGGAAGAACTGCTTGTGGGGATAGGTCCCGTCGCCCGTCGTCTCCGAAGGATCGCCATTCTCATCCGACCAATCGATGAGTCGGTACTGGCCGGCCGCACCGCTGCCCACGATGGTCATGCGCTGGCCAGGGTAGAACTTGTGGCCGGGATCGAAGATCGAGCCCGCGCCGGGCAGCAGGTCGCTGCGGTTGTAGGGGTGCGGGATGGAGCGGCTTCCAGCAGCGATCGGCGCAGTGACCGCGTAGGTGAAGAGAGCTGGAGGCGGCGCCGACGGCTCGGTCGCGGCACCGGGGGCCAGTTCCAGCACGCGCGGCGACACCTGGGTCGCACGGTGCGAGACGCCATCGATGATCGCGATGTCGCCGGTCTGGGCGAGCACGGTGTCGAAGGGGATGCCGAGGACGTCGGTGACGTAGCGGCTGCGATTCGTGTAACGCGAGGGGAACACGACCATCGAATCGCCGAGCACCAGATCCTTGGTGGCCAGCGTGTAGCGGTTCTGGAACTCGGGCGTGGCGACCATCGCCACCGAGGACAGCCCGCCCTGGTCGAAGACCACCTGGCAGCTCTCGTCGAGCGCGTAGATGTCGGCGAGGAAGTCGGGCGCGGCGTACTCGCCCTCGAGGGTGAGGTAGATGCGCGGGGTCGAGTAGATCAGCTCGCTCTTGGCCGCCTGCTGCTCGGAGACGATCTTGAACTTCTGGGTCGATGGGGTGTAGCTGAACTGCACCTGGCGGGTGACGACGCCGGTGGTGTTCACCCAGATGTCGCTCATGCCGCCGAGACGCACCTGGGTCGGCACGCCGCCGACATCCACGGTGATGCGGTCGCGGATCATCTTCTCGTCCGCGCTGCTGGTGATGTAGATGTCCAGGATGCCAGGGAACTGCTCGTAGAGCGGAGCCCGGATGCTCTGCCGGCTGACCAGGTTCCGCAGCCCGAGGTTGCGGTACATCGAGTTCACGACGTCGAAGTTGGATTCGTCCGGCGCGGTGACCGCGAAATCCTCGACGTTTTCGCAGCGGATGATGCCGGCGGGCGGGTTGTTCATGCCCACGATCGAGCCAGCGGTGGCCGCGTACTTGTTGCCGATGCCGACCGAGACCACCGTCACGTCGAAGACGTAGGTGCCGTCGCCGCGCTTGTTCTTCAGCAGCTCGAGCGAGCTGATGCTGATGGGTGAGGCCAGGACGTAGATGACGCCATCGGTCGAGTAGAACTCGAGGTAGTTGATCTGGTAGTCGATGGCGGTCTCGAAGTAGAGCCGCACCTGGCCAGTGGCCTGGCTGCCGGACTGCCGGAACTTGCCCCAGTTGGCGGCCAGGCTGTCCATCGCCTCGCGGCTCATGAACTGCCAGTTTGAAACTGACTGATTAATCTTGATTGTATCAATCTCGTGCCGCAAAGGCTGCAGGATCGCCGCGAAGGCCTTGATGACGAGGTCGTTGATAGCGGACCCACGAGAGAAGTCCCGATTCGGGAACGCCCTCTTGCAGAAGTCCTCACAAAATGCCCTGACGGGCAACTCGATTTTGGCCATGGTACGAGAGAGAATACGGTGTGAGGGGGCTAACGGAAGAGCTACTCTTTCGACGAAGACTAAATGGTTTTATTTTATCCATTAGACTCTAGCCTGATCCCATGAAACGCCAGTCGGATGCGGAGTGTGAGCGAACCGGAAAACGAACCTGCACCAAGTGCGGAGAGACAAAACCGTTGGGCGACTTCTATAAACGACCAGCTACTGCTCGGCCGACCGGAAAGTATCTCCAGTGCAAAGCCTGTTTACGCGCGTATGCCAGGGCCTGGGCCACAGCTCACCCCGAAAGGCGACACAAGAAACAGCGACAGTATTACAAAAAGAACGCTGCCAAGTTCCGCGCTCACGCTAGAGAGTGGCAAAGAAATAATCCCGATCGTAGAAAGGATTCGTATCTCAAACGCCGGTTCGGGATCACGTTGGTTCAGTTTGAGCTGATGCTGGCGGATCAAGACGGAGCCTGCGCAGGCTGTCGGCGTCCGTTTTCGGAGAACCTGCGCGCCGCAGTAGACCATTGTCACGACACTGGAGTTGTCCGGGGCCTCTTATGCGCCTTGTGCAATCACGCCGTGGGCCTGGTGCACGATGATCCTGAAACACTGCAACGCTTGGCCTCCTACCTGAAAACTCCGCGATAGTCTCGTGCCCATTATAGCCAAAGGGCCTTGTCTATAATGGGCGGGCCATCCGTTATAGACAACGGCCGTTCCCTTTACGGCTGCGCGGCCTGCTGGGCGGCGAGCTTGGCCTCGTCGATGACCTGGCGCATCATCGAGTAGGTCATGGCGTAATACTGCTCGGTGGTGAAGTGCTGGCCGGGGACGAGGTTCCCGGTGGCCGGGTCGCGCAGCAGGTAGGTCTTGCCCGGCTTGTAGGTTTCCTTCACTGCCGGCAGCATCTCTTCCTTGATCACGGCCTCGTCGCTGTCCCGGAAGGTGACCCGCTTCATGAAGAAGGTCATGGTCGGCACGCCATCCCACGGGTTGTCGAACCCGCCGCCGTACGAGCGATCGTAGGTGGTGTAGGCCTCGGTCGAAGCGACGGCGTTGAGGAGATCGGGGGAGACGGTCATGGTGCCTCAGACGTAGAAGTTGGGGGCCTTCTGCTTGGTCCCGACGTTGGTCGACTGATAGTGCAGGTCGACCTGGAAAATGAAGGGGTTATTCGGGGCGCCGCCCGTGATCGTGGGGATGGTCGTCATGGTCAGGTTGATCAGGATCAGACCATCGACTTCGAGAGCCGCGGTGTCGAGCAGGTTTCCCGTGCCGCCGTTGTTCGACAGCTGCAGCTCGTCAATCCGGTGGATGTACCGAGGCGTGGTCGTGATGTCGACCGTGGCGTAGGTCAACGTCTGAGCCTTCTCAGCTGGAAAGGACGCCTGGTTGTGACCTTTGGCTGCTGTTGCCGTGATGGTGAAGACGATGTTGCCAGAGATCGCCGTCCCGTTGTGGGACCAGTGAACGTGGACGAAGATGTCCGTTCCGGGCACCCAATCGTGCGGGATGTGGAACGGGATGTCGATCTGGTCTGCTGCAGCGAATGAGAACATCCCGACGGTGCCGCCTCGGAAGGCGCTCTTTGTCGGTCCAGAACCACCGATGTCGGGGATGACCTGGCCTGTGATGTCTCGCCACCCCGCGGTCGGCGCTGCAGGATCGACCATGACGCCGATGCCGGCGGTCTTGGGGAGGGTGACGCTGCCTGTGTTGACGCTCATGCGACCACCACCCAATCTGTGCCGTTGGCGGTAAGAACCGTCCACTGGTTTGCGGTCAGGACGATGGTCGTCCCACCGTCGATCGTGTCAGCGCCGGCGCGGTTCACCGTCACGCTGCCCGTGCTCCGGTTCTTGATGATGATCGTGCGGCCGTTGGTCGCCGCCGGCAGGGTGTAGGTCTGGGTCGTGGTCCCCGTGAAGACCATCACATGGTCAGTCGCCGTGCCGACAGTCGTTCCAGCTGCCGTGACGATGGGCGTGACGTTCTTCACCCGCTGGCTGCTGGTGATGAAGCCGGCGTTCAAGGTCAAGAACTGGGCTGCGACGGTCGAGGCGAAGACGCCGTAGAACATCGCCTTCAACCGGCCGTCGGCCTCGCTGGCGCGCTGGGCGTTGTCAATGAAGAGCTTGTCCGAGCCGGTCTCGTAGAAGCCTGCGCCCTTGCCGAGCGCGACGCCACGAGCCATGGTCGTGGCGGAGTTGAAGGCCTGGGTTCCGATAGCTGTGTTGTCATTTCCGTTATTCTGCCCCAGGGCGTTCGAGCCGTACGCCGTGTTGTTACTGCCCGACGTGTTGTTATTCATCGTCGCGCCACCGATGGCGGTATTCCCTCCGCCAGTCGTGTTGGCAAACAACACGCTATTTCCGATGGCAACGTTTCCGTTGGCCGTGTTCGCGTAGAGACAGTTGATGCCGACGGCGACGTTGTAGCTTCCGCCCTGGACGCTCGTCAGGGCGTTGGCTCCGACGGCGGTGTTCGAAGTGCCGGTGGTGATCCCATACATCGCAGCCAGGCCGACAGCGACGTTATAGCTCGCCGTGCTGGCGTTGTTCATCGCGCCGGCGCCGAAGCCTTCATTGGCTGTTCCGGGGCGCGGGCAGGAGATGAATCCCGTGACCGCGAGGGTCGTGCCACTCCAGGTCAGGTTGGCGCTGCCACCGATGATGTTGGCGGCCGTCCCAAACGCGATCTGGGTGTTGGCGATGGTCCCACCGATCGCAGCGATCGTGGCGCCACTGATGCGGACGAAGAGGCCCGCGGTGGTCGTCCAGATGTCGCCGTCGGTAGGGGCTGTCGGCGCCACACCGGGCACGATGCGCAGGCCCGAGCGCGCGGTGGTCGAGGCTGAGGTGATGACCAGACCCGCGAAGCTGTTGGTAGCAGCTGCGTCGGACTGGAACACGCCGTAGCGGTTGGTGATGGTCGTGGTGCCCGACCCCGTCATCGTGACGGTGTCGATGTAGAGGCCGTAGTAGTTCGTGACCGTGGTGGTCGTGCCGCCGGTCGCGGTCGAGAAGGCTCCCGGAGCGACCCAGATGCCGTAGATCGTGGTGATCGTCGCACCACCGGAGGCCGGCGTCATGACGATCGACGGGGTGACCTCGAGCCCGACCAGGGTGGCCAGTGCAGCTCCGCTCGTGGCCGCATTGCTCAGCGTCGCGACAGCCTGCATGCCGACCATGGTGGCCAGGCCGAGGCGGTTCGTTGCCGTCGAGGTGTCGCTCACGCGGCCGATGAGGCCGGTGTAGATCGCTCCGGTCCCGGTTCCACCCGTCGGGGCCGCGACAAGACCCATGGCAGAGCCCGTCATGGTAGCAGCCGCTGCGGAGCTGCAGATCGATTCGAAGTTGTTAATCTCGACGCTCGTGCCAGAAGTCAGCGTTCCGACGTTGGAGAAGGTGACAACACCGTTGAACGGATTAGCAGTGAACGTGGCTGAGGTCGTCATCGCCGTCGTGGACGAAGAGAAGATGACGACCCGGTTGGATGCCGCGCCTGTGACGGGGTAATACTGGAAGGAGGTCGTGTTGTGGCGCGCGAACAGGTTGGTCGTGCTGGTCCAGATGTCGCCATCGACAGGGGACGACGGAGCCGTACCCGACGGGATGCGCAGGCCAGCGTTCGCCGTTGTCGAGGCGGCCGTGAGGACCAGGCCAGCGAAGCTGTTCACTGCGGACGAATCAGCCTGGAAGATGCCGTACTTGTTGGTGATCGCCAGGGTGCCGGAGCCAGTCGCCGTGATGGCGCCGATGTAGACGCCGTAGTAGGCCGCGACCGTGGTGGTCGTGCCAGCCGTCGCCACGCTCCAGGTGGTCGGGTGGACGTAGAGGCCGTAGGCCGCCGCCAGGGTGTTCGAGCCGCTGGCCTGGGTCATCACGAGGCTGGGCTGGATCTCGAGCCCGCACAGGGCAGCAGCCACGGCACCGGTGGTCAACGCTGAGTTCATCGTCGCCTTGGCCCGGAGGCCATAGACGCTGGCTGCCCCCATGACGAGGCCGTTGCCCGAGGCCTCGATGTTGCCGCCGAGGTAGTCCAGCGCGGCGACCGTTCCACCCGCCGGGTTCGCGACCAGGGAGATGTTCAGGCCTGCGTGCGTGATGCCCGCCGTGGTGGTGGCGCCGGTGATCGTGACGGTGTCCGAGTAGCCGTACACCGGACCAGTCGTGAAGACGCCGGCGTAGGTGATCGAGCTGTTCCACTGCGTGGTCGCGGTGGTCGCCGTGCTGGTGCCAGAAGTCTGGGTGCCGAGCAGAGCGCTTGCGACCGAGTTGATCGTGAACCCGCTGTAGCTGCTCAGATAGCCCGTGGTCGCGGAACCGAAGGTGATCTGCTGGGCACCAATCGGGTTCACCCCGGTCGACGTCAGCATGGTGCGCGTCGCGCTGTTCATGCGGACGTTGAAGGTTCCGGCGCCACCTGCAGCGATCCACACGTCGCCATCAGTCGGAGCAGTCGGCGCAACACCCTGCAGGATCCGAAGGCCGGCCTGGGTCGTGGTGGAAGCCGCAGTGACGACCACACCACCACAGGTCAGGAGCGTCCCATCCCAGGTCAGCGAGGCAGAGCCCGAGATGGTGTTGGTGCCACTGCCGACAGCGACCTGGTTGACGGCGATGCTGCCACCGATGGTGCCGCCTACCGACTGCCAAGCGAAGGCCGACCCGTCATAGTAGAGGTAGCCGGCGGCAAGGGCCGGGACGGCCTTCGAGTGGATTCCGGTCACCGTGGCAGCGATCGACGTGGCACCGGACCCCGAAGCGTCGCCGCTCAGGGTGATGGTCTGGTTCCCCGTGATGTACGTCGAGGTGTCCCAGGTGAACCCACCCGAGCCGTCGTTGCGCAGCAGGCCAGCCACATCGGACGGGTATGGGTGCGTAGCCCAGGCAGTCAGCCCGCTGACGTCGCCGCTGGCGATCGTGCCCCAGGTGGGCGCGGCTGCGACCCCCGCGGTGCTGATGGTCGTCAGGAACTTCCGGGTGTTCGAGGTGTCGCCGGCGAGGCGCGTGGAAGCGCCCGACGCACCGCCGTAGGCGAGATCCCCGAGGGTCGTCATCGGGTTGGCCATCATCCACTGGGTCACAGTGTTGGCGCGGAGGAAGAGACCGACAGCGGTCACCCACACATCACCATTGTTGGGGGCTGAGGGGGGCGTTCCGGGGGTAATGCGGAGGCTGCTGACTGACGCGGTGGACGCAGCGAGGTTCAGGAAGGTGGACGGCGAAGCCGCGATGCCAACGCCCAGGATACCGGCGAAATAATTCTGCGCGAGATCGTCGTCAGAATAGACGCCGTACCGGTTGGTAATCGCCAGCGTTCCGCTACCAGACTGCACCGGTTTGGTGAGCTTGATACCGTAATAGTTCGTGACAGTGAAGGTCTGTGCCGGAACAGTGGTGAACGTCGGAGCCGAAAAGGTCGTGAAGAGCGCGGCCTCTGCGACGGAGTTCGCTCCGGTCTGCGTTCCCCAGGTGAGCCGTGCAGAGAAGGCCGCGACGGTCCCAGCGTTGTGCATGCCAGAAGACGTACCGACGTCACCCAGGACGCCGATGAACTTGGTGTTGGCCGCCCCACTCTGACCGTTGCTGCTGCCCAACACGCCAACAAACGTGTTTGACGCTGCGGTAGAAACGTTGTTCTGCGCCACGCTATTGACGCCGTACATGCTTCCACCCGTGCTGGGGGAGTCATGCCGTGCAAGGATGTTAATCCCGTAGGATGTTCCGCTAGTGGTGTTGAGATTCTGAACGTTGAGAGTGAATCCCGATGCGCCCGACAGTCCGCTGTTCGACACGAACAGACGGCCGTCGGTTGCGTCGAACGTCAGGTTGTCGCTACCAGACACCACATTCGCACCACTTCCAAACGCAACCCGAGTCGCCGCGATCGATCCGCCGATCGTTCCGAACGGACCCACCGTCACATTGTTGATCTGAGCATACAACCCTGCGGACGTCATCCACACGTCGCCGTTCACCGGAGCGGTCGGGGCGACACCGGGGATGATGCGGAGGCTGCTGGCAGCCGCGGTGGACGCGCACAGGAGAAGCAGGGTGCTGGTCGACGGAGGCGTGGTGTAGCCGAACACCGACGAGCCGTAGAACGCGTTGAAGACTCCCGCGGACGTCTGGAAGATGCCGTAGGCCTGTGATCCGGCGCCTGGGGTCACCGTGCCGATGCTCAGACCGATGGCGGTGTTGTTGGCCCCGGTCGACGTGACGCCGTCGATGATCATGCCGCGGGCCGTGCCGCCGGCGACGTTGCCGACGTTGATGCCGAAGACAGTGCCGGTGCTGTTGCTGGCCGTGACGGAGCTGACCGTGAATCCTGTCAGCGAAGCAGCGCCAGACATGGCGACCGTGACGCCCGTCGCCACCGGGAGGTAGGTGAGGGAAGCTGAGCCCTGGACAGTTCCAGCGCCGGAGCCATAGGGGATCTGATTAGCCGCGATCGATCCGCCGATGGCTGATGCCCAGGCGAGCGCACCGGAGCCGTCATTGTGCAGGTAGCCCGCGGCATCAGCTGGGTAAGCCTTGGTGGCCCAGGCCGTGAGCCCGCTGACGTCCGCCGCCGCGACGACCGCCCAGGCCGGCGCTGCCGAGGCCAAGCCGGTGCCGGTCTGCGACAGGAACTTCCGCGTGGTGGTGCTGTTGCCGGGCAGGATGTTGATCGCGCCCGAGACGCCGCCGTAGAGCGTGTCGCCGACGTTGGAGGCGACGAGACCCGTGACGCCCAGCGACCCGGCCGGCAGCGACACGGCACCCGCCGTGACAGTGAGGCCGTTGCCGGCAGTGAGCACGCCCGCGACGCTGACCCCGCCCACGTTGATGGACAGCTCGTCGACCCCGTTGACGACGCACCCGATCTTCGTGCCGATGGCACCGTAGAAGCCTGTGCGAGACGCCGCGGTGTGGGCGGCCGGGTCCGCGCTTCCCTCAGCCAACGGGAAGGCGATGGCCAGATTGGCATTCGAACCGAGGGTGTCGGTTCGAAGGCCGGCCATCGCCAGACAGGATTGCAGGCTCATGGTGGACTAGGATACCGGGGACGCACCCCTGGTCCACCCTGGGGCGAGGCTCAGCCCGCGGCAGGGGCCGCCGGGGGAGTGGGCGTCGCCGTGTTCGCCGGCGGATCGACGGGCGGATCGACGCCGGGCTCGTCTTCGTTCAGCGCCAGGAGGTCGTCGACCTGGGTGTTGTCGGTGATGATCTCGAGGGTCGAGAGCAGGTCGTAGACGCCCTTGGTGCCGGTCAGGCTGCCCTGGGCGCGCAGCGCATCGACGCCCTTCTTGGCCGTGGCGTAGATGTTGTCGCCGAGCTTGATCGTGAGGGTCTTCTGCAGCCACTCCTCGAAGTTCGGGATGGACTCGAGCTTGCGGATGTTCGGCACCCGCTTCTCGAGCAGCCGGAGCAGGGCGTACGCGTTGCCCAGGTCGAGGGCCTCGGTGAACACCTTCGGCGCATTGCACGCGTTGAAAATGATCAGCGCACCGTTGAAGGTGATGGTGAGGGTTCGGACGTTCGCCTTGTTGGGCTTGGACATATCGGAATCTCCTGGTGCAGGCTACGCCGGGATGACGATGCGCTGCAGGCGGTAAGACCAGCCGGAGCTGGCCGGTGTGATCACGAGCAGGATGTTGGTCCCACTGCGTTGGACGTCAATCGTGAAGTCGAACGTGCCGTTGCCCGGCACCAGGACGGTTCCGGTCTTGATGTAGTCGACCTCGCTGGCCGTTGCTTCTGCCCGGACCATGGTGCCATAGCGGACGCCGGCCTTCACCATGCTGATGAGCCAGATGACGCCGCCGGAGACCGAGCCGTCGACGGTGTCGACGGTCGCCGGCGTCACGGCCAGCGGCCCGCCGACCAGCGTCGCCGACGCCAGGAAGTCAGTCGCCGGGTGGATGGCCGCCGAGCCCAACCCGAGGTTGCTGCGCGCGGCCGCGGGGTCCACCTCGGACAGGTTGTTGGCCGCCAGCAGCGCCGTCGCCAGGATGCCAGCCTTGATCTGCGCGCCGGTGAGCCTCAGCGACGCGGCGCCAGCCGTCTCGATCTCGAACATGTCGGTGTCGTTGAGGGCCGATGCCGCCGTCAGCTGCGAGATGTATTTATCAGCCATGGTATTGCCTCAGATCGGTGGGGTAGGCCAGGCGGTTGTCGTCGACGCCGCCGTAGATGCGGCGGTGGCGGCTGACGGCCTGGGCTTGGTCATAGGCCAGCTCGCCCTGCCCTTGGCCGCCCTCGTCTTCCTTGCCCTGCTGCCCGGTGAAGAGGTTCCAGACCTCGAAGGTGACGGCTGGCGCTGAGATGATACCGGCGGCCACAGCGGCGAAGAGCCCGTTCCAGATCTGAGCGGCGTAGGCGCGCGAGGTGTTCTGCAGGTCGATGGTGAAGGTCTCAAGCGGCGCCAGGTTCACGCCGATCTGCTGGACCGTCTCGTTGAGCAGGTTGGTGATCGTCACCGTGTTGGGTAGGTCGGCGATGTCGTGCACGGCCGGAGTCGGGATCGGCGGCGGGATGTCGGTGTGGTCGCCCGGCCCGTGGCCTCCCACGTTGTCGGTGCTCTGGTGGCCAGTGAAGGCCTCGGGGACATCGAAGGTGACAGCAGCGGAGACCCAACCCTTGGTGACCGCGACGTTCAGCGCGTTCCACAGCTGGCTGCGGTAGGCGATCGGCAAGGTCGAGAGCACCCAGGTGGTTGCCACGCCTGGCTGCAGCATCCGGTTCAGGACGCCGAGCGGCTCCGTCATCAGATTCGTGGCCACGACAGAGGCCGGGATCGTGGTGGGGTCCTGCGTTGGCACGGCGATACTCTACCGGCCTTTCACGGCCCGAGAAGCCCTACAACAACGCCCGCCAGGTGTCCGGCGGGCGCTGGGCGCGATTCACTCGAGCGGGGTCTCGACGCTATGGACGCGGCCCATTACACCAGAGGGACTTCACGCAGCCCATTGAGCCCGTAGTAGAACCCGGTGATCACGAGCGGTTCGAGCTCGCCGGGCTTCGGGACGTACCCGGGCGTGCGAATGACCTGCGCGTGGACGATCACGTTGTTCAGAATGGCCGTCACCTCGCGCCACCACCCGGTGCCCGGCGACGGGCGGTGGTGGTCGTGGATGTACTGCCAGTTCATCGGGTCGCCGTTGGGCGTCTTGAACCCGACGACAGGCGTGAACAGGATGTCAGGCATTCACACCTCCCTGGCGCCGGCGGGCAGCCAGGAGAGCCAGGGCGGCTGCCCCAGCACCAGCAGCACCTCCGCCGGCAGCACCCAGGTTGCCCAGGGTGTTGGCCGGATGCAGCTCAGCGCGCTCCTGCACGCGAGCCGGCGCGGTCCAGGCCGGCGACGGGTTGCTGTGGTCGAAGTGCATGCCGACCTCGTGGCCCAGGGCATGGCCGCCCATGCCACCAGCGAAGCCCGCGGAACCAACGGCGGTGGCCATGAGCGCGTTGCGGCCGAAGTCAGCGAGACCCGCGGTCTTCTTGGTGGCCAGGAGGTCGAGGGCGGGCGTGTCGGTCATGGTGCTGTGAGGATACGGGCGCTCGAGGTAAAGAAAAGCCGGCTCGCCCGCCCGGCTTGCGCCGGGCGGGGCTGATGGCTTCTCAGGACTTCTTCTCCGGTGGGTTCGGGTGCATGCACCCGCACACGAACCGGGGCTTGTTGTGCGTCGTGCACCAGCCGCAGAACTGATGCCCAAGCTGTCCTTCTTCCTTGCAGTTGCAGCGCTGCAGATCGTCCCGTTCCGGGGGCGATCCGACGGCCTTGTAGAACACGTCGGCCGTGATCATACGGCCTCCATCACATGCTCGACCTGCTCGAGCTTGGCCAGCAGATTCCGAGCGTGGAGCTCGGACTTGTGGTACTGGGTGCCGACGCGAATGATCTTCTCGCCCGCGTCGCGGATGCCGGAGATCACGCCCTCGGTGGCCTTGCCACCGAACAGCTCGCACTCGAGCTCGCGGCGGGCTTCGCAGACGCCCTGCAGTTCCAGCCACAGGCGCCGGGTTTCATCGTTGGCCTTCTGCAGGTCGCAGATCAAGGCCTCGAGCTTGTCCTGGACGCGCTCGGTCAGCGGGGTGTCCGGGCCAGTGTCCCGCTTCATGGTGCAGTTGTCGGGCCTCATGACGCTTTCCCGATCCGGGAGTCCGCGACCCCGAAGCTACGGCAGCGCCGCAGGTGCGCCTTGAGCCGCACGGGGTACGCGTCCTTCTTACGCTCCAGTGCGTTCGCCTGGAGGTTGTACTGCACGATGCGGGGGTCGCCGAGCAGCTGCGCCAGCTTGGCCTCGCTCGCCTCGATCTCTTCGTTGATCCCGTCGCGTGCGATCTTGAGGGCCTGGTTGTCCTCCATCAGCTTCGCGACGGACTCGTGCGCGGCCTTGACCTGAGCCTGGTTGGCCTCGTCCTCCTTGATCCCATCTGCGAGCGACACGCCAGCGGGCGAGCCGTTGAGGAAGAAGTTGCGGACCCTCGCCTCGGCCGCGAGGCGCGCATTGTTCAGCGCCAGGATCTTCTGGAGGATCTGCTCGCTCTGCTGATCGATCAGCGAGCGCTGTTCCCTCTTCCGTTCGATGAGCCGAGGGATGACGTTGATGTCCTGCCTCAGGCCCTCAGTGGCCTGCGCGATCTTGTCGAACCGGGCCTGAGCCCGGTTGTAGTGGATACCCATGTGGTAGACCTTTCGGCGTTGGCGCAGGCAATGTACCTGCTGGGTTGGTTGATGGTGGCGCGCGGAGGGTTCGAACCTCCGACGGAGCTGGAAGCTCCTCAGGCCCACCGTGGTCGGTGCCCGCGCCATGAACCGCCTTTCACCCATGGCGGGGTTGGGTTGTCGGGCTACTCCCGACGACGGCGGAATCCGGCGAATGACAGCAGACCGAGCAGAAGCCCGGCGCCGGCGCCAGCGTTGCAACCACCGCCACCACCACTGCTGCTACTCGACGTCACCGGGGTTGGCGTCGGGTTCGGATTCGGGGTGGGGACTGGATCATGCGTGGTGATCGACAGCACAGCGCTGGATGATCCGGCCACGTTGTTCAACACGATCGTGATGCCGTACATGCCAGCGGCAGGCAATATGCCCGAGATGCCGCCGGTGCCATTGGTCGTCCAGCCCGCGGGCAGGTTGACGATGACATAGTTGAGCGGCGAGTTGCTCGCCACCACCTGGTAGCTGAACGCGTCGCCGACGACGCCAGTCGCGGTGAGCGAACTGGTGACGAGCGGCACAGCTGCGGTGTCGCCAGCTGCCACGCCGCCTCTGGTGAACGCGGTGGTCGTCGCCGGCGGGGCAGTCCCGTAGCCGGTGTCGGTGCACAGCACCTCGAGGCGCAGGGCCTTGCCCGAGTCGGCCGCCGACACGGTGTAGGTGCTGCCGGTCGCGCCCGGGATCGCTGCGGCGTTGAGGCCCGCGTTGTTGTCCGCCCGCCACCACTGGTAGGCGAACGTGAGGCTGGAGACGGGCGTCTCGGCGTCGGTCCAAGTGCCGACCGTGGAGGTCAGCACCTGCCCGACGACGTTGGTGCCCTGGAGGCCGGGATTGTCCTGGCACACGGGCGGGTTGTTGGTGTCGAGGGCCAGAAGGCCGACGGCACACAGGAGGAGGGGGAGGATGATGAAGCTACGCATGGTAGGTTCCTTGATGATGTTGTGGGTGAAATCAGACTTTGACTCGGGCGTTGATCAGCCCGACGCGGGTCCAGTTGAAACCGCGGATGACCGTCTGGTCATCGAGCGGCAACTTCCTGAAACGGACGACGAGGTCCCTCTCGTTCTTCAACCCGGCCTGGTAGGCCCGGCTGTCGTCGGAGAAGGCATAGGTGTCGTCGTGGATGCGCCAGTCGACGGACCAGGTGACACCAGCGGGCGTCAACCGGGTGGCCATCGCGGCAAAGAGCGCATCGGCAGCCCGACGTTCGTTCTCCTTCTCGTCGAGCTCGGCAAGCTCGCTCATCTGGCGTTCGGCCTCAGCCTGCAAAGCGGCTTCGAGCTGCTCGCCAGCGATGATCTTCGCTGTCCGTGCGTCAAGCAGGGACAGCACCTGGTTGTCACTGGGTGACTCGAAGGCGACATCGATGACGCCCTCGAAGAGCTTTCCGATCGGGCCGCGAGCAACGGCCTCATCTTGGCAGCGATAGCTGGCCATCTTCACGACGCGGAACTTCTCCTTGGCCAGGGTCTCGGTCACCAGGGCGTACTGCTCTGGCGCCCAGTCCGTGGGGATGCTGGTATCCCGGGTGAAGAAGCACATGCGGCCGTAGTAGTCCTTGGCCACCAGTTTCGAGGGGTCAGCCTTGTCCGCCAGGAGGCGGACCCAGAAGCAGTCGCTGTGGCTGAGGCTGCAGCACAAGTCGACTAAAGGGTTGGAGGGGGAAGTGACGGCGGAACTGCCGGCGCTCGAGATGTTATCTGTCATACCCTTCTTATACCCGAAAGAACCCCTACTTTTCACCTGAAAGTGTTCCAATCGTTCCATCCCCGCACCCAGGGTCTTGGCCTGAGCGAGGGGGCAGATATTCTACCCCTCTCCCCATGCGTGGCTTGCCCAACGATCTCATTTTGGGCGACCCCCAGCTGGATGCGCAGCACGCATTCCTCTTCCAGTTGTTGGACGTCGCGGAGCAGAAGCCCTCCATGGATCCGGTCGAGGTCGCGTCGATCGTGAAGGCCATGCTGCTCTATTGCCGGGTGCATTTCACCTATGAGGAAGCGATGATGCTGGCCGAAGGGTTCCCGCGGCTGGCTGAGCACGTCGCGGACCATCAGCGGATCGTGTCCCGGTGCATGGACCTGGCCAACCGCGTGGGCAGCGGCAGCCGGCCCGGTAGACCTGTGATCGCTGGCGGATTGACCCAGCCGCTGATCGTGGAGACACTGAGGGCATGGCTGCGGGATCACATCATGGGACGCGGCATCGGCGACGCCTGCTTCGTGTCGTGGCTGAAGCGTGGCAAAACCGACTTGTAAAGCTGGGAACGCTGACGCAGCCGGAGATGGATGGCGGAGCTGGATGGGGCCGCGACGGCTGCAACTGGCTGCTCTACGAGTATCGGCCAGATGAGCTGAACCCGGAGTGTGAGCTGATTCTGCTGCCGGGCCGGGGAGATCTGTGAGGCTTGAGCTGCCACCGATGTCACCGATGTCACCATGGCCGGGCGGCGCTCCCGCGGGGGAACCACGCGTGAGCGTGGTCTGGCCGCGGGGGACGCCGCCTACCCATGTCAGAATCGTCAGCGCCGACCGTAGACCCGTTCGTAGTCGGCGACGGTCAGGCGGCTGGCAGCCTCGCTGAAGCGACGGTTCTGATCGAGCGCATCGTTGCGCGTCTCGCGATGAATCTCGCCACGATCGTAGGCGTCGTGGATTCTGTGCTCGCTCTGCGTCCGGGGTCCGAACTTGTAGAGCATGTCGTTGATGAAGCCCATGGTCGTCCTCCAGGGCACGGCTTACCGCCTGGGGCATCTTGCCGCTAGGCAAGGCCTTCTTGCATGCCCAAGGGGAGGGCCTGAAACGAAACACCCCTGGCCTTGTGGGGCCGGGGTGACTCGTGAGTCTAGCTAGGGGAAGGGCCTGCCTACTGCTTGGTCGGCAAAATACGGCACGAAACTGCACAGTCAACCAGGCTTTCTCCACGATTCTGCGGGTTTCTTGACATCGCTCGCCAGCTGATCTGCCTCGATTGCTCAAAACCAGCCTGGGCGTATGTTATGGCCAGCGCAGGAGCTATCCCATGGTCGACTTCCCGTCAGGCGTCCCGAACAACAGCCCGACCTTCCTGGTGGGTGGCGATGCCAACACCCAGGAGCCGGCCAAGACCGCCATCGGCCCCGCCGGCCAGGCCGCGGTGGCTGCCAACACACCGGACCAGGTGCTGGCCGCGACGGGCGCTGGGACGCCTTCGATCGAGAATGCCAGTCGAGCGCTGACGGCGCTCGACAACGGCAAGAGCCTGATCTGCAGCAGCGTCCCTACCTTCACCGTGCCTGCGGGCATGGTGCTGGGATACGGCATGGTGGCCCGGAACAGCTGCCTCTTCGTGGGCGGCCCGGGTGTGACGGTCACCGACGACCGCGAGGCTGGTGCGACCGTGCCCTGGTGCGCGCTGCTCCAGACCGCGATCGATGGTAGCGCCTACTCGATGGCCGGCACGAAGATCTGATCCATGGGCGTTCCAGTCGCGACGCTGGCGGCTCTGTTTCATGTCCAGCGTAACGCTGGGCTGATTCAGGTCCTCATGCCTGATGCCGACGACTGGACGGATCAGAAGCGGTTGCATGCCGATGGATCGGTCGAGAAGTTCATCTCGCCGATCTACACCATCGATGGCCAGACCATCAGCATGGGCAGCACGATCTGGTGCGTGGATCACTGGATTATGGCCCCGGCCGGCTGGAAGTCCTACATCTACACCAGCCCGGACGGCATCAACTGGACCAAGCGAAACACCCTCGACATCGGTGGAACTGGCTACGCGGATGCCTTCCAGAATGACGGCTACAACGTCGTCTTCGGCGCCGAGTACACCCACCCGCTGAACTTCCTGTTCTCGACCGACGGCGGCATGACCTGGACGAACCCTGCGAGCCCGGAGCCGGCTGCGCAGTGGTACGGCGCATTGGCTGTGATCGGCAACAAGGTCATCGTCGGATACCTCAACTACCCGACAAACGTCGCTGTGCTGCAGGACATCCACAACCCCGGCGCTGGCTGGGCGAAGTACACCTGTCCGTCTATCCCGTCGATGTTCATCTATCGCAATGGCGTGCTCTATGCACTCACGCTGAGCGACCCGGCGGCCATCTATCAATCGACGAACTTCGGCCAAACCTGGACGCAGATCGTCAACAACCTGCCTGCGACGGGAGACGGCTTCGACAACAATCTTTACTACTCCAACCTGCTCTCGAAATGGGTGCTCGGCGCTGGGGCCACGGGACGCATCTTCCTGTCGTCTGACCTCGCCACCTGGACCGAGGTCGCCTCGTTGGGCGCTGTGGCCAGCCACATCATGGACATCGGCGGGTACGTCTATTTCGCCAGCCGCCTGCTTGGCATGAAGCGGCTCTACCACAGCCCGTCAGTCGGTTACTACACCGAGAGCATCGTCACCTTCGGTAATACCTTCATCACGGCGAACGACTACAGCTTCGGATTCCGTCCGCCGTATAGCGCAGATTACCCTGAGCCGCCTGTAGTGACCAGTGCACTTGCTTTGGTCGGTCAGACCGGAGTCCCCTTCAGTTATACCATCATGGGAACGAACAACCCGACGGGTTATGACGTCGCAGGAACGTTGCCTGCAGGACTCAGCCTCAACCGATCGACCGGCCGAATCTCTGGCACCCCGACGGCCGCCGGAACGACTCTCGTCAACTGCGATGCCGCGAACTGGGGCGGCCTGGGGCGCGCGACGCTGACGTTCGCCATCTCCGTCGGGCCGCCGGTGATCACCAGCGCTTCGACACTCACTGGTCTGGCTGGTACTGTCGTTGGCTATCAGGTCACCGCGACCAATAGCCCGACCTCGTACAGCGCGACAGGTCTGCCAGACGGGCTCACGATCAATACTGTGGGAGGACAGATCATCGGCGTTCCGACGCAGGCTGGCACGTTCAACGCCACGATCTCTGCGACCAATGCTGGCGGCACCGGGTCGGCGCCGCTGACCATCACGATCCCAGCCGCCCGGGCCATCGCAGTCGGCTCTTCCCTCACACCCAACCTCTACGCTGGCAGCGTGTGGACGCCGCTTGCTGTTATCCCGGGTAAGACCCTCGGTAGCGTCTGCTGGAGTGGCACCAAGTGGTTCGCAGCCTGCACAGATGGCACGGTCCACTCGAGCCTGGATGGTGTGACCTGGACGTTCACTGGGCACGCCATGGCGAGCTACGGCCGCGTGTCAGCCGTTGGAAACGTGGTCGCGGTGGTGAACTGGGGCATCTCGATCGACATTTCGCTCGATGGTGGTTCGACCTGGGTCAGCCACACCCCGTACGGCGGATCGCCCTTCACCTACGGCGTGCACGTCCACTCCCTTGGTGGCGGCGTCTGCCGTATCTTCGCCCTCGGCCAGTCGGGTGTCGGCTACACCAGCGGCATCATCACCTCAGTCGATACCAATGCGCTGCCTTCGCCGGGCTCAGCCTGGCCCGTCCGCTTCACCGGCCTGTCAGCCACGGTGTTTGACCTTTGCGAGTCGGCCTCCGGCAGCGTGGCAGCGGTCACTAGCCTGTCGAATGGACACATCGGCGTGCTCACGACGGCTGACGTTGGGTTGACCTGGGCTGTCGTCGATACCGGACTCGTCGCGGTCAATGGCCGGTCCATCTTCTGGTCTCCGACGAGCAACGTCTACTTCATCGGGTCGACGGATGGTGGTGCTACCGGCAAGGTCCACACCTCAGCCAACCTTTCGTCGTTCGCTACGCTCTACACTGATCTCGGCGGCGCGGTCGACCAGTGGACAGAGGTCGACGGCCTGACGTTCTGCATGGCCAACGCCGGGGGCGCCTGGCAGATTTCGCCCTCGACCCACACCAAGGTCATCACCGGCACGGTCGAGGGGGTCGCAGCGGTCTAACGCCCGAGGTAAAAAGAAGATCAACGACCAGCCCTGGGCAGACGCCCAGGGCTTTGCGTTAGAGTCTGCATGAACCCTAATATCAGTACCAGCGGGTACTGATTTCTTGTTCGATTACGAGGCCTTGGCCTGCAGCCGGCGCAACATCCCCTTCTCACGGGCGATCTGCGACGTGAGCGTACGCAGGCTGCTGCGCAGAGCATTGCGCTCGGTGGTCATCTGCTCGCTCCGGGCCGCGCGCTGGGCATAGGCCGTGGACTGGTCGAAGGTCATCTCAGCAACTGGGCAGCCACGCGGACCAGTCGCCTGGTAGTTGGCGTTGTTGAGCAGCGTGATCTGGTACGCCAGGTCGCTGATCCTCTGCCGGACACCGAGCCGTTCGGTCTCCATGCGCTCGAGGTTCTTGCTTGAATCCACGAGCGCCCGGCGCCGCGCCCGGATCGCCAGGCGCGCAAGCACGCTGGGCCGGCTGTCCGGGTCGACCGGCAGCTTCGGCTTCGCAGCCTTGGTCGAAGGCCGGGACGACGCGTGTCGCTTGGTGGCCAGGCCCAGGGTCGTGTACTTGCCGTGCAGCAGGCAATGGGCGGAAGAACTCATGATGTCCTTTCAGAAGTTCAGTTCGGTCCCGTCATTGAGCTTGCGCGCATGCGGGACGGGCCAGTTGAACTCGCGCAGCTTGTCGCCGACCTGCTGGCAGGTGGTGACGAGCATGTTGCGGCTCTTGTGGTATCGGACGTTCTCCATTGCCGTGATCTTCCGACGATAGTTGCCACGGAAGCCTGGCCGATAGATCGGTGCCGTGATCAGCGCTGACATGACCTTGTTGTAGAGCTCGACCCGGCTGTTGCCGAACCCCTCGAGCGCCGAGGCCAGAGCCTCGACGCCTTCGGTGTGGTCCTTGCCTGTGGTCGAGTCGTGCTCGCCATGCTCCTTCATGCTCAACCGCCAGTCGCCGGTTTCGAGCTCGCGGAAGAACAGGTAACCCACGCGACCTTGGGGTCCGTCGCTGATGGGGATTCGCATAGAGAGCAGAGTCACGCCTGAGCCCCACGAGCCGGAGGATCAGGACGCTCGAACTCGTCCTGGCTATCGAGGAGCTCATCCTCGAATGCGGTGTCGATGTAGCCATCGCTGAACTGGATCTTGTAGACTGCCTGCACGGCGTCAGCGCAGCGGCTCTTGAACGTAGACCCAGCTTCTGGAACCTCCCCCTCTGGATCAACTCCGAGAATGGTGACGCGTTGGTGGCTTCGGTACCACAGCTCGGCGTCGCCGGACTTGGGCGACTCCCAGCAGTGATATTCGAACCACACCATGCTGCCAGCAACACGAATGTCTCTAGCAGTCAGACAGGTTGTCTCAGGCATAGCGGTTGACGGCCTCGATGGCCTTGCGGCCGGCGGCGGTGAGATGGAGCGTGGGCGGCGTGCAGTCAGCGTAGGCATCGAGAGCTTCGGGCGGCTTGCGGCCGGCCAAGACCTCGCGCAGCATCGCGTGCTGCTCTTCGTACCGCAGCTTCTTCTCCTTGGAGATCTTCTCCACGGCCACGAGTCTCTCGCGGATCAGCTCACGGGCATAGCGGATGATCTGGGTGATTTCAAGGTTCGCCCGCTGCGCGATTCCGCTGCGGGTGAGCGGGCCATCTCGCAGCGCGCTGAGGATGGACAGGCGGACGTGCGCCTTGAGGGCGGAGAGATCTTCGGTCTTCACTTGGGGTCTTTCTTTCCGGCCTTCTTGAAGATGGCGGCGCGGAACTCGTCGCACATCTTCGACAGGGTTTCGGCGTCGACGGCCTTGAGCGGAACCGTAGGCTCCTCGTGCACGCAGCCAGCCAGGTCGAGGGTGACGAAGTTGGGGACCATGAACGGTTTGGTATTCACTTGCACAGCTCGTCCTCCGTGGCCTTGAAGGCCGCAAGCAGCTTCTCGTCCGCGTCCTTCGCGAGCGCGATGTCAGCCGGGCTCAATTCCTCATCCTCTTCGGCGATGACACGCATGATCTCGTCCGGGATCTTCGGCCCGCCGCCCCACGCCCGGTACTGGGCGTAGAGCTTCTTGAGGTACTCGGGGATGTCGTCGTAGGCCATGAACTGCTGGCAGTGGAGGTCAGCGTTGCGCACGGCTTCTTCAACGGTGGTCATGCCGCAATCGGCCGCGACCAGCATCGCATCGCGCAGCTCCTTGGGGATGGTCTCAATCACGGACGAACTCGGCGGTCACGACGGAGCCGGCACCCTCGAGGATCTCGGCCGACGTCGGGTCGACGATCACCTTGGTGTGCGGGTGATGGTACTTGTTGAGGTAGGCGATCAGGGGCTTCGCCGCCTTCTTGAAGGCGAACTTCTGTTCGATCTCCTTCTTCAGGATGTCCTCGGCGAGGACGTGGCGATTCTTGGGTTTGGTAGCAGAGCGGAGAAGACGCATGAGAGCTTTCTTGCAGTCGCGCAGGTTGAACGGCCCGAACTCGTCGATGACGAGATGCCTAGCCGTCAGGGGTGCACTTGGGGTAGGGTTGACTGGCCAGTTCTTTTTCATCTTGGTTCATCTCCCGATCGTAGCGTTGAAAGAGGGACTTGTAGTGGCGCTGGTACAGGCGCCACCGCTTCACCCAGCCGAGGGTCTCGCCCCACCAGAGGTCGAGACCTTTGTCGTTGGTCTCGGCCCGCATGTAGTGGTAGAGCTCCCGGACTCGGCGCATGAACGCCCGGTGCCGACGCTCGCGAAGCCAGGCGATCAGCATGGCTGCAGGCACTCCCGTAGCCGCTCGATGAGCTGGTGGATGTCAGCGCGCTCCATGATGACGTAGAGGTCGTCCTCGCTGAAGCAGCCGTCGCGATCGGTCTGGTGGAACTCCATCGGGAACGAGGCGCCCTTCTCCAGCATGGCGTCCATCTTGTCGACGAAGTCGCCGGTGCTCTCGTTGTCGAGCGCACCGTAACCGAGATCGTCGAACAGCCAATCCCGGCCATTGGGACAGGTGTCGAGCTTCACCTGCCAGCCGCTGTAGGCGTGCGGCCGACCGTAGGCGTAGACCGTGCCGGACGGCAAGGAGAGGAAGGTCTTGCGATCAACGAGGCGCATCGCGGTCCTTCGGCACGACGATGAGCTGCAGCATGACCTTCGATTCCAGCGGCCAGTTCATAGCCGACCGGACGCAGGGCAAGCCGACAGAGATGAACGAGCCGTCGCGCAGCTTCAACGTGAGGTTGGGGTTCCTGTCGTGGTCATGGCCATAGCCGACCACGGTGGCCTCCCGGATGTGGGAGAGCCGGCGGGGTTCGTCAGTTTCGCTGATCATGTTTGCATCCCGATGTTGACAGTGGCCGGCATGTTCGCCAGGGTCGCCTGGATCTTGTCCTTCGACAGCAGATCGCTGAGCTGGTAGGTCAGCTTCTCCATCGCCGCAAGAATCGCGTTGAGGGCAGCGCGGTTCGCGGGCGTGTCCTCGATCAGCGACTTGGTTTCGATGTCCTCGCGGCTCGACCACCGCTTCTTGGGCGCCGAGGTGACCTCGGGCTTTCCCTGGGCATAGTGGTTGTAGCGCGGCTTGTGGGGGCCGCCGGTGTAGACCTCACGGTCAGCATCGTAGAAGTCGTGGACGAACGTGCCATCAGGCTTGCTGCCGATGAGAACGTAGTCGATCAGGACGTGCATCTCGCGTCCGCGGGTGTTCGACCCGCTGTAGTTGCAGTTCGTCTCGCCGAAGGTGACGCGGACGTAGAGGAACGGAGCCCAGCTGATCTCGAAGTGCTTGTTGAGCAGCTCGAACAGCTGCTTGGTGATGACCTCGGGGTCCTTGCCGCGCAGCCGGCAGTGGATGGGCTCGTCGAGATTGATCTGGTATTCGAAGTCAGGCGCGGCGCCCCGGTGGTCGGAGTCGGACACCAACTTCAACGGGATCTTGAGATCGTTGCCCTTGTCGCAGTACTCGATGGTGTGGACGGTCTTGGCCCTGGCCATGTTACTTGTTCCTGTGGTAGACGACGCCGTCGATGACGACGTGCGGTTCACGCTGCTCGATCGCGGGATTCGGTCCCTCGAGCTTCTCCTTCCAGCTGGTCAGCATCTCGTCGCAGATACTCTGGTAGCAGCGCTCGCAGAGGTTCTTCGCGGGCTGAGCCTTGGACTGGTTCATGTCGACCGCGTACGGCAGATTGAACGTCATCGTATAGACGCCACTGCACTGTTCGTGTTCGATGTTGCAGCGGTCGCAGCGAGTCGTGCTCACGAGAACAGCTCCTTTCGGACCTGTTCCCACTTCTGTCCGGCCTCGCTGGCCGTGCCCAGGATGTGAATGAGCCCAAGAACATGGCGCATCTCCTGCGGCCGCGCTTTCACCTTGGCGACCCGCTCCATGCAGAGCGGATCACGGGCGAGCAGCGCCGTGGGCGGGCCGAGGATCTCACCGAGGTAGGCGTCGAGGCGGTTGGCGCTGGCGTGGGCCTGGGCCAACCGACTCGCGAGATCCAGCTTGGGGCGCAGCACCTCGGTGGTCGGGTCCTGGTGCTCGTTGGGTTTGGTGTTCGTGTTGTTGAAGCGCGCCTCGAACGCGAGGCGCGCAGCTTCGGCTTCTTCAGCCGCAAGCCGTTCGGCCGTGGTCACCCAGCGCCCGTCCTTGAGACGGTGCATGGCGACTTCAGAGCCGTCGGGCATGGTGACCAGGGTGTAGCTGCCCTGGATGGTCTGCGAAGCATCAGACATTGGGGTTTATTCCTTCCTGTTCGCACGTTCTGTCGAACTGTTCGAGGGCCGTGCTGAGGGCATGGTCGATGCCCGTCTGCTCGGTCGCGTCCATGAGATCCGCGAACAGCTGACGGATGGAGCGCACGCGCATCTCCGTCGGCTGATCGTAACAATCTGCCATGGCCTTGGTGTAGGCATGGCGACCGAGGCAGAGGGCGTTGTTCACTTCGCGCGTCCGAAGAAGCCGTGCTCGGCCGGTTCGAACTTGGGCACGGGGTTGGCCTTGCACCAGGCCTCGCAGGATTCCTTGTCCTTGAACTGCAAGGCATCATGGATGATGCCCGTGCAGTTCTGCTTGCTGCCCTCCTTCTCGTAGGCGTAGAGCCCGTCGTGCTCCGGCGCCTCGGCCACCCACACGAAGATCGGCTGGTCATCACAGCCGACGTAGGCCGCGTTGGGACTGGCCAGACTGTCGGGCTTGATACGGCAGCCCGGGTCGTCGTCGCTGGGGTGCGGCTGTTCCGGGTCCTCTTCGACGCAGGTGCAGACGAGGTAGGTCAGCCGGCTGCGCAGCGCGTCCAGCTTCTCGCACATCTGCGCGTTGCAGAGGTGGCGAATGTCGGACAGCATGTCGTTGCTGTCCCGGAGGGCAGCGATGATGGGGCCGCTCACTGGAGACCTCCGACGTCCGTGGACTTGGCGTAGGGCTTCTCGCTGTTGGGGCCGGTCTCGGGTGTGTCCTTGACCTCGACCTTCTCAACCAGCTGTTTCGACCCGACCAGCACCGGCTTGACGAGGACGGGGTCTGCCAGATCGATCTGCTTCTTCAGAAGGTCGACGCGGTAGGGCGACGGTTCGGTGAGGGTGATGGACCAGCGCTGGTGGCTGTCGGTCGTCTCGAGTTCCATGTGCCATTCAGCATATTCTTTCGGCAGCAACGAATGGATGTGGTCCCACAGTCGGGCCACAGCTTCCTGACTGCCGACCACGAGGCGACCGTTCTGGAACGTGGTCCCCGTCTGGTCGTAGAGGCGGGCGAGGGTGATCGTCTGGTTCGCGGTGAAACGGAAGATCACCTTCTTGCGTTCAGCAACCTCGCCAGCGACGGCCTTGGCGACACGAGGGAACTTGCGGCCGAAGAAGACGCCGCACCAGAAGCTGAAGAAGCAGCCGGCGAGGATGGGGAGGAGTTCGGTGAGGAGAAAGTGGAGCACGTTGAAGGATTCCGGGGTGGTGGATTCGGTGAGCACGTTAGCTCAACATGACGTTGATGCTGTGGATCAGCTCGCGGCGAGCATTCTGCTGCTCGCGCAGGATGCCGACCAGGTCGGTCAGGCCGAGCGTACGCGCCGGCTGAGGATCAGCAGCCTGGCCAGCCAGCGGCTCGGGCTTGGGGCCGTTCAGAAGGATGTCGAGGCGGGCGCGGATGTCATAGAACATCGCGATCTCCTGCGACTGCTCGACGGTGAGCGCGGTCAGGGCTTCGACGTCGTCGCCGATGCCGGGGATCTTGCACTTGGTCTCAGCGCCGACGGGGGCGCCGACGCCGGCGCCGAGACTACGGAGAGTCGGCGAGGTGGAGGAAGTGGGGCCTGAGTTACGCATGGTAGCTCCTTTCGGGAGGCTGGGGGATTTCATGGTTATGAGACTTTCTACGGGCATTCGCCCGTTCTTAGGGCTTGGCCCATATGATCTGTTTGGTTCCGGGGTCGACCTTCTGCACGAGGCCGGCCTTGGCGCATTCGCCTTCGGCTCTGTAGTGGCTGCAGAGGCCGATGCTGAGGACAATGCAGACGCAGACGAAGAAAATGCCGATTTCGTTCATGCGAGCCTCTTGGGCTCGTCAGTGAGCTTCGCCTGGTGCTCCTGCAGGAGCACCTTGACGTACGTCTTGGTCGCGTCGAAGACCTTGTCGAGATCACCGAGGTTGAGATCGAACTGCTTGATGTCGTCCAGCGGACGCGGGCCGACGACATGGATGGTGGAAGGCAGGCCGTACTGGCCATTGCAGATGTAGACCTGCACGACCGGATCGGACGGCAGGGTGACAGGGACGATCATGGGTAGGGTCTCACTCCTGCAGCGTGGGCTGCATCGAGGTGGGTCTTGAGCTGGTTGCGGATCGCTTCCCAGTTCGTTTCTTTGCCGTCGCGTTCAGCGATGGCGTAGGCTGAACGCAGCAGCGAGTTCGCTTTGGACAGCAGATCGCTCTTGGTGATCGCTTCCTGTCGCATCTGTAGGCGGGCGGCGATCAGCGAGGGTTCGGCACGATGCATCTGCCAGTTGTTGAAGAAGCCGCCGACAGCCGTGAAGAAGTACCACCACTGCATGGCAAAGATCGCGTAGTGGTCTTCCATTGCGAACAGGCAGATGAGGGCCGCGTTGGAGATGACCCACAGGCTGAAGGCCGCCATACGGTAGCTGGCCTGGCTGCTCGTGACGAACAGCGCGCCGGACGCTCCGAGGAGGGCGCCGATGTATTCAAGGGCGAGAGCGAGTGTCATGCGCGGCTTTCAGCAGGATCTCGCGGTAGGCGAGACCTTCGTTGTATATGGGCTTGAGCGGATCGGGGATGCCGCCGTCGAGCGTCGCATCGGAAATGCCGGCCAGGCCCGTGTGGAAGGCGAGGAGGGCGTCGGTGTCGATAGCCTCCGCTTCGTCGAAGAGGCGCTTCATGAAGGGGAAGCAGGTGGGATCAATCTGGTCAGTCATCGGAATCGCTGTCGCTGCGGGGATGGATACAGACGATGTAGTTGCCAGCCTCTGGCGTGGTGCCGCCCGGCGGGGTGATGTCGAGAGTCACCGCGCGTCGATTGTTGTCGCCGACCTGGAGGATCCCGAGCCTATCATCGAGCTTCTCGTCCCACGCCATCCAGGCCCGGCCGCCGGCCGTGGAGCAAACGCAGATGGCTTTGACCTTGAATGTGACACCACCAACGATGAGCCGCCCCGTGTAGTAGGCGCCGAGCTTGTACTTCGGGCACGCCTTCAATGTCACAGTGAGATCGATGTCAGGACCATCGAGGGCGCTGATGTTCAGCGTGGTTTCAAGAGCGTAGCGAGGGGCTTCACGTCCCTGCAGCTCATGCCCATGGGCGTTGGGATCGAATCCAGTTCCCTGGTCTTCATGGCTCATCGCGGTCATACTCCACGCTCTCGTGGGGCAGCTCGACGACGCCGCCGAACCAAGGCACGCGAGCCGAGATCACGCTGACCGGGCGGCAGCCCATGCTAGCGAGTTCGAGGGCGCGCACCTCAGCGGCGGCTTCTGAGCGCGCCATCAAGGTGAACGTGACCTCGGTCTTCACGGTCACGCGGTACGGCTTGCGGACTTCGGACATTTCTTTCTTTCCTGCTTGTTGGAGCGTTCGTTGGCTCGTTCATTGATGAGGTCGCCTATGGCGTTCACCAGGTCGTCGTGGATGGGCATCCCGGGATCGCCCGGGTTGTCTTCGCCTGGGGCAAGCTGCTTGTGGTCAGCTTCCCACCAGGCGATGGCGGCGTTGAGGCAGGCGCGTTCGACGCGGGTCACGCAGGCTTCTTCGACTCGCCGAGGATGATCGCCTCGACGCCTTCGGCCTTGAGTTCGTCTTCGCTAACGACGCGAACGGCGCGCACCATCTCGGGGGAGGCGCTGGTGCCGACTGGGTGGATATATTCGATCCTGCCGGGGGTGGATGAGTTGCGGAAGCGGGCCAGGCACGAGGGGACGAGGTAGACGGCCTGGATGGTTTCGACGCGATAGAAGAGGGCCATGGAGGCTCCTTGGGACTAGAGGGGTGGAGGGGGAGGTGGTGGCGCGAGCAAACGCCAGACTTCAGGGTCGCATTCGATCGCGGCTGGATTCCAACCATAGATCTTCAAGCCTTCGAGCGTGCGACAACGGCTCAAGGCGACGTAGGCGAGGCCGTGGCGGCTGCCTTCGGGGAAGTGCAGCATGGACGACATGTCCACATAGACGCTGTCGCAGGTCATGCCCTGGCACTTGTGAATCGTCATGGCCCAACCGAGCATGACGGGGAATCCGCGCACCGCCTGCAGCACGACTTCATCAGCGTCGGTGAGTTCGCGCGTGGTTCCATGCACCTGCAGCAGGCTGTCGGTGCGCTCGTGGTGCATGAGCAGAATGGCGTTGGACTGATGCACGGCGTTCAACTCGAGGTCGGCCGGCAGCTGGCTGAGCCAGCAGATGATGCGCCGGCCCGAGCTGTCCTCGCTGGGCCGGTCATCAGGGGCCGGGGTGAGCTTGCCGAGGATGGAGAGGATGTTGCCGTTGTGGGGGAGATCGATGAAGCCGATGTCCACCAGCTCACCCACGTCACCGTTCACGAACCCGTGACGGTAGTCGTTCTTCGTGCAGATCAGCCGCGCGCCGATCTTCAGGCTGATGTTGTGCATGAAACGAGAATCGTCGATGAGGCGATCTTCCTCGTCAGGGTACCAGTCACCCTTCAGCTTCTCAGCCCGAGACACGATGGGTGCAGCAGGGTGCGTGCGCTCCAGCTCAGCAAGCCTGGCACGGTTGTAGGACTCGGTCAGCTTGTTGGTGGCGTAGAGGCGGACGTAGTGGTCGCCTTCAGGCTCGCGGCTTACCTTGCAGGCGTCGAACACCGCGTAGGCGGCGCTGGACTTGGCGCCCATGCTCAGGGCGTCCAAGGCGGCCAGGAAGGGACGATCGGTCTGGCGGTGGCACTCGACGAGGAAGACGGTGATCGAGTTGTCCAAGATACTGCACTTGGTGATCCAGTCGTCCTGCACCGGCCGAGCCTGCGCCCAGTCTCCCACCAGGATCAGGGTCTTGCCGTACATCAGACAGACGCGGTGGACATAGCTCGCCATCTTCGAGCCCATCATGCTGGCTTCATCGATCACGATGATGGCTGAACAGGAATCCATGGATTCCTGCAGCTTGTCCTCATTGCGGCAGCGATCCCGCTTGCGGTCGTAGAGGAAGAGGCGATCGACGGTGATGCCGCCCACGTTGAGCGCGGCCTTGGCCGTGGTCGCGCAGATCGTGACCTCGGTCTGGTTCATGACGTGGCGAATCACCGTGCTCTTGCCGGTACCGGCTTTGCCGGACAGGCGCTTCACGATGCCGTCGGCACGCGACAGGATCGCAATGGCGCGTTCCTGTTCAGGTGAGGGATCAGGGAGATCTCCATCCATGATGGAGATCGGCGAGGCCCGGCTATTGGCCAGGATCGCAGCGAAATCAACCATGGTTAGAGGTCCAGGACAGCGTTGGTCGAGGGAGTGGTAACGGGTTCTTCGACTTCCACAGGAGCAGCCTTCACAGCCCGGATGTTGACTGGGAAGCGCTTCAGGAAGTCATGGATGCCAGGTTTGTCGCCGAGCGGCGGCAAGGGCGTCGGAGGCGGGGGCGGAGGAGGGAGCACTTCATACGCGACGGGCTTATCAGGCAGCGGCGGCAGGGGCTCGTAGACGGGCTTGGGCAAGCCGGCGCCGGCCTTCGACGTGGTGGGTGCAAGAATGCCTTCAGCGTTGAGACGCATGACCGGCGAGCTGATGGGCTCGATGGTCTTCTCGATGTGGCCATGGGCGATCTGCAACGTAGTCAGCTGGGCTTCCAGCGCCCGGGCTTCGACCTTGGCGAGGCCGGCTGCTTCGTTGTCCCCAGCGTTGGTGGCCTTGATGCTGCGCTCGACGGCGTCGTTGAAGGCCTTCAGCAGTCCTTCATTGCGACGGGTGAGATAGTTGCGGCGTGCTGAGGCCATGCGCTGGTTGCGTTCGATGGACGAAGCGTACTTCGCCAGCACCTCCTTGGGCCAGCTCTTGTTGAACCGGCAGCGCAGCGAGTTCATCGTGCGGCGCACGCGATCCGGGTAGAGGTTGCAGCCAGGCAGCTCGTCGAAGGTGTAGACCGCGAACATCTTCTCATAGTCGATGCCCAAGAAGGTGGCGACGAGACCAGCCTTCTCAATCGCGGGAACCGTATTCCCACACAAGATGGACTTGCACAAAGTGTCAGAATAGAAGCGCCGAAGGCCATTATAGAATGACACAGGACGCTTGGGCAGCGTAGTGAGCAGGGCTTCCCACTTCCTCTGGCGCAGGGCTTCCAGCGGCTTGAGATTCGCCCGGATGTCGAGCGTGGTGTTCGGCTGCGGAAGGACGACCTTGCGATTCAGCAAGGTGTCCAAGACATCGTAGTACCGCGCATCGATCCGTCCGTAGAGCTGCCGAAGCGTGTGCGAACGCATCGTCCTCTCGTAGCTTTGCTCAGACAGAGTCTGTGGATTCGTGGTGTAGGTCGCGATGTGCAGCAGGAACTTCTCGAACGGGAAGCCCATGCGATCGAACCAGGTCGTCCACGTCTTGTACGGCGGCATCGTGACGCCCTGCTGCCAGACGGCCCACAATTCGACCGAGATTGTCTCAGGACGTTCGCGGGTCATGATGAAGGACTGCCAAGCTCCGGTGACGAACTTGGAGAGCTTCCCGCTGGTCTTCAGCTCTTCGAGATTCTTGTGTTGTTTCATGGGCTCACCATCAGTTCGGGATCAAAGATCCGAGGATTGGTTGGCATAGGAGGGATGACGAACCCCGGTGGGAAGATCGTCCGGCCCTTCTCATCACGAGGCAGGGGAGGCTGGCCGGATTGAGCACGAAGTTGAATGTAGTCTTTCTTATAGTCCCGGCGCCAACGGTACTCTTCAGCTTTCTCGGGTGTGACAGAAGCAGCGACACCTTCGGTGCGACGCTGCTTCATGCGCCAAGCAGCCTTCTTCTTGTCCTGGGCCTTGCGAGCTTCGAGGATAACGGCGATGTAGTCCTCGAGGGTGTGGAGGTCAGGGTGGTTGAGGAATCGAAGCGCCAGCATCACCGTCTTGTCATCGACGCCGAGGAGCTTCACAACAGCCGGAAGATCCTGAATCCAAGGCGCCCGACGGCCATACTTCCAGTTACGCCAGGTCTCCAAGGGAATAGAAGCAGGCTTCTTCAAGGTCTTGATGAAACGCGACCACAACTCGGTGCTCACCTTGGTGGGCAGCTCGTGGAAGGTCGGTTCGGTGTCAGCGGGTTTCATAATCAGAATCGTGATCGTTATCAGGGTTGGGGAAGGCGCGGACCTCGTTCAGATTGGAACCGCACAGGCAGCGCCATGGTGGTCTTGTCGATGTGGATGACGCTGCCGCAGCGAGGGCAGATGATCGTCACGCTGCCACTGATCACCAGGCCGGCGCTGATGCCGAAGCCGATGTCCTCTTCGTAGCCGCAGCCGATGGTGGCGCAGCCGAAGTGGATGAGGGTTGAGTTACCGACAGGCATCAGACGGCCGTCTGGGACGAGGTGGTGACGACAGGCACCTGGAAGATGAAACCTTCCGGGTGGGCCTCGGTGTAGACCTGGATTGAAATGTTCCAGGCCAGGGCCAAGTCGTCGAAGGTCATGTCGGAGACCCACAGGCTGGTGACCCGCATGGTGGGGTCGACGGGCGGATCGCTCTGCAGGTCGAGCGTGCACTTCTGGAAGACGCCCTGGATCGCGAGCTTGGCTGCAGTGGGGTCGTTGAACCTGGTGCCCAGAAGGGCGCCGCGGATGTCGCTGCCCCAAGCCGGATCGAACTGGTCCTGGCCCGGCACGGTCATCAGGTTCTTGTAGATCTTCTGCACCAGGTTGTAGGCCTGGTCTACGAAGTCGACGTTGGGCCAGGTAGCGGGGTAGAGGCGACCATCGGCGTCAGCCTGAACAATGAGAAGATCCAGCGGCATGGCTGTGGTCCTGTGAGGGGATGAACGGGACGATAGAGAGGACTCGTCAGAGTCAAGAGAGTCCTAATAAACAATAGACGCTCAGGCACCGGGTTTGAGTTCTCCACAGGTCGAGAGCGAAAAACAGGATCATTTACGTCGTACTCATATTGTCAGCGACGCCGTCTCTATGGTTAGGAGAACGCGGGCATTTATACTACTAGACTTAGAACAAAATACTGGGGGAAGATGGCTACGGGGTCCATAGCCAGACTGAAAAAGATCTGTTCTTCTGTATGGACACAAAAGTGAGATTTTTATGAGTTCGTATGGAGTCTAAAATCAATACTGGCGAGTTCTGATCTTCAACCCTTTTGTGTCCATACACCCGAACAGATCTTTTCTCTTAGGGCTATGGAGCCCGTATCCCAGCTGAATGCACTTTTTCCTGTAAACCACTGCGCCACAAGTACCCCGTTCTCCTAACCATAGAGACGGCGTCGCTGACAATATGAGTACCATGTATTTTACTTATATCGATGACGATTTTTATCCTTTCGCCACCACTTCCTGGTCTCATTTTCGAGCACCATAAACTTCTCCACGTCGCGGTGAGTTTTCCACAACGTTTCGTGCCCACTTCCGGGACACGTCACAAGATGCTTGCCATCTTCGTTAGTGCCCTAGTATGAGCCCACCTCAACCTGGAATCCCTATGACCGACCCCGTCGATCCCAACCTTGCTGAGCGCAACGCCGCGCTCGCTGAACTGACTGCCAAGCTGGCCCATCTGGACGCCCAGATCGAGGCCCTCGGCGAGGCCGCCCAGGACAAGCGCCGGAAGCTCCGCGAGGAGTACCGCGCCGCCCACGAGAAGCGGTTCAGCGACGTCGACTACAAGCGCGCCCTGGTCGGCGCCAAGAACGAGCACGCCGTGACCGTGAAGGGTGTGGTCTCGTTCTTCATCCGTGCCCCGAACGCGGCCACGACCCATGCGGTGGACAAGTTCATCGCCGAGCCCGTCCTGCAGGATGAAACCGATAAGACCAAGGGCACGCCCATGGGGCCTGTCACCGAGGCTGAGCGCATGCTCATGGCCTGGGTCGTCGCCGTGCACCTGCTGGCTGACCCGTCGGCCAAGCGCCAGGACATCGAGCAGCTTTCTCCCGGCCACCGCCTGCGCATGGTGCGCGGACTGCCTGAGAGCCTCATCCAGCGCGTCGCCGAAGAGTGCAGCCTGCTGCAGAGCTGGCTCAACGTGGTCCTGGAGATCGAACTGGGAAACTTCTAAGCGATCCCTTCGTCTGGTACGCGGTGAACGCGGACATCGATGGGATCGCGCCATTCTCAGAAGAGCCACGAGAACGCCTGCGCTTCATGGTCTACGAACACCGGATGTTCGTCGAGGCCCTGAAGACCAAGGCGTTGTTGATCGCCGCCATCAATCCCGAGCGCGCCGAGAAGGCTGCGCAGGATTACATGGAAGCCGCGATCCCGATCAGCGAGGAAGCGCGCGACGAGCAGATGCGTGCGCGTGAGCGTCAGCTCGCTGAGCTGGCTGACATGAAACCCATCCACCTGAGCCAGCTCAAGGCCGGCCCAGCGATGGAAGGCTCGAAGGAGTGGGTGGCGACGAGTATGCACCACCCACGCTAGGCCTTTGCATTCACCGTCCGCTGCCATGGCGAATCTCTATCGAGCTGCTTGATCTCCACGCCTTTCCTAGCACAGGCTGTGACGGTGTCCCAGCTCGAGAGGTTGAAGATGCAGCCTCCAGGCATGGTGATGAAGGCTTCCCATCGTTCCACATCCTGTCGGCGCCAGAATCCGTCTGCTGTTGAAATATCTTCTGCTTCACATGGGTAGCCCGCATCGGTTAGACGCTTTGCGAGACGTTGCTTTGGGCTCATCTGGCAGCCATCGCTTGGTGCCGCTCGCAGGGTTCGTCCTCAGAGCAGCAGTCGGTGATGCCGTAGCGAACGCCATCGACGATGCAGGGCTTCAACCACACGCGCTCACCGAAGGGATTGGTGACGAGCATGTCCTTCTGCCAGCGTAGCGCTGCGAGCAGTTCCTTCGCTTCATCCACAGTGGGTGGGGTCGCATCGAGCGACTGCACCATCTTCGACATTGTCATGTTGGCCTCCTAGTTCAGTGAGGGTTTGACCTGCTCCCAGGTGGGCGCAGGTCGATTGCGTGCGGCCTCTTCCGTAGCCATGCGCTTGATGATCTCGTCGACCACTGCAGCGTTGAGCGGCCTGGCCAGCTTTGCATCGAGGTAGGCGAACGAGTAGTGCTCGAGCCTCAGCCGCGCATCCACGGCCTTTGCCATCACCTCGTCGAAGACGAACAGCTCGGGCTCCACAGGATCCATGGCCATGATGGGCTTGCCACCACCAGCGATGACCGACGGCGCGTCACCGACGATGTCCCTGATGAATCGCATCATGCACTCCTTGGGGTTGCTGCTCTCCGTGGCGAAGAAGCGGACGTGCCTGAGGCACGGATAGCTGGACATAAGATTGCTCCTTTGGGTTACTCTAACCCTTATCTCAGCATCCACGGTGGATTTCACCTCCCCATCGCTTTTCTTTACCTCTAGCGCCCGTATTCTCCAGCCCATGGCCCCAACCCACCCCAGCGAAGCTGAAACCCGCCAGCTGCCCGCGTTGAAGAGCCCGTCGGCCGCCGAGCGCGACCTAATGGCCTTCCTCGAGTCAGCCGGCCAGGGCTGCATCAGCGGCAACGTCGCTGACTGGCCCCAGCTCAAGCCTGCCTGCCGTTGGGCTGCTGAAGAGATCAAGCGTCTGAGGGGTTTGAAGTGATCACCTCGGCGCTAGCCGTGCTCGATCAGCGGAAGCTGGCTGCCTGGGGTCGCAACGGTGTGGCACCAGCACTGCTCGGCTTGGGCAGTGGGTTGCTGGGTGGCGCGCTGTTCGGTCACCTTGGCGCTGCTGAGCACCAGATGCCCCACCACGAGGTCGCTGCGGACACGGCGTCGGACGACGCTGCTGCCTTCTACGCTGATCGCGACGTCGACATGATGCCTCGCGGCTTGCCTGAGCACGCTGGACCAGCCGGCCCGGCCCTGCCGCATGCTCTCGACCCCTACATCCATGATGGCAAGCCCGGTTGGCTGCCGCCGGTGACGAGCCCGAACGCTGTCGAGATCCTCAACCGCTACGGCACGCTGCCCGACAGCGCCAAGGTGACCGCGGTTGAGACCCTCACCAACACCTTCGACCCACAGCACACTGGCCATCCGACCATCGATGCTTCGTCGGCCCATGCACCCGAGACCGAGCACGCCATCCGTGACGCCCTCAATGAGCAGGGCGGGCGCTATTCGTTCGTGCCCAACAGCACGATCGATGCTAAGATCCACGAAGGCCTCCAACCGATCTGGCCGGTGCTGGACAAGACGACGCTGCCTGAAGAGCGCCAGCTGTCCGAGGTGCTGCAGGCCCACGCCCGGTCGCTGCCCGAGTACCAGGCGATGCAGGGAAAGCTCCACTACTGAGTGCCCCTTCCGTGAGGCCCCTAACAGCGTAACCTGTGGGCCATGGCCATCGGCGACCAGAACCCGTTCGCGTTGAATCAGAGCGAACAGCTCTTGCGTGACATCCGTGACGAGCTGAAGACGTCCCGCCAGACCAGCGGCGCGTCTTCGACCTCGTCCGGCCGGCCCAGCCCTGCCTTCATCTCCGCCCAGCAGACCGTCGATCGCATGGTGGCTGGCGAGTGGGCCACCCTCGGTTGGGCCAACGCCTACCAGACGTCGATCAAGTCCTCGCTCGCCAATGACCTGATGGGCGCGATGAACCTGCGGGCCGCCCCGCAGTCGTTGTGGCAGCGCGAGTACGAGACGATGACGCGGTCGATGTTGACCGATCGCATCGCCTCGTTCCCTGCTGACCTGATCATGCCCGGCTTTGGCCGCCGCTCTCGCGACATGGGCGCGCAGATCTACCAGCTCTCGAGCCGGTTCAACCGCAGCGGCGACAACCTCGACACCAACTTCCATGCGGCCATGAACCTGGGCCGCGACCTGCAGATCGGTGCAGCCACCGACATGCGTCTCAGTGGTGGCGACTACAGCGCCATCATGCAGCAGAGCGCCAGTGCGGGCCAGTTCGACTTCGCTGGTGGCATCGGCGACGTGAAGACCCAGTTCACCGAACTGCGCAACGCCGTCGCTGACCTGACCAAGACGATGCGTCTTGGCGCCGGCGAGGTCGCCCAGACCATGGGCGCTTTCCGCCAGTTCGGCATCACCGACGTGGCTGACCAGAAGCGCATGGCCGAGCGCCTCGCGGTCTCAGCGCGCGTCGCTGGCATCTCGACGCCTGAGATGGCTGGCATCGTCCGCACGGGCATCGAGAACGGCATGCAGCTCGGGCTCGGCGCCCAGGGCTCAGCCGCTCTCGCTGAGAACCTCGCTATGGGCGCACGCACTGCGTCGCGCTCTGGCCTCATCTCCTCCCACGTCATGGCTGCTGCTGGCGGCGTGCAGGGCATGGTGCAGGCGCAGGAGAACGCGATCAACCAGTTCGCTGGTTCTACCGCTGGTTTCTACACCTTGCTTGGTGGCGCGGCTGGCTCGACGGGCAATGCGCTCAACGACATCCTCTCCGGCATCGGAACCACCGGCGGCACGCTCGGTGGCATCGTCGCGGCCGAGTCGCGCCGCATGGACCTGATGGGTGGGCTCAGCGGTGGCCAGCGGTCGCGCCTGTTCAATCGCAACATCCAGCAGCAGATGGGCATGCTCGGCATCGATCCCAACAGCGCCGAGGCGACCGATTATGCCTTCAGCCTGGTGCGCGGCCAGATGGGCGACGCAGCCGGCCTGGCCTATGCTCGCCAGAACTTCTCAGCTGAGGGTCGTCGCCAGCGCTGGGCTGATTCGTTCCGCACCGAGATGGGCGTCATCAACCAGGGTGCACAGCGCGACTACCAGCTGAAGATGGAGAATGAGACGATGTTCGGCCAGGTCCGTCAGATGACGGGCCAGCTCGGCGCCGGCGTCGCGGGCTTCGGTCAGGGTGCAGGCCGCGTGGCGAACTGGGTCGGTCGCCAGGTGGGCGGTTGGTTCAGCGACAGCGCCACCACCTTCGGCAACGCCGTCGACGCTCTCAACCTCAATGGTGATGACGCGCTCTCGGCTGAAGCGGCTGCTGGCGCGAGCATGGAGGCATTCCGTTCGTCTCAGTCAGGCAACAGCCGCGAGCAGAAGATCCGCCTCACCGGTTCAGTCACCACCAGCCAGGCTCTGCTGGGCAACGCGCTCTCCATCGGCGGAGGTCTCGGCGGCGCCTACTTCGGTGCCAAGATCGGTGCTGGCATCGGCACGTTCGGCGGCCCAATCGGCACGATCGTCGGCGGCCTGCTCGGCGCCGGCGTCGGCTACATGGCCTCGGGCCTCATCGCTGGCCATGCCAAGCCCAACGAGATGGTCGGCGACGAGGCCTCGAACTATCTGCGTGCCTTCCAGGGCTCGACGGGCGGCATCAGCCAGCGCGCGTCGAACATCGCCAACGGCAACGAAGCCCAGGTGCTCAACGCACTCTCGGGAAACCAGGCGTTCAAGCAGCTCATCGAGAAGAGCAGCCGCGGCAAGCTCAGCGACAGCGAGAGCCGTGAGATGGCCCGCCTGGCTGGCGAGGCCGGCAAGGCCACTGGCGTGTCCACTGACGACGTCATGGGCGTGGCCCGGTCGCTCGGTGTCGACATGCAGATGCAGGACAGCTACAACTCCGCATCGTCGGGCGCCAAGCGCTACGAGAAGACGATGATGGATGTGATGGACGGCGTCGAGAGCAGCAAGCTCTCCATCGCCAGCAGCGAAGTCGCGTCTGGTGTGCAGAGCTACGCCAAGGCCGTCAACGACACCGAGCGCAACAAGGCCCGGGCGCAGCTCACCTCAGCCGGCATCACCGGCCGCGGCATGGACAACCTGCTCAAGGAGGTCGACAGCCTCGACACCAATGCGCGCAACCAGCTCGCCTCCGACGCCAGCGATTACGTCAGCCGTCGTGGCAGCACTGCTGTGAACAAGCGGCTCAGCGCGTTCAATCGCGTCGCTGAGAACCTGGCCAGCGAAGCTGGTGCGATGAACCAGGCCGGCGGCATGGAGGCTTACAACCGCATCAAGGAGCTCGAGAAAGACCCGCAGGCGATCATGGACGTGGTCATGGGCCGCGGCGACCCCAAGGACGCTGCGCTGCGTGATCTGCTCATCCGCCAGGACGACACTGGCACGATGGGCAAGCTCAAGGAGCTGGGCTCGATCGAAGACCTGATGGCGACCAGCTCGGACGACAAGCTGCGCACCATGGGGTTGAGCCCTGAGACGCTGAAGACGCTGCGTGATAAGATCGGTGAGAACACCACGGCAACGCCGGCCCAGAAGAGCGCCGCGTTCCGCTCAGCCGCGGCCACCATGCTGATCGGCCAGAGCAGCGCGGTGAAGCAGGCCAGCGATCCGACCAACGTCGCAGCCAACAACATGCTGCTCGCCGCGAACATCCTGCGTGAGATCCAGAGCAAGATCTCGACCGACACCTCGACCAAGGGCAAGAAGTGATCAACATCTTCGGCAACGGCGTGCTCGTCTCGCGGCGCTCCCAGGTGTGGGGCACCGGAGCTGTGTTCACCAAGACCGGATCGCAGCAGAACGCCACGATCACGCAGCCCATCGACGAGGCCAAGACCAACATCTTCCCGATCAACAACCCGGGCGGCCAGTGGGGCGCCCAGTACCCCAAGCCCACCGCGACGAGCGGGAAGTAGGATTCCATGACCGATCTCGCCATCTCGCCTGTCGTCACGCCGCTGACGGCGACCAAGTCCGCCCCGATGGCCATCACCTTCGCGGCCAACGCGTCGGGCATCAACCCGCCCTTCACCTACGCTTGGGACTTCGGCGACGGCAACTCCTCGACCAATGAGACCGGCAGCCACAGCTACGTCGCCGGCGGCACCTACACCATCCGTCTCGTCGTCACCGATTCGCTGGGACGCACGGCGTCGTGGTCTGAGAGCTACGTCGTCAACCCGGTGCTCGTCCCCAACTTCTCCGCCGTCGTCACGATCGGTGTGGGCGGCACGAACAGCACGCAGTTCACCGACGCCACCGCTGGTGGCACTGCGCCATACACCTGGGCGTGGGAGTTCGGCGACGGCCAGACCTCGACGGCGCAGAATCCGTCGCACGTCTATGCCGAGGCCGGCTCGTACATCGCCAAGCTGACCGTGACCGACACCGATGGCCACGTCGCTTCGGTGCGCGCGATGGTCAACGTCACCAACCCGATGACGGTGGCGATGACGGCCGAGCCTGTGCTGGGCTCCGAGCCGCTGCTGGTGAACTTCACCGCCTCGGCTGCCAACGGCACGGCGCCGTACACCTACACCTGGGACTTCGGCGACAACACCTCCGGCACCGGCCCGGTCGTTTCGCACACCTTCGACTCCGACGGCGTCATCGAGGTCAAGGTCCACGTCGTCGATGCCCTCGGCCACGACACCAGCAACCGCATCGTGGTCGACATTCTGCAGCTGCTGGCCGTCGATCCTGACCGCATCCCCGAGAAGGGCACCGTTCCCTTCCCTGTCACCTTCTATTCCAACGCCAACGGCGGCGAGCGGCCCTACAAGTACCTCTGGGACTTCGCCGACGGCTCGACCTCGACCGAAGAGAACCCGGTGCACAACTTCCTCATTCCGGGCTACTACAACGTGCGCCTCACCATCATCGATGGCTTGGGTCGCCAGGCGACCAACGTCGTCGCGGTGGACGCCGGCCGGGCGCCGACGATCGTCTCGACCACGGTGTTCCTGAACTACATGACGATCTACGGCATCCCCTTCACCATCTTCGGGCAGTGAGCCATGGCCATCAACGTCACGCCTGTTCTCAACCCCGCGTCCGGCACCAAAGCCGCACCGCTCATCATGGACTTCGCCGGCGTGGCCGGTGGAACCTATCCTCCTTTTTCTTACCTCTGGCGCTTCGGCGACGGCTACACCTCGCAGCTCCCGGTGGGAACGCACGAGTACCTCCACGGCGGCACCTACGACGTATCGCTCGTCGTCACCGACGCGCTGGGTCACACCGCGAGCTGGTCTGAGAGCTACGTCGTCAACCCGGTGCTCGACGCGGCCTTCACCAGCGTGGTCACCAACGGTCCTGGCGGCACCAACAGTGTGCAGTTCACCGACGCCACCACCGGCGGCGATCCGGCCTACAGCTATGCTTGGGACTTCGGCGATGGTTGGACTTCGACCGCGCAGAATCCGTCGCACGTCTATGCCGAAGCTGGCAGCTACGTCGTGCGCCTCGTGGTCACCGACAGCCTCAGCCGCATCAGCCGCACGCTCGAGAACATCGAGATCACCAACCCGATGACGGTGGCGATCACTGCTGTGCTGCAGCCGGGCTCCAACCCGCAGACCTACGACTTCACCGCGGCCGCTGCCAACGGCACCGGGCCGTACACCTACGCTTGGGACTTCGGCGACGGGCACACCGCCACCGGGGCGAGCGTCTCGCACAGCTACCCCAAGGGTGGCCAGTACGCCGCCTCGGTCGCCGTGGTCGATGCTCTGGGCCACGACACCGGTGCAGCCGCGTTCATCAACATCGTGCCGGCGCTCTTCGCCGATCCGGTGCGGATGCCCGAGCTGGGCAAGTCACCGTTCCCCTCGACCTTCTATGCGCGCGTCTCCGGCGGCCGCGGGCCGTACCGCTTCGCCTGGGACTTCGCCGACGGTGAGACGTCGACCGAGGAGAACCCGGTCCACTCGTTCAAGATGCCTGGGTTCTACAACGTCACCCTGGTCATCGTCGACAGCCGCAACACGCTGTTCTCCACCGTCGTGGCTGTCGACGCTGGCGCTGGCCCGCTGCCCACCGAGGTGCCGCAGATCACCAGCCCGCTTGATGTGACTGCGCGCATCGGCGAGCCGTTCTACTACAAGATCACGGCGAACCACCAGCCCACGTCGTTCGGCGCTAGCGGATTGCCGGCCGGGCTCGGCTTCAACAGCCAGACCGGCGTCATCTCGGGCTATCCCACGACCTCGCCCACCAGCTGCACGATCTCGGCCACCAACGTCGTCGGCACGGGATCGGCCACGCTGAACCTGCATTTCGCCCCGTCGATCAACTCCTCGCTTATCGCCAATGCCCCCGTCGGCTCGCCCTTCAGCTACCAGATCACGGCGCTGAACAGCCCGACCTCGTTCGATGCGTGGAACCTGCCGGACGGCGTCTCGGTGAACCAGACGACCGGCCTGCTCTCTGGCACGCCGAGTGGGATCATCCGCACGAAGATCAAGGCGATCAACGGCGTCGGCTTCGACATCAAGGAGCTGGCGATCTCGCTCGCTCCGGGCGGCGGTGGCGGCGACTTCCTCACCGGCCAGGAGATCAACCTCCAGCAGGGTCTCGACCAGACCTTCACGATCGCCTACACCGGCACGCCGACGATCATCGAGAGCGGCCCGCTCCCGGATGGCCTGACGCTCAACGGTAGCAACGGCAACATCTCGGGTTTGCCCACCGTTTATGGCGACTTCGTCGTCGCTGTCAGCATCACTTACTCGGACCACGTCTCTGCTGGTTCGATGATCCTGCACATCGCCCAAGCCTTCGTGCCCGAGTTCACGTTCATCAACGATCCGCTGACCTGGCACGAGGGCGTCTACAACCAGCTCAACCTCACGCTGGCACCGAATCCGTTGCCGGTGACGTGGGACATCCAGAACCTGCCGCCGAACATCTACGACTACCAGTACCCGAGCAGCGACCACATCATCTACGGCGTGCCCTACGGCTCCGGCGTCTTCGAGGTGTCGATCACCGCGACCAACTGGGCTGGCTCGACCAACATCATCGTGCAGATCACGACCGACGTCTCGAGCTTCCAGGTCTCGAACACCGGCACGGCCTTCGACGACATCTACGCGCCCTCGGACCAGGGCTTCTACAGCCAGAACTACGACGGGGCTGGCCCGGTCGACTTCAACCCCGGTGGCTATGCCACGCCCGGGCCGGTGCGCGTCTACCGCGCGCAGAACGACAGCAACAAGGCGATCTTCTACTTCGAGACCTACCAGTGCTGGCTGATCGACGACACCTCGACGTTCGTCGGTGGCCCGCCCTTCGCCGTGTTCCCGACCAACAACCAGGCCTCGCCGCCCGAGGGCAGCTGGAACAACTCGCCGTTCCACACCGCGGTCGTCACCCGGGTGTAACATGGCCGATCAGCCCCAGCCGCAGCAGCCCGCGCCGAACCCGGTCTTTATCAAGGCCGAGGGCGATGCTATGCTGCAGCTGGCCCAGACGCTCAAGGCGATGGTTGAGAGTCCTGCGTACGCTGACGCATCCAATCCCTCCTGGTGGAAACGCCACTTCGGCTGAAAGATCCTATGCTCTTCGCTGACGTCTCCTTGCTCAATGCCCAGGCCCAGGTCGTCCGCGACGCTGCGGTGAACGGCACGCTCATCCTCAAGAGTGGCACCGGACAGACCCTCGCCACGTTCGCTCTGGGGGCCGCGCCGTTCGCTGCTCCCATCAACGGGGTGATCAACCTGGCCACGCCGCTCCTCGCCACCGCGGTCTTCACCGGCACCGCCACCTACTTCGAGCTCTACCGCTCGGATCTGTCGCTCATCCTGCGTGGCAGCGTCGGCATCGCCGCCGGCGACCTCGTCCTCACCGACACCGCCGTGGTCACGGGCTACAGCATCCGCATCGACACCCTGGCCTACGTTGCGCCCGAGGTCTGATCCATGCCGCTCTTCAACACCACCCACCCGAGTTACCAGCCGCACTTCCTGCGCAACCTGGTCAACGATGTCACGCCCGATCCGAACGCTGGCCCGGTGCGGCCGCGAATCCGCACCGACTTCGGCCAGTCGACGCAGGCCTCTGCCATCGTTGCTGAGAAGCCTGCCAGCCTGTCGACCTACAACATCTCGGGCTACTTCGCCACCGTGCGCGCCGCGCTCGTCATCAACGCCATCTCCATGGGCGCCTACGACGCCGGTGGCCTGCCGCGCTACCTGGCTGCCCAGCTGCCGACGGCTGAAGACCCGTCGCCCACCACCGATGCGAACACCTCGGCCTATTCCGACCTGCAGGTGATGAGCTACTTGCCGCCGCAGACCGCGCCGAGCCAGGACACCTTCGCCAACCTCAACGACCCGACCAAGCGCGAAGCCGCGATGACCAGCCTGTCGGATACGATCCACCGCACCTCAGCGGCCCAGACGCAGAGCCTGGACAACGTCATCCCCTCGAACCTGCCGCTCATCCCCTTCGTGCCGTCCGTGCCGCCGTGGGGTAACCTGCTCTGCAACCAGAGCCAGTTCGGGGTCACCATCCAGACCAACGCGGTGGCGCTGAACCCGGGCACCGGGTCGACCGTGCTGCAGCCGTCCAACGTGCCGGGCTTCGTGAGCCAGTGAGCGCTTTGCTGCCCCGCTTCCGGGGGTAGACTCCCGCCATGCCCGCTGATCCGTCGACCATTCCAGCCTCGGCGACGGTCACCAACCTGCTGACCGAGCCGCTGGCGCTGGCAGGCCTCAAGACCTTGGCCCCAGCAGAAGCCCGCCTTGTTGATCTGGCAGCCTTTCAGCTCGCCCAGCGTACGTTGGTCTGGAACGCGATCTGCAACGCCTACCTGAAAAGCCTGGTGAACGTGAGCGGCACCCCGTTGGAGGTCGACGACCTCGCCACTGGGCAGCAGGGCGTCCAGAACATCGGCGGTCACGGGACCGGCCTCGACGTGGTCGACGTCCCCGGAGGCCTGGGCCTGCCGGCCTCGGTCACCATCACCAACCTGGGCACGACCCCGCTGGCCCTGGCGGGCATCAACCCCTTCCTGACCAGCGTCACCATCCATCTCTCGCTCCTGCCCATCAACCAGCAGTCGCAGATCTGGAACACCCTGATCGCAGCGCGCGATGCCGGGCTCATCTCGAGCCCGGGCCTCACCGTTGGAGTCCAGGTCGGCTTCACCGGCCACCAGGGCAATGACAACGCGGGTGGGCACGGCAACGGCGGGCAGCGCACGCTTCTGGTAGCGACCTGATGGCCTCGTTCATCCAATCCCTAGCGGCCTTGTTTCAGGTGCCAAACTGGCGGTCTGCCCAGTTCACAATCGACACCACGAAGGCCGGCACGCCATCGAACCAGTTCCAGCTGCCGTTGCTCGCCGCTGGCGCCTTCAACTTCTTCGTCAACTGGGGCGATGGCAACGAGGAGCAGATCACCGCGTATGATCAGCCACAGACGCTGCATACCTACGCGTTGCCTGGCATCTACAATGTCAGCATCCGCGGCAACTGCGACGGCTGGGCGTTCAACAACACAGGGGACTGTCTCAAGGTGATGACGCTGTCCCATTGGGGCAGCTCGATCCGCTGGCGTGGCAACGGTCCCTGGTACGGCTGTGCCAACATGACGGTCACAGCGACGGACGCGCCATACTTCGGCCACAACGTCGACATCTCTGACTTCTTCGACGGTTGTTCAGCCCTCACAACGCCGGTCAACCTTGCTGCCTGGGATATGAGAACCGTCGTTGCCGCTGCCGGAGCCTTCGCAGGATGCCCTCTCATAGACGCGAACCTCGGGGCTTGGGACATTCACCAGGTTGTCAACAAAAGTCGGTTCTTTCAAGGCGCCCACGCATTCAACAACGGGGGATCGCCATCGATCAACGATTGGTACCTGGGATTGACGACCGACTTGAGCTACATGTTCGATGCAGCCTGGGCGTTCGATCAGCCTATTGGAGATTGGAATACCGGGCTCGTGACAACCATGCGGGCGACTTTCCGAGATGCCCAAGCGTTTGATCAGAATATCGGCGTCTGGGACACGCACAGCGTTCAGGACATGTCCGACCTGTTCAACGGGGCATTGGTTATCAACCAGCCAATCGGCGGGTGGGACGTCAGCCAGGTGACATCCATGGCTCGGATGTTCCGCCGGGCGTTGAAGTTCAACCAGCCTATTCGGGAATGGGCGACGGGGCAGGTTCAGGACATGACCGAGATGTTCTACCAGTGCCAGGACTTCAACCAGCTCGTCGGGGACTGGGATGTTTCGAACGTTCAGGTCTTCGACTCTGCATTCTATCAGGCAACGGCATTCAAGCAGAACATCGGTAACTGGTGGCCAAAAGCCGCCACATCGATGGCCAACATGTTCTTCGGGGCAGACCTCAATGCCCCGAATAGTTCGACCAGCACGGTCAACTATTCCGCCCTGCTCAAGGGTTGGACCGGCTGGACCGGCGGCGCATTGGGCTCAGCCTCGAGCAAGGGGCTTGCCCTTCAGAATAATGTCGTCTTTCACGCCGGCGACTCGACGTATTCGAGTCTCGACGCTGACGCGGTGGCTGCCAGGGCTTGGTTGGTCCTCCCTGTTGGAAGCGGAGGCAAGGGGTGGACGATCACGGACGGTGGTGCCGCGGCGTACTGACGGGGTGCCTCGGTTGCCTGTTAGCCCCCTCTAAGTAGGCTGGTGCCCATGGCCACCGCCGACGGTCTCGCGCCTCCCTACGACCAGTTTCCGTGGCTGCACGACTACCTCGTGGACCCGGTGCTGATCAAGACCGAGATACGCAACGACTACATCGGCCAGTTCACTGCCTATGTCTACTCGGACAACCACGTCGAGACCGACCCGCCTGGACGCCCATTGTTCAAGGAAGACGCCCAACGGCAGCTCCTGGGGCAGAAGGCAGTCGCGAACGCTCCTGCCTTCCTGAAGATCGCCAGGGGTGCTGAATCGCAGCCTGATCGCCCGGCTCTCCAGGCCGACGGCCGCCACGCCTCCAACACCCGCGTCATGGCCCCAGCCTTCGCCGACAGCATCGCCGGCCTCTCCGCCGTCACCGCGACCTTCACCTCGTCCAAGACCTACCGCGAATCGCTGGTCTCCCAGGTCGACCTGGGCGGCGTGGTGGTCGGCGACCGCGCCGGCACCCGCCCGGAGTTCGGCGGCGAGATCCAGATCGACGAACTCGAGCTCAACCAGCCCACCGGACTGAGGTAGGCCATGGCCGACGTCTCTTCGCCGACCCAGGTCAACGTCTACAAGTCGATCCCCCAGATCATGGGCGAGAGCGAGGCCCACTACCAGGCCCGCATCCTCGCGGCCCAGCAGGTCACCGGCGACCACAGCGCCGCGTCGATTGCGGCCGCAACCCGCTTCCAGGCGATGACCAACGAGGCGATCGATCAGCGTGACGCCACCGAGCGTGCCAAGGCTGCTGCAGTCAGGAAGGTCAGCTCCGTCGCGTCTGCCGTGGCCGCGAGCCTGGCCAAGGCCGCCGCACCGTTGACCAACCTGCTCAACCAGGCGCAGGCGAAGTTCAAGTTCACCCGCGCGTTCCGCGGCCGCACCGGCACGCCGTTCGCCAATGATCGTGGCGTCGATCCGCCGACCTACATCGAGATCGCCCAGATGCCGGCGAATCCGCAGAGCACGGCGGATGTGGCGACGGTGAAGTCCCTGGGGATGAAGTACAACGACTTCTTCATCACCGACACGCAGGAGATGGACGCGGAGAAGGCTGAGGTCTCCGAAACCTTCGGTGCGCCCCACGTCTTCGCCTCCGGCCGCTACATGCGCAAGGTGATGATCACCGGCATGTGCCGTACCGGTGCGGTGAACCCGGACCTGCTGACGTTCGGCCTGACCAACCCCTCGATGGCCGGCCAGCTCGCTGGCATGTCGGATCAGGACAAGGGCCGCTACATCGTCCCGCACACGCTCGGCCTGCGCGTTCTCTACGACCGCGCCCTGCGAGCGTCGGAGCAGATTTCCCGCAGCCTGTTCACCCGCCTGATCGTGGACGGCGAGGTCTACTGCGGCTGGTTCACCACGCTCAACATCGCACGCACCGGCGCCGAAGAGGGCTTCGCCCACTTCACGATGTCGATGCTCGTCTTCTCGCGCTACCACAAGGACGAGGACTGGGCAGCCAAGCTGCTCAGCACCGGCAGCCTGCCGGCGAAGAACGCCTTCGACGACGCTGCAGCCTCCGCCACCCTGGCCAGCATGGCTGGGGTGATGACGCTGAAGCTCAGCGGCAGCAAGGCCGAGGTGCAGGGAACGATCGACGAGACGACCAAGACGACGGCCTTCAAGTCGCCGCTCTCGCTCACCGTCGACGGCGTCTCCCAGCCGGTGCAGACCCGCACCACGTTCAACAACGTGCCGCTGCAGGGCTTCTCGCTCCAGTTCGGCAACACCTCGAGCAGCCGCAACCCGCTCAATGGTTCGACCACAGGTGTGGGCACCTTCGATCTCGTGCCGTCTGTCACCGACTTCGGCGCGCTGCTCACCAGTCTGCAGGCAGCCAATGGCGGAACGCCCATCAGCGGGAAGACCAACGTCCACTTCACGGTGGACATGAAGCCCGCCACGGGCGACGTGATTACCACGCTGGCCATCGACATGGTGGTGAACGCGACCCAGACGCCGACGGCTTCGGGCGTGACCACGCGTATCGGGGCGTCGACGGATGATCTCGGTGCCAGCGTCACCAAGCCGGCCGCCGAGATCTTCACGACCAGCACCGTCCCGCTCAAGGTCCGCTTCAACCTGGCTGCTTCTGGCATCCCGCTGATGCTGACTCCGACGCAGATCTCAGGCACGAAGCTGGTGCTGGTGCACCCGACGACCGGTGCTGAGCTGACGGACGATCACGGCCCGCTCGTCGAGGCCAAGGTCGGAACGCTCGGTGCCATCGAGCAGGCGGACATCGACATGGCCTCGAAGTCCGGGGCGGCCAAGGTCTCCGTTGCGGCAGCCCTGTCCTCGCCGCTCGACGCCTCTGCCCGCTACGAGCTGGCTGTCACCTTCGATTACAGCCAGATGTCGTCCACGCTGCAGACGGCCAACCCGTTCGCGAGCGCGACTGACCTCGTCACCTCGTTCCGCTACCGGCTCAAGATCCCGGGCTACAACGATGTCACCCTCGACCCGGTGTTCATCACCGCGCACTACACGACCAGCTGGATCACGAACCTGATCGCGAACATCGACTCGGTCATCGCCGAGCTGACGTCCAACGCGGTGAAGACCTCGCGCATCATCCGCGTCACGTTCAACCTGAACCCTGCCTCCGCCAGTCGGAACGCTGACGCGGTGAAGCAGGCAGTGCAGATGATCGTGCGCAGCAGCTCCTACGACGCCTCGGTGCCCAACCTGATCCTGGCTGGGCGCCATGCCTTCGCGTCAGCTGATCTCGCCAACGCTGTCGTCACTGAGTTCACCGGAGCCCAGTGCACCGTTTCGGTCATGGACTTCGATGCCACCAACCCCGTTGAACGTTCCAAGGTGAACAATCTCCAGCTGGTCATGAACGTTCCGCAGGGAATCACCGTCATCCCCATGTACGACGCGGCGCGCTAACCCATGGCACTCCCCCATCAGGTCGTCGTCTACATCAACGGGTATCGCTTCGACCCGGTCAACGTGACCGTGACCTTCTCTGCTCAAGAGGTCTGTACGTTCCAGGTCGATGTGCCGCCCGTGCCGGAGTGGGATCTGCTCCTGCCCCGCAGCCACGGCGCGGTGTTCTTCCTCGATCCGCTGACCAACGTCTACCGCCTGATGTGCGAGGGCGAATACGTCGGCCTCTCCCGTGGCAAGGTCGGCACTGGCCAGCGCACCCGCAGCCTGCTGTTCCGCGGTCTCCACGGCTTCATGGAGGACACGACCTTCTTCAACATCGTCGGCGTGATCGCCAGCTCCGGCGACACCAACCAGCCGACCAGTGCGCTCGTGGCTGTCTCCGCTCGGGCCAACGGCAGCCTGATCAACCAGCCGATCACGGCCAACACCTTCAAGACCGTCGGCGTCGAGCAGATCATCAACAACGTGTCCCTGTCGGGCAATGTCTCGTCCGGCCTGCTCGAAATCCCGCGCCGCCTCATCGCGCAGACCCCTGTGGAGAGCTACTACTTCTGGGCTCGCCGCATGGACCGGAAGATGTGGACCTTCCTCGACACCGATCTCAAAGCCGCAATGGACTACCAGCGGTGGTCTGACTTCCAGAAGAACGCGCTCAACACCATGGGTCTCGGCCCGAGCTCGTCCCTGATGTCCGTGCTGCAGCGCTACGAAGAGCTGGCGTTCTACCAGCACCTGCCCATCCCGGCGCCGCCGCTCTACAAGACCAACGCGGTGAAGACCTCCGCTAATCCAGCGGACCAGATCACCGAAGCCGGCGCGCAGTCCTTCCAGGACAAGCTGGCAGTGGCCTATTCCTACTTCATCCCCGAGCTGCTGTTCGCGCCCTACCTCTACAACACCATCCCGCCGGCGTGCAACACGCTCTTCAACGATCAGATCAAGAGCGTGAGCGGCACGCTGGCGTTCGCCGCTGTCCCCACCCGACTCGTCGCCCAGCTCGCGCCGCCGGCCGCCTCGGTCACCGCGCTGCCGCTGCTGTACATGGCCAATGACCAGTACGACGTGCAGAACGTCTCCAACCAGGCCACGGGCATCAGCGCGCTCCAGCAGATCACCCACGGCATGTTCTCCGAAGAAGAGCTGGTCCGCGGCGTGCGAACGGTGTTCGATACCCTTCGCTATGAGAAGCTGCAGCCCAGTGGTGAAGGCTCCCTGGCGAGCGTGAACGCAGCCATCGCCCAGCGTGCCACGTTGCCGCGCACGATCGAGCTGATGGTGCGCCACGACTTCAACAAGGCCCGGGGCCAGAGCCGCGCGCTCTCCATCTCGTCAGTCTTCCAGCCCTACCTGGTGCCTGGTTTCCCAGCGGTCATCGAGGACGGCAATCAGCCGTTCCGCTGCATGATCCAGACCGTGACCCACAGCATGTCTCCCGACGGCCAGCCGTCGACCACGATCGCGGTGACTCACGTCGAGGAACTGCTGCAGGTCGGCTCGGCCACGAAGACCGCGCCGCTGCCGGCCTACCTCAACTCGATCTACACCCCGGCCAAGATCGCGGACACCTACAAGAACCTGTTCGGCCCCAACCTGATGCAGGATGAGCAGACCCAGCCCTACGCCACGTCGGTGCCGCCGAGCCTGATCAACCAGGCGCTCAAGAGCGACAACTTCGCCACCGACGTGACCAGCGTCGCCGGCTACACCATCCAGTCGGGCCAGGTGAACCTCGACAAGCTCCTCTCGGCCGTGGTCGACGTCCCCTACTACGACGACAAGGGCAACCGCCTGGGCAACGTGGCTGAAGCCGGTAGCTCGATCGGCAGTCAGCTGCGGCTCTCGGATCAGCCGCACGAGGCCTTCCTGAAGTATCAGTACCGAAGCGGCTGCAGCCTGCGGAACTGGATGATCATGCACAACCTGCAGACCAAGTCAGCGATCTCCAACACCGGTATCGACCAGAATCCGCCGCTGAACATCGGCAACCCGATCTCCACCGACGGCGACGATGTCTTCGGTTCTCCCTCGTGGCTCGACCCCAACGTCAATCCCACGTCGCTCGAGAACTTCTCCTTCGAGTTCCCCCAATACGGCGCGTACAAGGCGGTCTCGAAGCCCTCCTTCCTTCCTGCCGTCGGACCCCAAGCTATCATCTCACCCATCCGGCAGCAGAAGACTTCGGCGATCCAGGCAGCCATCCTGCGTGGCGCGACGAACGACACCAAGCTGTCGGCCAAGTAGCCCATGACCTTCCGCCCTCTCCCCTCTGCCCCGATGTCAGAGACGCCTGCCCAGAAGGACACGCGCCTCTACGAGGAATGGCACGATGCCCCGACGGGTTGGACCAAGGACCAGGCCTTCGATCGGCTGACGAAGAACCTCGAGGGCGCAGTCATGTCGGCGGTCAACACTTACCGGGCTGCCCCGGTGCCGACGCAGACCATGGAACTCGAGGCCAAGCGCCTCGCCGGGCAGGCGATCAAGGACTGGGATCCGAAGGGAGGCATGCCCCTCGCCTCCTACATCGGAACCATGGTCCGCCAGCGTCTCTACCGCTGGGTCACCGCGCACCAGAACGTAGCGCGCATCCCCGAGGCTCAGGTCGGCCAGATCGGCCACTTCCAGCTCGCCATCAACGATCTCTCCAGCCGCTTCGGCCGCGAGCCGACAACCGATGAGATCGCCGAGCATATGTCGATCCACCCGAAGTACGTCAGCCGGCTGCGCCGCGCACTGCGCAGCGATCTCATCGCCAGCAACGCGATGGACGCTGAGGGCGACGAGGGATCGATGGCCGACAGCATCGAGGACATCCCGCATGACGTCGACTACGAGCGGGCGATGCTCGGCTATTACAGCCTGAATGAGCAGGAAAAGCACGTCTTCGACTACTCGCTCGGCGCGCACGGACAGCCCAAGCTGAAGCCCGGCGAGATCGCGGTGAAGCTGAAGCTCAGCCCGGCACGCATCAGCGCGCTGAAGGAATCCGTCGGCGCGAAGATCAAGCCGTACCTGCGGGCCGGCTGACATGGCGTTCCTCGATCCGCTGGCCCAGAGCGACCTGCAAGGCTTCTCCGCGCTGCAGCAGGGAAGCGATGCCCTGCAGCGTCTCAGCGACAACGCGGCGCTGATCAACGGCTTCACCGACACTGACGACCCGCAGGCCTTGATCGCGAGCATGGTCGGCGGCAGCGGGCTGACCGGCTGTCTCACCGAGCTGGTCACGGGCCTCGTGACCGCCCAGTACGTCGGAGGCTACGGCGACTCGGCCTTCGGCGCCTACCTGCTCGACCTGCTCATCTCGCCCGTGGCCGAGTTCGGCAGCCTGCTTTCAGCGCTCTTCATCCCGGGCGGCAGCACGGTCCCTGACGACTTCGAGTTCTGGAGCGCTGCCAACCTGCAGAACATCGGGCAGGCCTTCCTGAATCCGTTCACATCACTGTGGATGGGCCAGTTCAACGTGCTGGCCTCGTCCTTCGACGAGTTCGTTCGCGGCGTGTTCTGGGACAACAGCACGGACCAGACCGGCAACCAATCGCTGACGCAGCAGATCACCGATCGCGTCTCGCTCGCCGTGCACCAGCTGTTCCTCAGCGGCGAGAATGTCGTGGGCGGCATCGGCGGCATGCTGCTCTTCGCCATCTTCGAAGGCATCCCGGCCCTCGAGGCCGAGATCACCTACATCAAGAAGCTCAAGTCGTCGATGAACAAGTTGCTTGGCCAGGCGTGCAAGCTGCCGCCATCGATGCTGCCCGGCCTGCCCAACGCGATCATCACCGAGCACCTGTGCCGCGCGCTCAAGGAGCTGGAGGTCGTCCGCAACACGCTCTCGCAGAATAACAAGCTCGACATCGGCCGGTTCAACACCGCGACATCCGAGACCTGCCTGGCGAAGGACTCGATCTACGACCCATCGAAGGGTCTCGACGGCAACCTCGCGGGCCAGTTCAAGAACCTGTTCGGGCTCGACGACAAGCAGTTCAACACCCTGCGTGATTTCAGCAAAGGCAAGGTCGGCGCGCTCATGCCCGATCCGCGCTTCCGGCTGCAGACGATCCTCGTGCAGAAGTACAACGGACTGATCCAGGCGACCGATCCGCAGCTCCTGAAGTTCCACGAGAACATGAAGGAGTTCAACGCCACCTTGGATGGCTTCGGCGCGCTCTACCTGGGCGACGTGTTCTCCCGCATCGTCGAGCTGCTGCGCCGGCAGATCCAGATGATCAAGACCCAGCTCGATGCTGACGCGGCTGGATTTTCTGTCCAATCCGACGTGCAGAGCATCGCTGAGCTGCGGCCCTATGGCTCGGTGCGCCAGCAGTGGGATTACAACAACAACTGGGGTCCGGGCGTCGGCGGCACGACAGGCCTGCCCACGCAGAAGCCCTACGACCAGACCTACCAGCAGGCCAAGGCCAACACCGTCAACCAGTACGGCAATCCCAACGCCAGCGCGCAGCAGGTCGACGAGGCGTTCAATCGCTCAGTGAATCAGAAGCCCGTCGATCCGTCGAACCCCAACTACAACTCCGACGGCTCGGTGCGCGTCGCCACCACGCAGACCGGCGCGCTGATGGTCAGCACCGACGTGCAGAGCCAGGGCTCGGACATCTACTCCTACATCTCCACCCAGGCCAATGCCTACGTCATCCTGACGAGCATGTGCTTCATCATGGGTCAGATGCAGAAGCTGTTCAAAGGCGTCCAGTCGATCCTGTCGGCCAACGACCGGGTCATGCTCGCGATCAAGAAGTTCGTCTATAGCTATGGCGTGAACGCCTGCGGCGACCCGTACGGCGCCAATGACATCAACGCCAACGTGCTGAAGTTCATGCAGGTCGCCGAGGCCCGCCTGGCCGGCAGCGTGCGGACGAACCAGCCGGTGCAGGACGCCTACAAGGGCGTGGTCCTCGCCTGCGACAAGCACGAAAAGTTCCTGCTCTGCATGCGCCGGGAGATCAACAACTTCCTCAAGTACCTGGGCCTGAGCACCCAGCTGATCGCAGCGCTGATGAACCTGATCGCTGTGGCGCGCACGGTCTACCAGCTCTACCAGGCGCTCGCCTCGCTCGACCTCCTGGGCATGTTCAAGTTCCGCTGGTCCCTCAGCCGGGCCAACATCCTCGACGTGCTGCTGAAGGCCCTGCAGTGCCTGGTCCTCCAGTGCAACAATCCCTTCATGTCCTCGCTGGCTCGCATGGCCGCGGCCCGGTTCCAGAGCCAGAAGAACAACGAGCGATCGAAGGCCGTCACCATGGCGATGATGGACGAGGGTCCGTCGGTGGCCCAGAAGATGGGCAACAACAACAGGCTGCAGGCCCTGTTCAAGCTGATCCAGGCCATCCAGAAGCTGACCTCGATCAACATCGACGACCTGTGCTCGATCAGCACCAAGGCAGTGCCCTCGTCGAAGACCCAGTCCGCGCAGTCCGCTGCGATCCAGGCTGCGACGGCCGCCGCGGCCGGCACCACCGGCATCGACACCCAGTACGACAAGCTGATCCTCGAGAACCAGCAGACCCAGCAGGCCGCCGGCGCGGCACAGCCCTTCACCGCGTTCGCCTGATAGGCCCCTGGCCTGTCGGCCAGCACCGGCTAGGATCTCGCCATGCCCGTCGATCCCGATGCCTTCAAGGGCACCTCCTTCGCAGCCGTAAATCGCGAACTGGTCGGTCGTACCATCGAATCGGTGGCGAAGATCTTCCCGATGAAGACCGAGGATGGGAAGCTCGAGGTCCGAGCGACCAACGTCAAGATCGATGACACCAAGCACGACCCCTACGACCTGAACGCCTGGCAGGCGGCCCGGGAGCAGGGCGGCTCGGTGACGGCGCCGGTGACGGCCGATCTGGCCCTCTACCGCGACGGCAAGCGGGTGCAGACCCGCAGCAACGCCAAGATCGGTGAGCTGCCGCTCATGGGGTCCACCGGCACCTTCATGGTCGGCGGCAACGACTGGTTCACGCCCTTCGCCCAGTTCCGCCTCAAGCCCGGCATCTACTCGCGACAGAAGGTCAACGGCGAGTACGAGTCGTTCATGCCCATGCAGGGCGCCTCGATGACGGTGTGGATGGACCCGGCCAAGGGCCAGTTCAAGCTCTCCCACGGCTCGACCAACGTCGGGCTCTACCCGGTGCTCAAGGCCCTGGGCAAGACCGATGAAGAGATCATCCAGGCCTGGGGCGGCGACCAGCGGGCGCGCGAGCTGCTCGAGCAGAACAAGGTCGACCGCGGCGAAAAGGACATCGACAAGCTGTTCGAATCCGTCTTCCACCTGAAGCAGAACCGCGACCTGCTCAAGGGTGGCGTCATCAAGGTCGATGAGAGCCTTTCCGGTGTCGACCAGGCGGGCAAGATCACCGCGCTCAAGCAGTGGATCGATTCAAAGCACCTCGACCCCTACGTCACCAAGAAGACCGTCGGCCAGCCGATCGACAAGCCGAACGAGACTGCCTTCATGCTGGCCTCGCGGAAGATCCTCGACGTGCAGCGCGGCGACGCCGACCCTGACATCCGCGACTCGCCCCATTTCAAGACGGCCCACAACATCGCCGACCTGATGGCTGAGCGTGTCGAGCGCAACGCCTGGCGCATGCAGAAGAAGCTCTTCCAGCGCCTGCGGAAGGGCGACGACGTCACCCTCGGCGAAGCCATGGGTCCTGCCTTCCTCGAACCGCTCACCACCGGGTTCTTCGGCGGCGCCGGCGGCATCGAAGGTGGCATGGCCCACACGGCTGAGGGCGCGAACCCGCTGGCCCTGGCCAGCGAGCAGTCCAAGACCACGTTCATGGGGCCTGGCGGCATCATGGACATGCACGCGGTTTCGAAGGAGTCGCGCCTGTTCCAGCCTGGTGCGCTGGGCTTCATCGATCCAGTCCACAGCCCGGAAGGTGCTGCCGTCGGACTGAACGTCCACGCGGTGGCCAACGCCCGCAAGTCGGGCAACACCCTCGTCGCCCGGTTCATCCCGGTGCTCAACGGCCGGGCCAAGTGGGACCAGCGCAGCGTGCTCTCCGTCGAGGACGCGAACGACACCACGATCGGATACCCCGAGTTCTGGGATGAGAAGACTGGCCTGCCGGTCGACCCCTACACCGGCGAGAAGAACCCGCAGACGGTGCGTGCGAACCGGGACAACGAGATCCTCGAGGTTCACCCGACCGAGGTGAAGTACCTGTTGCCCAAGGGCACCGACGCCTTCGACCATGTCGGCAACGCTGCCGGCTTCTTCGCCAACACGCACCCCAACCGCGGCATGATGGCTGGCAAGCACATCACCCAGGCCCTGCCGCTGGTCTACCGCGAGCTGCCCCTGTCGACGCTGAAGACCAGCGATGGCAAGGATGTGATGACTGTGCTCGGTCACGGCAGCACTGTGAGCGCCCGTAACCCCGGCACCGTGACCAAGATCACCGAGAACGGCATCTGGGTCGATGGCGTGAAGCACGCGATCTTCGACCGCTACCCGATGCAGGCCAAGGTGTCGATCGACCACACCCCGGTGGTGAAGGTCGGCGACGTCGTCAAGAAGGGCGATCTGCTGGCGGACTCGAACTACACCAAGGATGGCCAGCTCGCCCTCGGCGTGAACCTCCGCTCGGCCTACATCCCGTGGAAGAACGCGTCGAACTACGAGGACGCGATCGTCATCAGCGAGACCGCTGCGAAGAAGCTCACCAGCGACCACACCCACCGCCATGAGCTGATCCTCGACGAGGGAATCAAGGTCGACCCCAAGCTGTTCATTGCCCAGTTCCCGACCCTGCTGACCCGTGAGATGGTCGGAAAGCTCGGCACTGACGGTGTGGTCCAGGAAGGCCAGGAGGTCAAGCCCGGCGACGTGCTGATCGCTGCCGTCCGTGCCCGCAAGTACGACGAGTACGACCGCTCAGCGAAGAACCTCTCCAGCATCCACAAGATGCTCGAGCGGCCGTGGCTCGACGCGAGCGTGAAGTGGGATGAGGACTACATCGGCAAGGTCAACCGCATCGTGCGGTCGCCGGACAAGATCGAGATCCACATCCAGACCGCTGAGCCCATGCGCGTCGGCGACAAGCTCTCGATGGGATCAGCTGCCAAGGGCACGATCGCAGAGATCACCCCCGACCACGAGATGCCGACCGATGAGAAGGGCCGGCCGCTCGAGGTCATCTTCAACCCCCACGGCGTCTCCGGCCGCATCAACCCGTCGCAGACGCTCGAGCAGGCCGTCGGCAAGCTCGTGCGCGACCACGGGGTGAAGTTCGACCACGTCAACTTCGGCGACAACAAGGTCGCCGATCGCGTGCAGGCCCTGCTCGATGAGCACAAGGTGAAGCACGAGGAACGGCTGTTCGATCCGGTCGAGGGCCGGCACATCGAGAACCCCGTTCCGGTCGGCTACAACTACGTCTACAAGCTCGATCACCCGGTGCGCAAGAAGTTCAGCGCCCGCACGCGTGACGGCTACACGATGGACGAGGCGCCGACGGCCGGCCGCGGCAAGGGCGGCCAGTCCTTCGACGGCCTGCAGACCTACGCCCTGCTGGGCCATAACGCCCACGCCATCCTCGGCGAGAGCATGGGCGTGCGTGGGGCGAAGAACGACGACTACTGGGTGGCCTACCAGGCGGGCGAGAAGCCGCCGGCGCCGAAGGTGCCGTTCGTCTTCGAGAAGCTGCGCGCGATGATGGCGGCCTCGGGTATCGACTCGCAGCAGCACGGCAACGCTCTGCACTTCATGCCGATGACCGACGCGAACACGTTGAAGCGTTCGAACGGCGAGATCCAGAAGGCGAGCCTGGTGCGCGCGAAGGACCTTGCTGAAGAGAAGGGCGGGCTGTTCGACGTCGCCACCACCGGCGGCCTCAAGGGCGACAAGTGGTCGCACATCGACCTCGGCCGCAAGGTGCCGCATCCGCTCTACGAGAAGGTCATCAAGGATCTCCTCGACCTGAAGACCGCCGACTACCTCGGGGTCATCGGCCACACCCGGCACTACAACGCCGAGACCGGCGAGTTCAGCGACCAGCCTGGTTCGAACACCACGACCGGTGAGGCCGCTTTCCGCGCAATGTTGGACTTTGACCCTGCCGAGCGGTTCAAGGAGGTGCAGAAGAAGGCTCGCACCGCCAGCGGGTCAGACCTCAACCGGCTCAACCGGGCGGCGCGCTACCTGAAGGGGCTGCAGGACGTGCGGCAGAAGCCGTTCGACGCCTACATGATTTCTCAGGTACCAGTTATCCCTCCGATGTACCGCCCGGTCATTGAGCAGCGGAATGGCGGCCTGCGGGTCGCGGACTCGAACCTGCTCTACCGCGACCTGATCCTCACCCGCGACACCCTGCAGAAGGGCGAACAGGAAGGCTCCCTTTCAACCCAGGACCTCGCGAAGGCCCGGGTGAGCCTCTACGACGCCTACGGGGCTTTGGTCGGCGTAGGGAAAAGCCTGACGCATCGCCGGGACGCCGACCTGCGGGGCTTCGTCGACGTCATCAAGGGCAAGAACAACAAGGAGGGGCTGTTCCAGCAGCAGCTCTCCCGCCGGCGCAACGACTACACCGGCCGGTCGACCATCGAATCGGATGCTACCCTCGGCCCCGACGAGGCTGCCATCCCCGAAGACATGGCCTGGAAGATCTACCAGCCGGCCATCGTCCGGCGCCTGGCCCAGCTGGGCTGGAAGCCCGCCGACGCGATGCGCGAGGTCGAGCGCAAAGGCCTCATCGCCCGCAACGCTCTCGATGAGGAGCTGCGCACTCGGCCCATCCTGCTCAACCGCGCGCCGTCGCTGCACCGCTGGAGCGTGTTGGCAGCGATGCCGAAGATCCACAGCGGCAAGGAAGTTCGCATCAGCCCGTTCGTGCTCGGCCCGTTCAACGCCGACATGGATGGCGACACGATGTCGGTGTTCGCGCCGCTGAGCGACAAGGGCAAGCGTGAGGCCCACGACCTCCTGCCGTCGCGGAACCTGTGGTACGACAAGGACCGCAGCCTCGCCTTCGCCGTCGACAAGGACGTCATCACCGGTCTGTTCGCCCTGACCCGCCGCGGGGTCAACAGCGGCAAGACCTACCCGACGCGCCAGGCCGCCCTCGACGCCTACAAGAACAACAAGGACGGGCTGCGCATGGACAGCCTCGTCATGATCGATGACGAGAAGAATCAGAACCTGCAGGCCGTCGGCTGGATGATCTTCGAGGGCATCGTTCCCGTGCGGTTCCTCAGCGGCATCGCGCCGCCGATCGACGGTAAGAAGCTCGCCACCATCCTCGATCGCATCGCGAAGGAATCGCCGGCCGATTTCAACAACCTGGGGCGCAAGCTCCAGTCGGCCGGCTTCGCTTTCGCGGCCCGTGCCGGCGGCATCGGCGGCACGGTGCAGGAGCTGGCGATCGACCGCACCAAGATCAACGCGCTGCTCGGTCAGATCGATCGCGCTGTGAAGCAGGGCAAGGGCCTCGACGAGAAGCGAAAGCTCGCGCTCGAGACCTTTGCGAAGGTGAAGCCCGAGCTCGACTCGATCATCTCCGACCACCTCGACACCATCGGCCTCGGCGGCTCGGTGTTCCTGGCTGCCAAGCCGTCGAGCAAGCTCGGCATGGATTCCTACCGCCAGATGGTCGCCAGCCCGGTGATGGTCACCGACGCCCGCGACCGTGCTATCCCGTCGGTGATCAAGTCGAGCTACGGTGGCGGCATGCTGCTGAGCGACTACATCATGGCCACGCCCGGCGCGCGGTCGGGCATGGTCGACAAGGGTCTCTCCGTGGCTGGCCCTGGCTTCCTCACCAAGGAGCTGGCGGGCAACCTCGGCCCCGTGCGAATCGAGATCAAAGACTGTGGCACCCAGGAAGGTATCCAGATCCCGCTCGATCCGCCAGAAGGCGTGAAGCAGCACGACGCTGATCTGCTCGATCGTCACCTGCTGCACGACATCCCGGGCACGAGCTTCAAGCGCAACGACGTGGTCACGCCCGAGATGCTCGCGAAGATGCGCGATGCGAAGGTGACCAGCGTCATGGTCCGCAGCCCGATGACTTGCGAAGCGGATTCGCCGCCCTGCCAGATGTGCGCGGGCCGTACGCCCGACGGCAAGGTCCACCCGATCGGCGCCAACATCGGCTACAACTACGGCATGACGATCGGCGAACGGTCGACCCAGCTGACGCTGAAGAAGTTCCATTCGGGTGGAACCGTTGGGCAGGGTTCCAACCTCGCCGACGGCTTCGCTCGGCTGCGCGAGCTGCTCGCTGTCCCAGAGACCGTGAAGGGCCAGGGAACGCTTGCTGACTCAACCGGTATGGTGACCTCGGTGAAGACCGCGCCCCAGGGCGGCCACTATATCCACATCCGGCCCGAAGGTCAGTCGCCTGGCCGCGCGGATTCCATCGAGCACTATGTTCTGCCTGGCCGCAACGTCGCGGTCGTCGAGGGTGAGAAGGTGAAGCGCGGTGATCGGCTCTCCGATGGCAGCTACCGCCCGCAGGAGATCGCAGAGAAGCAGGGCCTGCTCGCTGCTCAGTCCTACGTCGTCGATGAGATGCGGAAGGCCTTCCAGCAGGCCGGTGCGATCGTGCGCAAGCCGGTGCTCGAGGTCGCAGTCGCCGCGATGATGCGCTTCATGCGGATCACCAACGATGGCGGCGAGAAGGATCTGATGGTCGGTCAGATTCTGGCCGAGCAGGCCTTCAAGGCTCGGCAGCTGAAGAACCCCAAGATCCAGGGAACGCCCGAGCTTCCGGGGTTGTCACACGTTCCGCTGGTGCGTTCGAACGACATGCTCGAGCGCCTGAACTTCCAGCGCCTCGAGGACACCCTGCGCGAGATCCCGGCCCAGGGCGGCGTCAGCGATCTGAGTGGTGCGAAGTCACCGATCCCGGGCTTCGCCTACGGCGCGGCCTTCCGTCCCGGGCAGGCCAGCTTCGAGCTGACGAAGGACCGAATCCCGCAACAGGATTCGGCCTTCAACCGGCTCGCTCATTTTACCTAGAGCGCCTGCAGAACGCGGATGGCCTCTTCGCAGCTCGCCGTCAGCGAGAGGCGCACGACCGTCGGCTTCTCGCCCTGGTTCGGCAGGATGTACTTCAGCTGCATCTTGAGCGTCGCCACCTGGCTCGCTGACAGGGTGAACTCGGTGGTCTGCTGCCGCCACTTCTCGGCCATCTGCTCGATGCCGATGCGCTGGGCGTCGTTCGGGTCTAGGCCTTCGACCGACCGGAGGGCTGCCGGGATGTCGACCTTCTTGTCCCCGACCTCGAGGATACACGGGAGACTCCGCAAGGTCTTGACGAGATCGCAGCCCGTCAGGAACAGCTCGGGGGTGATCAGCGGCCCGGTTTCGGTGGCGATGGCGTTCAGCACCAGGCGTGCAGCGTTGGTGATCTTGAACGTGGCGGAATCAGAATCAGTGCTCATGCCGCGAAGCTATCGGCGCTCGAGGTAAAAAGAAGCCACCCCTTGCGGGGCGTCTCCTCTCCCGACACCTTCCTCAGGTTGTCGTTGCTGCTCTCAGAGCAGCTGCAGCCGGCGGTTGCCCCCAGCGTTACGGGCGAACTCGCTCGCCTTGCGGCGATTGTCCGCCAGGCAGTCGAGGACCTCCCGGTGCGCCCGGAACGGCTTGCTCGTCCTGCCGCCACACACGACGGTCTGGTCAGCGGCGTTCAGCTCGCGCTGGCGCCGCTCCGTCGCGACCTCGGCGCTCTCGGCTGGGGTGCGATACATGGGGGACATGCGAATCCACACCATGCCATCGATGCTCAAGCACCCGGCGGGCCGGGGCTTGGCCTTGACGTGTTCGCCGTTGAGGACGAGCCACGCCTTGGCTTCAGCGACCGCGTCGGTGTGCAGCCCGAGGTGGGCGGCTTTCCGGGCGATCATCCGCTGCGTGTGCTCCGCGGCAGCACGACGTTCGGCCGAGTTCGGCTCGCTCAGCACGCGGTGCTTGAGACGGACCTCGTCAGTGCCCCAGCCGACCTCTCCGAGGCGGCCGGTCAGTTCGATCAGGTCCAGCGCCCACTTCGGTGGACGCAGGGTGCCCATCCGACGCAACACCGGAACCTGGCCGGCACAGCCAGCCATCACGGCCTGGTGGATGGTGCGCCATTCGTTACCGCTGAGGATCTGCAGCCGACCGCTACGTTCAGCCGCCAGGTCTTCGTGGGCGAAAGCGCTGGCGATGCGCAAGGCGCGACAGCACACCGACGCGGCGTGCAACTCCAGGGCCTGGCCCTGGAACGTGATGTCTCCGAGGAGGTGGTGGCATACCTCCATCAGGTGGGTCTTGGCTTCCGCCAAGCCCGGGGTGACCGCCATGGAGGGCAGTCGTTCGACGCTCGCGACCTGGGCCACCACGTCGGTGATGTTCTCACCGAGACGAGGGGCGAAGAGACGGATGTCGCGGGCGAAGTTGAGAGTGGTCATGGAAATGCTCCGTGGGTAAGTCAGGCAATATGCCTGACGGGTTAGTGCGTCAAAGAACTCGACTGATGTTACAGATCACCGATGCCATCCATGGCATCCCTTTCGACTTGAAACGTTGCCCCGTGGGGTGGACCAATGCGGTCCACCCCACGTCGTGCCTCAGAGGCTGAGCCTCAGAGTTCCTGCCGGCGCGGCAGGCACGCAGCGATGAACTGGGTCAGCTCGATCGACCCTTCCTGGGCCTTCGTGCGGTAGACCCAGTTCTTGGGCAGCACGTCCTGGCCTTCGAAGATCCCCTGGGTGAAGGGGGAGACCTTCTCGAAATCGGCCAGCGGCGCCTGACCCGCGACCATGAGCACATTGCCCTGGTGGTCGAAGATCTTGATGCCAAGCAGCGCGCTTCCCATCCCGGGCAGCGCACGGCTCACGAACGCGAACCCGAGGCGGCGATCCGCCTTCAGGTTCGGGGCGACCAGGGGGATCGCCTCGGGGGCGGTCTGGTCGACCATCGCCGGCGTGGTGGGCTTCACGAGCTCGAACACCATGGTGGTGCCGTGCAGCTCGTGCAGCTTCCGCGCCGGGACCGGGATGAAGTGGAGGTTGGCCAATGCGGCCAGCTTCCACAGCGGCAGACCCTGCTGGCGCTCCAGCGGGGTCAGACGATCCCAAGCCGCTTCGGCCATGCGGCCCAGACGGATGGCCGCCATGGGGGCGGGCTTCCGGGGCTTCTGGTCGCGGCGCTTCTTCTGCTGGTTCTTGCGAACCAGGTCGCTCGTCGCCGCGCCCACCATCCCGACCATGGCGGTCTGGATAGCGGCGCGGGCAGTCGCCTCACGCTTCAAGTGATCCTGGATCTCCAGGCTGTGCTTGACGCGGTCCTCGAGCCCAACAGGGGCGTCGATGACGGGGGTGGGGACGAAGCCGTTGTGAGTGGTCATGTTATGACCCTCCTACGCGGGTTAGCCAATGTGGCTTCCGCTAGAACTCCGCGCATGATGCGTGGGTTCTCCCTTTCTTATCACAGAGAGGGGGTCCATATTTCACATGCCTTGCTCCCCTGTTAGCCCCCTCTAAGCTACCGGCCATGGCCTGCTCGACGTGCCCGGGATCATCGCCGCCAGCGAAGGCAGCGCCCCAGTCGTTCGCCAGGTCCGGGATGCGGGTCCGCGTAACCAACCAGGCCGAGATCACGAAGCTCATGGAACTGAATCCCGGCTACGCAGCGACGCAGACCGTCATCGGGCCGATGAACATCATGCTGACGCTGACGCCGCGAGCGAAGCGCTAATGGCGAACCCAGCCTCGTCGATGTCCCTGCTCAGCGGCCGGGAGTCCGATTCGAAGGACTTCATCACCCCACGGGTGCTGCGCGCCCGCGTGAGCAAGGTGAACTCGATCACCGGCGGGACCGGGAGCACGACCCTGCAGCCGACGATGACCTTTGAGGTCATCCCCGATGGCGGCAATCCGACGGCTTCGACGGATGGCGTCATCAAGGACGTCATCATGCTTCAGGCCGGCTTCAGCTCGCTGTCGGTCACCGACTCGTCGCCTGGTGGCATCGTCTATATCCCCGAGGTCGGCTCCCAGGTGCTGATCATGCACGACGGTCGTCGTTGGGTGATCCTGGGTTTCTACACCGGGCCGTGCCAGACAGCACGGGAAAACGCGAAAGATCCCGAAGGTCAGCGCATCAGCTTCAACCCCGGCATCGAACTGCCGATGAGCCGCATGAATCTGCAGCCCGGTCTCGACAACACGCCACACTGGGCGTTCGTGGCAGAGTCCGGCGACGCGATCATGTCCAAGGGCGACGCCCGCGTGAAGGTCAACGGCCTCGGTGCAATCATCGGTGCCAACGCGATGTGCTGGTCGATCTACAAGTCTGACGGTCTGACGCTCGAGCGATCGGTGATGCGCGAACACCGCATGGCCGGCTACCACTTCAAGCACTTCTTCAGCCCGGGCCTGGACGCCAACGCCATCGCGACGGCGCCGCCGGGGTCGCTGGCTGTTCCCAATCCGGGAGCCTACTTCTACCAGGCCGAAGTTCTCGATCTCGCCCCCGATCCGCTGTTGCTGAAGCCCTACTACCTCCGGCAGCGCGGGCATGTCGGTGGCTTCGATTACTACACCGGCCATCAGTCGGGACTGTCGCTGAACTCGACCTACAACGTCGCCAATGAATACGCCTCCAAGGTCTATTCAGTCATCCGGGACGCGATCGTTCAACCGCTGAAGCCCGTCGGAGGCCTGGCCCCTGGCGTCGAGCTGTTCCCGGGCCTCGCGTCATCCGCCGAGGTGTACGACTACCAGGTCGACGCCAACGGCTCCTTCCGGCTGCGGGCTGGCAACAAGGGCGTGGTGCCCGGCGGCCAGAGTCAGTTCCCGACCTACCAGATGGACCTGAGCATCGAGTACAGCGCGCTGCTCGGCGAGTATTCCATCCGACTCGGGCCGGCTGGCTCTCCGGCAGCGCTGGTCAAGATCGCCGGGTTCTCAGCCGCGACCTCGAAGGTCTCGGTCCTGTGCAAGGATCTGGAAGCGACCCTGACCGGCGGGGCGACCATCCGGGCCGCCACTGGGGTGTCGATCATGTGCCCTGCCGGGATCTCGCTCTTCGGCCCCCTGAAAGTCTACGGGACCATCACGGCGTTGGGGCAGATCACTGCCCCCAATGCGATGATCGGTGGGGTCAACTTCCTGGCCCACGTCCACAGCTACATCGCACCTCTCCTCCCCGCGAGCGCCGCGCCCACCTCTCCACCGCGGTAGCGCGATTGCCCGCCAAGCCCGAACCCATAGGATCTCGATCATGCTTTCCGACCTTTTCGTCCCGCCCCCGACGATCGTCCCGTCGGAGTACCTCCCCGAAACGGAGGCGCGGAAGATCGCCGGCGTCCGCATGATGTCCCCGCCGTCGGCCTGGTCGGATGAGATCACGCAGAACCTGCTGCGTGACCACCCCTACATCCCGGCCGACCGGGTGGTGGTCAACTTCAAGAAGAAGGATGATGGCCAGGGCTACGCGTTCGGCTACGTCGGTATCGCCGGCGCCCCGCGCATCAGCATCCCCCTCATCATCAACAACCGCGAGCTGCAGCCCCTCGACGTCATGATCCTGCGCAAGCAGTCCGATCCGGGCGACGCCTCGCAGAACCAGGGCACCGGCGACATGGCCGATGATCAGGTCATGCCCCTGACCGAGTCGAACCTGGCTCAGGGCCTGGATGTCGGCGAGCCCGGCACCCTCATCCACGAATCGAAGCTCCGTGGTGCTGGCTGGACCGAAGACGGCAGCGCCCTGCGCCTGCCCTACCGCGGCCGCACCGTCCTCGCCTCGGTCATGGGCATCACCGCCGAGCAGCGCGAGGCCTACGGCAAGATCCTGGGCCAGAACAAGCATGCCCTTGCCGGCTTCATGCTCAATGGCACCGACGACGTGGCCGAGCAGTGGCTCAACGCGCCGGCCCCCGGCCGTACCGTGCAGGCCAAGCTGGCCTCGGCCGCCATCGATCGCGCCATCGCCTCCGTCCCCGTCGCCGTCCCGCTCGAAGCCGACACCAAGGATTTCCTCGCCGCCCGTGTCTGGATGGACGATGCGACTTCCAAGATCGCCGTGTCCTTTGACGCCCTCGACCTGTTCAACCCGACCGTCGGCGAGCAGCGCTTCATGGCGTTCGAAGACGGCACCTATGGCCCGGCCCCGACCAAGGTCGCTTGCGACGAGCTGAACGAAGGCGAGACCGAAGCTACCCTGACCAGCCAGGTCATGGCCAAGCTCGCCACCGGCTCGCTGACCCGCGGCACCTCGGTGTCGCTGATGGCCGGCGAAGCCTTCACCGCTCCGGCGGTGCTGACCAAGCTCGCCACCCACGAGGGCAACGGCTCGATCCACCTGGAGCTGTCGAACGGCCTCCAGCAGGTCAACGTCGTGCTCGCCAGGGGCGTCAAGACTGCGTCCCGGATCAGCGACGGCAGCTGGATGCTCCCGCTCGACACCCAGGTGCTGACCCTCCGCCATCAGGCCGACGTTCCGCCCATGGCCCTCGACAAGGTCGCGTCCTTCCTCGACAAGCGCCTCCCCGACAGCTTGATCCTGACCAACGGCCAGTGGACCCTCAACGTCCGGGGTGAGAACTTCGGGTTCAACCAGGCCGACGAGAAGACCGCCTGCGCGACCCTGAATCACTGGTTCGAGAACGGATCCGAGATGGCAGAGATGGTCAAGCAGGCCGCCCTGTCCAACGATGGCAAGGGATGGCTGCGCTTCGACAGCGACCTGCCGGCGAAGGCTGAGAAGATCGCGGCTGCCGTGAAGACCCTCGAGGACTACCCGAAGGTCGCGTCGGCCAAGATCGCGTCCATCGCCATGCCCCTCGACAAGGCCGTCAAGCTGGCCGCGTCGATCGGCGATCCGCAGAGCGCCGACGCGGTGCTCGGCGCCGGCTTCCTCACCCCCGACAACCTCGCCGAGTTCGTCACCCTGCATGAGACCTTCGGCCAGTCGGTCCAGAAGCTGGCCCGCCTGCTCCTGGCGATCCGTATGGGGTTCCCCGGCGATTCCAGCGCGACTGCCGTCGCCATGAAGTCGCTGCAGCGTGTGAGCGAGGATCTCGAGAGCGCGATTCAGGAAGTCTGAGCGCTCACGGTAATGAAAAGCACCTGCTGCCCGCTGGACCCGAAGGTCCAGCGGGCGTTTGGTTCAGTAGTCCGTCTTGCAGTATTTCCGCTCCGAATCGACGACGGGCGGAACTTCGTCCTTGGGCTTGGTGCGGCAGCGCAGCGATCCGAGGGTGAAAGCCCCCGAGGCGATGGACATGCCGAAAGCGAAGAGCAGCTCGCGAGAGCCGTCTTCATGGTGGGAGAAATGCACTCCGGCGGCGTGGCCGAAGAGCACAGCGGCGGCCACAGCGCAGATTGCGCAGAGGCCGAAACATACGACGTTCTCGTTCATGGTATATTCCCTGTACCCCTCTTATCCCAGGCAGATGGGTTTATTTTTACCCGCAGGCCCCTAACATAGATCGCCAGGATGGTCCCACACCGCCGGATTCTTCAGGCAGTCGCCCTTGTGGCAATGGCTCGTGCGGATGGCCCGAAGCATGCTGAAAGCCTGTTGGCAGCACTGGATACCCGCTTTCCTTGTGCCCTGCAGGACTTCACGGCGGCTGAGATTCAGGGCCGGCTCCCGGCTGCCTTGGACGCCTGGTTCGTTACCACCGACATGCGGTCGACCATGGACTACCGGCCCCTGTTCCAGGCCGCGACCATGCTTGGGCTGCGGGACATCATCACCGTCGGCCCATCTGGGCCGACCGTCCTTCTCCCCACTGGCATCCGGCGCCTGCGGGAGAATCAGGCGATTCGGACTATGCTCGAGACGAGCATCCTGTGCGAGATCGACTACGAGACGATCTGTGCCGACCTGAAGCAGATGTATGGCTGCGTCCTCGAGGAAGTCGATGTGCGCCGCTACGGGGAGCTGTTCGTTGACCGGGAGTACCTCGAGGGTGCTGCCTGGGAGCGCTACATGCTCTGCATCGGCAACGAAGAGGCTGTGTTCCGCCGTGGCCTGATCGGGCAGCCCAAGGACTTCGTCCGCTGGCGCCTGGGCGTGCCTGTGTCGCTGAACTCCGAGGCCGTGCTGGACCGCCTGATGAGCGATGCCTATTACACCGAGCGCCTGATCAAGCGCACGGTGGGCAACCTCGGTCTGAACATGACCAAGGACGAGCTGGCGCGCGTCAAGCTCGAGCGCGATACCATGTTCAAGGCGATGGAGATGCGCGGCAAGCTGCGCGATGCCTCAGGCGGCGACAGCGCCAAGAAGGCCCTGGCGACGCTCGCCGGCGTGGTCGCGAAGTACGAGTCACAGGACGCCCTGCTGACCAAGGATGAACTGGCCGCGATGCCATGATGGAAAATACCGTCCGGTGCATCGAGGCCACCCCGTTCCAGCTCGCGCAGGATCTGCTCTGTCTCGGCGGCGAGCGCTTCAACCTCACGGACTACCCCTACCTCGAAGCCGTCTACAACACCCGCGCGTCGCGTGTGGGGTTGTTCACCGGGCGTCAGGTCGCCAAGAGTACCACGCTCGCCTCGAAGCTGGTGATCAACGGCGTCTGCCACCCCGGCAGCGTGCAGGTCTACGTCGCGCCGCTGCAGGAGCAGGCGATGGTATTCGCCCAGCAGCGCTTGCGTGACTTCATCTCTGGCAGCCCGATCATCCAGGACTGCTTCTTCGACGGCCCGGGCAAGGTCGATCAGGTGCTGCGCCGCGTCTTCAACGCTGGCGGCTCGATGATCACGCTGGGCTACGCCCAGCGCACGGCTGACCGTCTGCGTGGTCAGTCGGTAAAAGACGGCAAGATGCACACGGTCCTCGACCCGCGCACGGGTGAGCTGATCGAGGTTGGCGGCGCCCAGCTGACCTTCGATGAGATCCAGGACATCATGCCGGACATCTATCCGGTCGTCGAAGAAATGGCCTTCCGTGCCAAGGCCCCGCGTTTCTGGTACTGCGGCACGCCGAAGTCGATGAACAATCCGATGGAGGCCTTCCGGGCGCGCTCCACCGGCGCCGAGTGGGCTGTCCGCTGCACCAACATGGGGTGCAAGAAGTGGAACCACTCTTGGACTGAACGAAACATCGGCGATCACGGCGTTATCTGCGAGTTCTGCGGAGTCCCGCTGAATACCAACGCCAACGGCCGATGGGTCGTGGCACGCAAGATGGATCTCGAGAAGGGCCGGCACGCGTCGGTCACGATGGAGACCTATCGCGTCCCGCAGCTGATCGTGAAGCCGGTCATGGATCGGCGTCAGAAGTGGATGGAGCTGCTCGACAAGCTGCGGAACTACTCGACCGAGCGGTTCCGCAATGAGGTGCTCGGCCTGCCCCACGATTCGGGCTCCGTTCCGGTAACGATCGAGCAGCTCAAAGCCTGCTGTAACCCTGACCGCAAGAACGAGGTTCCGAACCCGCGCAAGAACCGCTACCCGCCACTGGTCATGGGCGTCGACTGGGCTTTCAACGGCGAGAACAGCTACACCTTCGTGACCATCGGCGGCTTCAACCCGTTCCCGGGCCGGTTCGACGTCTACTACTGGAAGATCTTCAAGGGTGTTGAGACCGACCCCCTGTACCAGATCGACTGGATCGTGAAGGCCGCCTCCTACGCCGGCGTCCAGCTGCTCGGCTGCGACTGGGGCTGCGGCCAGGTCCAGAACCTGCAGCTGATCAACCGCCTCGGTGACGACCGCGTCATCCAGATGTGGCACACCGGCATGCAGGGGACCGGCGCCGGCCGCGCCGCCCGCGTGAAGTGGGATCCGAAGGTCCGCAAGTGGCACCTGGCCCGCACCCGGGTGCTCACCGACACCTTCGAGATGGTCCGCACGAAGCAGATCACCTTCCCGCGCTCTGACGAGTGCCAGGAGCTGTTCGACCACTTCATGGCTGTCAGCCTGGAGTACAACGACAAGACCAACGTCCAGCGGTATGTGAATATCAAGCCCGACGATGGTCTCCATTCGGTCACCTATTCGACGATCGCCGGCGAGTTCCTGGTCCGGGGTGATTTCAAGGGTCACATGGGCAGCACGACCCAGAGCGAGGCCGCTGCGGCCGACATCTGGAACGAGACCCCGGACGAGCGAACTGACTCCCTTTACCGATGACCGGCGTCGAGTACCCTATCCCACGAGGTTCCTATGTCCCACAAGGCCCGTCTGCAGCCGTACATCGACGAGGTGAAGGCCGCAGGCCTCCGCGGCGAGTCGATGCAGGATAAGCTGGCGTCCATCGTCGACGCCCACGACCTGACCCCGCACGAGATCCGCCGCATCGCGGAGGACGCCAATCGCGGGGTGCACATCTCCCTCACCAAGAACGCGCACGCCCAGAAGAAGGATGCCCGTCTGCGGTTCGAGCTGGCCGACCCTGAGAAGCTGGTTGGCCAGGCACGCAAGAGCGCCGAGGCCAGCATGTACCGTGAGGGCTCGTCCAAGCTGGCAGCCATCGAGGAAGCCGGCGGCGACCCCTTCGCCCCGCTCCCGGAGGCCGGCGACGTCAAGCTCTCGATCTACGATCACCCGATGGACCCCTCGCTGGCCTACTCGCTCGAGGAAGCGAAGACCCGGTCGATGCTGCTCGAGCTGGACAAGACCCGCGCTGAAGTCGAGATCGTCCAGAATGAGGCGAAGTCCGCTGGTATCAGCGCCCTCTCCGAAGCCTCGGACGCCCACGATCGCATCATCCAGTCCGCCATCGACATGGTCATGTCCGGCGTGACCCTCCCCTCGCTCTACCGCGCTGTCATGGCGACCGTGAGCGGCTGCCGCCTCGACAACGAGAAGAACCCCGAAGAGCTGCGCGCCCTGCTGCGCATGGTCGTCGAAGGTTTGAAGTCGCGCGGCGTCCCGAACCACCGTCTCGGCTTCCGTTTCGCGGCGGACAAGAACGAGATCGACCAGCTCTCGATCGACGACATCGTCTCGATGTGCGAGAATGCCGTGGCCTACGACCGCGGCGCCTGCCCACCCCCGGCGCTGACCAAGCAGGCCCAGTATTACCTGCAGAAGCAGCCCGACTACTCGAAGATGCACGAGACCGGCAAGCACCCCTACGAGGATGCGGCCCACTGGTTCGAGAACCGCCCGTCCCAGGCTGACCACAAGCTGCCCCAGACCTACCTCGACGAGCGCAACACCGGCAATACCCCCGGCGGCACCCCGCGCATCGTCAACGGCGACAGTTCCTTCACCATCGCGGTGAAGGACCTCGTCGGTGCCCGCGACCGCCTCCTGAAGACCCACAACGCGCAGGAGTATCTGGGCCTCAAGCTCAAGGAAATCTCCGAGGCCACCGGCCAGCTCAAGCGCGCCCAGCACATCGCGGCCAAGCAGCTCGAGGCCAAGCTGGCCAACCCGTTGCTCGGCCTCGCGGCCCGTGCTATCCCGGCGGTGGCGTCAGCCATCGGCGCCGCGCCCAAGAAGACTGAGATGCAGGGAGCCGTGGCGTGAACACCCCGGCGACCGAAGCTCTCGAAGCGCGCAAGACCGCGGCTGGCATGGGTGACACCATCCGGTCGGGGCTCTCGCACGCGTGGAAGACCGACCCGGCCAACACCCTGATGGCTGGCGCCACTGCCGCCGGGGCGCTCAGCAGCGTCGCCGCGCCGGTGATTGCCAACATGACGGCGCCCGGTGCCCCCTCCCGTGGCCACAACCAGACCGGCGGCATGATGCCGATGCCCGCCAACTGAGCATGCCCCGCTTCACCGACATCGCGAAGGTCGCCGTCAGCGTCGAGCTCGCGCAGGGTGGCCCCGTGCCTCCGGCGCCGACGGCTTCCGCGCCCTTCGGTGTCGCCCCGCAGCCTGGCCCGTCCATTGGCGGCTCCTCGACCGCCCAGGGTGGATCACCCACTGGCCTGACTGCTGGCGTGGCCCTGCCGCCTACCGGCCCCCTGATCCGCTCGGACCAGGCACAGCCGCAGCCTCGCATGCAGACCACCCAGTCGCTGCCGGAGACCAAGGCCCCAGGTGCGGCGAAAGCCTTCGTACCGAACAAGCAGACGACCCAGCAGGCCCCTGCGCTGCCCAAGCCCAGTGCGGCCCCCGCGGCCAAGCCGGCCCAGCCGACGCTGCTGGCTGGGAAGAAGGCCGGTCTCTACCCCCTCAAGCTCGCGACCGTTCTGGCGCCCGCTGCGCCAGGCCTCCTGAGCCACGTCACCGGCGGCCTGGGGATGCACCCCGAGATGTTCACCGGCGGTGTCGCCAGCAAGGCCCTCGGGGCGATGGACGCCTACGGCCGGGCCAACACCCTGTTCCACATCCCCGAGATGGTGGAGAACGGCGCGGACTGGGTCGGCGACCGCCTGGCCGGGACGCCTGCCAGCGACACCCTCGAGTCCCGCAAGGCTGCAGCCTTTGGCGTGCCGACCGAGCCCCTGCCGGCTGGCACCATGCCCCAGAGCCCGACCAGTGGGTTCATGGACGTGGTCGAGCCGTTGAAGCATCCGATCCAATCGGTAAAGAACTTCGTCTCTGGTCTCGGCGACGAGGCCGATCGGCAGCTCACCATGTCCATGGTGGAGCGGCCGGTCGACGTCCATCAGCGGATGTACCAGACTCACCCGACGATCACCAACTGAGGCGCTATGACCACGCTCGCCACCAAGCTCGCCCGCAATGAAGCCGACCTGATCAGCGCTGCTGCCCAGGGCTCGGAGGTCTTCCATTCGGTGATCTTCCAGAAGCTCGCAGCCCTCAAGCTCGACGTCGATGACCGCCAGGCGATCATGGACATGCTCACCGAAGAGCGCGAGAAGACCGCGGCTCCCGGTGGCTTCGGCATCGGTCACGCGCTTGCCCTCGGCTCGATCCTCGCGCCCATGGCGATCTCCGGCGCGAAGTGGCTGGCCAACCGCGGCTCCTACGACGAGGGCTGGCACAACCTGCAGATGACCGCCCCCGATGTGATCCAGCAGGACCCTGCCCGGGCGAAGTCGATCTATGACCTCCTGCACTCGACGGCGCCGAACATCGCCACCAACCCGGTCGTCGCTGCGGACCTGATGCGCCAGATGACGGCCATGCCGATGGTCGACCTGGGCAGCGTCAAGACGATGTCCGATGTCGGCAAGAACATGGGCGCCATCCAGGACCAGCAGTACGGCGCTGAGAACCAGATGTTCGATCCGCTCGACAAGTACAAGGGTCGGTCGGAAGCGTTCCACATGCTCACCGGCGGCAAGACCGCCTCGGTCAAGCTGGCTGTGCGCCACATCGCCAAGGACGGCACGCCCTGCGTGTTCGACTGGAGCACCCCCGCGATGAAGGAAGCCGGGATCACTGACGCCTTCACCTCGGGCTTCTCCGGCAACGGTTCCACGATGGACCAGGCCAACAACGCCACCCAGATGGAGCAGATGGCCGGCGGCCAGTCGTTGCTCCCGCTGGATGCCGTCGTGCGCGAACTGATCGCCAAGGAGATGGAACTGTCGCAGCGCGAGCAGGTGCTGCAGCAGCAGGAAATCCAGATGCAGCAGGCCATGCAGATGCAGGCCCAGATGGGCGGCATGTACCAGCAGCAGTACGGCGTCGACCCGGCCACCGGCATGCCCACCGGCCAGCAGCCGGAGGCAGGCGCTGAACAGGGCGAGGACCAGGGCGGCGAGCAGGGGCAGGACCCGAACGCTGCCCCCGCCGGCCAGGACCCGAATGCCGCTCCGGCGCAGGACCCGAACGCGGCTGCCGCGCCGGCTGCCCCCGCAGCGGCCCCCGGCCAGGACCCCAACGCCCAGCCGCATGTCGATCCGAACCAGGTCGCTCAGGACTCTGGACAGGGCCAGCCCCTGCCTCCTCCGACCGACGCGGGCGCTGCGCCCGCTAGCGACCCGGCCGCGGCTGCCGCTGCCGGCGCTGCGCCGGCGGGCGGCTCGGCTGCTCCGCCTGCCCAGGGCGAAGAGGGTGAAGACGCCGAAGGCGCCGATGCCGGCGCTGTGCCTCCGGGCGCGGCCCCGACGGATGCCGGAGTTCCCGCCGATCCGTCGGTTGGCGCGGCCCCGCCGGCCGATGTTGGTGGAACCCCGCAGGACGCGCTCATGGCGGCCGGCGGTGCACAGCCTGGCGCCATGGGTAGCCAGGGGATGGTCGCGACCTCCGACGGTCTGCACCTCGAGATCCCGCTGCCCTCGCTGCACATCCACATCAAGACGGCGGACGCGAAGGCCGATCTGGAGCCGCTGGAGAAGGAACGCCAGGAAGCCCTGACCACCTTCAACGATCTGTTCTCCGACATCTTCCGCCCCTGAGGTTGCCATGCTTCTCACGTCACAGATCATCGCCACCAACCTCGTTTTCGCCGGCAGCGTGTCGGTGGATCTCGACTCCCTCGAAGACGCCTACATCAAGGCCTACGGGGAACCGACGATCGAGCTCGGGGGCCTGATTGCCTACGCGCCGCTCAACGCTGGCCCGGACATCCTCCCACTCGACACCGCCGTCGACATCGGCGCGAGTGCGAGCGGCGGATCGTCCGTCGACGTCCCGGGCCTGGGTTCGGGCGGCCTCGATCTCCTCGGCCGCGGCGGGATGCCAGTCGGCAACGCCAACGTCTCCGGGTTCTTCAAGGGCCGGCAGAATGTCGGCACTGACTTCACCCTCGAGGCCCGGCTGATCCTCAGCATCCCCGGCGCTGTGCTGACCTCGCCGGCGCCGGCCGAGGGCCTGGTGCAGGGCTTGGCGATGTTCGAGACCCTGGCCACCGACGGCCCGGCGATCTTCTTCGGCGTCATCCAGCCGAACGGCGGGTCGAAGGAGCTGGCGATCTATCAGCGCGTGACCACCGGCGGAGCCTTGACCCGGCTGGCCGGCCTCGTGCCCGCCAGCTACGAAGGGCTGATGCTCAAGATCGTCCGCACCGGTGCGGCGCTCGCGTTCACCTACTCGCTCGATGGCGGGACCACCTGGCTCGCCCTGTCGGCCGCGGTCGGCGCGACGGCCTCGTCCTACCAGGTCGGTCTGTTCCTGAACAACGGGAGCCAGACCATCGCCGACTCGCTGAACCGGCTGGTGGTCGACAGCACCGTGCTCCGCAAGGGCACCTTGGGCTACTTCACCATCCTCAACGCGGGCACCGCGCTGATCCGCAGCCAGTCGCCGCACCAGTTCAGCCTCGATGGCAAGGTCGATCCCGAAGCCGAGAACAAGGTCAAGGGCTGGCTCACCGTCATCCGGCAGCGGCTCATCGATGCGAAGGCTGCTCTGCTCCTGCAGGAAAACCCGGTCAACGCCGCGACGGCCGGACTGAATACGGAACAGGTGTGAACCAGTTCCCCGCGATCGTGATTCTTGCAGCCAAGACCGCAGCAGCCTGCCACGTCAACAAGCGGCTGCCTGCGATCAAGGACATCACGCGCCCGGCCGGCGCCAAGCAGGCGAATCACATTGCGGCACCAGGGAATCCCCTGTCGGCCCCCACCACCGAGATCCTGCAGACCAACCTGGGTCATGACCCCAACCCGGCCGCGCGCATCGTCCCGATGGATATGAACGGAGGCATGGCCGGAAGCCGTTCAGGCTTCCAGGAAACCCACAACTTCCCGAACATGCTCCCTGGAGCCAGCACATGAGTATCGAGAAGCATGTTTCGACGACCTGGCAGATCGAGAACGTTCTCGACTCAGCCTCCAAGGTCGCGTGCTGGACGCCGCCCACCTACGTCCCGCCCGAGATCCAGGCCTTCATGGACCGGCTCAAGGAGCGTGGCGCTGATCCGCGCTTCACCTATGTCCACATCATCGCGATGACGGACGGCGATTACTATGGCCAGAACCTCAACGGCGACGTCTTCACCACCGATGAACTGACGGGCACTCAGTCGGCGATGGAGTCAGCGAAGAACACCGGCGATCTGGCGAACGTGCAGGTCCCCCGGTACAAGACCTTCGAGCAGGCCAAGTTCTACCGCAACCATGCTAATGGGCCGACTGACCCCTATTATGGCGACGTTCCCTGCGCGGCATGGAACGACCCGATGCGCCGCGTCGAGCTGATCATCCGCATCGCCAAGCGTCCGGTGCCCGAGCTGGGCATGCAGGACGGCAAGGACATCATCATCAAGCTCGACCGTCGTGGTTACATCACGGTCAGCATGGGAACCCGCATTTCATACGAGCAGTGCTCGATCTGCGGTAACACCAACGAGTTCCTCCACGATCGCTGCGAACACCTCGCCAACCAGATGAACGACGTCCTGCCGGACGGTCGGGTCGTCAGCGCGAAGAACTTCGGCATGCGGTTCTTCGATCTCAGCGACGTCGGCGTCCCAGCTGATCCTGGCGCCTATTCACTGGCGAAAGTCGCATCGCCCGACGGATCGCCCCACCTTCCGCCCAACGTGGCCTTCGACGCTGATGGCTACGCTGAATGGCGGAACAAGCACAGCGAGCTGACCAAGCATGTTCCCTGCTCCGACCCTATTGCTGATCTGCTGCCTGTCGCTGACGCGACCCGTCGGACAGCTGACGAGCCTGCCGCTTATTCGGTCGATGAGCTGAAGAAGGCCGTCTACGAGGCCCAGGGTGACATCGACGTCGTCCTCTCGACGGCCGCCGCTGCTGGCATCGTTTTCTCACCGACCGAGCTGTGCACGATCACGGCGCTGACCGAGCCTGACAAGATGGCGTCTGCGTCTTTCCAGGGCTTTCGGACCATCACCTTTGACAAGGTCGCGAGGTCGGTGTACGATGTGCTCCGTTCCAAGTTCGCCGATCGTTCTGGCTTCGTGGCTCCATGCTACGCCAGGGGGTGGGAACCGGCGAAGTTGGCTGAAGAGGGACACACGGTCGTCGCGGACTACTACGCGTTCTACCGAGACGCCCTCCGCTCTTTGTCGCGCTCGACGTTCGTCAAGGCTGCTCACCGGCTCCCGTACTTGCGGGAGGTGGTCGACGCCGGAGGCGATCCCAAAGCAGCGATGAACCACCTGGCGTACGCGGGAATCCTCCCGTGACGCATCCCGCTTCCCAACCCCCTCTCCTCTGAGGAAACCATGTCGACCCAGACCCTCGCCTCCTACCTCAAGACCGCCGGCGTCAACGTCGCCCCCGCGGCCAAGACCGCTGCCGCCGCTCCCGCGCCGGCCGCTGCCGCCCCGGCTCCCGCCGCGGCCCCCGCGGCCAAGACCGCTGCCGCCGCTCCCGCGCCGGCCGCTGCCGCCCCGGCTCCCGCCGCGGCCCCCGCCAAGACCGCCGGAACCGAAGCCCCGAAGGCCGATGTGCTCTACAACCCCGAGGCCCTCAAGACCGCCGAGCAGAAGTGGCTCCTCAAGGAACAGGGCATCCTGGTCCTCGACCCCACCAAGGCTGCCTCGCTCGTCGCGGGCATGCGCAAGACCGCCGAGGAGTCCAAGAAGGCCGAACTGAACAAGTTCGCCGCCGAGATGGAAGCCCGCGGCGTCCTGCAGTTCCACGGCATGATGAAGGAAAGCTGCGCCATGCAGCTCGCCAGCGGCGAAGCCAAGCCCTTCGACGTCATCAAGACCGCGGCCTGGACCGGCTGCTCGGTGCAGGACATCATCACCCGCGCCAACGAGCTGAAGAAGATCGCCGAGCTGGCCGCCGCCAGCGGTGAGGCCGCCTTCTTCGGCACCGAGCGTGGCCGCGCCGCCCGCGCTGACGACAGCGAGGTCATGCGCGCCGCCGAGCGGAACCAGAACACCACCGCGTTCGAGCCCGAGGCCGTCGCCGGCACCCGCGCCGCGACCCGCGGCACCGATGCCAAGGAGCTCCGGTTCCAGGAGACCGTGACCATGCCCAACAACCCGGGCCTGAACCACGGCCAGCAGACCGACAACGGCAAGAGCGGCGTCTAACGCCCTCACCGTGATCGCTGCTTGAAGCAACGCGTCGGCCCCGGATCATTCCGGGGCCGATTCGTTTCTGATCCCCGAACACCCGGAGCCCACCATGCCTCACGACGTCACCCACCGCATGATCGAACCCTCGGAGTTCTACCGCGCTCAGCTCGCGGCGAACAAGGTGGCGGCCTGTCCCGAAGACATCGCCAAGTTCGCGGCAGCCCGGGGCATCCCGATCCACACGGCCAAGCTGGCCAAGCTCTACTTCGAGCAGCTGGCCCTGGACGGCGTCCGCTATGCCTCGGAAGACGAGCGCGCCGAGGACGCGATCAAGATGGCCACGGCCTACTTCGATCAGGCCGAGGAAGTCGCCAAGACCGCCGCGGCCGTCGCGGACCTGGCGCTCACGAAGCTCGCGGCCATCGCCGAAGAGCTGATCAAGACCGAAGGCATCACCGGCGTCACCGTCTCTGAGCTGCTGAAGATCGCGTCGCTGCAGAACGATTCGAAGCATGAGTTCGAGATGATCGAGGCCACCAAGGCCGCGGGCCTCAAGCTCTCGGCGGCGAAGATCAAGATCACCGACGCGAAGCTCGCGAACGTCGTGGTCAGCAATATCCCGCGCGAGAACCTCTACGTCGGCGGCGTGGTCACGCCCGAGAGCCTGCGTCCCGACGCGGCCCAGATGCTCGCCAAGCACCTCGGCTACGAAGGCGAGAACCCGGCCCAGCTGGTCGGCCAGCAGTTCGGCGTCCCGCACGACGACCCGATGTTCCGCGAACATCTGCACGGCGTTCTCCAGCACGGATACAACACGCCTGGCTCGACCGTCGAAGGCGCGGCCAAGTCCTACCTGTCGAATGCGCCGAGCCAGGGAAGCTGGGCTGCGCGCAACTCGAAGTGGCTGCTCCCGACGGGAATCCTCGGCGCCGGTGCGGCCTACCTGCTCTACCGGCACCTGAAGAACAAGGACAACGAGAAGCAGCAGCAGCTCATGGCTGCGATGGCCCGCCGGCCGCAGCCCGCCATGGGCTGAGCCTTTCCACGGCGGTTTTTCGACGTATCCTTGCCCCAGGACTACACATGATCAACGCACGTCAGTCCCTCGATCTCCTGCTCTCCAGCGACAAGCTCGACGGTCTCCTCGCCGCTGCGCGATCCAAGGTCGCCAACATCGAGAAGAAGAAGCATCCTGCGGGCTGCACCGGCAAGCAGGCTTCAGAGCTGGCTGATCACGTCGAGCAGGTGAAGGAGATGAGCGCGAAGGCCGTGAAGGAACTTCGCGAAGCCCTGCAGGCGAAGTCCGCGCAGCGCGCTGAGAAGGTCGCCATCGTCCGTCACCTGCTTCACTTCGGCTCGAAGATCCAGCCCACTGCTGCCTGATCATGAGCCGAACCCACGCGATCTACGCGCACGTCAAGACCGCGGCTGGTGCCAAGGGGCCAGCTGTCAGCCACCACTTCGCTGGCGGCGAGAACAAGCGTGCAGCCGCCGCGCTTCAGGACTACGTCAACTCGCAAGTCAAAGCACCGGCGAAAACCGCTGCAGCTGCATCGACCGTGGCGACGGGCTTGCAGCTTCGCGACGTTCTGGTATCTTCCTCTCTGTACGACGCCGGGAATGACATGCGAACCCTAGCGGGCAAGGTAGCAGCGACCCAGAGTGGCTCCGCTGAGATCGACCCCTCGAAGATCGCATCCGCAGTCCTGGCGATCGACCGGCTGACCTCCTTGGTTGGCGACCTGCAGCAAGCACACGATTCCAGTGTGAAGGTTGCGGCGGCGCTGGCGGGTGCGGTGAAGCTGGCTCAGGATGGCGTGATCGACGTCGAGGACATCTTCGACATCGCTCGCGAGTCGATCGAGCGGGGCTCGGTCAAGCTCTCCACCATCGACGAGCTGTTCAATGAACAGCCTGGCGAACTGGTGGGAGACGAAGCCCCCGAGGCTGTCAAAGCAGCCACTGGACGCCCGGTTCCGGGCTTCGGTGATGCGAGCGGCCCGCACGGTTCGACTGACATCCTGACAGCAACTCTTCGTGGCCTCCGCCACTGAGCTGCTGAGGCCCTTCCCCGTTCGTCCACCCCGTTTCCCCACAAGGAACATCCGTCATGTCAGTCGAACTGCTGACTCCGTTCTCCATGGTGAACCGCCGCACCGCCATCAAGGGTGCCAACGATGTCCTCACGGGCCGTTGGATCCAGCTTGATGGTGCCGGCAAGGTCACCGCCTCCGTCGATCCGACGAAGGGCGACAGCTACCTCGCGCTCGAGGGCAACCTCCTGCACACCGGTGGCCCCGCCGACTTCTCCGGCGCGGCGTCCACCGTCTTCACCCGTCTCCCGTCCTCGGACGCGGTCGGCGCCCTGGGCATCGCCTACGGCATCTTCCGCTACCATGTGGGGCCGGAAGGCGTGCTCCAGTCGGATGCGGGTTTCGCCCCCGGCGTTCCCGTCTATCTCGACTCGGCTGGTCGCCTGATCACGACCGCCGGCTCCGCGCTCAAGGTGGGCGTGGTTGAGTCCGTCGTCGGTTCCACGAACGCGTGGACCGACATCACCATCCGCACCGTCAGCCAGTAAGGAGGCCACGTCATGGAACTCGACCTCTTCAAGGCCGACACCGAAACCTTCATCAAGGAGGTCTCGGGACCGAACCAGGCCAAGGTGGCGGAAGCCGCCGGTCTGTTCATCGCCCAGAAGCTGCGTGAGCGTTCGTTCGCTCGCCAGATCATCACCCCGCGGGTCGTGACCCGCATGGACCTGCAGGTCGACACCGACCACGACCAGCTCATCTTCATCGATGAGAAGGAAGTGAACGTCGGCCCGGCCAAGGCCATCAACTTCAAGGCGGAGCCGGACGGCCGGTACGTCACCACCCCGCGTTACAAGATCCCGATCTTCGAGATCGCGAGCGACATCTACGCCAAGAAGGAGATCGAACTCCTGGCGTCGACCCAGCCCGTGACCAAGCTGATCGAGGAGAACACCGTCCGCGAGATCGAGGAGACCGAGGACAGCTACTTCCTGCAGTACGTCGACGCGGCGGCTGCGGCCAGTGGCAACCTCATCACCTACTCGACCGGTGCGGGTGGTGCGCTGACCAAGGGTGCGCTGAAGGCCGGCATGAACCTGATCGACAGCAAGCGCCTCCTGGCTCGCACGGTCCTGCTCAGCAAGGTGACCTTCAACGACTTCATCACCATGACCTATCAGGACCTCGGTTCTGATCTGCTCAAGGAGGTGACCGTCGAGGGCTACCGCTACTACAACTTCGGCGGCCTGAAGCTGATCGTCTCGATCAAGGACAACCTCTTCCAGCACCCCACGCTGACCCTCGCCTCCGGCGACAAGGCCCGCATGGTGTACTTCTTCGCCGAGGAGAAGGCGCTGGGCCGGTTCCTGGTCCTCGATGCCACCAAGTTCGGTCTGCGTCGTGTTTTCACGACCATCGAATGGTTGGGGTGGGAGTTTATTGGCATGGGCCTGGGCAATACCAATGCCGTCGCTCGTGTCACTCTTTTGGACTGAACCTCGCGCAACCGCGTGAGCCACAAGAGCTTAGGAACCCGGCCGGTAACGGCCGGGTTTCTTTTTGACTTTCTTGATTCGTTGGATATGGTCTAGGTTAGTCACCAAGACCACGAAAGGTCCCCATGATCCTCACCACTGTCCAGAAGTGGAACGTCCTCGGCCTTTGTCTCAGCTGCGGCGGCGTGCGCGACAACCACACTACTCGCTGCACTAGCTGCAAGACCAAGCACGGAGAACAGAATCGTCTTCGCCATCGCTCCCTCGCAGCCGAGCGCAAGGAGCAGGGACTGTGCACGCATTGCGGCAAGCCCGTTACAGGGGCTTCCCGTTGCCCGGACTGCGCTGCTAAGCATGCAGAGTCTAACAAGAAGAGCCAGAAGTCCCGGACGTCCTCGTGGGACAAGGCGGGACTCTGCATCCAGTGCGGCAGCCCCCGCGACAATGACACCAAGCGGTGCACGGCCTGCCAGGTCCAGCACAACCTCGAGACCGCCGAAGGCAATAAGGCTCGGCTGGCCCAGCGTGCCGCTGACGGCGTGTGCACCGGTTGTGGGGGACCTCGCGATCAGACCCACACGAAGATGTGCACGAAGTGCCTCCGTGAATACGCGTCCCGGAACTACCGCTCGCGGGCTATCGCGAACGAGAAGGTCGGCGTCTGCCGCCGGTGCAGCCGCCCTGTCATTTCTACCGAAGCTGGGGTGTGCGCGTACCACTTCGCGTACGCCATCCTTCACAACTTCATGGGCGCTGTCCCCTCAACTACCGTGGAGGCCGTTGCGGCCAAGCTCGAAGCCCAGGAGTTCAAGTGTGCTCTGACGGGCGTCCCGCTCGTCCCGGGGAAGAACGCGAGCCTCGACCATGTCCTCCCGCGCACCAAGTACCCGGAGCTGGCCACCGAGCTGACGAACCTCATCTGGGTCGACCACGCGGTCAACGTCATGAAGCAGAACATCACGCCCGAGGATCGCATGCTCGACGTCCTGTTCGCCCCTGCCCTCGTGGCCCGCATTCGCGAACTCGCTTCCAAGGTCATTCGTCCCCAATAAACTCAACGTTCTATGAAAGCCATATTCTGGATCGGCAAGGTCGGCTTCTTCGGCACTCTCGTTCGCCTGTTCAAGCGTGACGGGATCAGCCACTCCGCCCTCTTGTTCTCCGACGGCTTCTGCGGCACGTCCCAGCCCGGCCGTGGCATCGTCCTCTACAAGCTCGCGCCGTTCAACACCGCTGACTGGTTCATCATCGATCTCCCCTGCACACCTGAAGAAGAAGCCCGGGTGCGCTCATTCTTCGAAGTCGATGAGGCCGGCTGCAAGTACGACTGGCGCGGGATCGCCTTCTGCCAGGTGCTGCGGTGGGGCTGGCACTCGAACACGAGGTGGTTCTGCAGCGAGGCATGCCTCGCGGCCCTGCAGCGGATCTACACAGCACTGCAGGGGCTGAAGCCTTGGTACGTCGATCCTGCAGACCTCGCGACTGTGCTCGATGAACGCGTCGTCCCTCTCAATCGCACGGCAACACGCGTCGGTTGACCCACTGGCATCTTGCTCATATCCTACCTCCTGTTCGGATGCTAAGCTGCTCGAGGCCGCAGCCCGTCCTTCACGGGCTACGGCACGAGCCGTCCGCATCCATTACAGAGTAGGATTCTCATGCGCGATTTCGACATCCCGAACGTCCTGAAGGTGAAGAACCCTGGACCTGAGACCTTCAGCCTGGCGGGGCTCTTCAGCCTTCCTCCTGGCAAGGTCACCGACGTGCACCTCGGAAAGCTGCATGACAGCCACCGAGCGGCCGCGTACTCCTCGGTGCTCAACAGCATCGCTGGCGGCGTGATCGAGTTCGTCAGCGGTCCCGAGAACTTCAAGCTGCCGACGTCGGTGGCTAACGCGATCTCCCGTCGGGAGAAGATTGATGCCGACGGCATCGTCGATGCTCAGCGCAAGGCTGAAGCACTGGCCAACCGGCCGGACGGCACGCCCACGCTGCCGACCATCAAGCCGCCCAGCCAGCAGCCCGTCATCGCCGTGTCCGTCCCGCCTGCGAGCAACCCGGTCGGCAGCGAGAGCGACGAAGCCTTCGTCCCGCCCCCGCCTCCGACCGTCGCGTCGCAGCTCCCGCCGCCCCCGCCGCCCGCCCCCACCCCGGCGCCTGTCGAGACCACCCCGGCAGCCGTCGAACCCTCTCCTGCACCAACCCCCGATTCCGATTCTGCCCCCGCCTCAGCCATCTCCGACCTCTAAGGTAGGAACCGACCATGCGCCCCATCGAACTCATCCCTGAGACGATCGACGTCACCAACAACGGCCCGGAGTCCCTCCGTCTGCCGTTCGGTGTCACGATCGCCCCCGGCGCGACCGCAACGGTCGCGCTGTACAAGTACACCGGCGGCCCTGCCTCCGGCGCCGGCGAGAACACCGGTGGAACCTCCATCGACCCGGCCAAGCTCGACCCGCAGACGCCGGTCGGCACCGTCGTCGGTGGCTCGGACCCGGGACCGACCGCGGGCATCCCCGCTGGCCCTGGTGCTCCGCGCGCTGGCAACACTGGCGGAACCCCCAGCTCGGCCAACACCGGCCCCGTCCACATCCATGGTGACTCGCCTCGCCAGCGGCTGTGGAACGCGATCGTCGCTGCCGTGCAGGACAACCTTGCCTCGGGCAAGTTCCTCTCGGCTGCGGTCCTCGCCGCGGCTGGTACCGGCCAGGCGGTCGGTGACGTCCTGACCGTGGTCGGCGGCACTGCCACCGTCCCGGCCACCGCGACGGTGACCCACACCCAGCTGGTCGGCGTCGCCATCGCTGACGGCGGCTCGGGCTACACGGCCGGTGATGTCCTCACCGTCCCGGATGGCACCGGCACCCACGCGACCATCCACGTCGACACCGTCGCGGCGATCACCGGCGTCATCACCGGAGCCTCCGTCCTCGCGGCCGGTGACTACACGGCGAACCCGGCGCTCACCAGCGCGCCCACCGGCGGCACCGGAACCCTGGCCAGCATCACGCTGACCATGGGCGCCAAGGTCGTCGCCCTGACCAACCAGGGCAACTACTCGGTCGCCCCTGCCAGCCCCGCCGCGACCACCAGCAGCGGTTCCGGCGTCGGCGCCACCCTGACCCTGACCTTCGTCACCAAGCTGGTGACCCTGGCCAACCAGGTGGTCGGCAGCGGCCAGCCCAACATCGCGGTGGGCAACGCGGGCGGCTACTTCGGCGCGGATCTGGACTACCAGACCCCGTGGCAGAAGCGCACCCAGGCCGTCGACACCGGCGTCCGCACCGTCGGCGGAACCGTCGGCTTCAACGCGGCCCCCAAGGGCGGCGCGGCCGTGGTCGGCATCATCCCCCGCTGAACCAGCGGGCTAACGAGAATCGGGGCCAGCGATGCCGGTTGAGATCTCTGACGAAGAGCGGATGCGTCGCGCAGTGAACACGCTGCGCAACGTCATCCGCGACAAGCCAGAGCTCAACCGGCTCCTGTTGGGCAGCACCGAGTCGACCGAGCCTGAACTGCGCCAGTGCATCATCATGGCGCTGATCGATTGGAACCAGACGCCGCCCATCCTGGCGCCTGTGGATCTCGGAAATCACCCGAACAAGTTCTTGCTCATGCAGGGCGCGGCCATCGAGGCCCTGACCAGCGCGGGCATCTGGCACAGCCGTGAGCACATGCCGTCCAGTGACGGCGGGACCAGCGGTGACGACCATGCCAAGGCAGCCGAGTACGGTTCGTGGATCGAGCGGTACACCGCCGACTACGAGCGCAAGAAAGGCGACATGAAGACCGCGCTGAACATCGCGGCAGCACTCGGAAATATGGGCGTTCGGAGTGAATACTCCTGGCGCATCTACGGCCTTCAAGGCGAGGAGTGGTAAGTCATGCCTGCGAAATCCAAGGCCCAGCTGCGACTCCTGTTCGCGAAAGAAGATCGCGGCGAGCTGCCTGAAGGCACGGCCAAGCGCTGGGCGCACCACACCCCCAACATCAAGGACCTGCCCGAGCACGTCTCGGACAAGAAGAAGGAAGCCGGCGTCTTCCGCGACGTCGAGTTTGCCCCCTCGGCCGTCGAAGCCCTCAAGACCGCCATCCATCCGGCTCTCGCAGCCCTGCTCGGCGCCGGAGCCGGCGGCCTCGCTGGCGGTCTCGCCGGTCGCGTCGGCGGCTTCGATCAGACTGATCGCCTGGGCGACTACCAGCTCGGCGCTACCATGCACCAGGTGGATCCGTCCATCCCCGAACCCGTCTTCGAGCACCGCCCCACGGACCAGGCCGTCGATGCCTTGCGTTCCGTTGGCACTCCCGCCATGGACTTCGCCCGCGACATGCTCCCCGAAGGGAATGCCGGCTCGGCGGAGGCCGGCGGCGCGCTGGTCGGCGCAGGCCTCGGCGGCGCAGCCGGCCTGGGCTACGGCATGCTTTCCCAGCGTCCGAAGTTCGCTGCCCTTGCCGCCCTGCGAGCCCGCTGACCCATGCCCCAGGCCATCGACTACAAGCCGCTGAACCCCGGCGGCACAGCCGAAAAGCACCCGCACATGCAGGTGTCTGCTGCGGAGATTCGCAAAGGCACCAAGGTCGAGATGGAGCACACGGACAAGCCGCAGAAGGCCACGGCCACTGCAGTCGACCACGACGTCGAGATCCCGGACTATTACGAGCGTCTCGAGGAGATGGAGAACGAGGCCGAAGCTGAGGGTGTGAAGCGCGCCGACCATCTGCTGCGCCAGCTCGAACGTCTTCCGTCCCAGCACCAGGAAGAACTCGACGCTGCGACCGAAGAGGCCAACAACTCGCTCGCGCGCCAGCAGGTCCTCGGCGAGATCGGGGCTGGGGTCGGCAGCGCCTTCTCTGCCATCCCCGGCGTCGGCCTGCTGCTGCCGTCCCACAACGAGCTGCGCAACGACATGCGCAGCGCTCTCGAGGCCCAGGCCGAAGAGCATGCCCAGAACCTGGGCGCCCTGCAGGCCCAGCACGCTGACCAGGCTACGCAGTTGATGAACCGGCTGCGCGCCCGCGCTGGCAAGGTCGCCATCGATCTGACCCAGACCGCGACCCAGATGGCGGCCGCGCCCCGGGGCGACGAACTGCACCTGCCGATGGGGGAAGACCCCTACGCTGGGGACCAGAAGGCTTCGGCCGATTATGAGAACGGTTTCTCCTATGCCCAGGCCCTCGGGCACCAGATGCTGAACCAGGCCACGGAAGGCGATATTCAGCGCTGGCAGGGAAATGAGCAGCCCTGGCGTGACGGATTCGCGGCTGCCTGCGAGAAGTTCGGCCTGGCCCGGGTCGGGAACCTGGTGGCAGGCGAACCCAAGATGGCTGAGGTCCTGCCCAAGACCAAGAAGGGCGTCACCGTTCTGCCCGACGGCAGCGGGTTTTTCACCGCCACCGTCAAGTCGGCTGAGATCCCTTCTGCTGACACGCCCGGCGGACACTGGTCGCGTGGGGCTGGCGCGGTCCTTGGCGCTGGGGCCGGCATCGCTGCCCACTCGCTGTGGGGTGATCCGGGCGAACTCTACACCCTCGTCCCGCCGGCCCTTGCCGGCGTTGCCGCCGGCACCATCGCTGGCGATCTCGGCCACTCCCTGGCCCAGCGGTCCAGCACGCCGGAGGCTGCCCCGATCGAAGGTACTGACGACCCGCGCGTTCGCACGCCCCAGGCGCTCGCTGCGCTCGCCGGCATGGGCCTCGGCGCTGGCCTCGGCTACCTTGGCGGCCACCACCTGGCGCCGGAGAGCTGGCACCACACCCCGGGCGGCTTCGCCCCGGAGCTGGCTGGTACGGCAGTCGGCGGCGTCGGCGGCGCGATGGCCGGAAGTGCCCTCGAGGATCGTCTCGCTGGCCGAGACAAGCGCGCCCACTACACTCAACTCATCGCAGAGGAACCCATGACCAGCATCGCCCCCATGTCGGCTGACGAACTGAAGACCGCCAACGCGCTGTACCCGCTGCTGGGTGCGCTGGGCGGTGCGGCCGCGGGCAGCATGGCTGGCCCGCACATCCACCAGCTCGGGGACTTCATCCAGGCCCACCACCAGGGCGCCCCCCAGCCGTCGTTCGACGAGTCTGGGATGGATCTGCAGCACTCGCCCAACGAGCCGGCGCCGGAAGCGCCTGCTGCCTCCCAGCTCTCCCCTGAGGAACTGGCCCACCTCGAGAAGCTCTACGGCGCTGGCATCGGCGGCGCGGCCGGCCTCGCCGGCGGCATGGCAGCCAACGCCATGAGCGGTCGTGAAGAGCCCCGGCACTTCGCTCCCCAGATGTACCGCACCGCCGCGGTGCTCACCGACATCGACAGCGACCTCGAAGGTTCGGCCCTCGATGTCCTCGACGCGAAGGTCGCCTCGCTCGGCACCACCCTCGGAACCCTTGCCGGCATCGGCGGCGGCGCGCTCGCCGGCAACTACCTGGCTCCGGCCATGCACTGGGCGGCCATGCCCAGCGAGCACGCAGGCCTGGAGCAGGCGATCGGCTCCGAGGTGCAGCCGCAGATCGACGCGGCTGTCCACGGTGGCGGCGGCATCCATGCCGACGTGTCTCCCGAGCAGCTCGCTGGCCTCCGTTCGGGCCTCGAGGCCGGGCGCGGCGCCGAATGGCAGGGCATCTCCAACCTCGGCCGTGTCCTCGGTGCGGGCGCCGGCGGCGTCGCTGGCTACCAGGCCGGGCGCGGCCTCGATGAGGCCTTTGGCCTCGAGAAGCGCGAGCGGCCCCTGGTGGTCGCCCCGATGGCCCGCCCCACCGGGTACTGAGGCCGCGGCCATGCTCGGTAGCGGGCTCGACGCAGTGAAGACCTACCTGGAGGTGTGCAAGTGCGCAGGCTTCCCCCAGGCGGGGTCCTGGGTGCTTGGCACCATGGGTGGGATCTTGGCCGGCCGCTATGGGCTCGGCCCGCTCCTGCACGCGCCCGTCGATGCCATGCTGCCGGATTCCGTTGCCGACCCTGAGATGTCGGAGCGCGTGGCGAACACGACCGGAGCCTTCATCGGCGGCAACCTTGGCGGGGCGCTCGGATACAACCTGTCAGGTCAGCGGCCTGCAGACCTCACACCAGCCGGCGTTCTTCGTAGCGCAGCCGGAATGACGCCCACCGGCGTCTACGACCACCCGGAAGAAATCCCGACCTGGCGGAACCTGCGGCGCAAGGAAGCGGGCGTCGGCGCCGGGATCGAGCCCTGGGACAAGACAGCGGCTGATCCACAGAGCCTCGCCCACGCCGTCCCAGCCTTTGGGTCATGGTTGCTGCCGACCATGGGCGGCATCCTCGCTGGCGCGACGCTGGGGGATCTGGCTGGCCCGGCCTTCGCCCACCTGACGCCCGAGGGGACGCATGCTGCCGGTGAGCACCTGGGGCGCATGACCGGCGGGCTGCTCGGCGGCACGGCCGGCTCCATGCTCGGCTACCGCCTGAACGAGACGTCCGAGGCCCCCGATGTGACGCCGATGGGGATCACTTCCATCGCTGCCGGAGTGCCCATCGATCCCGATCGCCCTGACTTGGCACGGCCGAGTTAGCCGGCACACTCGGCGATCACATGCAGCCAGCGTTCTCGCAGGTTGATCTCCGCTTGCCTGAGAAGCTGGCGAAAGACCTGAACTTCACGCCTTTGCCGCACCAGACGGCGCTGTCGGACAAGCTCGATGACGAGTCTGGGCAGCTTGTCTTCCACGGCCTCGGAAGCGGCAAGACCAAGTCCATCGTGAACGCAGCCCACGAGCACGGTCTCCCGCTCGTCGCCATCGTTCCTGCGGCCCTGCGTGACAACATGCGGAAGGAGCTGCACACCTCCGGGTTCAAGCAGCCGTCGATGGTCCTCTCGTACGAAGAGGCCCTGAAGAAGATGCACGACCCAGAGTTCCTCGAGCACGCCTCGAAGTCCCTGGTGGCCTTCGACGAAGCACATCGTGGAAGCAGCGAACTCGGCCAGCGCCGGAAGCTGCTCGAGAAGCTGCCGGCGCAGAAGAAGCTCCTGGCCACTGCCACGCCTGCGCGCAATGAACCTGCTGAGTTGGCTCCGCTGATCAACTCGATCGAGCCGGATTCGCTGCCGAACAAGGCGACCGAGTTCAATAAGAAGTTCATCGACACCCGCACCAAGCCTGTCGGCTTCTACGGCTGGCTCACGGGGCAGAAGGGTGAGAAGGTCCGGCAGCCTAAGAACCTCCACGAGTTCGAGAAAGCCGTGAAGGGAAAGGTCGATTTCTACCAGGCTGCCGATCGCTCCCAGTATCCTACGGCTGACGAGCACATCGTTGAAGTGCCGATGGCGCCAAAGCAGCAGGCTGCCTACGACATGGTCATGGGCAAGTACCCCATGCTCTGGTACAAGATCCGCCACGGCCTGCCGGCGACGAAGCGGGACGAGGCCGACTTCAAGGCGTTCATGTCCGGCCCGCGCCAGGTCATGAACCACCCGGGGCCGTACAACTCGAGCGCCACCGATGAGGACGCACCGAAGATCACAGCCGCAGTCGACGAGATTGAAAAGCGGATCAAGAAGGACAAGAACTTCCGCGGGGTCGCTTACTCTGCGTACCTGGACACTGGAGTTCACCCGCTGTCGCGTGAACTAGATCGCCGGGGAATCCCGCACGCCATGTTCACCGGAGAGCAGGACGAGACTGAGCGCAAGCACATCGTCGAGTCCTATAACAAGGGCAAGCTCCCGGTGCTTCTCGTCTCCGGCGCAGGCTCTGAAGGTCTGGATCTGAAGGGCACCAAGCTCATGCAGATCCTCGAGCCACACTGGAATGAGGAGCTGATCGATCAGGTTCGCGGCCGCGCCATCCGGTACAAGTCGCACAGCCATCTGCCGGCGGACCAGCGGCACGTCGAAGTGCAGCGATTCCACGCCGTTCCTGCTCCGAACTGGATGGATCGGATGCTGGGCCGGAGCCGTAGCTCCGAATCCAGCGCTGACGAATACCTCTACAACAAGGCCAAGGAGAAGCGCGAAACGCTCCGTCCTTTCCTTGAAATCCTGAAGGGCCGACCTGCCTCCGAAGTCGAAGCGGAGATGAAGCAGGCTGCTGACGCTGCCCCAGGGGCCATCATGTGTGATACCAAGTGGAATACCCCGGGCATCCTACTGGATCTCGACGGCACGCTCGTTCACACGTCAGGCCCCTGGGGGCCGGGAGTGCTCGGCACCCAGCAGGTGCTGCCCCGCCGGCTTGAGACTCTGCGGCTTTTGAAGGCCCGCGGCTACAAGCTGATCGGCATCACCAATCGCACGGCCCACTGGGGCCTCTCGGAGATGGAGCTGATGCAGCTCAATCAGGAGACGATGGAGGTCACCGAGGGTCTGCTCGACGACATCCTCTGCTGCCCAGAAGGAGACAAGCGCATCGTCAAGCCGTCGCCGACCATGCTCCTGCAGGCTATGCAGCAGTATCACCTCGACCCTGAGAACACCGTCATGGTCGGGGATTCCCCTGAATCTGACGAAGGCGCGGCGAACAACGCAGGCATCCCGTTCGTCTTCGCTGACGCGTTCTTCACCGCTGACTGGGCGAACGTGCCGCACGCCATCCCTCACCCGGCGCCCGAGGTTCTGGGTAGCCGGCGCTGGGTGGACGATGGCCTCGGCAACCTGGTGGGTACGTTGGCCTGCAATGGCCAGGAGGCCGTGAACGCCCTGCGGAAGAAGATCATGGAGCACGCGGAATCCTGCGATCTCCCGATGCCGGAGCTGATCGTCTCAGACGAGGTTCTGAAGATCAAGATGTACGCGTACCACGACAACTTCGTCGACTTCGCGGCCTGGATCGATGATCTCTATGAAGAGCGTGACGCTGGCCTGGCCCCGGTGACCGCGTAGACTGCTGCCGTGCCGACGTTCCCCACCTTCCGGTTCGTCTCGGTCCACCGGCCTGTGCCGGACGCGCTGACCCTGCGTTGGGCACTGTGCCCACACGACTGGCCGCTGACCGATCTGGCCTTCGTCATCTTTCGCTCTGAGTCGCCCCAGGGACCTTGGGAAGAGATTGGCTTCGCTGAAGAGGGGACCTGGTCGTTCACCGACTACGCTCTGCACGCGCCGACCGTGCTGCGCAGCTATTACCACATCGTTCGCTGTGTCTCGAAGGAAGGCAAAGGCTTCGTTGATAGCTCGTGGGTCGACTCGAAGCCGGAGCAGGATCACATCGCCACCGAGCTCATCCGTAAAAAGATGCTCTACCTGATGACCCGCGGCGGCGCCCAGGCTGCTCTGATGGCGAAGAAGACGTGGGGCGCGGCATGCTCTCGGTGCTACAACTACGAGAAGATGACGGCGACTGACCCGGACTGCCCGAACTGCTATGGAACGGGCTATACCGGCGGATTCATCCACCCCGTCTACGTCCCGGCGATCATCAACCCGCCCAAGAAGTCCGTCGTCGCCTCTTCGATCGTCTTCGACCCGCGGCAGATCTACGCTGAGATCGGCTACATGCCGATCGTCAACCCGGACGATGTCTTCGTCGATGTGAAGCAGAATATCCGCTACCGGGTCAAGGAAGTCATGCCGTACACCCACCGCCTGGTGACCGTGTCGCAGACCCTGCTGCTGATTCGCATGGACGAGAACGACAACATCTACAGCATCCCCGTTCCCGAGATCAACCCCAACAGCTTCGCCGGCCGGGCGTGGGATCTGGTGCAACCCAGGAATCCCAACTGGATGAACCGGAACGTCAGCGACTACAAGCTCGAGAACCACAACCCATGAAGATCCCCTCTGCCCACCAGGCCATCAAGCAGGCCGGACTGACCGAGCTCGGGACGGCAGCGGCCATCGGCGCGCTGCTCGGCTCTGCTGCAGAGCGCGTGCCCGCCCTGGCCGGTCTTCGGGAGACCAACCCGATGCTCTATGACGCGGCCATCGCAGCTGGCACCATCCAGGTGATGGAGGCCCTCGGCGAGCGTGAGGTTGGTCATGACCAGTCCCTGATCCCCCTGCGGGCCGTATGACCAGCATCCAGAGCGTCCCGGAGACTCGGTTTGCCAGCGATGTCCTCGATCGGGTTATGCCCGTTCGCATCGTCGACATCATGCTGGCTTTGCTGCAGGCCGCGTTCTCCCAAGCTGATCTGATGGATGGGAAGAACCCACTCCGCTTCAACCGGAACGACCCCAAGAACAGCCGGCTTTGGATCTGCGATCCCGACGCTCGCATCGACACCGAGCGCGACGGCCGCCGCATGCTGGTGTCCGTGACCCGTGGCGAGATGGAGCCGGCTGAAGCCCACCTGCATAACGTTGCCGGCGGCGACATGCACGGGAATATCGAGTTCTCAGATCTCGTCTCTGCGACGGTGGCGATCCAGTGCGAGGCCGGCAGCCGGACCAGCGTCGAAGTTCTCGCTCACGCCTGCTATTCCGTCATCAAACTGTTCCGCCGGCAGGTGATGAAGGACTACAACATCACCAATCTCCGTGTCCTCGGGATCACTGCTCCGCAGCGCACCGAAGGCATGCCGGGCGATCCCTGGTTGTGCACCGTGATGGTGCGCTGCGAATACCAGGAGCGGTCGATGATGTCTGAGTTGGCGAACCACCTGAACTATCTGAACATCAAGTCCTCCATGAAGGAGAACCTGGTGGCTCAGCAGGACCCGACCAAGCCCGAGCTGAAGACGGTCGAAACCGTCGTGGCCTCGACGATCTCTGGCACCTACTCGCTGGCTGAACTCGGTGGCGGGCTGAACATCGCGTTCACCACCATCACGCCCAACGCTGAGATCCATTTCGTCGAGGGCGAGGACGAGCCGACCCTCCGTAGCCAGCGGTTCATGACCCCGATTCCGCTGACAGCACCAGGCCGCTATGTCTTCCACGCCCGGGCGTTCAGGACAGGCATGCTTCCATCCTTGGTCCTACGCGTACAGTACGACCTGACCCCATGAGCGATCCGGCGGCTTCTTCGACCCCCACACCGAGCACGATCCCTCACGTCGTCCCCGAGCCAGAGCCCACGCCTGTTGCGGAACCTGCGCGTCTTCCGCTGTTCAGCACCAGCCTGTCTGGCACCCAGCCTTTCCCCGCCGTACCCACTCCTCCAGGCTTGGCAGATCGGCCTTGATGAGTATCCTTCAGACACCAACCGCCTGAGCGAGGCCCATTACCATGCCTTCAAGCTACACCCCGCCTGACGTTGTCGTCACCCAGCGCCAGCGCACGCTCTCGGCTCCCCGCATCACGCCGCCGCTCCCGGTTGTCGTGGTCGGCCCCTCCGCTCAGATCGTGTCCCGTGCGAACGCCGGGCTCTACAGCGCAGGCAATGACTTCCAGGTCGGTCTCCCTGGCCTGACCACCGGTGCGATCGTCGACGAGAACACCCTCGACGTCCTGCTCGACGCGAAGTCGTCCCTGACCGGTGCCTCCCTCGGCCTCTTCCGGCTGCAGAAGGACATCGACTACGCCGTCGTCTACGACGCGAACGGCCTCCCTGCCTCGATCAAGGTCTACGGCAACCTCGGCCTCGAATACTCGCTCATCTCGAGCCGGAACAACAACGCCGACACGATCTCGGCCGACACCTCGACCGGCTCGCCCGACGGGCTCTGGTTCACCGACAACTCGCTCGACTTCGTGAGCCGCGGCGTCGACACCAGCGGCGACTGCGTCATCGTCGTCTCCTCGCCGACCAACCTCGCCGGCCGCTATGCCGTCCGCGACCTGATCACTGGCGTCGGCTCCCTGGCCACCACCTCCCACGAGGTCCGGGCCGAAGCCGTCGACACCAACGGCGTGGCGATCGTCCGCAAGAGCTGGACCGGCATCAACGCCGGCGTCTCGACCAACGAGTTCATCGGCTTCTGCACCAACCACGTCCGCGGCGTCCACTTCTCTGAGGTCAACAACGTCTCGGCTGACACCCTCAACGGCGTCGCCGAAACCCCTTCCAGCTCGATCTTCGGCATCGGCATCGCCCAGGCGCCCAAGGTCAGCCTGGTGACCGCGGACTTCAACGCGATCATCGCCCCCGGACTCGTCCTCGGCGCGACCCCGTCGCTGCTGCCCGGCCAGGCTTCCAGCGCCGCCGTGTGGTTCACCCCCTTCGCCGGAACCCCCAACCAGGGGCCGAACGCGCCGAAGTGGATCGCCATCATGGCTGCTGCCAAGGTGGGCAACTGGTTCCGCATCAAGCTCGCTGCCGGCACCGAAGTCCGCGACTTCAAGATCCTGTCGGTCGACTTCAAGAACCAGCAGATCCTGCTCCAGAACCCGGACGGCGATCTGACCGACAGCTCGACCTACCAGCCGATCAACAACGGCATCACCGAGGCCTATCTCCTCGAAGTGTTCCGCGGCTCGTCGGACGAGACCAACGCCTGCGGCGACTACGTCCTGCTCGGCGCGACCTACTTCGAGATCTACCGCGCCACCCCCTACCGCATCGAGTTCACCCAGCTGGTGTCCTTCGGCGCGTCGGCGACCGCTGTGGCCTCGCGTGGCTTCGCCTTCCGCAACGTCAGCGCGGCCTACGACCTGAAGAAGTCGATCACCTCGGGCTTCGGCGGCAACGTCTACGCCAGCTACACCGGCGCGCGTGTCGACCTCGCCGAGCAGGGGCTGATCACCATCTCCAGCGAAGACGACATCGAGCAGTTCCTCGGCCCGATCCACAAGGACAACCCGCTGGCCCTCGCTGCGGCGATGGTCAACCAGGCCGGCGGCACCGCTGGCGGCCGGGTGTTCTTCGCCCTGTCGACCAACGGAACCGGACCCCAGGCCTATCAGGAGGCCTTTGACCTCCTGCAGACCACCGAAGACGTCTACTTCATCGTCCCGCTGTCGCAGGACAAGGCGATCCACCAGGCCCTCGCTGCCCACGTCGAGCTGATGAGCCAGCCCGAGATGAAGGGCGAGCGCTACGGCCTGATCTGCCCCTCGTTCCCGGCGCCCGTCCAGGTGCTGCCGCCGAACTCGACCGATCCGCCCGTCGTGGGCACCGTCGATGCCCTCGACGCTACCAAGATGAAGTCGGTCGCTGTGGACTGGACCCTGGCTGCCGTCGGCAACCTGGTCTGGGTCGTCGATCAGGCGACGGGCAACAAGCTCGCCTCCTACCGCATCAAGAGCATCGACATCCCGAACAGCACGGTGTCAGTGTTCAACGCCTTCCCGACCACTGGGGCGACGGTCTACTTCATCGTCGAGACCTACACGCTGACCCCGACCGAAGAGGCTGTGTCCATCCGCGACTACGCGGCGGCGTTCGGCTCGAAGCGCATGGGCTGCATGGTGCCGGATCAGATCAAGCTGACCTACACCAACAAGACCCTGCCTGTCCCGCAGGACGAGACCTGGCTGCTGCCCGGCTACTACGCCGCCGCGGCGTTCGCCGGCTTCCGGTCGAACAGCGACCCGTCGGCCCCGATGACCAACATCGCGGTCCCGGGCGTCCAGGAACTGGTGCACAGCAACACCTACTTCCTGCCCGACCAGCTCAACACGATCGCCGAGGGCGGCAACATCATCCTGGTGCAGCGCACCAAGAGCACGCCCTGCTTCGTCCGCCACCAGCTCAACACCGACATGTCGGCGATCGAGACCCGCGAGATGTCGATCACCGTCGCGGTCGACTACTGCGCGAAGGTGATGCGTATCGGCCTGCGGCCGTACATCGGCAAGCACAACATCACCGACGAGCTGCTGACTCAGCTGCGCGGCATCGCCGAGTCGCTGCTGAAGGCCCTGGTCGATGGCTTCGTCGTCCGGCAGGGCTCGACCCTCGAGCGCCTCGAGCAGAACACCGATCGTCCTGACGAGGTCGACCTCGACATCTCGCTCGTCGTGTTCTATCCCTGCAACCGCATCAACGTCACCCTCTACATCTGAGGCAATCCATGCCAGGCTTCGCACCCATGATCCCCGGCTCGCCCGGCATCTCCGCCGGCGGGGAAGCCATGCCCGTCGACGGCGGCTCCGGCCTGCCGCCGCAGGGTGGCGGCTTGCCGCCCGAGCTGCAGGCGCTGATCGCCAGCCTGCCGCCCGAGCAGATCGCGGCCCTGGTGGCCCAGCTGCAGGCCGCTGGCGGAACCCCCGCTGGCATGCCGCCCGATGCGGGCGGCGGCCTGCCGCCTGACGCTGGCGCGGGCCAGGCTGGCCCGGCTGTGATCCCGCCCGAGCTCGCCGCGCAGGCGGCTGCCGGCGGCCCGCCTCCGGCGGACGTCGGTGGCTCGGCCGGTGGCCCGCCCGTCTCGGATGCCCCGGTCCCGACCGGCGGCGACGGCGGCGAGTCCGATGCCCAGCCCGGTGAGGGCGAAGGCCCGACCCCGACCGCGGCCGGCGGCGAGCCGGAAGCCGGCGAGACCCCTGCGCACGAGAAGGGCGAGTCCCCCGCCAAGGAGAAATCTGAGGACAAGGGCGAGGACAAGGGCAAGAAGGAGAAGGGCGAGAAGGCCGAGAAGTCCGAAAAGCCCGAGAAGGGTGAGAAGGACGACAAGGACGGCGACGACAAGTGTGCGGGCATGGCCCGTACCGCCGGCGCCTTCCTGGCCAAGCTCCCCGGCTCGATGAAGAGCGCATCACCCCTCGAGCATGCCGGAGGCGACCAGTACCTGGGCCGCACGGCGGGCTCGTTCATGGCCCGTCGCTGAGGAACTGAACCATGGCAACCATCCCGACCACCACGTCAGTCGCCAAGTGGAACCGCGCCACTCGCCACGTCGAGGCGACGATCCGCAGCGGCCGGTACATCAACGCCGAGACGGTGTTGGTGGTTGCCGGCCCGCCGCGCATCGCCGACATGGCGATGGACATCACGACCTACGCCAACCTGCAGACGGCGATCAACTCGTCCGCGGATCAGCCCGCGAACGGCAAGGACGCCCTCTACCCGGTCGGCCTGCTCGAGCAGGTGTCGATCAACCAGGTGCAGACCGTCCAGAAGATCTTCGAGATCGGCTCGCGCCGCAGCTACCAGGCTGGCGGGCGCGTGCAGGTCGTCGGCAGCATCGGCCGCGTGATGTTCCGCGGCCCCTCGCTGATGCGCGCCCTCTACGCCTACTACCCGTCGGCGGTCGCAGTCGCCAACGGTAAGGCCGTGATCAAGAACGGCGCCGTGGCGTCGTCCGGCGCCAGCGGTGTGGTCGACTCGGTGGCTGCGGCCATCGCGGCGCCCAACACCCCGAGCGGCGTGTTCCCTGAGATCTTCTTCGAGGCCGGCTCGCTCACCGGGGCAGACCCCGAGATCGCCGGAGCGAAGCCCGATGCCTTCTACATCAACCTGATGTCGGAGCTGTTCAGCCACCCGTTCGGCCTCGGCTTCATCCTCCGGGACAACGCCAACCGCAACTACGGTGCGCTGTACCTCGAGGACTGCTTCATCACCGCCCACAGCTGGCAGGTCGGCGCGGCTTCGACCCTGATCACCGAGACTGCCTCGCTGCAGGCCGACGCTGCGGTGCCGATGGAGTTCTCGACCGGCACCGTCCGGTAAGCGTTCTGAAAAGTAGAATAGAAAAAGCCCCAGGCCTGAGGCCTGGGGCTTTTTCCGTTCTATATTCCAGAATATAGAATGCCTAAGCCGTCGCGCCGTAGCGCCGTTTGCGCTTCCTGTTCTTCGGTCGCTTGGTGACCACCGCGCCGCGCCTGGGCGCAACGACGGTGAACTCTTCCCCGTCCTCTTCAGCCTTGCGCTCCATGGCGATCGACTTCTTCGACACGAGGAACAGGCTCAGGCGAACCGAATCCTCCGTCCAGCCGCTGCCGTTGATGCGGGCCTGGTAGGAGATCTTGACCGTGTGATGACGGCCGTGATCGACCTCGATGGTCGATAGGCGCAGAGGCTTCCCGTTCCGCTCTAACTGGTGATTCAGCGGAAGCACGATCTTGGTGTTGTAGGCCTCGGTGGCGTGAGCCGAATCCCCCAGCTCGTTATCCTGAAAACAGATGGTCTGCAGGAAGCTCTTGTGCTCTTGGAGGAGGTGGCCGATCAGCCCCAGCGGGAAGGGCTGCGCCGCCAACTCCGTGATGTAGAGCGGGCGGCGCATGCGATTAGAGCCCCGCGAGAGCGTTGGCCGGATCGGCGGGGCGCTCGGCCTGGGGAGTGATCGTCGTGAACTCTTCCTTCATGTCCGGGTCGAGTGGCTTCGGCTGCCCCTCGCCGGCGACCTCAGCCGGCACCGCCCGGAGCGGGGCGGTGACCACCCCGCGACTGAGGCTGCTCTTCATGTCCTTGGGCGCGACGGCAGCCGTCACCACCGCCGGGCGTTCGACCTGGCGCGCGAACACCTGGTCAGATCCGCCGACGATCTTGCCCTTCTCGTCCGGGGCGTTCAGCCACTCGGCGGCCTTCTTCGCCGCTTCGGCGTCAGTCATCTGCTGGCTGGCCGGCTGCCCAGCCATCACCTGGCGCTCGGTCACGCGACGGGCCGACACCGGCTCGATCGCGATCTTGATGCCCGGCAGGGAGAGCCGTCCACCTTCGACGGTGTCGATCGCCGTGCAGACCGAGAGGCAATCGTGGCTGATCTCGAACCTGAGCTGCGCCTGGTCGAGGCGCAGCTGCTCGAGGACCGTGAAGTAGATGATCAGCTCGCTGTTCTCGCCGAAGTCGATGCGCTTCACCTCGACGCCGAAGCGCCAGGCCTCCATCGCGGCACGCACCATGCAGCCGAGGAAGGGGAAGGGGAAAGCCGCGCTGACGCCCGTGAAGGCCTTGTAGATCACGCCGGGCTTCAGCGGCAGGTCACCGCGCACGCTCAGCGAGGGAACCCGGCCAGGGGCCAGGAACTCGACGCAGGAGACGGCGGTGACGATCAGCCGGCCAGTGGCGGCGTCACGCTCGGCGATGGCGCCGGGCCTATGCAGGTTGAAGGTGTAGGTGGAGAGAGTCATCGGGTGCCTCGTTTCGAAAGCGAATCGTAGTAGGACCGGATTGGTACCCACTTATCAGGGTTGGTTCGATGGTAGTGGAGCATGGCGCGGCAGGCGCGGATGTCGTGGTTGTCCTCCTTGACGCAGTTCGCGATCGTGTCGCGCACCTTCTCAGGATGCCCCAGCGTCCACTTGTTCGCGGGGGAAACCAGGATCTTTGCCATCATGCCCTGCTGCTCTGCCACGCACATCAGGCGGCCGATCATCAGGGAGTTGCCGATGGCCCACTTCCGGCGGTTATAGCTTTCAGCATCACTCTTCGAGGTGTCAACGGGGCTGGCGATCTCAACCAGAACCTTGTCCGCCGCGAGAACCACCGCCCACGGCCATTCGGGGGCGTTGTAGCAGATGCGCTCTCCTGCGTCGGAGTAGCCGTGGACCCGGTGCAGATCGACGTCGAAAGCCACAACCGTCATGGGCAGCATATTGCTGCGTAAAGTCAAGGGTCAAGCCCTCGGCGCTCGAGGTAAAGAAAAGCGCCGGGAAGCGCTTTTCAATCCGTCAGCAGGCTGATCAGGAACTGCCGGAGCCACGAGCGCTTCTCGGGCTTCGGGAAGATCTGCAGGAACCGCCGGCGATCGTAGATGATCGTGGACGGCCCCAGTTGAAGGACCGGGAGCCGGTCCTTCTCCATAGCCTCTGCAGCCTTGGTCAGTGCATCAGCGCAACGGCCCAGGCGATCGGCCATCTGGGCATCTTGAACGAGGTTCGGGCGGGGCTCCGACGAGGCCAGGGCTTGCTGCCCTGGGCCTGGTGGCGGGCCAGCGTTGTGGACCTCCTTCAACCCAGTGAAGCAGTTCACCGGGCCGGCCGCGGTGACGTTCTCCTTGATCGACTGTATCACAACCGGCGCCTCGAAGGCGCTCGCGATCACGGTCACTATCGTGTATCGTTGGTTGAGCAGGCGAAGCATGTCCACCCCGACAGTGTTGGCGATGGCGAGCATCACCGGACCCTGCATGTGGAATGGGATGTCTGACTCCGTGATCCATGAACGACAATCAACGCAACCAGCCACGCTGCACGAACACACTTTGGTGAACGTCAGCGTGGCGGTTTTGAGGTATGCGTCGTTCTTGAGGTTCATCAGAGCTGGAAGGAGATCCCCGACGGAGGCGGCGGGGGCGGGGGAAGACCCGCCGGCGGCGCCGGGGGCGGAGGCAGGGTAGCAGGCCAAGCCGGCAGAGGAACCCCCGGCAACTGCTTGTCCACCGACGGGAACGGAACCGTCACGGCCGCGCCCGCGTTGTCCTTGATCAGCGACTCCAGCACGTCGAAGTTCGCCGTCGCACGTTTGTAATCCGGGCTCTTGGCGCTCGAGATCATCCAGGCAGGGCAGCGATCCTTGTGCGAACAGTCATCGCAGTGCGTGGCCCGAATCGGCCAGGCAAGCTGCCGGAATCCGGGGGTGTCAACGAAGGTCAGGAAGCTCTTGATCGAGTTCGCGAAGACCTGGCCTCGCTCGCTCGACCAGTCCATGCCGACGTAGGACTTCGTCTTCCCGTCGCGGCCGACCCACACGATGTTGGTCCGCGGGATCTGGGTCAGAATGTGGTACGAACCACACTGCCAGACGTAGACGTTCTTCACGCCTGCGTTGCCCGTGGTCAGGAACCCGGCATCAGGCCTGAACTTGGGGTTGATGTCGCTCTCCTGCGGCACCTTCTTCGCGCCGACGAACTTGAGGTCCCAGAGAACCGAGCGGTCGGACGCCGCGAGATCGATGCTGCCACCGAAACCGCAGTTGTCGCCCTTGCGACCGATGCGATACCGGAGCCAGTTCTTGCTGTAGGCCTTGATCTCCGACTTCCACTGCACGCCAGGGGGCAACGGAGTCGCATCACGAACGACGGCAGCCGCGACCGTCGCGCACTGCTCAACGCGGGCGAGGAAGTTCGCCGGCGTGCTCGGGACATCAGGCGTGTCTCGCGCAGAGTCCCATTCCTTCTGAGGCGGGCGGTCTTCGAGCGTCGCACCGCCGATCATGTACTGGGTCTGCCAGTGGCAGATCTTCCCGAAGTTCGAGTAGCACTGGAACTGCGGCTTGAAAACCCGGGGATAATCAGCGTCGTAGACGGCCTTGAGCGGGCAGGCTGCGTAATCGCCGATGGCCGACGGCGACATATTCGCGATCAGCCGGATGTGATCCAACCGGCTCTTGGCTTCGTCCGGCGGCAGACCAGCGACAGCGTCCGCGTAGGCCTTGGCGAGGATCTCAGCCGGGGAGAGTTCGGGTGGAGCAGCAGGTGGAGCAGCAGGGGGCGGCGGCAGGCTCATGCCGGAGCCGTCAGCGTGGCCGTGATGCCATCGCCCGTCGAGTTGGCCACGACGCTCGAGATCGTGCGCGTCACCTGGGCAGCGCGCGGTGATTCCAGAGACCCTTGAAAGAGCACGACGAGCAGGTCACTGCTGTTGCCGTTCTCTCCACTCGGGTGGTATTCCACCGTCATGGCGTTCTGAAGCACCATCCCATCGACGGTGATCTGCAGTTTCGGGGACCATCGAACTTCGACGGCCGTTCCCTTGATGAGTCGGGCGATCGACGACCCGATTCCGTTTGGTGTGTTGCTCATGGTTGTCCTTGTAAACAGAAAACCGCCCCTGGGAATGCCAGGGGCGGATTCTGTTGGTGGCGCAGTTCAGCGGGCGCGGGGCTCGTCCGGGATCTCGTTGTACTTCTTCAGGAGGTTGTCGATCTGCTCGAGCGACAGCCCGTCGAAGTCCGTGGTGTTCATGAACGCGAGCATGGTGTTCACCAGGGTCTTGCGATCCCGGGCGCAATACTCACGCCACGCGTTGAGGATGGTCGCCGCCTTCTCGGACCCATCGGCCGAGAGCTTGACCCACTCCTCTTCCCAGGACGAGTTCTTCGCCTGCGGATCGATCTTCATGACCCGCTTGTTCTCCGTCTTGCGCTTCTCGATCTCGAAGCTGCAGGTCAGGTTGGTCAGGCCCTTGGTGTCCGCATCGTTGAGGCAGGCCACGGTCTCGGTGGTCGCCGCGTAGCCGCCGACGACCAGTTCGAAGAAGCCGGCGGACGGGCGCCAGCAGAGGACGTGGACCTCGGGGGTCATGCGGCCGACGACGTCGAACTTGGCCTTCTTGTCGATGCCGGTGGCCTGGTCCAGGCCGGGGGTGAACTGCACGCGGCGGCCGTGGCGGGTGACTTCCTTGATATAGTCCCACGCGGCCGGGTTGACCTTGGGGTGCGGCAGCGCGAAGCGCCAGAGCGGCGGCTTGCCGCCGGAACCCTTCGCCCCGCCGCCCTGCCAGCCGGTCGCGCCGAGCCGGTAGCACAGGTAGACCGCGGTGTAGGGCCGGTTGCCGACCGGCAGGTGCTCGGCGATCTTGCCGTCGACCTGCTTGGGCACGTCCCAGTTGCCCTGCTTGAGCTGCGCGATCGGCAGCTTGTGCGACATGCCGCCGGCGTCGGCGACCTCACCCACCGCATCAGCGATGGAGCGGTTGTCCCCGCTGGTGGTGGACATCAGCTGACGGAGGACGGCGTCGGCCTCCTCGTCGGTGCCGACCTCGCCGGGCAGGGCGACGGCGGTGTTCTGGGCGGTGGTCGCGACGGCGGTGGTCTGCGCGGCCACCTCCTGCTTCACCTCGACGCGGACGGCCTCATGGATGACCTCCTTGGGCGGCTGGACGGGCGGAGCCGCCATGACGGGCGGCGCAGCCGGGGGAGCCGGCGGAGCGGGCGGCGCCGGGGGCGCGACCGGAGCAGCAGGCGGGGTAGCGACGATGCCGTACTGGGCCGGGGTCTTCCAGCCGTTGGCCGACTCGGACGGGAGGACGGTCGGCAGGGTGGTGGCGAGCGCCGGGGTCTTGGCGAGCAGGTCAGCGATGAAGCTCTCGGTCTTCAGCTGGTTGGCGCCATCGAGGTAGATGTAGAACTCACGGGAAGTGGACACGGGGGGTGCTCCGAGCTGGCCCTGCCCAGCGAGCTGGGTGAGGCGGTTGAGGTTGGTGGAAGCGTCAGCCATGGGAATCATCCTTGGATGGGCGTGAACTTGTCGGCTGGTTGGCCGAGTCAAGGGATACTTTGAGGGGGCTAACGTTAGCCCCCTCACAGAGTGGTTAGAAGTCGAGGACCGCGGCCACATCCGGCCGCCCAGGGGGCGGTGGCGGGGGTGGCGGAGGTGGGAGCGCCGCAGGGGCGTCACTGTTCTTCTTTCTTGTTCGCTGAACAGGCGCGGGAGGGGCTGGCGGTGCCAGGACCCCATTCGCCTGCTCGTTGGTTTCTTTCGTGTTCTTCACAGCCGGGCAGGATGGGTCTAAACCAACCAGCTTGGCGTAGGCTGCACGGCGGGCGAGAGCGCCCTTCACGAAGGCTGCATCGGCCAGGCTGTGCCCATCCAGCTTGTAGCCGAAGTGCTTGGCCAACTGTTCGGCTGACAGCTCGCTCAAGGCGAGATCAGCCTGCAGGGCCTTGCAGATCTGGCCTGCCGTCGGCGGGTCCTGGGAACCCGAAGCCGCCGAGACCATGAGGGTGACGGTGGCCTCGTTCTCCTTGTTGGTCACGGTGGCGAGCCAGCTACGGCCGACGGCGCCGTAGCTCGTCGCGATGTAGGGGTTGTGGCCGGCATCGGCCTTGATCACCACCCGGACGTTGTCCGGGGGCTCGCCGGCGGTGCCGGACAACGGGGCCATCGTCGTCACAGCGGATGCTCCTGTTCGAGCAGCTGCTGCTTCGCGACTTCGACCTGTTCGAGCGCCCGCTGGGCGGACTGCCGAACGCGGTGCCATACCTCGGGCGTCTTGACGACGCGACGCAGGACCGTCGAGGCGCTTTCCAGCTCGACGACCAGGCGTTCTCGTTCGGTTTGCCATTCAGTCATTCCGGCGGCCCCATGGCCATGCCGGGCAGGCCCGGGACTGCAGGATTCTGCTCCTGTTTGACGACCCCGTTTAGGTCCGCCAGGAGCTTCTCCGTTTCGGCCTTGATGAGCTTGGCACGATTCGTGATGCTTTCCGGGTACTGCCTCTGCAAGATGTTGTCGCAGAGCGGGAGCACGAAATACTGCAGCCCTGCGCCATCATTGAAGACGTCGTTGATGTTCATGTTACTCCCTCAAAAGTGAGGACAGAACGTTGTTCATGTTGCACTCCTTCTCGAGGAGAGCGCGGGTCTGGGCGTCGAAGTCCCGGCCACGGATGAGGCGACCGATGCTCTCGGTCTGCACCCCGTTGAAGGACAGATCGTAATGGATGCACTCGCGCTTCTGACCCTGCCGATTGGTTCGGGCCAGATATTGTTCGTAGGTATTCGCGGACCAGTCGTGGTCCACCAGCATGCTCGTGGCAGCCCGGATGAGGTCGATGGATTCAGATCCCGCGACCTGCTGGACCAGCATGACGCGGACGTCTCCATTGTTGAACTCGTCGACGAACTGCTCGCGGTGCTTGGACGACACGCCGCCACGGATGATGCGATGCGAGATGCCTTGCTCTTCGAGAGCCTTGGCGATCACGCTCACCGACCCGCGGCCGGCCGCACCGGCGACGAGCGGCTCCTTCTCATTGTCCCGCAGCCAGTCGAGGACGAACTGGCACTTCGGGCCGATGCCGGGGTTCTTCCGGTCGTGGCCCGGGCCGTACTTGAAACGCCAGGTCACGTTCTTCAGTTCCCCAACGATCTCAGTGGTCTTGACGATCACCTGATCATAGCGGCCGACGCGGCACGCCGCGTGCAGCACCTTGGGGAACGTGGGCAGGCCCGGGTTCTTGATCAGCGCAGCCAGAGGCTTCCGGCGGCCGAGCCATTCGAGGTCTCCCTCGCGGAAGAACGGATCGTCCAGCTTAGTCTGGATCGACTTCACGGCATTCTCAATGCTCGTGACTGCAGAGTTCTCGATTTCGTTGGCGACTTCGAGGATCTCTTCGCGCGTTTCTTCCATGATGCAGACGGCCAGCGCACCCATGAGGGTTTGCCAGGGGACGTCGGGAGCCCAGAGGGCCTCGTTGATTCCGGGGATGACCGTTCCGGCTGGGGCCTTCGCAGCAGCCTCGATGTTCTCGCGGCACTCGGCGAAGAGCTTGATGACCCAGTCGGGCTTCTCCCAGGTGTCGACAGTGGTCGCCGTCTGGCCCGGGACTTGGACGACAGCAGCGACTTCTGGGCTGGTAAGCGACAGCGAACGAGCTGCGCGTTCCAGATACCGGGCCAGGAACGGCCGCGGTTCGTCGCCAGGGATGACGAGCGAGTGCTTGTTGCGACGCCGCCCTCCCATCTGCACGGGCTTGGTGGCGATGCAGGAGAAGGCTTCGCCGAAGGCCCACTTGTCGATGAATCGACTGAGGCCAGGGCATGCGAGGTCGAGGATGGTCATCAGGCCTTCCGGCCCGGTGTGGAGCAAAGATCCGGTGAGACAGGTTGCCCACTCGAAACAGCGTCGGACTTCGTACGCCTCTTTGGTCCGTCCCGTCGCCTCGTGCTTGGTCTTGTGGCACTCGTCGATGATGAGCGCGCCGCCGTCAGCCACGGTCAGGCCTTTGTAGTGGTGCAGGCTGTCAACGCTGACGATCTGCACTTCAGCGAACTCAGCCTCGAGATCTGGCACAGCCTTGCGCCAGGTCGCCATCGCGTTAAGCGGGCAGATGATGTAGACCCGGTTACCCTTGAAGGTTCCCAGGCGCTTGCCAGCGATAGCTGCTGCGATGGAAGTGGCGGTCTTGCCGACACCGCATCCCAGGGCTTCAACGGATCCCAGCCGGCGGGCACACCAGCCGGCCGTGGTGATCTGATAGCCGTGGAGGTCGAAGTCCTTCGCTTTGTTCCGCGTCGGAACGGCCTTCATCTCTTCTGCCGTCAGCGTGACGGAGGGGTCGAGCATGACCGATCCCGCCCAGTCGATCATGCGACCGAGCGGGACGTCCAGGCTATCAGCTGCGGCCTGAAGTTCCGAATGGAACTGGGGGATCGTCAGATCATTGGACGGCTTCCCAGTCGTAATCATGTTGCAGATCGCCAGCACGAGGCCAGCGATCTTGCGTTCGCTATCCGAGGTGCTTTGGATTTTGCACTCCTTCCGCATACCCACCGTTTCAGGAAACGATAGGTGCGGAAAGAATGAATACGTTGGAAGCTGGATGCTCATTGAACCGTCAGGCGCCGATGATGACGCTCTTCTTCGGCTTGGCAGCGGGTTCGGGGATCTCGTTACCCTCGCGGTCGAGGTGCCGTTCGCCCGCCACGCTGTGGCCGGGGATGACGATCGACTTGCCTTCGGCCTTGGCCTTGTCCTCGATCTCCTTCGCCTTGGCGATGTGGGCGCGGACGGCCTTCTTGTAGTGCTCGATGGTGTCGATCTGCGCCGTCTGTTCGACCGCATCGTAGGTCTTGAAGCATTCCTGGGCGCACTTGATCGGGTTCTTGTGGACGTGGGTCGAGATGCCGAAGAACGGGAAGGTGATCTCGTGCTTCTTGGTCACCCAGGTGCCATCCGGGTTTTCGCCGATCGGCAGATCGACGACGGTGACGCCGAGGAACTCGCGCCACTTCTCGGGCTCACGGCCGGCGACGACATGGCGCCGCAGGACGATCTTGCCGTTGGAGCCGAAGAACTGCTCCTCCTTGAAGATGAAGTCGGGCAGCGGGGTGGGGGCGGGGGTATCGTTCACGTTGAATCCTTGGTTCAGGGGAGAGCAAGCAGGCAGCCGGGTTCATTCCGCTCGATGCGGCCCCAGCGATCGGGACCAGGAACTTCCTGGCCCTCTTTGTTCTTGTAGGTCTTGTCACGCGGAAGGATGTCGAGTTCGTCTTCGTACAGCGACTCGGTCAGCGTGACTTCATCGGGCTTCACCAGAATGGACCATGCGTAGGGCATGGTGTGCTTCGGGCCGAAGGTGTCGATGAGCGCGTCACGGGCGGCGAGAACATGCTCCCGCTCACGGCGGCAGAGGATCATGATTTCGTCATGGACATGGATGATGTCGCGGAACCCGAGGTGGTCGAGGCGTTCGACGCCCATGCACAGCGCATTGCGCGCTGCAGCCTGGGTGACGTTCTCAATCGCCAACTGCGGGGTGAACACCTTGAACTCGCCGGTCGCCTTGCGGATGGTGAGCTTCTTCTGGGCATCAGCCCCAGCGAAGTCCGTCTTCCGCATGTGCGGCTCACGCCAGCAAACCGTGCGCGGCCACGGGCCGCAGCAAGCACGAACGCTGGGATACAACGTCAGGGGATCGTCATCGATCTCCAGGTTGATCAGGTTCCGATCTGGGGCGTCAGTGGTCTTGTACATTTCGTCGATGCGGAAGCGGGCCTGGTCCCGGTTGGACCCCGACGCGGCGACCTCTTCGATGACCTTGACCAGCCAGTAGGCAGTCATGCGGAACTCGGGATACGCCTCGTTGAACAGCTTGTGGATGTAGTAGGCGGCGATGGCCACCGTCTGCGAGCATCCGAGCATCAGCATGATCCGCTGGACACGATCGCCACGAGGCATGTGCCAGGAGTTCTTGATGATGATGTCATGCAGGATCTGTTCGGAGACGCCGGACTTCTTGTCCGCGAGAACCATCAGCAGCACCTTGGCATACCCGGGCGGGCTCATGCAGAAGCCCAGGCCGAGGGTTGCCGACTTGGCAACCTGACGGACGGGGTCTTTCTTCGTGATCTTGACGCCCGTCATGTTCTGCCAGGTCGACGAATACGGGTCGGTGAAGATGTTGCCGCCCTTGAGCGAGTCGAACATCTTGAACACGTTCACGGCACCAGTGAGGTAGCCTTCGATGCGGAACTCGACGTTCGCCAAGTCGCCGCGGACCAGGCAGAAGCCTGGGGGAACGCGGAACAGCTTGCGCACCGGTTCAGCCACAGCCTTGTCGTGCTTGGGCACGTTATGCAGGTTGAGGCCCTTGCCGGTCGACGGAGAACTGAACCGACCCGTGTGGGCACGGGCATAGCCCAGTTCGGTGTCGACTTCGTCCACCCCAGCAAACACCTTGGCCCGGCGCTTGTGGGACATCATCTTGCCAGCACGCGTCGTCTGCGTGAGCAGCTCGTACACCTTCGGGTTGCGCGCGAGCTGGAGCGGAGAGATCTTCTTGAGCGAGGTGCTCTCGAACTGTTCAGTCGCGAGCTTGTCGTTCACGAGGTTCTTCAGCCGCTTGTAGCGGATCGACGTCAGGATGCCGTTGTCGTTGTCACGGTTGAACACGGCACGCAGATCGCCCGTGCCGACCATGGCCTCGACCTCCTTCTCCGCGTAGGCCGCGTTCTCATCCATCTTGGTGACGAACTCGTCCAACCGGACGCTGTCGACCATGAAGTGATGACGGCGCTGATGGTGCGTCCGAAGTGCCACGCCTTGTTCAACCGCGGGCAGTCGAGCCGCCTGCAGGAGGAACACGTCGCGCATTGCTTCGACGTCGCGCTGGTTGTAGATCGCCAGCACGAACGCACAGAGGTCGCGCGTGATGACATCGTCTTCAGGCCAGGGGATGCCTCCAACCTTCAGGATCGACTTCATCTGGCTGACGATCAGTTCGTCAGCCTTTGCAGCAGCGAGAGGACACTTGTCCTGCAGCTTCTGCAACCGGTGGAGATCGAGTTCCAGCTTGCGCCGGTCCTCGGGCAACCGGAGCCGCTTGGCGAGATTGGACAGGCTGAAGCCGCCGGGCAGTTCCGGCCAGGCTCCCATCGCGCCTTCCATAGAGCACCACACGTTGACCGGGTGCGGCACGCCCAGGTGGAATCTGAGCACCCGAGCGTCGAACGACGCGTTGTGCGCGACGAAGACGTAGTTGGGGTCAGAAGCCAGATACACCAGAACCTGCCGGAGTTCATCCGTCACCATCGCGGCGCCAGGTGGCCCCGGGTTCTTGGCGGTGTAGAAGACCTGCACCGGATCAGTGGGGCCGACGGCGACCGCGATGGCGGTCAGATACGATGCGGAGAGGTACTGCCGCAGCGTCATGGTATCCAGGTTGACGGTCTCCGAGACGTAGGTCTCGCAGTCGACGAACACCGGAGTCAGTTTCGAGAGCGGCCCTTCCGAGGCTCCTCGAGGCAACTTGCTCGGGTCGACGTTATTTCCGTGGTTCTCCTGGTCCCGTTCGTCTTCGTTCGTTTCGATGGCGTCAGGCGGATCGTTTGGATCCGCTGGCTTCATCACCATTGGTATCTTTCTCCGTATGACGTTCGATGATGACGTAGGCGACATTAGCCGCCCCAATCTTGACCGTGGACTTGTCAGAAGAGATGTAGGAGATCCTCCATCCCGGCCGGGTCCAACTGCTCGTCTTCTCCTTCGTGATGGCGTTGATGAAGTTCTGGCCGACCGTGTATTCCTTGATCCTGAACTGCGTGAGAACGGTGTCGAAGCGACGCGTCTGACCGTCTTCCGCCAGAGCCCGCATCGCGGACTCGGCCGACATCTGACCAAGGCGGTCGCCCGTGCTGGTCATCTGCATCATCTGCAGCGTGTTTTCGCTGCAGTGGGTGAAGTACCACTTCGGGTCGAACCGGGTGGACATGCCGACCTGATCAACGAGACCGCTACGCTCGGCTTCAGCGTGCTGGCGACGCATCTGCTCGCGAGCCTTCATGAGGTACGCGTCGATGCTCTTCGCCGAGCCAAAGCTGCGGGCGATGGTGTAGTGGCCGTCGAAGCGCCAGGCCGCCGCGCTCAGCTGGTCGGTCTCCATGAGCTTGGCGACGATGTTGTTCTTCTTCATCCACAGCAGGTGCGCGAGGCGCACCAGGATGCCGGCCGTCGGGGTCAGCAGTTCGTTCAGCGCACGACCCGTGGCGCGGGTCTGGTCGTTGAGCACGTCGAGGAACGTGGGCAGCGCGCGGTTGACGATGTCCTCAGGGGCCACCGCAACCTTGCTGACCAGGATCAGCGGATGCTTCAAGCGCTGGGCGAAGTGGTTCTCATTCGCACGGCCCGGCGAAGCCGTACTGCCGGTGGCGAGAGCCTGGATGCCCTGGCTGTTCAGGAAGTGAGCCGGGTCCGACGGGATCTGGAACTCGTCGAAGATGGCCGTCCCGTAGAGGTCGAGCGGGCAGGCGAGCGAGCGCTGGGCTGGGGCCGAGCTGCTCATGTTCATCTGCGTCACCGTGATGCTCGGCACCATGGCACGGCCGATGAGGCGACCGAAGTTCGTCTTGCCCTGGTTGGTCGTGGAGTCCATCGTGTGGCCGACGGGCAGCACATACAGCAGGGGGAACTCCTGCACCAGCAGACTGCCGATCTCAGAGCCAGCCAGATCCTTCCTGGCCATGTCAGCCGTCATGACCGCGTTGATCAGGGCGTTGTAGCCCTCCGGCTCTCCCAGATCGTTGATGTTCTCGATCTTCCGGCGGATGACGCTTGCGGCGTCTTCCGGTTCGACGGTCTTGGGAAGCTGGGCTCGCCAGTTCCGCAGCTCGTCGGCTTCGGCATTGGTGATGGGCCAGTCGTACATGATAACCTCCTCGTTTCTCACGGTGTAATCCTTCTCGACTTCGCCAGTCGTCAGGTCGACCATGGCGACGTCCTTGATGACGACACCGGGGTTGACCCAGCGGACAGCGACAACCGGTTCCCTGGCACGCCGGATCTCGACGGAGGGCGCCGGAATGAACTCGCACTTGTCACTCACGGGCCGGGCGCGGGACAGCTGGCGCGGGGTCAGCGTTGCGAAGACGGTGAGGACAGCGTCAGCAACCCAGTTGCTCGACTTCCCGCCGGGGAAGGGGATACCGAGCGCAAAGCACATCTCTTTGCAGAGGCCCTTGTTGACATCAGAGAAGAACGGACGGTCGAGCTGACCGTCCAAGAGTTCGACCCGGCCTGTCGTTCCTTTGTGCGCGTAGGTGACGATGACCTTGTCCACGCTGTACGCGACCCGGCAGTGCTTGAAGATGTGCAAGGTCAGAGCCGCGAGCAGGCAGCTGGGGACGATCGGGAAGATCTCCTCGATCAACGCGTGCTGGAGACGTGGCCACTCGCAGCGGAGCAGGCCGAGAGGAAAGCCCGAGGTCTGGTGGCCCTTGAGGATGTCCTTGGCCAGATCCTCTTCGGTGCAGGTCACCCAGTAATCCAGTTCGCCCGAGTCCGAGTCGTTGTCGACCCGGCTGAAGACCACCCGCACTGCGGTCGTTCCAAGGCCGCCCAGCAGGGCGAGAGCCTTGGCCCAGCGCCAGTCAGGTTCGGTGCCCGAGCCGAGATCCGGCACGAAGGTTTTCTCCTGCTTGCCCATGGCGACGCAGACGTCTTCGAGGAACTCCATGTTCTCCGTCGGCGGGATGCTGAGCAGCGAGGCCCACGAAGCGTTCCTGTCCGGGGAGGAGATCCGGCACAGGCTGGTCAGAGCTTCCTTAGCTTTGTCGCTGATGGCTCCCATTTCCTTGAGCCAGGGGTTGCTGCGATCTTCAGTCTTGCTGATCCAGCGCGGGAGATAGGGGTTGCCGGCGTCGCTTTCATGCTGCTGGCACCGTCCGGCACGGGCCTTCAGTCCTTCCCAGTTCTTGTCCAAGTCCGATGAATAGCTCGGCAACAGTTCGACAGCAGGCCCGTCGTCAGCTTCCAGCGCCCCGATGCGGGGCATGCCGCCGATCATCGGCTGCTGGGAGAGGTAGAGCCGGGTCAGCTCTGCGATCGTCTCGTCGCTCTGGCGCTGAATCTTCTTGAGGTAGTACCGGACCTGCGACGGGAACTCTTCGAGGAGGACCAACGGCTTGGCGATCGGATCGGAGTCGAGGATCGACATCGACAGCAGGCTGTCGAGGGCCGCACCACCCATCAGTAACGGCGGGTTCTGATTCGGGGCAGGCGGGGCCGGGGGCGGCGGAGGCGGCGGAGGCGGCGGAGGGATGGCAGAGATCGGCGGCGGGGGAGGTGGCGGGGGGATATTGCTCGTAGAAGAAGTCGGCGGATTCGTGGGCTCAGCCCCATCGGGGCGAGCGTTATCAGCGCTAAGCGTCATGTGATCCTTCCTCACACCCAAGGCGTCGGAGTCGAAACTCCGATCACCCGGGCCAGGTGTTCTACCTGAATGGGAGTGCCGTCAAGAGTTGGCTTTGGCGGCACTACCCATGGCAGGCTCATATGGAGCCCACCAGAGTGGGATCAGGCCGGAAGCTGCTGCGGCGGAGGCGGGGGCGGCGGGAGCTGCTTCGGCTGCGCCTGCTGCTGGAGGAAGCGCAGCACCGCGAGCGTCGCCTCGCCGTCGGCGAAGGCTTCGTGCGCGTGGCCGTCGTAGTCGAAGCCTGCGAGCTTCGCCATCTCGGTCAGCTTGCCACCGCCCTTGACTCCGCGCTTCTTGTTGAACTCGCGGCTCTTCTCGAGCGTGCAGAACCAGGGCTGCTTGAGCTTGTTGTACAGCCGCGGCATGTTCGACTCGACGAACTTCTGGTCGAAGATCGCGTTGTGCGCGACCGTGACCACATGGCTCTCGCCGAAGCCCTTGGTGAGGTAGGCGAGCAGATCGGTCTCGGCCGCCGGGAGATCCTGGCTCGACGCGTTCCACTTGTCGACCGCAGCGAAGTCCCAGTGGATGTCGTCCTCGCCGATGTAGCCGTTCACCTCGGCCGCGTAGGCCGTGATGAGCATGGCGCCCTCGGGGAGCGCCATGGTGGTCTCCTTGGTCCAGACGTTCTGGAAGTGCAGCAGCGTTTTGCGCTTGTTCTCGAGGCCGCGGGTCGACGGCGTGGCGACTTCGAGGAAGGCATTGCGGGGCGGCGCGACCTTGATCTCGAAGCCGTCGATCTTGTTGTAGGTCTCGTCAGCGACGACGATGGCGATGGACAGAAGGGGATTGGCGCGCTGGTCGAGGCCACCGGTTTCGGTGTCGAGCGCGATGAGAGTGGGCTTGGACATTTATTCCTCTGGTTCGGTGATGATGTGGGAGAGTGCGTTACGATGCAGATACTGATCGATCTGATCAGCCTGCCAGTAGATCATGGTCTTCTTCTCGACCGCGCTGTCCTTGTTGATGTAGGACACGACGGCCTTCTTCAGCGCCTGGATAGCGATGAGCGCCAGGGCGCGCTGACATTTCTCGATGGTCAGGGGAAGATGGGCTTCGCAGTATTCCTGGAAGGTCTTGCCCCAGGCGAATCGGAACTCCTCCGGCGTCATGGTGAGCGTCTGGTTGTCCTGCAGCATGCACAGTCCGATGGTCCCGTCGAGGCGCCATGAAATGTAGAGCAGGTACGGCAGGTCCACCGGGATGGTCTCGAGAACCATCAGTCCGTCATCATCCGGCCAGACACCAGAGGTCGGATGAGCATAGGCCGCGAAGTTGGAAACCTTGAAGGCATGTTCGTCTGCCAGATCCTTGTTCCACTTCAGCACAGAACGGAACGATTCGTACGACGTCTTGGTGAGGCGGGTCAGGATGTCAGAAGCAGTGAGCTCGACTTCCTGTCCCATCCACACCAGGCTCCGGTGCGGCGGCAGCTTGAACAGCCGCTGCACCAGTTCCCTGTTGAAGATCTCGTTGATTTTTCCATCACCCTTGATCTTCAAGGACGTCTTGGTCAAAACCAGTTCAGCTGATTGCTTGGTGTCTTTCATTCGAACTTTCTAAAAGCGGTGAGGTCCCAGAACCGGAGGGACCGGGCGACCGATGTGGTCGTTCTTGTATGCGCCGTCGTAGACCATCTGTTGCGCGACGGATTGGGTGACGCAATGGAACGCGATCTGTCCGATCCGCATGCCAGGATACAGCAGCACATCTCTGCTGTTCATGTTCACGATCTCGAGCGTGAAGTTGCCGCCGAAGCCGACGTCTCCGAAACCAGCCGTGACGTGCACGGTGATGCCGATGCGACCGACAGTGGACCGGCCGTCGAGCATCTGGACGACCGGGAGGTACGCGTGCTCGAAGACCACGATGTCTCCGAGATCCGAACGATTCACACGGCGCGGTTCCTGCAAGAGAACCGGCAGGGTGTCGGTGACCACGAACCGCTCGGCTGCGTAGCCAAGGTAGACCTTTCCGGGTTCGACCCGGAAGGCTTTGCCGTTGAGGCCGAAGAACGGGTCGACCGGCCGGTGGCGAACCGAGAGCTGATCGCGCGGGTCGAGGTAATCGCCGTCGATGACGGCCTCCAGCATCTCGTTACCGAGCGTAACGTCGACGCTGTTCGGGCCGACCGTCAGGTCCGCCAAGGAAAGGCGGGCCTCCGGTTTGCCCCGATAGACCTCGATCTTGCCGCACTCGATGCACTGCTTGATGGTGTTGCCGCAGACGATCATGGCGCAGGCACCTGAGCAGGGGGCGGGCCTTCGTCCGGCCCGGGGCTGACTTCGCCCAGGTCAGAGCTGAAACCGAGACCATCGTTGTCGTTCGGTTCCTTCTTTTCTTCGACAGCCAGCGGGGCGTCGAAGTCCCAGCTCGAGTCGCGGATGTACGTCCGCAGATCCGCGACGGCATTGGAGATGTCGTCGAGCGACACCGCGTCGCCCAGCTTGATGAGGACGGACACGAACAGGCTGTCATATTTCAGTCTCTCCGGCGGGAGAGCCTCGGGGCGCGTGCGGATCAGCCGCGACAACGTCCACTTGGTCGTCGCGGCACGCCGAATGTCCGCGATGAGGTCGTTCGGGTCGTCCGTCTGCAAGGTCTGCAGATCGACATCGACCAAGCCCCAGTTGAGCGTCTTGGAATGCAGCTCGTCGACGAGGTTCTCGAAGATGCTTTCGATACGTTCGAAAGCCATCGAGAGAGCGTTCGTCGCGAGCGCAGTGGTAGTCTGGCTCATGCCTCTTCTTTCTTGGTGTAAACGATGTCGAGGATCTCGCCCAGCACGTTGACTCGGCGAACGATCTCGGGTTTGTCCTCGTCGTTGTCGATGTCGTCCGGGTCCAGGCAATAGGCGATGTTGTTCGCGTCGGTCTCGTTCGTGCAGTTGTCGAGATCACCGGCGCCAGGGACACATGGACTGCAGGTCTTGCAGTAGGTGACGTAGGGACCATCGCAGACCCAGATCAGCGGGGCGCCGCCGAGCCAGTCGAGGATGTACTTGAAGTCGCCATCTTCATAGGAGTAGCGGCACTCGTTGTCGTTGTTGAAGTATTCGTTCTCACTGAGGTACTCCATCACCTCGTCGATGGCCTCTTCGATGTCGAAGGTGCCCGAGGCGGTGTCCACGACGTCGAGAACGTCATTGGCACAATCCTCGAGGTCACCGTCTTCGAGGTCCGTAGCTTTCGACAGGACAGCCTTGAACCAGTTCAGGAGGGCTTGGCCTTTCTGGAGAAGCCTGTCGTCCTCGTCCGGGTCGCCGGCGATGTCCTTGTCGAGTCCGGCCTCGTGGAAGAGTTCGGCCGCGTCGAGATCGGCGAAGTCAGACCGCAGGCGGTCCTTCACTGCTTCCTCTGCATCCTTCAGCGTCTCGTTCGTGCCATCCTGCATGATGGCATCCTGCAGCTCTGGGGCCTTTCGAGCGTCGATGACGCCGTAGGCTATCCGAGTCTTCGGGTTGTAGTTCGGCAATCGTCACTCCATTCGATGGTGGGTATTTCGTGTATCGGCAGTTCTTCGATTTTCTTGGCAACCTTCTGGGACACAGCCAGGAACTCTTCATGGGTCTCGAAGTGTTCCCAGACCCAGGATTTCCAATCTTGCTTGGTCTCCTCGAAAATCTTCGGGTCGAAGTAGGCCAGAGATCCCTTGGCGATCACGCCTTGCTTGACGACCACCGAGCCACGGATCGCGCCCCGAGGGACGCGCCAGACAACCTGATAGTCCGTGGTGCCTGGTCCAATATGTATGGCTCGTGCTGACACGAGTCCCATCTCCCACTTCACGTTGGGGTTATTCGCATCTTGGACCAGGACGGTGAGGGTCTTCCTCTCCGCCGGCGTCATCGAAGAGACCATCAGGTTGAACGTCACCCGATCACCATCTCGTAGACGCCGTTCTTCTTTTCGCAGTAGGCGCAGCTTCCGACGTCATTCATCGAGAAGTCAGCGATCTCGCATTCGACACCGTCGTCGAACGGATCGACCATCCCCTTCGGGAGGAACTGCCAGATGCGGCCACGGTAGGCCATCAACCGGATCAGGCTGCGTTCGCCTGCCAGCTGGATTCCGTGGGGGCGCTCCTCGTCGTCCTGCGGCGGGTCGTCGTAGACCGTCGCCCATTCGGTCGTCGGGGACTCGAGGGTGAGGCCGATGCTGATGGCCAGAGCCTTGGCACTCTTGTACGGAATGTTACACCAGGTTCCGTCCTCGAGCGTGTACATGACGTAGCAGCGCCCGACCCGGGGCTTGTCACAGAATGGGCCTTCTTCTGGGTACGCTGCATCGATGCGCCAGACGATCAGCCCGCCCGCACCCTCGCGGGCGCGGCGCAGGATCTCGTCCGGGGCGAGGAACTTCTTGGTATCAACGGGTTCAGTAGTTGCAGTCATGTTTATCTCACATCGTCTTCAGACACGCCCCACAGAGCGAACATCAGAAGACCAAGAGTTCCGATCAGGAGTCCGGTGATGGGCCGGTAATACTGATCATTGCAGACATACCCGAAGCCAACCATCACACCGGCGATCAGGACGAAGATCTTGTAGATCATTGCCCGGGTCGGCCGGCCGTGCAGCCAGCGTCCGATCCATCTGCCGTGCTTTGAACCGAAGCAGTGGGCGATCCAGTGCCCCTCTTCGTATGGGATCATTCCCACCGTCGTGTTGTTGAGGAAGGGGAACTTGATCCCGTAGACGAACGCTGTCAGGTATGAACGGACCATTCCCATGTTGCGCCCTTCTCCTTGTAGATGTCCTGCAGGGCCACGGTCAGGCACTCAGCCGGCCCGGACCAGTGGAGCAGGCCGGTCATGAAAGGCCGGAGTTCTCCCTGCTCACGCCACACCACACCGAAGCTCAACGAGGTGAGCGGGTCGGGGGTGAGGATGACCTTGACCTCGTTGTTCGTGTCGACGTAACGAGTGCCGTTCGGCTTGGCCTTGATCAGGCCGTAGGTCCGCAGGTAGTTGAGCTTACGGAGCAGGTTGAGTTCGTGCCCACCAGGAAGTTCGAGATGGCGCGCGAGCTGATCCAGCTCGCGCATCCATTCGAGCACCCGCTCCAGCCGCAGTTCGCCCTCGTCAGTGAGGGCGAGCATTACTTCACACCCTTGGTGAAGTCCGGGAGGTCATGGCACAGGATCTTCATCTCGTCGTAGCAGCCCTGCTCGCGATATTCTGCCGGTGCGAAGGAGAAGCAGGTTTCGATGAGCTTGTGCAGCCGCAGATGCAGGGCGTCGGCGGAGTAGCGGCTGTACCGCGTGGTCCCACGGTTGTAGTGGAGGCAGTAGGTCACCTGCTGCTGGGCATAGCAGACGGCGAACATGAAGTCCTGCCAGCTGGCGTTGTCGTTTCCGAACTCGGACAGGTGCTCCGGGAATCCCGCGGCCATGTCGATGCCGTGGGCGTACCCCGTCATCGTGAAGTGCATGGCGGCGGAGCAGAAGGACTGCCAGCGGACGGGGTTCGAGATCTTCCACTGCATCCCCTGCGCGATCTGGTAGACGCCGACGCCAAAGCGGACATCACCCGGCTGCTGGACGGTGCCGTTGAACTGGTATTCCTTGCACCAGTCGCAGAAGTGCTGAGAGGTTCGTGGGGTGTTGGGGATCATGATGCTTTCTCTACTTTGAGAGGTTGAACCAGAACTTGAGATAGTCCTTCAGGCTGTCACTGAGCTGACGCGCAGCGATGTCCATCGGAGCCTTCTCGCCGTTCATGAAGTTCGCGAAGGCGTGCATACACACTGGGCTGACGGAGATGAAGCCCCGCCATTCGGTGCGCGGGATTCCGCCGCTGATCATCCCGCGGAGGGTCTCCATGTCGCCGTGCTTCACACCCATCTTCCGCTCGAACGCACGGAGCAGGAGCGAGCCGAAATAATACTTGTCCTTCATGTACTTCACGAGCCACTTCCGGGTGTCACCTTCGTTGCCGCCAAAGCCGGCGAGGGTGCCTTCCTTATCAACCATGGCGAAGTTCCAGGGGTCGCCGACGCTGGGCTTGGGGAAGGTTCCGGCGAGCAGCATCGACGGGACAGGGCGCATGTATTCCCGGATCAGCTTGACGCCCTGCTTCAGGACTCCGATGTCCGGCCCGGCCCCGGCGACGCTGCCATCCGGCAGGACCCACATGCCGTCGGCGAAGGTGACCGCCGTGTCCTTGTCACCCCAGGACGGGAAGACCAGCCAGACGCCGTCCTTCTGCGAGATAGAGGTATGGAACCCCAGCTCGTGCAGCGCGTCGTTGATCCGGCCTTTGGTGGTTGGCGTCCGCCACCCACCAGAGTTCAGGGTCACGCGGCCGTCCTGGGCCGCTGAGACGATGGTCGTCTGGTGCAGCTTCAATCCGATTGAGCCATCCTCGCCGCGGATCAGCCAGGTATTGTTCGCAACCTTGCGCGCATTCTTGCAGCGCCCCGTCAGCTGGGAGTCCCAGACGGCATAGGATTGGGGAATCGTCATCGTGGTCATTGTCCACCATTGCGAGCCCGCCAGCTTCGTACACCTCACGTTGGTACGCCCGGCCAGCAGGAATGTTCCCGAGTCCGGCGTTCCAGGCTGCGACAGCCCGAGGCCAAGATCCGGTGTGCTTGTAGTTGTAGGCCAAGATCCGTTCAGTCAGATCGATGGCGACCTGCATGTTCTTCTCGAGGTCTGCAAAGTGCTCACCACTGGAATGGTAGCGAGCGAACGTCGACGGCTTGATCTGCGTAGGGCCGCGCTCTCCGCAACGCCCACGGCGTTTGTCGACGTACTTGATCGAATCGTCGTCGTTGAGCACCGAGCGCGTTTCGACGCGCAGGATGCCTTTGATGATCTGCCGCGGGACAGTCCAATCACGCTTGGCCTGAACTGGCACGGGCGGCGGAGGAGGCTTGGTCAACGGGTGACGTTGGGCCTCTTCATCCAGCAGGTCGAACAGGTCCTTCTCACGGGGTTGGGCTTCGACCACGGGGACTTCAGCGACAGGCGTCGCAGTCTGTTCCACGATCAAAGCGGCTTCGAGATCGGCGTCTGCTTCCTGGTGAGCACACCAGGCATATGCCAGGGCTCCACCAGAGAAGACGACTGCAGCGACAACTGCAGCAGCCATGGGGCTGGGTCTTTTCATCGGGTTACCAAGGTAGTGGAAGGTTGCGGGTGAGGCAACCGATAGGTCACGTTCCGCTGCTGACGATAGCCATCGCCAAGCCACGAACGTCTTTACAGAACGCCCGCAGCATCTCTTGGGCAGCTTCGTTCGTCTTGCAGGTGATGCGCAGCGCGGCCGTGCGCCCTCCCTCGAGGGTCGCCCGGCCGGGCGGCGTGCGCCGAAGCACCGTCACCGAAGGGATCTTGAAGCGCCGGGCCAGGTGGTTGCACACCTCTGGCATGTCGATGTCGCCGGATGGCCAGGACATCGACAGCTTCAAGACTCCGTGCGTCGCACCAGATTCGAGGCGGATCGAGCTGGTCAGGTGTTCGACGAGCTTGTCTCGCCAGGTCATCCGACGAACAGCTCGAAGGGAACCTTCTCGCTGCACTGGTAGTTCTTGAGTTCGATGTCCTCGTAGTTGACTTCCCAAGGCATCGCGCCCGGGGCAGCCTTGATCTCGAGCGTCGGCGCCGGGAAGGTCAACTGCTTGAACTGCTGCTTGAAGGTCTCGACGTGCGGCTCGTAGATGTGGACGTCGTCGCCGAACCAGGCCATCCGACCCGGCTTCAGCCCGCAGGCGTGGCCGACCAGGTGGCAGAGCAGCGCGGTCGTCGCCCAGTTGAACGGCACGCCGAGGGCGGTGTCGCAGCTGCGCTGCCACATGGCCACGTCGACGAACAGCCCGCGCTTCACGAAGTGGTAGGCGATGTGGCACGGCGGCAGAGCCATCATGTGCAGCTCGTTGGGAGCCCATGCGCTCATGATCAGCCGGCGGCTGTTGCTGCCACCCTGCAGGGCAGTGATGATCTCGCCGAGCTGGTCGAAGCCACCGAAGTTGCGCCACTGGGCACCATAGATGCGACCGAGGCTGGTCGGGTTCCGTGTGCGGTGGTTGATGCTGTCCGCCAGCTTCCCGTACTCAGCCGCGACCTTCTCGGTGAACGGGCCATGCTCGATCACCTTGGCGAGCTCGTCGCTGCGTGCCCGGTCCTTCTCGAGGTCCTTGCTGTGCCAGCGCGCGTGGTCGGCGCTCCAGATCTTGCAGCCATGGTCCTCGTACCACTTCACCGAGGTCTCGCCGCGGCAGAAGCCCAGCATCTCGACGAAGGCAGTCTTCACCGCCATCTTCTTCTGGGTCAGCAGCGGAAAGCCGTCGTTGGCAAGATCGAACTTCGCCATGTGGCCCCAGATGCGGCGCGTCGGCGTGCCCGTGCGGTTCTCGTGGACGTCACCGAGGGTGATGATCTCGTTGACGAGTTTGTGATAGATGATGTCAGTTTCGCTCATGGTGATCCTTGTGGTTATCGGCAGAGGGAGGCGATGAGGACGATGACGATGTTCAGCATGCTAGGCCTTCTTCGGGATCTTGAGCTTCTTGACCTGCTCGTCTGTCAGCTCGATTTCGATCATCGGGAACACCGTGATCTCCTCGTGCATGTTGCGGAACTCGTCGCCGAGGGTCGGGACGCCGAAGGGCTTGTGCTTGCCAGTCGCGGTCCAGTGGGCATCACCGGAATGGGTGAAGCCGACGAACTCGCCGTTCTTCGCGCTGATGAGATAGAGCTTCATGGGCATGAGCAGGGTCCTAGAGGTTGAGCGCGGCCAGCGGAGTGGCCGGCACCGCCGGCGGGTCAGCCGGGGCAGGGGTTTCGACCATGTCCTCGGTGGACAGGTTCAGCTTCTTGATGGTGTCCTCGATCTGGTCGAGCTTGTAGAGCAGGCCCGCGACGTCGACGGTGCCGTCACCCTCGAGCACAGACTTGGTCACATAGGCCATGAGGACCTGTTTGAGGTTGCTGCCGTAGTAGCCGAGCAGGTTCTCGCGCATCTTGCCGATGTTCTCGGCCTTCGTCTTCTTGGCGCCCTTACCCTCGCCCGTGATCACGGTGAAGTGAATCAGGGTGAGGCACTGGCCGTCCCAGTCGATGGCCCAGTTCGGGTCGATCTGTAATCGCATGCGATCTCCAGTAATAGAGCCCCGGGCCGGTGGTCTGCCCGGGGCAAGTGCATGGAAGGTTAGATCACCGTCGGCGAAACGCCGGCGTCGATCGCCTTCTTGGCATCAGCGAGGACCACCCGCGCCGCTGCCACCCCCTGCGCGAGCGCAAGGAAGTCGTTGGAGGCCACCAGCGGCTCGAGCTTGGCGACCAGCTTGACGCAGGCCGCCTTCCACTCCGGGCCGACCGCGACCTCGTTGAACAGTTTCTCGGCTTCAGCCTTCTCGTGCTGCAGCTCGTTGACCATGGCCTCGAGTTCTTTGTTACGCTCTCGCAGGAACGTGTTCGAGGTTTCGACAGCGTCGAGGTTGGCCAACGCTTCGTTCAGCTTGGCCGATGCTTTCTTGGCTTCGGCCTCGAGTTCGCGGAAGCGATCCCGTGGGAACGATGGGAACAGCTGGCCGTCGAGAGCCTCTGAGAGGCCTTTGGCCGCATTGGACAGCTGGCCGATGCGATCGTGCAGGCCCTTCACCGCAGCCGCCATCCGGCTCTTACCCCGGGTGACTTCAGCGTTGTAGACGATCTCGGCCTTGTCGACCTCTTCGACCTTGGTCTCGCTCTTCTGCTCAGCTTCGGCCCGGGCCTTGGCTTTGGCAGTAGCCTCCTGCAGTTCGGCCTCGCGTTCGTTGTCGAGCTGCAACTGCAGCGATTCGACGACGTCCTCGAGGTTCGGAACCTTCGGCGTCAGGTTCGACTTCAGGACGGTGAGCATACGCTCGACATCCGTCACGCTTTCGAGACCTGCCCGGAGCAAGGCGATCTTGGCCGGGACGCCGTGCTTGCCCAGGGCGGCCAGGACCGCAGCCATCTCCTTTCCGAGCTGTTCGGACTTCGCATCGACGCGGCCTTCCTGCCGTTTCTGCACAGCCGAGAGCCAACCCTTCCGGTCCTCCGGCGAAGTCAGCATGCGGACGAGAATGGCGGTGTCGACCTCGTCGTTGGTCTCGAGGATCACGGCAGCCATCGAACGAAGGAACCGTAGCTCTGCCACGATCGTCCGACGAACCTCGGCGCCGAGGTTGAGTCCCGAGCGGATGTCGCCAGGCGACGAGGCTTTCGAGATCACCAGGGCCGGCAAACGTTCGTGAGTGACGACGAGCCCGTGCTTGCTGCGATCCTCCTTGGTGAACCCGAATGGGGCACTCCAGGCTTTCCATTGCTCAAAGGACCAGAGGGACACCTGGCCCGGGCGCGGGATCTCACCAGGTAACGGCAGATCGAGGATCGTGGCGATGCAGTTCAGCGCATCAGTGTCGTTGGGATCTTTCGACAGGACCCGCTGACGTACTTCAGTTATGTGAATGAAGGGCATTGTTCATGCGTCTTTCGGTTTCAGGAACCCCAGGGAATCCAGGGTCTGTTCAAGTTTTACTTCATCCGCCCAGGCGCCTTGGCTCTCTGTGCTGAGGCCTCCGTTGCGCCACAGCGGGCCGTAGACCTGGGAGAACCAGTCCTTCGGCAGCTGGTCGATGAAGTCGCGCCCGCTGGGCGGGGATTGCTGCTGGATTGCCTCGAGGGAGGCTTCGAACTCGATCTGCGACAGTTTCGCGTCATCCGCGACTGGGTAGGCCTCGAGATCATCGAACCACTGCTTGATGACTCGTGCGATGCGGGTCAGGCGGAAGCCCGGACGATTGATCGTGTAGCCCAGTTCGGTGCTCTTGGGCACAGCGCGGCCACATTTCTCGATGACCTGGAACGCGAGATGGTCGACGTGGCCGACAGCCCAGTGGCTGCAGCCGACGATCTCCCAAGTTCCGTCGAGGGTCTTGTCAGCTTCGAGGTGCTCGATCAACGACTCGGCGTTGGCGAGCTGGATGTTGTCGCTGTCGCGGTGCTTGAACACCGGACCCAGCGACCAGGTGGAGAACCACTTCGGGTCGTCCTCCCAGAGGGCGAACGAATCAGGGCGCCTCAGCGCATCGTTCACCCACTTATTGACGTCGGCGAAGACCGGCCACGGATTGTGGTGGGTCTTCTCTGCAGCCGTTACCATACAGGTTACTCCAGTGGATCTTTGTTGCTGACCAGGATCTCTCGAGCCAGGTCAGCCAACGCCGTTCGTTGCGCGATCAGTTTGGATAAGCACCGGGATTGCCGGTCGGTGAGCGGGACGCCTGGGCAATCCTCGGCCTTGACGATGTCTGTCGCCCGTTGCAGGCACGCGATGGCATCGTCAACCTCAGCCGCAGCCTGCCGGGCATAGGACTTGAAGCTCACGTTACTCGTCCTTCGGCTTGCCGACCATCCTGTGGACGGCATCCTGGAACGCGAGTGCCTCTTCCATCGTCGGCTCGGACGACGAGCTGAGCTTGGTCAACATGCTCAAGATGCCCGTGGCGTCGTCCATGACCTGGCTGCATGGGAGGTCGAAGGCCGTCGGCGAGCCCTCGGGGAGCGTGCCGGGCGGCAGCGGGTTCGGGGTCTCTGACGTTGGGATACCGAATGACACCAGCAGCTTGGCAGCCTTCTCCTGCTCGGTGTCCGGGGTCTTGTGGAAGATCTCGATGCGGTCCTTGAGGTAGGCGACCTCGAGGTCTGAGCCACGGTCGAACAACAGCCTGGTCAGGGTCAGGATGTCGGCCGGCGGCTTGCACCGAACCGGATAGGACCAGTAGCCGAGGCGGCCGATGGAGGCCTGGGGATCGATCGCGGCCATCAGGATGTTGAGGACAACCACGTCGCCGGTGTCGAGCCGCTGGTGGAACGGATAGAGCCGGTTTCCAGCCGTCGGGTATTCGACGTGCCGTTCACAGACCGGGCAGAGGCCTGGCGCCGAGATGATCGGCTCGTAGCAGTTCGCACAGCAGGTCACGACCGTTTCGATCGGGACGCCACATTGGGTCTTGTGCGACCAGACATCGAGAGCCGGATGGAACTCGGTGAGCATCGCGTCGGGCATGGCCGTGATCTGCTCGGCGATGGCCGCCGGGTCGATGTGCCGCTGCGCCCAGGCTTTGCGCCGCACGGGAGTATCGGACAACAGGATCTGTGCGGGGTACTGACCCTCAGCGCCCTGGCTGGTCAACCAGCTCAGGTAGTCCTGCAGTTCGGTTTCACCGTGCTGCGCCAGCTTGATCTGCTCATCGAGTTCGGAGACCTTGTAATCGATCTCGGCCAGAACGAACCCGGCCAAGACGGCCGGGTTGTCTGCGATGGCTTCGCGGATGTCGGGGTAGAAACCCTCAAGCCCTTTGAATCTGAATCGGATCGTTGGCATGGGGGACGACATACCTGCCTTTCAGGTTAGGGCAACTTCCGCTCGTAGAGGCAGAAGTAGTCGATGCTGCCATCGACGTGCAGCGACCGCGGTTCGGTGCCCGGAGCGATCAGCTTCGGGCGCGTACCATGGAGCGGCTTCATGTGCCGCAGGTGCGGCTTCACCCCGCTCCAGCTGTCGCAGTCCCCCGCGTCGTAGCGGAAGACCGGGTCGAGGGCCTGCAGCGCCGCGAGGTAGTCCTTGGCCGAGACGGTCTTGGCTTCCTCCTCGGTGTCGCATTCCATGTGGTACAGGGCGAAGAGCGGCATGTCAGGCCTTCCACCAGTAGGGCGGCGACCGCAGCGTGAAGCCAGCCGCGTTGGGGTGACCGCCGCCGCCCATCGACTTGGCGATGGCAGAGACATCCGTGCCGCCCTTGCGACTGCGCAGGCTCACCGTCCGCAGGTCCTCCTTCAGGAGATCCTGGTAGGCGTAGGCGAACTCGGCCTGGGGGAACTTCTCGAGCGCCGCGTGGCACACCTCGGAGATGAGGTTCGTCGCGTTGACCACGACGATCTTGTACCCTATCCAGCCCGTCAGCGTGGCGCTCTTCAGGTGCTTTTCGATCACCTGGTTCTGGTAGGCGATGATCGCGTCACCGATCCGGGCGCAGCCCGTGATGCCCCGGAACTCGAAGTCCGTGCAAGCATCGCGGAACGAGCGCAGGTCCTCGCCGTAGGTGCTGAGCCAGGCCGAGATGGACTTGGACGACACGAGCTTCCAGTTCCACAGGTCGCGGTCCTGAATGTACTCGTAGAGTTCGCGCGGGGCGCCCTGCTTCGAACCATCGAAATGGTCGAAGGCGATCATGGCTCCGCTGCGGTTCATGTCGAAGACGACCTTCACGTTGTCCGGCTGGTCTTCCCAACCGCAGAGTTCGTCCCGGGCCGTCTTGTGGTGGTCGAGGATCAGGATCTTCGAGAACTTCTTGGCCAGCTCGAGGATCGCCGGGCGCTTGAACGAGAAGTCGACGAGGCACAGCTCGTCAGCCTCGAGCTTGAGCAGCTCCAGCGGGTCCATGTCGTAGGTGAACGGGATCGTGACCTGGTAGTCGGTTCCGTAGCGCAGGGAGAGCGCCAGGTCCGCGATGTAGGCTGCGGCCTGTCCGTCGCGGCACTGGGCGTGGTAGATGATGATGGTGCGGGGATTGGGCACGTTATTCGATTTCCTTGGTTTCTTTGGCGACGCGGTGCTTCATGACGTGGCGCACCATGCGGCGAGCCTTCGTCTTCATGTTGCGAGGGTGGCAACCCATGGGGTTGCAGCATTGGCACTTCCACCCAGCTGGCCCGTTCTTGGCCAGCTTCTTGAGCTGGAACGTTTCAGCTTTTGCAGAGGGCATGGAGCCTCACTTCTTGTAGAGGTGAATCGACCAGTGGTAGCCTTGCTCCCACCAGTATCCGTTGTCGCTCGCAGCGGCGTTGAGGTCCTCGTAGAACTTCCCGCCGTCTTGCCAGGCCTGCAGAGCTTCGCCTTCCATGGTGATATGGAAGAGGGCGTCCTGGCACATCTTTTCTCCCTTCAATCCCGTCCAGACGTTCGGGCACCAGAGGCCGAAATCGAAGGTGATCTTGTGCTTCTTGAACACCTTCATGAGCAGCAGGACGAGATCCTTGCGGATCAGCCAGTTCTCGACGTAGACGCCGTTCATTGCCAGTTCTCCGATTCGTCGACGCCGTCACAGCAGCGGGCGTCTTCGCCCGCGATGCCGTCGCCGATGATGGTGACGGAGCCCTTGGGCGGCTCCACGAAGACCACGCCGTAGACGTACCCGAAGGACCGCTGCGGCGTGATGATGGCCCAGCAGGTCTGCCCCTGGTAGGTGAACTTGAAGTGGTAGTAGCGGTGGTCGTCCGCGTAGAGCCACCCGGAGTACCGGCGCAGGTGCGGGATCACGTCGTTGTCGAGGAACTTGCAGAAGGCCTTGTCGTCCTTCTCAGACGCCTCGGTCGGCTTGGGGTAGTTGTCCTGCCGGTCGTAGAGCAGGCTGAATCCCTCGCCCTCCTTGATCGCCCGGAAGCCCCAGGCTTTCGGGCTCGCCTCAGGGAACGGCAGGCCGAAGCGCAGCCCGCGCTTGTTCGGCCCGGTGTCGTAGTTGTCGGTGACGTGGTCGAGCAGGGCCTTGGTGGCCGCGTTCTCCACGGCCTCCTTCTTGGTCAACTTCTTCACAGCCATGTTAGTCGTCTCCGAAGAACTCGCGTTCAGTGTCAGTCATACCAGCCGCGCCCATGCCGCCCGATATTTCATGGCGCAGCTGAGCCATTGTCGGTTCGGGCTCCTCGGGGCCATCATCTGGCTCCTCGGGGCCATCATCTGGCTCTTCGGGGCCATCGTCAGGTGGTTCGGGGCCGTCATCCGGCTCCTCAGGGCCGTCATTGAAATCTGGCATCAGTTCTTCCTCTTATGTCTGAAGTGGGCATCCCAGTAATCGAAGGCGCTCCGGTGCAGCGAACCGCCCTGGCAGGGGTTGCTGCCCAGGCGCCCGAGGATGGCATCTCGTGTGCAGAGAAAGCCATCCTCGATGGCCTGGCGCGCATTGTCGTCCCACCACTCCACCATGGTCTTGTCATTGTCCTTGCGGGACAGGCAGATGTGCAGCCTGTTCCGCTCTTCCCAGACAGAGATCACGGTGTCGTCGATGGTGAGCGCCTTGAACTTCTGGGCCTCGAAGGTCTTGCTCACTGATCGACTTTGCAGTCAGGCGACACGTTGTTGGCAACGGCCGTGTAGTAGTCCTTCGTGTTCAGGTTGATCTTCACGCCGCCTTCCACGCCGTTGGCCATGCGGATGGACTGGCACTCGATCTGCTTGATGACCTTCTTCTCGATGACGCGAACGTAATAGCTCATTATTGGCTTTCGGTTCAGTGGGGGATCGACTTATACTCGGCTGACCAAGTATTGTGCCCTTCGTAGCCCGAAGGCTGAGACCTACAGGCTACGAAGGGCAGGGATGTGGGGCACGAGTTCTACTGGGGATACTCCTGCAGGATCTGCTGTACTCCTCGCCGCAGCGTGCTCGAGGCTTCCCTCAGCACGCGTGGTCTGGTCAGACTGTACAGCGTGTCCGAATCTTTATAGTTCGGGCGTCGTGCGTTGTCGTGGCAGAACTTCCGCAGCGCTTGTAGCTTGGCCTTGTCACCACGAAGCTGCCCGCCGTGTCGGCCCGACGGGATCGCGCGCATCTTGTCAAACCACCCGCGTCCCTTGAGGGAGTCGAGTTGGCTCCGGCAGGCCTTCGCGGTCTTGCTGAACCATCCGTTCAGCTTCATGGTAGCAGGCGGCCGGCAGCCATTAGCCTTCACGAACTTTTCGAGTTCGTCTGCCATGCGAAGGAGCCGTTGGCTGTTTCGGCACTGTGTCTCAGTAGGATATGCCAGGCATTGTGTGACCAGTTTAGCCACATCCGGCGACACATCCGGGTCATACCTGTTGCTATTCAGTGCCTGACCCAGCCGTGACTTTGCAGTTGGCCGGAACCCGTTAGTCAGACAGTAGTGAAGCGCCCGGCGCATCGTATCCGTGCTGGACTTCGGGTTCACGGTGACTCCGTGTTTCGCTGCCACAGCTGAGATGAGCGTGACGCTCTGACGTTTCGTCACGCGCCCATGCGTTACGTCGGAAATCCGTGCCCTCAACCATACGTTTTCGTCAGCTGAAAGAGCAGATTTTGCCGAGAGCCTCGCCAGCCTTTCTGCGAGCTTGGTGTTGGCATTGATGACGCGCGTCACAAACCACCCCGCGATCTTCTGATCACAGTCAGCCGGGACGTCAAACGTGATCTTGCGGCCCCCATCTCCGCCTCGCATGCCGCGCAGGCCTCCCACGCCGTTGGACTTTCGGTCATTCCAGTGCTGCATCTGATCCATCAGCGTGGAGTCGTGAGCCCGAAGAGCATTGATGACGTCTAATGCAGGTTTGAAGCTCCTGCCGTTCACCTGCTCCTGGTCATCTCCTGGGAGCATGATCACTGGTAGGATGATATACGACTTTTCCTTTCCTGGCGAAAGCCTGATGGCTCGTCCAACGGACTGGGCAATCTCGATCTTGGACTTCTTGGAATCCATGAACGCGATGGCGTCGACTGTCGGAACGTCGACGCCTTCGCCGAGACAGCGCGCGTTGGTGAGAACCCCGGGGCCTTTGAGCGCTACGAACTGACGCATGAGTTCATGCCGGTCCCCGATGTCCATCGTGTGGTTCACAGTCCTGGCCCACAGCTTGATGTTCGTTTGGTACTTCTTCGGCATCCACTCCTGCAGCTGAGGCAGGAAGTCGGCTGCAGCCGAAGCCTTGGGGCACGAGTTGTGGAACGTGATAACACGTTTCAGCTTGCGCTCCTTGATGGCGCGGAGGATCGCGATGTTCACTGCAAGGTTACGCGCCGTAATGTGGCGGTCAGCGACCTTCAGTCGCGGATTCGTTTTGATGAGCTGCTCTGCCTCTCTTTCAGCCTCTGGCGACACGCCAACAATGAGAAGTTCATAGTCCGTGAGGAGGCCGAGCTTGATGGCTTCGGCGAAGTCGAGCTCGTGGAACGTGGGTCCGTAGAGCTCCTCGTTATCCATCGACACGATTTCATCGACATGGTTGTCGAAGTAGAGGCGAGGCGTCGCCGTCATAAACAACCGCTTGGCCGCGCGGATCCTATCCGGGTGAGTGACGGTCGTGAACAAGTGGTCTGCACCACCCGTCGTACGGTGGGCTTCATCTGCGATCACCAGATCGAACTCTGGAACACTGACCAGGCTCATCGCCAGGGCCAGAGCCTCTGACGACTGGTAGGTACACAGGACGACACGGTTGCCCGTGCTGCTGATGAACTTGGCGATTTCTTGGTAGTCCGTCGTGACAGCTGCCCCAACATGTGCCACCGGAAGGTCTTCATCTCGACCATTGGCGACGGACGCATCGCTGCAGACAGCGAGGGCTTCGAAGGGCGTCTTGCTGACCTCGCGCCAGGCCTGCAACGTCTGCGCGAGGAGGGCGTTTGAGGGAGCCATGAACAGCGTGCAGCCAGCCTTCATTGCCTCGCGGATCCAACCAGCGATCAGGGTCTTCCCCGTTCCGCAGGCCATGATGAGCTTGCCACGGTTGTGGGTCTCGAAGCCCCGGATGACAGCTTTGATTGCTTTCCGTTGATGCTGTTTTGGTTTCTTCATGCTAGCTCCTATAGCCTTCCCTGCTCTGCAGGGAAGGCTTGGTGAGGTGTCTCATCGTGTATCAGAGCGGCTCGGTCAGCGGGCTGGCCATGTAGGCGTCCAGCGCCTTCTGCATGTCCGCGATGCCCGAGCGCACCAGATGGGCGCTCAGGACCGCTGACTTCTTCTCGGCTGCGAACAGCAGTTCGACGATGGCCTTCGTCTGGCTGGTCACTTCCATGTGCAGCGTCCGGCCGTCCGACTGGATTCCGTCAGACTGGTCGCCACCGATGCGCAGCGTGATGGTGAGTCCTTCGCAGTCGAATCCTTGGCCTCGACTGGCCTTGAGCATCTTGTCCAGTCGGACGAGATTGTCGACGTGCTTGGTCAATGAACTGCAGCTCATGTTTCCTCAGTTGTGGCGATATGCCACGGTGGGCTTGAATCCGAGTTCTTCTTCGAGTGCCTTGCTGCAGAACTCGACCTCGCGCTCTTCGCCGTCGTAGGAGGCGAACTCCTCATTCGGCGTGTCGAGCCACAGGTCGAGCCATTCCTCCAGCGACTTCACCTGCGTGGAGCCCGGGCCGGCGTAGTGGCCCATGCCCCACTGGACGAGCGTTGTCTCGCCCACCATGCAGGCGAACTCCTTGGGGTCATTCTCAGCCATCGACTCCCACCGCTTGCGCGCCTTCTCGCCGGCTGCTTCGGTATCGGTGTCGACGTACCAGTCCCGGCTGCCCTCTTCGATGTTGGCCGGGTACTCGTCACAGCCGTCGGTAACCCGTCGGATGTCGATGACCTCGCCATCGATGACGATCCACTGCTGGTTTTCAACGCGGTCGTTGATCGCGTCGATCTGCTCTGCGACTTTCTCGAGCAGCGCCGAAGCCTGGACGGCCTTGGCCTCGCTCAGGGACTCGACGAGCGTCGTGAGGCGCACGCTGTCTTCCTGCAGCAGTTCCTTCAGCGCAGCGAGCTTGGCAGGGACGAAGTCGATGAGACTTTCGTCCGTGCGGCTTTTGATCGCCGCGATCTGCTTCTTGGTGAGCCGGTTCACCGAGATCTTCTTGTGGGGAGGCTTGCTCACTTGATGGCCTTCCCGAGCTTCTCGCCGAGCCACATCTTGGCCCGCTGCATGTTGGTCATCGGATCGACCTTGAAGACCTCGTGGACTTCGTGCATCAGGACGCCGAGCTTGTGGATCGTGTAGCCGCTTCGCTTGGCGAGCAGCACATACTCCACCTCGTCGACCGTGACGGTCTCCTGGGTATCGGGCGTGACGCCCATTAGGTGGACTCCTTCTGTTCGAGCATGGCGAGAATATCCTTCTTCACCTGCTCCTTGATGAGTGCGAGCGCCTCGCGGTCGTAGCACTGCTTGATAGCAGCCATGATCGCGGGTTTCAGTTCTTCCCAGGCCGCCTTGGTCGCGTCGTTGACCTCGGCGACGAGGGCTTCCTTCACCGTGGCTTCGATGATCTTCCTGACTTCAGAGGTCAGCTTGTACCGACCGCTGCTCCAGCTTTCCATCTGCACGACGTGCATGTCCATGAGGACCTGGTTCTTGACGTCGTTCTTCACACGTTCGATGTCGCCGAAGACCTCGCGCGCCACCGACAGCAGGTGGCGCTTGGAGAACTCCTCGACGATGTTCTTGCGGAGGCTGACTTCGACTTCGGTGTCGCCGCCCATGAGGCGTTCGAGCGCCGGGATGTCGAGGACGATCTTGAGCATCAGAGTCCCTTGATCTTCGGGTATTCGGTGGTCCCGGCCTTAGGCAGAGGCATGACCGCAGTGACTTCAGAGGCGATGGCCTCCAGGTAATCACAGGCGCTGTCCCATTCCTTGTCCGGGTCGAATACCTCGGCTTCGGTGTCGAAGTAGAGGTAGTCGTAAATGTTGTGGAGCATGGGCTCCACCTTGGCCTTGAAGGCCCGGAGCTCGTTCAGCTCCTTCCGTTCGGCATCAGTCATTGGCTCCGTCCTTGATGGCTTTGAGGGCAGCTTTGTTCAGTACGGGCTTCTTCATCTCGCCGAGGAGCACCGCGAGCTTCACGACGTCGGCGTAGATGTGCTCGCCATCGGTGTGGTAGGCGAGGCACTCGACGAGGTTGTGCGATGTGTCATGGATCGCAGAGGTGGCGATCGAGTTCGCGAAGTCTTCACTGAGACCACGCACGCCGAGTGCTTTGCACACGGCCCGCTCGTCCCATCCATCGCCGGCGAACCACTCGACGAAGTCGTCATGCTCTTCTTCGACGAGGTATCCGACCAGGCTGCTAGCGAGCAGATTGATCTTGTTCTGTTTGCTGTGTTGTTTGGGCATATCAGGATCGCTTCACGAGGAGGTAGAAGACCTGGCCAGTAGCAGGGAAGCCTGCAGCCAGCCGAATCTTCTCGAGGTAGTTGTGCAGCTTGGACCGCGGCTTCGCGTGCTTGGTGCACCAGCCGCCGTCATCGCCATGGCGAATCAGGAGATCGCCCCAGGCACCGTGGATCTTGTCCGCGCCGCCATCAGCCTCGAGGAGTTCGACGAGCCCCGGGACACTGGTGTCGAAGATGTCCAGCACGTCCCAGCAGCAATGCGAGAGCATGGCGAGATCCGGTTTCTTCATTTCGATTCCTGGAAGTTGTAGGGCTTCTGTGGGAACACCATCAACGAGTGTCCCGGAACGAAGAAGCCCCGGTTGTCGCTGGTGAGCTTGAACACGTCTTTAGGGTTGAGGTAGAGGGCATCGCAGCCTTCCGGCTCGATGACGTAGTTGCTCTCCTCATCCCCTTCCTCCTCCCAGCGGTTCGTGAGCGACACGATGGGCTCCCCGTTCATGGGGTGCATGAGGATGACGAAGCTGGCGGATTCGATGGCCAGCACAGCTTCGTTGAATGTGAGGTGCGTCTTCATGATTCGGGCTGGAAGATCTTCCACGCCTCCGGGCGGTTCTTCTCCACCCAGATGTGCAGATCATCTTCATCCAACCGAACGCGGAAGCCGATGGTGTCCATGCGGCTGTCGTTGACCAGGCTGAGATACTTGCCAATGCGGTCGACGACCTCTTCGCCCCAGGGATCGACGCCAGGCTGGCTGTCGAGCTTCCAGAACAGGTCATCGGTAACGTCGTTGCAACCGGTGTCGTGGCAGAGGTAGGCGAGGGTTTCGTCGTCCTGCTGCTTCAACCACCACTCAGCGTCGATGTCGCCGGTGCCGGCATCGCTATCGTCATCCGGGGAGACGGTAGCCCGGACGACGAAGGTCTTCGGCGGCTTCGCCGGCGTCGCTTCCTTGGCCAGGTCAGTCGCGGCCTCGATGAGTTCCGTCGCGAGCTTCTCCCGCTCTTCACGGTACACCGGGTCCGGCTTCACGAGCATGTCGGCTGCGCGGGTGAGCAGCGTGATGTGGTCCAGGGTGTTCATCTGATCTCCTCACAGTTGGTGACCTCGGCTGCGCCGACGATCTCCTCGTGGTTAGCCTCGTCTCCGTTGCGGTACAGGCACAGGGCCGCCTCTTCGGCTTCTTCCTCCGTGTCAGCGTCCACCAGGTAGGTGAACTCTTCGGTATGTTGAATGTCAACGCTGAAGCGCGGCATCGATCTTCGCCTGCAGGAGGGAGGGATGAAGCCCGACGGGCTTCCAGTGCGTGGGCTTGGTGTAGGCCAGGCCTTCGTCCGTCTCGAACGTTGGCACGGGCTCTTGCGGCGTGCCTTCATCCATGGCATCGCCGCCGACAAAGGAGAAGAACGCACCGCAAACGCGGCCGTCCTCCAGAGCGACGATGACCGGGACGCTGGTCCAGAATCCATTGATCTGGTAGCACTTCGGCAGTTCCTTCTCGATCGGAACCCAGGCCGCGAACTCCTTGCAGAGTTCTTCGATGGACGGGCCGGACGCGAAATCAGAGCAGGTCGTCATGCGCGGTCCTTACGGTCATCCCGGGTGATCTTGGGGCATACGTCGAGGACGTTGCAGGCCTTTCGGTAGGTCGCGCCCAGGTACGTCCAGTCCTCGTTGGCCGCCGGCGCCGTGCGACCTTTGCGGTCGATGATGACGCCGCCGGTGAGGTTGATGTCGGCGACGAGTTCTTTCAGTACCTCTCGGGCTAGGTCGAGCTGCTGGCCCAGGTGGACGATGGTATCCGAATCGGGGCTCATCAGATCTGCCCGCTCAGGTGCCAGTAGTGGTTCACCACGATGCCGTGCTTCTTCTCGAACGCCGTGCAGTCCGGGTTCTTGATCTCCCGGCTGTTGGTGAACCACACCGTCTGTTCGCTGAGGTCGCTGCCCGGAAGGCCCTCTTCGACGTTGCCGATGTGCAGGGTGAGCTTGGTCGCCTTCTCGAAGGCACGCTGGAGCTTGGCGTAGGCTGGCTCCATCTTCTTCATGCCCTTGAAGGAATAGTTGTTGTCGCCGCGGTTGGTCTGCCGGGCGAAGTCGTCGATGATGTCGTCGGCCGTGACGTCGTGGGTCTTGCCAAGCATCTCGGCAATGTCACAGAAATCCTGGAACTCCTTCGGGCAGGTCTGCCGGATGGGCTCTTCGGGGATGACGTCGAAGATCGACGCACCATAGGTGTTGGACATATATCCTTTCTTTACTTGGAAGTGGCCGGGCTGAGGAAGGGTTTCATGCCCGGGCGCACGAGGAGCTGCTGACCAGGGCAGAAGTCGTACCAGGTTCCGAGGTCTGTGAAGAACTCGAAGGGCCACCGATGGACGGGGAGCCATTCTTCGTGGTCACTCTGGGTGTAGCCGAACATCCGGGACACCTCGGGCTGGTCTGCCCGGGTGCACCACTCGGCTCCGATCTGTTTTCCATCATTGCGTTCAACGACGACGAAGTATCTGGGCTCGACTCTGGGGGACTTCGGTGCATAGACGTGGCCGGTAATCCATCTATCGGCCATTCGGTTCCATGATGTTGAGGAAGAAGCCCATCGGCTTCGAAGGCACGAGTTCGACCCGACCCCGCAGGAAGTTCGAAGCATCATCCATGACAGCTTCGACTTCTTCCTGCCGTTCGTAACCGACCTCGTAGGTCTTGCACTGGGAGGCCAACGTCCCGAGCACGCGGAGCGTGCCCAGGTACTTCATGTAGAGTTCCCGGTAGGCCAGGTTCGTCATCACGAGGTTCTCGTCGATCATTTCTTCAAGTCCTTCCCCGTGTAGCGCATCAGGATGGGCTCGTAGGTCTTCGGGCATGGCGCCCAGTGCGTGAACTTGCCAATCGGGTTCTTCAGCTTGTGGTAGTAGATCTCGGTGTGCTTGCCGCCGCAGCGGGCACAGACGCAGATCGTGTACGGTTTGGTGCTGTTGCGTGCCATGGGTTCAGTCCCAGCGGTCGAGGTTGACGAACTGATAGCCGAGCGAGGTCTGGACACGAATCGTCGTGTTCCAGCTTCGCCCATTGGCCTGCCCGGCGGACAGGCAGATACCGACAGCGTGCTCGCCATCAGGGTTGCCGAGCTTGCCCTCGCGCGAGAAGGCCTCGACGACGGAGCGGACTCCGTGCAGCTCGGACTTCAGGGTCTCGGGGAAGATGGCCAGGCCGCCGTTCTGGCGGGACTCGTGCGCGCCCTCGATCAGGAGGATGACGCCCTTGCCCTGGTTCTCGCACTTGCCGCCCCACATGGACGGGTTCTCGCTGATCGCCCACAGCGGGGCGTAGCGGCCGGCATACAAGCCGAACTGGTTCGCCGGCGAGCCGCCGTCCCAGACGTACTGGCTGACCGGGTTGCGCTCCTCCGGGGTGTCCCACTGCAGGATCGGCGGAGCCGTCATGTCCTCCGCGGTCACCAGGACCGTGAAGTTGCCCATCGAGGGCACCAGGAGGTCGATGGTGTAGGCCTCGGGCAACAGGGTCCGAACGAACTTATCCCAGGTCATGGTGACCAGGGCGCCGTCGGTCATGGGAGGCTCGTGCTTCTTGTTCTTTGCTTTCAGGTGGCCGAAAACCCCTCCACGCCCCGCCTGGGCCAGCCGGTGGCCCTGAGGCCGCCAGATCGCCTGGGAGACGTCGTCCGGGGTGGCAAAGCGGCGCTTCAGGGACGGCTCGATGCCGAGCTTCTCGACCAGCTTCTCGGCCTGGGCGATGGTGCCGGCGGCCGGCGCGGCCTGGGGCCGCTGGTAGAGCAGGGGGTGCATCTTGGCTGCGAAGCTGCGGGCGGCGTCGGCGACGCTCTTGCCAGCCTGCAGATCCTCGAGCAGGGTGCCGACCATGGAGCTGCGCGGGTGGCAGAAGCCAGCCGGCGCGGTGGCGACGGCCTTCCACAGGACCTGCTCCTTCATGACGGCGCCCTCGGCTGCCTTCACGCAGGTCATCAGGTCGAGCAGCCATTCGCACGGCCCCAGGACCTTCTCGGCCCGGTAGAGCGCTTCGGACTTCAGCAGGCCCGTCGCCTGGATGACGGTCTCGTAGCTGAACTCGAGCAGCGCTCGCTGCATGGTCTTGAAGTCTTCGACCTTCTCAGCCATCTTCTGGCCGGCCGTGCGGGCGCGCTCGTTGTGGACGAGGCAGACCGGAGCAGCCAGGGCGAAGTGCGTCCAGGCTCCCGTGCGGGCCGTGCCCCAGTGGCGCTCGCTGCTGTAGAACACCCGGCGGATGCCAGCCGTGACCACGGCATGGATCATGCAGTAGACGACTGGCTTGTAGAACTCGGGAGCGTCATCCACGTCCCAGATCGCCGAGCGCAGGTGGTTCTTGTCGTCGACGTAAAGCAGGGTGCCGAAGCGGTTGATGAACCGGCGGCACTCGCCGCAGTTGTGGTACTGTCGCTGTGCAGCGGGGATGGCCGAGAGGTAGATGGCGAACAGGTCATCGATCTCAGCCTCAAACAGCGGAACGTCGCCGGAGCCGACGAGGTTCTGGAAGCGCAGCTGCATGCGGTGGATCCAGCTGACGTACTCGAGGTCGTCGACATTACCGTCGACGGGCATGAAGGTATTGGTCAGGCGGGCCGGCTTGGTGGTCTTGAGAGCAGAAACGGAAGTCTTCTTCATGGCATTAGGCTTTCGGTTGAGCGTTGGTTTCACGTTCTTTGTCCTCTGCGATCTTAGCGTCGATGAACTGACGCATGCGCTTGATGGCGAAATATGTGCCACGACGATCGACGGCCT